>NZ_JBHVUH010000010.1:0-391407 GCF_042884245.1 Streptomyces sp. NPDC058145 | reverse complement strand
CGCCTCACCGGTGAGAACACCATCTCCTGGCGCGACCCGACATCACCGGAACAAGCCCGCATCACGGGATAAAACACCGGGATAAAACGACCTCTCAGGCGAGGGCGTCGCGGAGGTAGGCGGGCAGCAGCCGGCAGATTGCAGGATCAGCCATCCAGCCCCGCGCGGGGAGTTCGTCCGCCGAGACGATCAGAAGGTTGTCGCTGCCGGTGCGGACCACGACCCTAAACGTTTCCCCACCACGGGCCGGACCGCGGGCGAGCTGGCAGGCCAGGACCGCACGGCCCACCTCGGCCGGTTCCACGTCGGTGACGGCACGGCCGTAGCCCTTGCAGATCCACACACGGCTGAACGGCTCGTACAGCTGAACCTCCCACAGCAGGCAGCTGGCATCACTCTCACGAGACATACCTGCGATCATGCCCGGAACCACCCACCGCACAGCCCCTACCAGCCAGTACTGTCCAAAAGCACACCCCTCGACTGCAGAGGCAGTGTCGGTTGGTCGCCACGATCGCGGGCCCAGCTGGGGCGGTACGGCCGGGTGCTGCTGGGCGCGTCGCCTGTCCCCGCCTCCCCCTCACTGGCCGGCTGACGCGGCCTGTTCGAGTCCCCTCTCGGGGAGCGGCACGCGATCGCTCGGGACAGAGCTCAGATGTTGCTCAGACGGCTTGCTGGTCGGCCACCGTACTGGTCAGCTCGACACACGCCTGAGCGACACCGAGCGCTCATCGCCGAAGGGGGCTCCATGGAACGTGTCCGACAGACTCCACCCGAAAGCCCTGCCGTGGTCAGGTGTGCGACTCTCGCCGCGTACACCGTCGCCGCCATGGTCCATCTCGTGACGGCTGGACTGTTCATCGGCGGCGTGCTGTTGATCGTGCTCGGGTTCCGCACGGTCATTCAGCCAATGGTGGGCTTGGTATTGCTGGGCCTGGCTTTTCCGCTGTGCCCGCGTCCCGGCAGGCTGGATGCCGAACTGCCCACGTTGCGGCACGCGGACGCACCGATCCTGTTCGATCTGTTGGACCGGATAGCGGACGCAGCCGGGGTGCGACGCTTCGACGCGGTCCAGCTCGGTCCGGAATTTTCCATGACCGTCACCCACTACGGTGTACGCCGCAAGCGGTGCCTCGTCCTCGGCCTCCCGCTCTGGGCCGCCCACCCCACCCAGCAGCCGATTGCCGCCGTTGCCCACGCGCTGGGGCACCTCGCTGGTCACGATCCTCGAGTCGGCGCGGTCGTCGGTACCGCACTCGAATCTCTCAACACCGCGACCCGGACGATGCGCGCCAGAAACAACGCATACATCACGTCGAGTGTCCCTGCTCACGCCTGGCACGCGGGCGAAGTGGAAGGGGGCGCAGCGCGCTTCAACGCCCGGACCCGGACGGGTGAGTATCTGATGTGGATTCCGAGGGCGGCGGCCACCACGACCGCCCGCCTGCTGATGTGGCTCACCCGGCCGGTCACACGCCGTGCCGCGTTCGATGCGGACGACGTGGCCGCTCGTACGGCTTCCACCGAGGCAGCCATCGCCTCCTTGCAGGACCGGCACCTGGCGGGCGCGGTCGGCATGGAAATACACCGCCTGACCATCGAGACCCGGACGCTAGTAGGAAGCCGTTCCGCGACAGCTGCACCTGAGGAACTCTGGGACAAGGCCGCCCGCTACGCCGAGAGTCTGCGCGAACAGCGGGGCCGTGAAGAGGCCACCGAACCCGTGGGCATCGGGACCCTGGTCGACACTGCCGGCTTCCCGTCCGACAGTTCACGCATGGCACGACTGGCCCATGCCCCGAGACGCAGCGCGGCGATCACGCTCGACGAGCCCGACCGGAACCGCATCGAGGACGCACTCCGCCTTCCCAAACAGGCACTGGCGCGCAAAGTCATGCGTGACTGCGTCCCACTGACGCACTGAACGAGTGCGGCGTAGTGCTTCCACCAATCATGGATCCTGGCGAAGGCGCGCCACAGCCCAGCCGCTGATGATGCCGTAGGTGGTCCACCTGCGCGAAGTACTGGCGGGACTCCGGCCTGACCGCGCGCTGCCAGGGCGCGACGGTATCGGCGACGGCGCCCACATCAGCACGGGCCTGATCGCCCACACCGCAAACGCCCCTGGACGGCCCCTGGCTCGACCGTGCATCTGCCTCGTGATCGGCTTGGTTCGCGTGTTGACGCCCGCAGTGTGGCCATTGCGGTTCGGGAGGGTGAGGGAGGCGGCGCAGGCTCCTGGTGCCTTCTCGCCGGGTTCGCCGACAACCCTCGTGTCCGCTGGGCCGGCGGCTCCCGCCTTGTGAACGTGCGGGGATGCCATCGGCGGACCGGCTCATGGCTCTGGGACGGTGTCGGCGGGAGACTGGATCCGCTGGAGCATCTGCTCCATGACCGGGACGGGCAGCGACGAATGCTGGGCCGCGGTTTCCGCGGTGTCGGGATCGCGCAGCAGCCGGACCACCACCCGTGCGGGCAGCCGGGAGTGTCTGGCGGCCGCATGGCGCACGCGCGCGCGGGTCGTCGAGCAGCCGCACGGCCGACGCGGGTGTCAGCCGCGGGTCGGTCGCGGCCCGGTGCCGTACTTCTTCGTCGGTGTCCCGGCTGAATCGTTCGACGAGTTCGGCTGTCGATTCCGGGTCGTCCAAGGCCAGTTGGCGCATTCTCGGGTTCGGATCGTCGGCGTGGCGGAGCAGGTCGCGGCGGGGGAAGTTCGGATGGCCGTGGGGGCGATCGGGGGTGCTGAGGCTGCCGGTCCACCACTGCCACACCCGCAGCAGCATGTCGGCGGGGGCGTCGTCGCAGGATTCGGCGAGGAAGAGCTGGACGACACGGTCCTCGTCGCGGGCCAGGCGTTCCACGACGTCCGGTGGAAGGCGCCTGGCCCGGGCGACGCTTCTGCGCACGAGGGGATGGGAGGAAGCGGCCAGGCGGCGCATGGCATCACGATCCTCGTGCAGTGCCATGACCCAGTCGAGCGGGTGATAGTGGACGTGGGGGTCGAAGTCGATGTCGATGCCCGCCCGCTGATCCTCGGTGAGATCGGGGCGATTGGACACCTCGAAGCGCACGGATACGTCAGGGTCCAGGGCGAGGAGGCCCACCAGGTCCGGGTCCAGGTGCGGGTTGCCCGCGAGGAAACGGCGCTGTGCGGGATCGCCGTGCTCGGCCAGGTGTTGGGCGAGGTCGCGCTCCAGGCGGCAGGTCCGCACCGCGTCGTTCGCGTCGTTCCCGAGTCCTCCCGAGTCGAAGACCGGGCGGGGCATCGGGTGGTCCTGGTGGTGACGGAGCAGCGCCTTGACGCGGACCTTGCCGTCGGGGTCGTCGAGAAGCGCCGTCCGGGCCAGGCCCTCCAGATGGGGCCAGGCTCTTCGGCAGGCCGAGGCGCGTACGGACGGATCGGCGTCACCGGCCAGGGCGATGAGTAGGTCCGCGGGCAGGCCCTGCAGGCGGGCGGTCTCTTCGCGGATCCGTGCGGACGGGTCCGCGGCGAGCTGTGTACAGGCGGTGCCGGTGAGCTGCTCACGCCGGTCCGCCGCGAGCAGGGTGAGGATCCACCGGTACCGCTCGTTCCGCTCGCCCAGGATCAGGCGGGACCACTGCTCGGGTGTGATGTTCGGCTGGGCCTCGGCCAGCAGCTGCCGCACCTTCCAGTCGGGGTGGGCCATGGCCGCCTCGACCACCTCTGCCGACAGGGGGCGCCACAGGAGGAAATGCGACAGGCCCAGGAGGCCGGCGCGCAGGGCTTCGGGGACGGCCGGGTTGCGCGCCAGTCCATGGGCCCACAGCTCGCGCAGCCTTTCCGAAGGCGCCGGCCCGTGAAGCAGCGTGGCCCAGGCAGCTGCCCGTTCCTCAGGAGTCTCTCGGGCCGCCGCCCGCGCGGTCACCTCCTGCCAATCCGGGATGCGGTCCAGTGCGACGAGCCAAACCTCGTCCTCTTCGGCGGTGACCCCGAGCAAGGCACGGCCGTCCGTCGAGACCGTGACGAATTCCGGACGCCCGGGCCGTTTCCCGAGGACTCCGGCGAGGTCCCACCGATCGGTGAGCTTCACCCGCGTCCAGCGCCGGGGCGCGCAACCCGTCCAGTTGCCGGCGACGTCGATGAGGAACACGCCGTCCTCGCCGATGATCCCGCTGCCGACCGCGAGCCGGTGCCACTGTTCGTTCAACGCGGTGATCAGGCCGGGCAGTTCTCCCCGTACCGTCACAGTCGGCTTGGCTTCGCCCGAGATGACCGGGCGCCACGCGGATCGGGGCGGCAATACCTGCTCGATCCGCCGGTCCCCCACGACCTCCAGCCCGGCACGCTGAAGCAGCTCTACGTGCTTGTCTGTCCCACCCGTCATGGGAACCCATCCTGCCCGAGCCGGGTCCCCGCTCCCCCAGCGGCCGGTGGAGGGTCCAGAGTGCGTGCTTGTCTGCGGCTGAGGACGGGCACCGTCTTCACCGTCCTTGACGGCACCGGCAGAGACCGTGCACCGATTACGCAACCACCGGCGCCTGCGAGGACACAGCGCGTGCACGGCCATCCGGCGACCCTAAATCTTGATTCACCGGGCACCGGTCACCGGTCCCAATCTCCTCTGCGGGTTCATGAGATGGCCGGTAGGCTGCTGCCGGCGCGCCGCATGGCCAGGGGGTCAGTCGGTTCCGATGTCGAAGGTTTGCTTGCTGCCGTAGTTGTAGGAGTTGAACACGCCGCTGGTAGCACCGACGATCAGATCGACACTGTCGCCGGAGGAGCGGTTGCCCTCAATGTTGATCTTGACAGGCGCGTCGGTGCACCAGTAGCTCTTGTACTGCCAGCCGTTCTTCGAGGGCCCGTAGCCCAGCGTGATGGACTGACCGGTGATCGTGCTGTCGTGGCAGTAGGCGTCCAGCTCCCCCTGAATCACGTACCGGGTCGGGCCGTCGGACCGGACGGTGCCATTGAAGCGCACGTCGTATTTGATGTTCCCCCAACCATCCCGCTGGATGTACGAGACGTGTGCCTCCCGGGTCGTAGCGCTGGCGGGAGCAGCCGACGCCACAGGCAGGACGGCAGCCGCGAGGGCCGCCCCGACGCAAGCCAGGTGCCGTGCACGACGAGCCGACAGAGGAGCCATCGAGCGTTTCCCTTCGAGAGGCAGCAATTGCTTCATCCAAGTCGAGTTTTACCAGCTCAATGCCATATATCGAGTGATTAGTCCCCTAAAGCACCATTTCAAGTGACAAGGGCATATGCCCATGCATCTGGAGGCGGGACGGTCGCCCGACGTAGCTTCTCGGCACCGGCTGCGTGCCTCATCCAGGGTGATCTGCTGTGGGAAGCGGTCGGCGTCGATGAGGTCCTCGGCCTTGAGGGCGAGTCCGGTCAGGCGTGCGCCCTGGAGGCCGGCGGCCTGTACCGGCGGGCCATGGCAGCCAACCCGGAGCGTCGCCTGAACGAATACGTCCAGGCGATGGCCCGGCTCACCGAATGGTCCACCCCGCTGTGACGCCCACATCGTCTGCCGACGGCCCGTCACCGGCGAACGGACGTGGACCAGTCGGGAGGGGCACACGGAAAGGTGGTGCAACCGCCCGACGGCGCAGCCTGTCTTCCTCGTATGAGGCCGCGGTCTTGCGGCCGGAGAGGAGCGAGGATGCCGAGAGCACGGTCTTTATGGACGGACTATTGGCCCCTGGCTGTACTCCCCGTCGCTGCCGGGGCCATGGATCTGTTCCTGTGGTGGCGCGGCGAGCCCTGGAACTGGTCGGACTGGGCATCCAGCTTCGGCTTGGGAGCTGTCACCACGATGATCGTCGGCATGCTGCTTGCCCGGCGGCAGGGGAACATCCAAGAGGCACTCGCCGATCTCGAACTGACGGAGAAGGTCGCATACCTGACCTTCTCGGTGTCGCAGTTGCGCGAAGCCGGCGCCCCAGAGCTCACCTATAGGGCGTTGTACGACTGCAGAGCAGGCCTGTCACTGGTGCCTCTCGCCCGGCGACCGATGCAGGAAGAGTATCTGCGGACGGTATCGCGGGTGCTGGAGACGATCACTGACGGACTTGGCTCCTCCCTTCGTTCCCATGCGCAGTGGACGCACGACGACTGGTCCAATTTCGCCACGGTGGTCGGGACACTGCGGGAGACTGCCATGTTCCATGCAAGGAGATCGAAGATCGTGGCTGCTCACTGGGCCGACGGAATCGACACGACGACACAGAGGCTCTTGCGGATCGGGACCGCTCCGGTGCCATTCGAGGTGTTTCACGCCCATTTCACCGAGGGAGCGGACCGTATCCGCACCACCCTCGACTGGCAAGCGTTGTCGGAGATGGCCCGTCGGGACAATGGAACCGTCCGGCTGTCCATGATTTCCACCGACCTCGCGCCTTACGGGCTGGCGGCTCTGGAGGGATATCACGCCCCCTGGTATCGAGACGCATCCAGGTCCGGGGAGGTCGAATACGACCATCGGGACGCGGTACCCATCCGGCACACAGAACTTGTGACGGACCTGTCCTTCCTGCAGGGCGATCGGCGGTCGCGGATCGGGGCATTGAGGGACCAGTACGCGACCCAACTCGACGGCCGGGGCGTCTCGCTGATCCTCGCGACATATGCGCTGGATCCGGACCGTTCCCTGGTGCTCGACGGCAACCACCGATTGACCGCTCTCGCGCAGCTGGTCGCCAAGGGCTGTCCAGCCCGGCTGATCGAGTTCCGGCTGACGGCTCCGGTGAGTTCTGCGATCCTGCCGGATTTGATCCACTATCAAACTGGCTGATCACGGCGAAGCCTCTTGTACGGACACGTGAGGGCGCTAAGGTCGCGCCATGCCACGTATGGACAGTGCGTCGAGGGTGATCGCTGCGCCACCAGATCGCGTCTGGGCAGCCCTCGTCGATCGCGAGGCGCTCATGGCATGGCTGCCGCCAGCCGGGATGACTGGCAGGTTCGAGCGATTCGATGCCCGGCCGGATGGGTCGTACCGATTGGTGCTGACCTATTCCGACGCGTCAGGCGCACCCGGCAAGGCGACCGTGGATTCCGACATCGTTGAAGCTCGCTTCGTCGACATCGTCCCCGGCGTGCGGGTCCAGCAGGCGGTGGATTTCGTCTCCGATGATCCTGCCTACGCCGGCACAATGACCATGACCTGGGAGGTCACCGCTGTCGGAGCCGGGACGCGCGTCGACATGGTCGCCGAGAACGTCCCGGACGGCATTTCCGCCGAGGACCACGCCGCAGGGCTCGCCTCTTCCCTTTCCAACCTGGCCGCCTATATCGAGTAGTAGCCATCGCTGATGCCATGTCAGGCAGCGTTTGCCTACTTGTGAGGGGACGTGCCGTCTCGGTTCTGTGCCTGGCGGGCGCAGCAAACTCCGTAAGCGATGACCGTGCCGAGGAGCGCGTGCTGGGCGACATGGCCCACTCGAGCGGGGCGATCCGCCACCTGCCCCGGCGCCGGGGTTTCGCCACCACGATCTCCGAACGCCGCGACCAAGCGGCCAACCGCCGACGCCGGGGGGCCTCGGCGGCCGACCGCCCGCTTTCGACAAGGGGATCTACCGCGATCGCAACGTGGTCGAACGGTGCTTCGCCCGCCTCAAGCAGTTCCGAGCGATCGCCACCCGCTTCGGCGAACTCGCCGACCGTTACCGCGCCGGAGTCGTCCTGGCAACCCTGATCCTCTGGCTCCGCGAGCCCGGCTGGGCGATCATGTCGGGAAGGTGGTGGGTGGTTCGCGCGGTAGCCGCCCCGGGTTCGTCAAGGCGTCCTGGGTCGATGGGGTTCCAGAAGGCGGGCAATGTGTCGGCCGATGTGCCCGGGGGCGATTCAGTCGGAGACCGCGGGGGTCAGGCCCCGGTGGGTGAGGCTGAGGACGCGGTCGGCGACGGTGTGGGGGTCGGCGCCGTGTTCGACGGCGGTCATGGCGGCTTGGACGAGTCCGCCGACGAGTTGGCCGGTCGGTTCGGGCGCGTCGGCGCTGAGGGCGGAGATCGCGGGCTGGAGCGGGGCGTAGTGGAGGTGGTGGAGTCGGCAGAGCTAACGATCCTGGTGCACAGCCAGACCTGGCTCGCCCGCATTCAGGCCGCCGCCCGCACTCCCCTGAAAGTCGCACTCCTCAACCCGACCACCAAGCGTTCTTCCTTCCTGCGCGTCCCCCCAGCCCAAGGCTGACACCACAGCCCGGGGCTTGGCTGACTGCCACGGCACGGCTCACCGAGGTGCTGCTTACTGGCGGCAGTACAGCGACATCCTGCCTGCGGCGCCGGTGGGCGAGGCCGCCTCCGAGTGGTGGGTGCCGCTGCTGGACGGCACCGAGCGCATGGGGCTGCTGCGGGTGACCGCCGAGCGGGACGACGTCGCTGCCCGGGACATAGAGGCACTGGCCGGGCTCATCGCGTTGATCGTCGTCAGCAAGCGGGGCACCAGCGACACGCTGGCCAAGCTGGTACGGGCGCAGCCGATGAGCATCACCGCGGAGATGCAGTGGAACCTGCTGCCCCCACGTACCTACGCGGACGGGCGCGTCGTGATCTACGCGTCCCTGGAACCGGCGTACCAGATCAGCGGCGACGTCTTCGAGTACGCCATCGAGGGGCCCCTCGTCCATCTGTCGATCTTCGACGCGATGGGCCACGGCACCGCCGCAGGCCTGTCCTGTGGGCTGGCAATGGGCGCATGCCGCAAGGCCCGCAGCGAGGGCGTCGACCTCGTCGGCAAGGCGAAGCTGTGGAAACCGCCGTCATCGAGCAGTACGGCCACAGGCGCTTCGTCACCAGCATTCTGGCCACCCTCGACACCCGCACCGGCATCCTGCAATGCGTCAACCGGGGCCACCATCCGCCGATCGTGATCCGCGACAGCCGCTGGACCACGCAGCCGGCCTGCCCTCCGGCCCATCCCATGGGCACCGACCTCGGCCTGCCCACCAGGGTGTGCACGGAGCATCTGCAGCCCTGCGACCGCATCGTCCCGTACACCGACGGCACCACCAGAGGCCCGCCGCTCCGGCGGCCCTGAATTCGGTCTGGCCCGCTTCACCGACTTCCTCATCCGCCACCACGCCGACGGTCTGCTGGTGCCGAGACTCTGCGCCGGCTCATCCAGCTGTCCTCGATCACCACGACGGCCGGCTTCAGAACGACGCCACCGTCCTGCCTGCGAATGGCTCGGGCCGGCCCTGGAACCGGCCGACAAGACAGCCGACGTCACTGGAGTGTCGTCCGGCGGCCCTCATGACCACAGCGTCCAGGGCGGGAGCGCCCTGTCCTGAGCGCGGATCTCCACGTCGACTTGAACGAGGAAGCCGGTCAGCTGCCCATGGCCACCATGACCGGCCCACTGGCCCTGCACACCGCACGCACGCGGGAGCGGTCAGGCATGCTCCCGGACCTACCGCGAGAAGTTCGTGCGATGCCCCGACAGCGGGCCCGCGGAATGGCTCCCAGGACCGATCTACCGGGTGGACCGACTGCCGTGAGCCGCGCACCTCGCCCGCGGCTGCGTTGTCCACGGCCGGTCCGGAAGCGACGTTTCGCGCACGCGGGCCGGGACAGGGACGTGCGCAGACCGACGACGGTACCTAGGGTGGGGAGTGCAGGGCTATGACACAGCCTGGAACGAGTGACGGAGCATGAATACGCGCGAGGCAGGGCCCAGTCCGCTGCAGGCCCGGCCGCGACGAGCGGCGACCGGCGCGGACAGTGCGCACGCCGTCGGGCGTTGGGGAGGGACCAAGGGTGGTTCTGAACCATGAGGGATGTACATCGGCTTGAGCCCAGCTCGGCGAACCTGGACGGCGGCACCGTGCTCGCGGCGTGGGAACGATTCGTGCAGGGCGAGGATCAGGTCCCGGGTGTCCGGCCCTTGGTGGCGATCTCCTGGCATCGCTGCCGAGAGCAATACCGGGTCGATCCTCACCTCACAGAGGCTCCGGTAGCTGTCGCGGAGCTCGACCATACGCCCGAGCACGATGTCGTATTCGCTGAGCTGGGTTTTTGTGCTGCCTCCGTGGCACATGAAGTGGGCAACCTCGGTGGCGCCGTCACCGTCACCGATGCCACTGGCCGGATCCTGGCCGAGTGGGGTGATCAGGCCACGCTCGCCAGAGCCGGCGACTCCAATCTGGTGCCCTGGTTCTGCTGGTCGGAGTGCGCGGTCGGCACGAACGGCATGGGCACGGCGCTCGAGGCACACGGCCCGGTACCGATCAGGGGCGCGGAGCACTGGTGCCAGGCGTTCCACAACTGGGTCTGCGCGGGCGTGGCGGTGCGCGACGTGGTGACCAGGGAACCGATCGCGGTCCTGAATATCTGCTGCTGGCGCAGCCGGCTTCCCGCGTCCACGGAAAGCTGGCTGGCGAACGTGGTCACCAGGACCCAGCACCCGCTGAAGAGGCGCGCCCGGGACAGTGGTGCCGAGTTGGTCGCGGCCTACACCCAGGCCAGGGCACGCTCAGGTGCGGCACTCGCCGCCGTGGACGCCGCGGGTAAGGTGGTGATCGCCGACGACATGGCAAGCGTGCTCCTGGGCGTCCCGGCATGCACCCCGGCGGTCGACCCCACGCTGCGATGGAACCCCGGGCTACCAGAATTGATCACAGCCGCCCGGTATGCCACCAGGCAGGCAGCCCACAATCCTGACTGGGTCGGCTCGACGCAGATCTTCGCCCACCTCGCCGACGAGCCGACATCGATCAGTATCCGACCCGTCTTCTCATCCGGACACCTGATCGGCAACCTGGTCTTGTTCGGTGTCTCCGACGGGGCGCAGTTGCCCCAGGCGGAAGCGGCCGCGCACGCTCGGGTGCAGCCGCGCCGGCTGGTCGCGATGCGCGACAACCGGATGGTGCTGCTGCGGCTGCCGGAGGTCTTCTTCGCTGAATCGCAGGGTAACGACGTGTGGCTCTCCACCGATCAGGGGCGATTGCGAGCCGCCTCTTTGAGCCTGGACAAGCTCGACAGCGAGCTGGCGGATCTCGGCTTCATGCGGGTGCACCGCCGGTACGTGGTCAACCTCAGCCGCATCCGGGAGATAGAGCGCGGGCTCAAGGGTGAGCTGTCTCTGATCATGGATGACCGGGCGGACGAGATGGTGCCGGTTTCCCGGCGGAACGCGCCGGCCGTGCGTCGCGCGCTGGACATCTGAGTTCCCGGCACGACCTCGGTGCCAGGAAGGATATTCCGTGTCTGACAGTCCGGACGCCGTTGTCGGCGAGACGAACGCTGGAAGTGCGGGCGGCCTCGGCCTCTCTGCCTCGGCCGGGTACCGCAGTCACTCGATCGCGGGCGCGAGCAACCGCGACTGGTGGCCGAACCAGCTCAACCTGGCGATTCTTCGGAAACATCCCGCCATGGCCGACCCCATGGGCGAGGACTTCGACTACGCCGCGGAGTTCCGGACGCTAGACCTGGACGCCCTGGCGCGGGACGTCGACGAGGTGCTGACGACTTCGCAGGAATGGTGGCCGGCCGACTTCGGCCACTACGGGCCGCTCATGATCCGGATGGTGTGGCACAGCGCGGGTACGTACCGCATCGACGACGGCCGCGGCGGCGCGGGCGCTGGCATGCAGCGTTTCGCGCCGCTAAACAGCTGGCCGGACAATCGCAACCTCGACAAGGCGCGCCGGCTGCTCTGGCCGGTGAAGAAGAAGTACGGCCGCAAGATTTCCTGGGCCGACCTGATGATCTTCGCAGGCAACCGCGCCCTGGAGACGATGGGCTTCACGACCTTCGGATTCGCCGGTGGCCGGGCGGACGTCTGGGAGTCCGACGAGGACATCTACTGGGGTCCCGAACATGCCTGGCTCGGCGACGAACGCCACGGCGGCGTCCGAGAACTACAGACCCCTCTGGCCGCTGTCCAGATGGGCCTCATCTACGTCAACCCGGAGGGACCGAACACCGTCCCGGACCCGCTCACCGCGGCCCGGGACATCCGCGAGACGTTCCGGCGCATGGGGATGAACGACGAGGAGACCGTCGCGCTGATCGCGGGCGGCCACACGTTCGGCAAGACCCACGGCGCGGCCGACCCGGAGGCCCACCTCGGCCCCGAACCCGAGGGCGCCCCCCTCGAGGAGCAGGGCCTGGGCTGGAAGAGCAGCTACGGCACCGGAAAGCGCACGGACGCCATCACCAGCGGGCTCGAGGGTACGTGGACACCCACTCCGACGAGATGGGACAACAGCTTCTTCGAGACCCTGTTCGGCTATGAATGGGACCTGGAGCTGAGCCCCGCCGGCCTGTGGCAGTGGACCCCGAGCGACGACGGCGGGGCCGGTACCGTGCCGGACGCCCACGACCCATCTGCGACACACGCCCCGACGATTCTGACGACGGACCTCGCGCTGCGGTTGGACCCGGTCTACGAGTCGATCTCGCGACGATTCCTGGAGAACCCTGACCAGCTCGGGGATGCGTTCGCCCGGGTCTGGTTCAAGCTGACGCACCTCGACATGGGCCCGATCCAGCGCTACCTCGGACCGCTGGTCCCCCGGGAGATGCTGCACTGGCAGGACCCGGTCCCCGCCGTGGACCACGAGCTCGTCGGGACGGCCGACATCGCCGCGCTCAAGAGCCAGGTCCTCGCCTCCGGGCTGTCCGTCTCCCAGCTCGTCTCGACCGCGTGGGCGTCGGCTTCAACGTTCCGCGTCAGCGACAAGCGTGGCGGGGCGAACGGCGCGCGCATCCGCCTCGAGCCGCAGCGGGGCTGGGACGTCAACGAGCCCGACACGCTGGCACGGGTGCTGCGCACCCTGGAGGGGATCCAGGAGTGCTTCAACAGCTCCGGGAGCGGCGACAAGAGGATCTCGCTGGCCGACCTCATCGTGCTCGGCGGAGCCGCCGCCGTGGAGCAGGCCGCCAAGACCGCCGGCCACGACGTCCAGGTCCCCTTCAGTCCGGGACGCACGGACGCCACGCAGGAGTGGACCGATGCGGAGTCCTTCGCCGCGCTCGAGCCGACCGCGGACGGGTTCCGCAATTACCGCGGCAAGGGAAACCGGCTGCCGTCGGAGCACCTGCTGGTCGACCGCGCGAACCTGCTGAACCTGAGTGCGCCCGAGATGACCGTCCTCGTGGGTGGCCTGCGAGTGCTGGGCGCCAACTACCGGCAGTCGGCGCTGGGCGTCTTCACCTCGGCGCCCGGTTCGCTGACCAACGACTTCTTCGTGAATCTGCTCGACATGGGCACGGAATGGAAGCCGACATCCGCGACCGCGGAAACCTTCGAGGGGCGCGACCGCGCCACCGGCGAGATCAAGTGGATCGGTAGCCGCGTCGACCTCGTCTTCGGCTCGAACTCCGAGCTGCGTGCCGTCGCGGAGGTCCACGCGAGCGACGACGCACAGGAGAAGTTCGTGCGGGACTTCGTCGCCGCATGGGCCAAGGTTATGAACCTCGATCGGTACGACCTCACTTGATCCTCTCGGGGTCCTCCCAACGGTGGTAAACCGGGTACGAACGGTAGCTGGTCGCGGATGAATGGCGTGAGCCGGTCCGAGCCAGCTCTGAGCCTTGTCGGTGTGATTCATCCGGCGTAGCGTGGTTCTTAACCACAGATTTTTCTCACCCTTTTCGACGTAATTCATCCGGCGTAGCGCGCTCGTTGGCTGCGGATTGCAACCGGGCATCGGGCGACGTAATGAAAGTAATTCCGAAGCTAATTCGGAGATTCGGGATGAGGACGGTGAGGCCCCGATGACGACCGCGCAGGAGCGTGCCGACCTGCTGGACAAGATCGGGTTGGCCGGACAGAACAAAGCAGCACTGGGTCAAGTGCTGGGAACCGGAAGCATTGGGCAGGCCACCGAGGCATCGGATGGCCACATGGAGGCCACGATTCGCATCAACCCGGATGAGCTGACCTGGGATCCCTCTATTCTGGTCATGCCCCGCGGAGGCGATATCGAGCTCGAGCTCGTCAATGACGACGGGAACACACACTGCGCGCTCCTGCCGAGCAATGGCGACAGGAAGTTCATCTGGTTGGTGAACCATTCACACGGACACGCGCACCTCAACCTGGACGGTCCGGGCTACTACTGGTTCAGCTCGCCCACGGGCAATGACGAGGGCCGGGGGCTGACCGGGTGCATCGTGGTTCTAGGGGACGCTCCGCCGGAGGCTCGCCTCGACCGTCCCGAACAGCCGCGGCCGTAGGAAGAAGTAGGAGGTGGAGGAAATGACCGTCGACTACGCCGACTACGTCGACGCGGGTGAGGCTGTCGATCAGGGAGCCCTGAGCGGCAAGGTCGCGGGCGGTGAGGTCGCTCCGCCGGTCGTGGCCGGCGTCGACTACGAGCGCCTCCTCAATGCCCGCGAGGAACCCCAGAACTGGCTCACCTACTACGGCGCCTACAACGGGCAGAGGTACAGCCCGCTGGATCAGATCAACACGGAGAACATCAAGCGCATGGTCCCCGCATGGGTCTTCCAGGCCGGCACGACCGGCCTGATCGCGGGCGCGTCGACCTACTCGTTCGAGGCCGCCCCGATCGTCGTCGACGGGGTCATGTTCCTCTCCGGCTGGGACGGCTGGGTCTGGGCACTTGACGCGAAGACGGGTGTGGAGATCTGGCGGTACAAGCATGCGGTCCCCTTCGACGTGTCCTTGTGCTGCGGGAACGTGAACCGTGGAGTCGCCGTGGCACAGGGGAAGATCTTCTTCGTCACGGCGAATGCTCGCGTGCTCGCGCTCGACGCCACCACCGGCAAGCGGGTCTGGGACAAAACCTACGGAGACGTCCGGGCCGGAGAGAGCGCCACGGTCGCCCCGCTGGTCGTGAAGAATATGGTCATCGTCGGGAGTTCCGGCGGCGAGTTCGGCGTACGCGGCCACCTCGACGCGTTCGACCTCGAAACCGGCGAGCACCAGTGGCGCTGCTACACGGTGCCCAAGCCCGGGGAGCCCGGCTCGGACACCTGGCCCGCCGAAGGCGAGGCCTGGGCACGGGGTGGGGCGAACTGCTGGGTCACCGGCACCTTCGACCCGGAGACGAACCTGCTGTACGTCGGCACCGGCAACCCGGCGCCCGACTTCGACGGAGGCGTCCGCGAGGGCGACAACCTCTTCACCGACAGCATCATCGCCGTCGACGTGGACAGTGGTCAGATTCGCTGGCACTACCAGTGCACACCGCACGACTTGTGGGACTACGACAGCATCGCCGAGTGCATCCTGTTCGAGCAGGACGGGCGCAAACTGCTCGGGCACTTCGACAAGAACGGCTACTTCTTCGTTCTTGATCGCACGGACGGCGCGAGGGTCCAGATCACCCCCTTCGTGGACCGGATCACGTGGGGCGCGATCACGAGGGACGGCAAGGTGACGGCCAAGGTGTACCCGGAGAAGGAAGGAGAACCGGTCCACTTCTACCCGGGTCCGGCCGGCGCCAAGGAATGGACCCATGCGGCATACAGCCCGAAGACCGAACTCTTCTACGTCCCGGTCCAGGACACCGGCGCCACGGCCACCCGGCGGCGCCGAGAGTTCAAGGAGAGCATCCCGTACTGGGGCGCGGGCGTTCAGGTGGACATCGAGGACATGGCCGGTTCCATCAGCGCGTTCGACGCAGGCGGCGAGGAGAAGTGGCGCTGGCGCAACGAACTCCCGATGTGCGCCTCGGTGCTGGCCACCGGCGGTGACCTGGTGTTCGCCGGTGAGGCCTCCGGGGAGTTCAACGCGCTCGACGCCCGCACCGGGGAGCTGCTGTGGCAGTTCCAGTGTGGAAGCGGCCACCACAGCAGCCCGACCACCTACGTGGTCGACGGCAGGCAGTACGTGGCCGTGCCGGTCGGTTGGGGCGGATGGGCCGAGGGGTTCCTCCCCGGCATGCTAGGCGCGGGGCACGGAAGCGCCCTGATCGTCTTCGCCCTCCCGGAACCGTCGTAGCGCGTGATCGGAGCCTGCCGCATTGAGAGGAGGTGAATCCATGGAGTCTCAGCTCGCTGTGTGGGAGACGCCCGAGTTCGACGAGATCTCAGTGGCGGCCGAGGTGACCATGTACCTCGCTCAGTTGGAGGACTAGCGGATGTGGGGCGGCGCCGGACCTGGTCCGGCGCCGCCCGACGGCTCGGGACAACGACGGACGGCCGGGCCGACGACGGACCCGGATCCTCGATGAACGGAGTGCCGGCGTGTTGCTGCGAGTGCTCGGGTCGGCTGCGGGGGGCGGCTCTCCGCAGTGGAACTGCGGCTGCCCGGTGTGCGCCGCGGTGCGCTCCCGGGCCGGCCTCGCGCGCACCCAGTCGTCGGTCGCCGTCAGCGCCGACCGCCGCCGGTGGTTCCTCATCAACGCCTCGCCCGACCTCCGCACCCAGATCGAGGCCTTCCCCGGCCTGCACCCGCACGACGACCGGACTACGCCGCTGGAGGCGGTGCTGCTCACCGACGCCGAGCTTGACCACACGCTGGGCCTGCTCCTGTTGCGCGAGGCCCGCGCCCTGCGGCTTTACGCCACGGCGACGGTGCGCAAGACCCTGTCTGACGGCTCGGGGATTCTGCGCACGCTCGAGCGCTACTGCCCAGTCGAGTGGCGGGCAGTACATCCCGGCACCGATCTCGCCCTGGCGGACGGGCTGTCGTGCCGGGCGTTCGACGTGCCCACCACGAAACGCGATCGATTCGGAGCCGGAGTGGACCACGGCCGCGTCGTGGGTTACCGGCTGACCGACGAGCGCAGCAGGGGAACGCTCGTGTACCTGCCAGGAGTGCAATCGCTGACGCCGGCGCTGCGCGTGGAGATCGAGGGCTGCGAATGCCTGCTGATCGACGGGACCTGCTGGCGCGACGACGAGCTCGTACGGCTCGGCCTGGCCCGGAAGACGTCCCGGGAGATGGGCCACCTGCCCATCGATGGCCCGGACGGCAGTCTCGCGCAGCTCCCGTCGCTGGGCGTGAGGCGGACAATCTTCGTGCACATGAACAACACCAACCCGATCCTCCTGGAGGACGCGCCCGAGCGGCGTACCTTGGAGGAGAGCGGCACAGAGGTGGCCATGGACGGCCTCGAGGTCCAGGTGTAGAGCCGTGACGACAACAACCACGCGAACCGACGCCGACGGCTTCGTCGAGACGTTGCGGGCCCACTCGCAGCGGTACCACGACCAGCACCCGTTCCACGTCAGGATGAACGCCGGCCGGCTGAGCCGCCGACAGATCCGAGGCTGGGTGGCCAACCGCTTCTACTACCAGGAGAACATCCCCCGCAAGGACGCCGCGATCCTTTCGAATTGCCTCGACCTCGAGGTCCGCCGCCGCTGGATCCGACGGATCGTCGACCACGACGGCACCGCCGTCGGCGAGGGCGGCATCGAAGCATGGCTGTGCCTCGGCGAGGCAGCGGGGCTGACCCGTGAGGAGGTCCGCGACCACCGGCACCTGGTACCCGGGGTGCGGTTCGCCGTCGACGCCTACGTGAACTTCGCCCGGACCCGCCCGTGGGTGGAGGCGGTGGCGTCCTCGCTCACCGAGCTGTTCGCACCCGACCTGATGGCGGCGAGGCTTGCCGCGTTCGAGCGGTGGTACCCGTGGATCGACCCCGAGGGCCTTGCCTACTTCCGCACCCGCCTGGAGCAGGCCCCCCGCGACTGCGAACACGCCCTCGAGGTGGTCACCGCGCACTGCCTCTCCGCCGAGTCCCAGGCGCGCGCCGTCGACGCGCTGTCATTCAAGTGCGACGTCCTGTGGAGCCTGATGGACGCCATCGACCAGGCCTACCCGGAGTGATCACCATGGACCCGACCCCTACCGGAACGACTCAGACCCCTACCAGGACCCGGCCCGGCGTCGGGGTGTCCGGCTCGGAGCGGCCCCGGTTGGCGGGCCATGTCCGGCTGACCTTCTGCCGGACCAGGCAGCGTAAGGTCCTGCTGCACCCCGAGACGGTAGTGGTTCTGAACGGCAGCGGCGCGGCCATCCTCGAGCTGTGCGACGGGCGGCACACCGTGGCCGAGATCATGACCGAACTGGGCGCCCGCTACCAGACCGTCCCTGAGGACGAGGTGCGGCAGTTCTTGACCCGGCTCATTGTCCGGCGCTGGGTGGAGCTCAGCGATGGATAGCCCGCTCGGGCTGCTCGCCGAGCTCACCTATCGCTGCCCGCTGGCCTGCCCGTACTGCTCCAACCCGCTGAACCTGGCCGACTACCAGGACGAGCTGACCACCGACGAGTGGCTGCGGGTGCTGACCGAGGCCGAGGACATGGGAGTTCTGCAGTGCCACCTGTCCGGCGGGGAACCGCTGCTGCGGCGCGACCTGGCGGAGCTCGTGACGCACGCCCATGCCCTGGGTCTCTACACCAACCTCATTACCAGCGCCCTCGGGTTCTCGCGTCCGAGGGCCGAGCGGCTGCGGGCCGCCGGCCTGGATCACGTGCAGATCAGCATCCAGGCCGACGAACCGACCGTGTCCGACCGGATCGCCGGGATCCCGTCCTTCCGACGCAAGATCGAGGCGATGGCTGTGGTCAAGGAGCTGGGCTGGCCGCTCACCATGAACGTGGTCCTGCACCGGCACAACATCGACCGCATCGCCGACGTGCTCGCTCTGGCCGAGGAGGTGGGCGCGGACCGGGTGGAGCTGGCCAACACCCAGTACTACGGCTGGGCCTGGCGAAACCGTGCCGCGCTGCTGCCGAGCCGGGCCCAGCTCGAGGCGGCTGAGGCCGTCGTACGGGCCACCGGCGAGCGGCTGCGGGACCGCATGGACATCATCTACGTCATCCCCGACTACTACAGCCGCTACCCGAAGCCCTGCATGGGTGGCTGGGCCTCCCGGCAGCTGACCGTGACGCCGAACGGCGACGTCCTGCCCTGCCCGGCCGCCCAGTCCCTGCCGTTGCCGCGGGCCAGCGTGCGGGAGGACCAGCTGAAGCGGATCTGGGCCGAGGCCCCCGTGATGACGGCGTTCCGCGGGACCGACTGGATGCCGGAGCCCTGCCGGAGCTGCCCCCGGCGGGAGGTGGACTTCGGCGGGTGCCGCTGCCAGGCGTTCCTGCTCACCGGCGACGCCGCCCGCACCGACCCGGTCTGCTACCTTTCGCGCGACCACGACCTGATCGCCCGGGCGGTAGAGGCCGCCAACGCCGACTCGCGGGACGACGGTCTTCCGCTGGTCCCCCGCCCGCACCGACCCGGTCTGCCACCTGTCGCCCGGCCGCGACCTGATCGCCCGGTCGGTGGAGGCCGGCCATCCTGACTCGTGGGTCGGCGATCTTCCGCTGATCCCCTGCCTGCAGGCCGGCCTGCCTCACGGTGAAGCGGGTCAGCCGCCGAACCACAACGGCAGCGCCGCAGCGGCGATGATCAAGGTGACCCCGCTCAGCAGGTCCGAGCGGATCCGGATGAGGCGCGCCGCGGCCCGCCCGAGCCGCAGCCCGACCAGCGACAACACCGCCGTTATGACGCCGAAGGCGGCGGCCGAGAACCACGGCGAGAGCCCAAGAACCCCCAGGCTCGCCCCGGCGAGCAAGTTGTCCAGGCTCAGCGTCAACGGGATGCCGAACAACGCCCACGGCTGATCCAACTCGTCCGGCTCGGGTTTCCGGAGGGACGAGATGACGAGGTAGAGACCGTACCCGCCGAGCGCGGCCGCGCCCACCACATCGGCGACGTCCCCGACGGACTCCCCGATCTGGTGACCGATCAACAGTCCGACCAGCGGCATAATCGCGTCCCACAGTCCGAAGGTCAGCGCGACCTGCACCGCGCGCTTCAAACCGAATGGGACCGTGCCGAGTGCGATCGATACTCGGAAATTGTCGAGACTGAGTACAAAACCCAGGACCAATATTTCCCAGATCATGACGACGCCGCTACCCGATGACGACCAGTGTCGGCGAAGACGACTCTGCCTCGGCTAGCATTCACCATAATTCTACATCATATCTCAGATGGTTCTGGTGACAAACATGGCAAGCCGATTTCCGGAGGAGCTTCGACACCACTCGCCCGACGGTGGCCAGCGCTTACAAAAGGCTCGCTGATTGAACCTGCGCGCCTAATTTTGAACATCTTGTAGGTGGTGTTATGTGGGGCCCCCGCTGACGCTCGCAAGCTCCTTAGAGCTCGTAACACGATCTTGTTGAGGTGTGCAGGTCGAGCGTGACCAGTACGATGATTTCGCCGTTCGTGAGGTATGAGGAATCGGCCGTGGATCGTGGATGACGAACTGTGGGCGGATCGAGCCGTTGCTGCCGCCCTGGCCGCAGAGGCTCCCGTGCCCGAAGCCGGTGGATGACCGGCTGTGCTTGCAGGGCATCTTGTACCTGCCGCAACGATGTCAGCTGGCAAACTGCTGCCGCCGGAGCTGGGATTCGGCTCGGGGCAGATCTGCTGGCGCAGGCTCGGTCGGCGCAGCAAGGGCTCACGCCGGAGACGACCGGTCCGGGTTGTTTTCGTCGGCCGTGGCGGGGGCCGCCGTCAGTCGGTGGGGATGGGGTTGAGGCGTACGGCCATGAGAGCCACGTCGTCGTTTCCGTCGGGGGACAGCCGGTCGAACAGGCGCGCGCAGGTCTCCTCGGGATCGGCGGAGCCCTCGCCGGCCGCTTCGGCCAGGGACTCAAGGGACGTCTGGAGGTCCTCGCGGCGACGCTCGATGAAGCCGTCCGTGACCAGCAGCAGGAGTGTCCCGGGCGGCGCGGTGACCCGGTGCGCCGGCGGGTGGGGCAGGCCGAGCCCGATCAGGGGGCCGTGCTCGGGACGTACGCCGTGGTGCCGTCGGGGGCGGGCAGCAGAGGCGGCAGGAGCGGGGCCGTCTGAAGACCTACCACCGGAGCGTCTGACCTTCGCGAGTGACATGAATGGTGCCCTCCTCACGTGGTGGGGCGCCGCAGGCGCGCAAGCGTCCCGGCAGGCAGCAGTTCGGGGACCCTGCCCCGGTGGGGTCCCGGCATGGTGCCACCCCCCTGGCCCGCCCCGCCGTCGCCGTACGCCCCGGCTGAGCGTGTTCAGCCGGGGCGTTTTACAAGGGGCCCACGTCCAAAGACGGCACCACCGGGGTCGTCGGCCAGCGCGATGCGGGCGGCGATGCGTTTGCCGACCGGCTCGCGTTGCGCTTCGAAGCTCTGGCAGACGGCCATGACGATCTCCAGGCCGTGCCGGCCCACCCGGCCGGCGTCCGCGGCCCGGGCGATGGGCAGTACCGGGTCGGAGTCCCACACCGCGACCTCGACCACGTCGCCGGCGATCCGCAGGTCCAGCAGCACCGGCCGCGGGGCGTACTTGCGGGCGTTGGTAACCAGCTCGCTGACGACCAGCTGGGTGGGGTCCACGGCGCGCTGCGAGACGGGCAGTCTGCCTGGACGCGGGTGAGGAAATCGGCGGCCAGGTGGCGGGCCTGGGCGATGACGGTGCCGTCGCCGTCCAGCGCCGCCGTGGTCTGGATGGCCTGTCCGCCCGACGTGGCGCGGTCCTCTCCTATGGGCGCCGGTTCCCTCACAGCCGCCTTCACTATGCGGTTCACCCCGCGCGTCACGCGCCCGGCGTGCCGCTGACCGACCCGTCCGGCGAATCCCCGCGAACCACGATCCCTCCACGTCGAGGACGAGTGATCTCCTCTCCCGTTCCGCGTCCGCTCAGCGAAAGCGGGCTGGTAAGGGTCGTCCTGGCCGTGCGACGCTCACCCGACTACCAGCCTGGTCTGGTGAGAGGCTCCGCGCCGCCCTCGAAGGCCATCTCGTTCGGTGGCCGGGGCGCGGTACGGGTTGGCTGGCTCGGCTGTACGGGGCCCTGTCTTCGGAGAGTGGCTGTGTCCGTGGTTGATCAGGATCCGCTTGCCGCAAATCGATAAGCTCCAGCGCAAGGGCATCGATTCGTCGTGGTCGGCGTTCCACCCTTCAGCCCTGGCCGCAACGCCGACTCGGTAGCCGTCTCGCGTTCGCGGTCACCGAGTCGGCACCTCTCTCAGGTCCTTAGTCCCACACTGAAGTCTTCCTCAGAAGTCCCTGAACGGGCTGAGGCACACAAGGTGGCCGGGGACGATCGTCTTGACGATCACCACACGGTCGTCAAACCGGAAAATCCGGATCACCACGTGGCGGTGCACGAAGAAGCAGAACCGGTGGTGCTGGTGCAGCCGGAAGATATGGCTGTGGTTTCGGTCACCGGACCCGTGGCCTGGCCGGCCGTCGCCGAACCCGACCGCGTTGTCATCGCCGTGGCCGACCCGCCCCCCGTTGTCGGATCCAGAAGCCGTTCCGGGCTGCGGCATGGTGCTGGTAGTGGGCGGAGCCGGGCTGGGTTGCGGGTCTGCCATAGCGGGTGCCGCCCCCGTGAAGGCCACTCCGGCTGCCACGAGGGGGATGATCGTGGCTGTTGAGAGACGCACAGTACGTGACCTCCTAATACGGTTTGCCACATATGCCGTCTCGTGTACGTATCAGGCGTCCGCAGAGATTGCGCTGGTGACACGTCCGGGGCGGCGGTGCCCCTCCGCACAGGGGAAGGCGATTCCCGAGTGCCATGGTCCGCCGCTGAGGCGAGTATGGAACGGGTGCCGTGCGTGCCCCTGAGGGCATTCGAGCGCGAGGTATCTGGACGATGGCGAATCGGAGTCGCGGGAGAACGCTGTGCCAGCGGGCCCAGGTGGGTTCCGCGGTGGTGTACCTGGGTGTGCTCGGGGCCGTGTTGCCTGGGTGCGCCGGCACGGGCGCCGCCACCAGCAGTCCGTCCGCCGAGGCGTCGCTCGCCCCCACGCCACCGAAGCAACCGCCACCTCAGTTGACGCGGGCGCAGGTGGGAACCGCCGTGGGCCGGCTCGACGGCCTGGTGGGGGACGCGATGCGCAAGACGGGGGTGCCGGGGGTCGCCGTGGGCGTCGTCCACCAGGGCAAGGTCGTGTACGCGAAGGGCTTCGGCGTCCGTGAGCTGGGGAAGAGCGGCAAGGTCGATCCCGGAACGGTGTTCCAGCTGGCGTCCTTGTCCAAGCCGCTGTCGTCCACCGTCGTCTCCGGGGCCGTAGGGCGCAAGGTGGTCGGCTGGAACGACCGGATAGTCGTCCATGATCCGGGCTTCGCACTCAAGGACCCGTACGTGACGACGAACGTGACGGTCGCGGACCTGTTCTCACACCGCAGCGGACTGCCCGACCACGCCGGTGACCTGCTGGAGGACCTTGGCTACCAGCGCGACTACATCCTGCGGCACCTGCGCCTCGAGCCGCTGACCGCGTTCCGCGCGACCTACGCCTATACCAACTACGGCCTCACCGAGGCGGGCGTGGCGGTGGCCGACGCGGCGAAGACCAGTTGGCCGCGGCTGGCGGCGGACACGGTGTTCAAGCCCCTGGGTATGGGTCACTCCAGCTACCGACGATCCGACTATGACAAGGCCGCGGACAAGGCGTCCGCCCACGTCGAGGTCGACGGACGCTGGAGGCCCTCCACCACCGAGAACGCCGACAGCCAGGCGCCCGCGGGCGGTGCCAGTTCGAACGTCGACGACCTCTCCAAGTGGATGCGCCTGCAACTGGCCAACGGCGCGTTCGACGGGAAGCAGCTGGTCGACCCGGCAGCCCTGGACCAGACCCGCATCCCGCACGCCGTCGCGATGGACCCACTCGCCCCGGCAGGTGAGCCGGGCTTCTACGGGCTCGGTTGGAACGTCGGATACGACGAGCGCGGACGGCTGCGCCTGAACCATTCCGGCGCCTTCGACCTGGGCGCCGCGACCGAGGTCACCCTGCTGCCCAGCGAACGGCTCGGCATCGTGGTGCTGACGAACGGGCAGCCCATCGGCGTGCCCGAGGCGGTGGCCGCCGCGTTCTTCGACATCGCCCAGAACGGCAAGCAGACAGTCGACTGGCTGGCCTTCTACCGAAAAGTGGTGCAGGCCGCCGCCTACACGGGCGTCTCCCCGACGAACTACGCCAAGCCGCCCGCCAAAGCCGCCCCGGCCCAGGCCGACGACGTCTACACGGGCACCTATGCGAACGAGTACTACGGGCCGGTCACCGTCACCCGTGACAACAAAGGCAAGCTGAGCATGACGCTGGGCCCGCTGAAGATGTCGTTTTCCCTGAGGCATTACACCGGTGACACCTTCAGCTACCGGACACGGGGCGAGAACGCTGTCGGCCTGTCCGGCGTCACGTTCCACACCCGTTCCGGCAAGGCCACGAGCGTCACCCTCGAGCATCTCGACGCCAACAAACTGGGCACCTTCAGCCGCTGACGGCCTCCGGCCGAAGCCCCGACGCTGATCGCCAGGCCCAGGGCGAGCGTCCTCACGACCACGGTCGGTGAGGTGTGGTGAAGGACAGGAATACCGCGGTCATGAGGAATGCCGCAGCAAAGATCACGCGCGCCGTCGCGGACAGCCCCTCCCCCGCAGCGAGCCGGTGGTCGCCGGTGCGGTGCCAGGCCTCGGCGATTCGGGGCAGCAGGAAGATCTCGTAGCCCACGGACACCGCGGGCCCACACCCCCACACAGCACTGAGCCGCGCGGGCCGCCGGCAAGGGGAGGCCGGCCAGGCAGTGGTGCCGGTCGGCGGGCGTCAAACCCCTGCGGTGCCGGCCGTCCGGCAGATCCGGGCGATCACCCGGGCCATGTCGGTCTCCCGGAACAGCGCGACCGGCCGGGGCGAAGGCGAGCGCGTCCACCGGTTCGCCGTGCCCGCGCCGGCGGCCCGGGGCCGCCGGCGCGGGCCCGCGACGTTCTACGTGGCGGCGCTCACTGGACGCGCGGCAGCGCGGAACGTCAGCCCTGCCGGGCCTTGAAGCGGGGGTCCTTCTTGTTGATGACGAAGGTCACGCCCCGTCGGCGGACCAGTTGGGCGCCGGGCCTGGTCTTCAGTGAGCGCAAGGACGTGCGCACCTTCATGAGGGGCTCCTCCTGGGGAGATCGAACGGGCCCGCGGTCAGTGGCGGGCCGACGTGGTACGGCCGTAGCGCCTCTCGAAGCGCTGCACGCGGCCCGCGATGTCCACGACGCGCGCGTTGCCGGTGTAGAACGGGTGGCTCGCCGACGAGGTCTCGACGTCGACGACCGGGTAGGTGATGCCGTCCTCCCCCTGGACCGTCTGCCGGGTGTCGATGGTCGAGCGGGTGAGCAGGTGGAACCCCGACGCCCGGTCGCGGAATACGACGGGGCGGGAGACGGGGTGGATGCCGGGCCTCATGGAATGTCCCTCCTTGGGAACCTCCGTCGCAGGGCGGCGAAGGCGGGCGTCAGCGCTCCTCGCGGAACGGGACGTGCTTGCCGATCACGTGGTCGTACTTGCGCAGGACCAGCCGGTCGGGATCGTTAGTACGGTTCTTGCGGGTCACGTGGACGGCTCCGGTACCGGCCGTCGACCTCAGCGTGACAACGGGCCGCGCGGTGCTGCGTGCCATGAGAGGCTCCTTCCCTTGCCTCACACCCCGAATCGATTGACTCGGCCATGTCAGACAGCCCTGTCAACCACACCACCCGCCAGCGCATTCCCGCCGAGGACGCCCCAGACCCAGCCGATCGCCTCGGCCTGGCGGCGCCGGCCCGCGGCTAGCGCAGATGCCGGGCGAAGAACCGGGCGGCCGCGTCCCCCGCGAACTGCGGGACGCCGATGTGCCCGCCCATGTTGGCGTGCAGCGTCTTCTCCTTGGAGCCGAAGGCGTCAAACAGGTCCAGGGCCGCCTGCCGGTCGTTCCCTTCGTCGTCCCACTGCAGCAGGACGTGCAGCGGGATGGTGACCCGGCGGGCCTCCTCGAACATGGCGGCGGGCACGAGACTCCCGGCGAAGAGAACGGCGGCCGAGATGCGCGGCTCGACCACCGCAAGCCGGACGCCGATGGAAATCACTCCCCCCGAGTACCCGACCGGGCCGCCGATCTCGGGCAGCGACAGGAGGGCGTCCAGGGCGGCCTGCCATTCCGGGACCGACTTTTCGACGAGCGGGAGGACGAGGGCGTCGATGATCTCGTCGCCGACCGCCTCGCCGGCCTCCATGGCCCGGCGCAGGTCGGCGCGGGCCTGCTCGGCGGCGGCCCAACGGGGCCGGTCACCGCTCCCGGGGAGCTCGATGGTGGCCGCGGCGAAGCCGTCCGCCGCGGCGTGCCGGGCCCGCCCCGCCAGCCGGGGGTACATCTTGCGCAGTCCGAGCGGAGGGTGGCCCAGCAGGATCAGCGGCGCCGGTGTGGATGCGGATGCGGGCGTCCACAGGATGCCAGGGATCTCACCGAGGGTGAATTCGCGTTCGAGGACGCCGTCGTCGAGGCGCTGTTCAGAAGTGAAGTGCATGGTCGTGCCTTTCGGGAGGGCTCTGGAACGGCGCTCCCGGACGACCTATCGCCCGACCGTGACCCCGGAGGGGAGCACCCATGTCGATACTGCGTTCACGGGTACCACCTCCTCGTTCTCTCGCACGGCCTTCCGGGAGGCTAGCAACGTCGCCGTGGTCCGCCAACGGGTTTTTTCAGCGGCTCCGTGGCCGGCTGCCGCCGCACCACATAGGACACGGGCCTTGATCTCGCAGCCAGTTCACGGGCACACACCGCCGGCCCGGATCGAAGCGCGGAGTTCAATCCAGCAATTGCGCGGCCGCGGTGGGTGTGGAGGCCGATGGCGGGGCGGCGCAGTCGGGCTACGCGCCTGTGTCGCCTCCAGCGTCTCGCCACTGCGGTATCGCCCGGCCCCGAGCCGGGGACTGTTCCGGGCGCATCAGCGCGGCAGTCCTGCGCACGGCGCGGCGCAGGGCGACTCGGATGAGGCGGGGAAGGGCGTAGGCGCCGAGGACGGGCGCAGCGGTGAGTACGAAGCCTGTTGCGGGGCCGGTGCTTGAACGCGCTGCGCTGGTAGCCGGTGCGGTCCTCATCGAGGATGGCCGGCCGGCGAGCGCGTCGCGCACCGGCAGGTTGATGCTCTGGCCCGGGTCGCGCTCGACGACGTCGGCGGCCGGGGGCAGCGTGGGCGGTGGCGGGAATGAGCAGGGCCGCGAGCGTGGCGATGACGGCGGCGGTTCGAGTGAAGCGCACGACGGAGTCCTCGCGCAGATCGTCGACTGGTCGTGATCTACGTAGCGGCCCCGGAAAGTGACGTGCCCGGGAAGCAGCAGTGGCTCGACCCGATCGGGCGGTAAGTGCGGTGGTCGGGACGGCAAGCGGGCTGCTTAGTGCCTGTGCCGGAACCTTCGATCCCCGGGTGGCCTGACGCTCGTACGCCCTGCGGACCTTCTCACCGTTAGGCCGTGAAGGTCCGCGGGGCGCATGTTTGCACCGCTCAGGTCTGGCACTGCGCCGTGCCTGCGGTGGACCAGCCGCTCCAGGCGGCCCCCGCGGCACGAGCGTGTACGCGAATCTCGACCTTCACGGGCCCGCACGGCCGGGTCGAGCTTCCCACCTCCGTGGGCCCGAGGGTCCCACCCGCCGGGACATAGGTTCGACCGCTGCCCAGCTTCACCCAGTAACCACCGCTGACGACACGAAAGAACGCCTCGTAGGAGATGTTCACCGCCCTCGGCCCCGTGTTGCGTGCCTTGACGTACGCCGTGATCTCCCGAACGTAGACCCGGCCTTCCTTTCCGCGTTGGGCACTGATGCAGCCGTTGATGGCCACCCGGCCGGTCGACACACCGCCGCCGCAGGCGACTGCTGCGGCGTGCGCGTTCGCCGGAATGGCCAGCGTGGTGAGCGCGGCAACGCTCAGGATCGCTCCGATACACCTGGCACGCACAGCCCTGCTCCCTTCGGTCTGACTACCTCACAGAAACCATTGCGTGCTGAGACGTAGAGGGCAGCGGCTCAGCGAGTTCTTCACTCCAACGGAAGCGAACGGTGGCCCATGCACCGGAGAACTGCACCGTGCAGGGGCCCCGGCGAGGGCCGGAGGTCGTGCACCGCCGTCGACGCCAGGTGAACCTTGGTGCTCAGGCCGCCGCGAGCGCGCCCGAGTGCGTGATCGGCGGGCTCACCGCAGGCGGCTGCCGTCTCTTTTGCGTGCTTCGGCGGCATGTTGGTGGTCCCGGACGACCGTGGAGTCCACCAACACCGTCCAGTCGAGGTCGTCGTCCGCCGCTGCCGGGACGGCGGCGAGGACCTGGGTCGGCTTACTCATGGTCTGGTCCCGGCCCGCATGCCCCGCAGACCGAACCCCGGACACTCCGCTGCCGGGCCCTGTACCGTCGCTACGGTCGTTCCTTTCCCTATGCGCGAGACAGGAAGGCGATGGCGTGGCCGAACTGTGCCTGGGACCACTGCTGAGGTGCACCGACGGCTCGTGTGCGACGGTGTGGGTCGAGACCAGCGAGCCCTGCAGGGTACAGGTGCGCTGCTCCGACGGCGCGGGGGGCACGGCCCCCACCTTCCAGATAGCCGGGCACCACTACGCGCTCGTCACGGTGACCGGCCTGCGGCCCGGCGCGTCCCCCTCCTACGAGGTGCTCCTGGACGGCACCCCGGTGTGGCCCCTTGCCGACTCCCCCTTCCCGCCCTCCGTCATCCGTTCGCCCGCCACCGGCGACGCCGTCCGCATCACCTTCGGCTCGTGCCGCTGGGCCGCACCCCCGGCCGACGGCAAGGATGCGGTCGGCCCGGACGCCCTCGACACCCTCGCGACCCGTCTGGCAGCCGACCCCGACGCCGAGCGCCCCGACGTCCTGCTCCTGCTGGGCGACCAGATCTACGCGGACGAGACCTCCGAGCAGACCCGGCGCTGGCTCGCCGACCGCCGGGACCTCGACCAGCCGCCCGGGGGCCAGGTCACCGACTACGAGGAGTACTGCCACCTCTACTACGAATCCTGGCTCGACCCCGAGGTCCGCTGGCTGCTGTCCACCGTGCCCAGCTTCATGATCTTCGACGACCACGACATCGTCGACGACTGGAACACTTCCGCCGCCTGGCTCGCCGACATGCGCACCACCGACTGGTGGCAGGAACGGCTGCGGAGCGGCCTGATGTCCTACTGGGTCCACCAGCACCTCGGCAACCTCTCCCCCGCCGAACTGGCCGAGGACCCCACCTGGGCCGCCGTCCACGCCACGCCGGACGGCACGCCAGCACTGCGGGCGCTGGCCGAGCGGGCTGA
Organism: Streptomyces sp. NPDC058145; assembly: GCF_042884245.1. Taxonomy (NCBI): domain Bacteria; kingdom Bacillati; phylum Actinomycetota; class Actinomycetes; order Kitasatosporales; family Streptomycetaceae; genus Streptomyces; species Streptomyces sp. NPDC058145. The sequence continues at coordinate 362,427 of NZ_JBHVUH010000010.1, read as the reverse complement.
CGCCGATTCAGCCTCGGTGCGCTTCAGCTACCGTCGCGACTTCGGCCGGGTCCGGATCGTGATGGTGGACTCCCGGGCCGCGAGAGTCCTCGCCGAGGACCGCCGCGCCATGCTCGACCCAGGCGAGGCCGCCTGGCTGCGCGAGCAGGTATTGACCGACGAGCAGACCTACGACCACCTCCTGATCGGCACCTCTCTGCCCTGGCTCCTGCCACACCTGATCCACGACACCGAGGCCTGGGACGCCGCCCTGTGTGCCGGGGAACGCGGCAAGCGCTGGGCCCGCTTCGGCGAATGGCTGCGCCGCGGAGCCGACCTGGAGCACTGGGCGGCCTTCCCCCGCTCCTTCGCCGGCCTCGCCGACCTCATCGCCGAGGCCGGGACCGCTCCTGCCGCCCCCGCGACCGTGTGCGTCCTGTCGGGCGATGTCCACCACGGCTACCTCGCCAAGGCGTCCTGGCCGTCCGGCGGCCCCCACCTCCCCGTCGTCCAGCTCACCTGCTCACCCGTGCACAACTCCGTGTCCCGGATGATGCGGATCGGCTTCCACCTCGGCTGGGGCACACCGGCCCGTCTGCTGGGACGCCTCCTCGCCCGGCACGGCCGCTGTCCCCGGCCGCCGGTCAGCTGGCGCAAGCAGGGCGGCCCCTGGTTCGGCAACCAGCTGATGACTCTGACTCTGCGCGACCGTTCGGCCCACCTCCGCCTGGAGTGCACCACCTCGAACGCGACGCTGCGCACCCTGCACGAGTCCGTCCTGACCACCGACTAAGACTTGTCCGCCGGGGCCGAATCGTTTGGGCAGGTCACGCCACCGCACGCCGGTCCGTACCCGGTGCGGAATCCCGTCGATCACCTGCCGATGATCCCGCCACCGGCCCCAACGGCCACTGCTGACCGGCGGAAACAGCCGTAGCCGTTCCCACTCGGCATCCGTCGGATCCCGTCGCCCCATGTCCATAGCAACGCCCCGGACACGGGCTAGTCACCCTCACGACCGGCTGGCTCTGACTACGAGTACCAACGCTGGCACGAGGGCCGTCTCACAGCATGCCTGCCGCGTCGAGAGTGACGCGGATCACATGCTGGTCGGCGCATCCCTCTGTGTGGCTCTTGAGTCAGTTGATCGATTCGATCGATCCCGAGGGGAGTCAAAGTGGCTATTCGCAGCCTTCTGGGGGTGGTGGCCCTGTCTGTGACGGCGGCGGTCACGCTCACTGCCTGTGGCGAGGACACGAAGGCTGACGCCAAGGTAGTGCGCGGCTCCGTCTCCGCATCGGCTTCACCCACGACGCCGCTCGAGGACTTGGCTCCGGTAGAGATCGCCGCGGAGTCCCGGCTGGCGATGACGAAGCTGAGGTCCTTCCGGGTCAAAGGCACCGCAGCCGTCGGGGGCAAGAAGATGACCCTCGATATGGCAGTCGCCGGGAAGGGCAACTGCCTGGGCACCATCGGCGTCAAAGGCGGAACCGGCCAAGTCCGCTGGTACGGCGGCTACACCTACATGACGGGTGACCGCAAATTCTGGCATGCACTCGTCGGTGAAGAAGAAGGCGCGACCCCTCAGCAGGTGGACACTTTCGTCGATTGGTTGGATGGGCGCTGGCTCAGAAAGCCGGCCGGAGGCACGGGCGCGAACAAGGCGTTCCTCTTCTGCGACACTGCCGCGATGTTCCCGAAGGACACGTCGGACAGCCGCCTCACAAGAGGCGCTGATACCGAGGTCAACAGCACCCGCGGCGTGACACTCACGGGGAGAGACGGTGCCACGGCACGCACCCTCGTGGTGGCGGCCGAAGGAGAGCCCTACTACCTGCGGACGTCCATCAAGGGCGGTGAACTACCGCAAAGGTTCGAGTACTCGGGATTCAACAAGTCTGTGACCCTGGGGCCGCCGCCCATCGCAAACGCCATAGATGGGACTCGGCCGCAGAGGTGACATCAGCCGCGCCCGGCGCCTGTCGGCCGACGTTGGGTCGCCCAACCGGCGCTGGAGAGCAGCGACAAGGCACCACAGCCGCAAGGACACATCATGAAGGTGTGCAGGCGCACACATACTGTTCCCGAATGATCAAGTAACCCGGGGGGGACCATGTACGCCCGAAGTGCCGCCTGTACGGCCCTACTCGCTGTCGCTGTCGCAACGGCCGGATGCAGCAGTGCTGCCGACGGAGAGGCCGCGCAACCCACCGAGAGCATCTGGATGGCGCCCGAGCTGTACGACGCAGCCTGGCGCAAGGCATGCATAGACGCGTGGGCCGAGGTCATCCTCGCCCACCCTCACGACTGGAGCCCAGGCGAAGAAGAAACACCCGAGAAGTGCCGAGGCCAGATGGCAGCAAGCACCTGGATGGATCTTTACCTGTTTGGCAAGGAGAAGGCCGAGGACGAGAGAATGAAACTCCCGCCCATCGACGACGGCGCCTCGCTCACAGCCGAAGCTACCCCCAAGAGCAACCAGCCCTGACACCCCACGACGATCACCGCAGCCGGCGGCCCCGTTCCTGGACTGGGGCCGCCACTGCATGGCTCATGCGCTTCGGCGGGCCTGGCGTAATAGCCCGCGGCGGGGTTGACCTATGCCTCCGCAATGACCGCAGGCGCGGGAGGCTGGTGTAGCCGTGGGACTCCTCGTGGGCGGCCGCCCTGGCCCGGTTCCCGGTGCCGCCCGAGACGACGACCCACCCCGGCCGGACTTACCAGGTCCGCCCCTCCCGCACCAGCAGTTCGCGGACGCGGACCACGTCCGGGTTGTCGGAGGCGCCGGGGCGCTGGACCAGGAAGCCGGTGTTGATCGGCGCGTCCTCGGGCTCCAGCAGCTCCACCAGCGCACCGGACCGCAGCGGCTCCGCGCACAGATAGCGGGGCAGGACGGAGAACCCCGCGCCCGCGACCACCGCCGCCAGCACCCCGCGCAGGTCGGGCACGGTGACGGCGGCTGTGCGGGACAGCCGCCGGCCGAAGACGTGCCGCCAGTAGCGGCGGGCGATGGGCAGGTCCTCGGCGTAGGTGATCAGCGGGACCGACTGCAGGGCGGCCGGGCCCTCGGCGGACAGCCGTCCGGCCAGCCGTTCGGCCCAGACCGGGGCGGCGACCAGCACGAACTCCTCGTCCCCGAGCGGCACGGCGTGGAGCGCGCGGCCGCGTGGGCGGGCGGTGGCGATCACCAGGTCGTGGCGGCCCGCCCGCAGCTCGTCCAGCAGCGGCTCGGTCAGGCCCGTGGCCACCCGCAGCCGTACGCCCTCCGCGACCAGCGGCGCGAGGGCGGGCAGCACCTGCGTGCACAGGAACTCGGCGGGCCCCGCGAGGTGGACGGGCTCCGGGCGGCCGCCCTCCAGGGGGTCGGGGCCGGCTACGGCGGCCAGCTCGTCCAGGGGCGCGGCGATCCGGGCGGCCAGTTCGTCGGCCACCGGCGTCGGAGTGACCCCCCGCGGCAGCCGTTCGAACAGCTCCCGCCCGCTCAGCCGCTCCAGCGTGCGCATCTGTGTCGTCACCGTCGGCTGCGACAGGCCCAGCAGGCGGGCGGCGCCGGTGAAGGAACCGGAGCGGTAGACCGCGAGGAAGGTGCGCAGCAGGTTCAGGTCGAGCGAGGGGGTGTCCACACGGCCGAGTATTCCGCGCGCCGGTGCCTGTGGGACCCATAGGGGATCCAATGTCTGTCATCCATGACTTCATTGGTTGCCTATGGGTCGGCTCGCCTACGCTTTTCCCGTAAGCCGCACGTTCCGGGAGAAGAAGACCCATGTCGAAGATCCTTTTTGTGTTGACCGGCGCCGACCGCCTGACCCTCGCCGACGGCACCCAGCACCCCACCGGCTTCTGGGCGGAGGAGGCCGTGGTCCCCTACCGCGCCCTGAAGGCCGCCGGCCACGAGGTCGTCGTGGCCACGCCGGGCGGCACGCTGCCCCCGGTCGACCGGGCGAGCCTCGCCGCCGAGGTCAACGGCGGCCAGGACCGGGCCGACGAGATCGCGCGCGGCCTGGAGGAGATGACCGAGCTACGGGAGCCGGTGAAGCTGGCGGAGGTCGACCTCGACGACTTCGCCGCGGTGTTCTACCCCGGCGGGCACGGGCCGATGGAGGACCTGGCCGTGAACGAGGACTCGGGTCGGCTGCTGGTCGCGGCCCTCGACTCCGGCAAGCCGCTCGCCGTGGTCTGCCACGGTCCGGCCGCGCTGCTCGCGGCGGTGCGCGCCGACGGGGCGAACGCCTTCGCCGGGCGCCCGGTGGCCGCCTTCACCAACGAGGAGGAGACGCAGGGCGGCCTCGCCCCCCGCGTCCGGTGGCTGCTCGAGGACCGGCTGACCGAGGCGGGTGTCGACGTCCGGACGGCCGCGCCGTGGGCACCGCACGTGGTCGTCGACCGCAACCTGATCACCGGCCAGAACCCGGCCTCCTCGGCGTCGGTGGCGGAGGAGCTGCTGAAGCGGCTGGGCTGATCCCGGGGCACCCTGGGAGCGGGTAACGGCCGCGCGCCGCGCGCCGAAAAATTAATCGGCCGTCACCGGCAACCTCGCCTGGGCCGGACGTCTGTGGGGGTGGAGGGCTCTACTTCGAGCCGATTGCCACGTAGGGAGGACGGTCGGGGTCGAACCACTCCTGGTAGTGGTGCCCGCAGTGGGAGGCGGCAGCTGGCCAGGCGTTCGCCCACCTGCTGGTTGCCTCGCAAGGGCAGCCGGTGAAGGTCCCGGGCGGTCTGACCACGAACGTGTTCCAACGCGCGCTCGACGCCCTGCTGCCGGCAGGACCCCCGAAGCGGCGCGCCGTCCTGGCCGGTCGGGGCGGCCCGCCCCGGACGCGGGCGTCGACATCCTCCTCGTACCGGTCCATCCTCAGACAGGTTGGACCCCCGCCAGTGGGACCCCGCGCGGCGTGGCCACGGGGGACGCCACCGCCAGAAGGTCCTCCTCAGCGGCTCCGGTGACGAAGAAGACGTGGCGGCGGCATGGCGTCCGACGCCAGGGGCCGGTCCCTCCACATCGGTCCGTGGGCGCGGCCGACACGTTCGAGGAAGGGATGGGGCCCTACCGGCCCGCTTCGGCCCCGAGTTCCGCCAGACGGGTCAGGGCGGGCAGGGCCGCGGCGATCGCCTGTCGTTCCGCGGACGTGAGCCGGGCGATCAGCGGGGTCAGGTGACGGCCCCGGTCCTCCTGCCGGGACTGGCCGATCTTTCGGCCGCTGTCGGTCATGTGGACGAGGACGGCGCGTCCATCCGTCGGGTCGGGGCGGCGTTCCACGAGACCGTCGCGCTCGAGCCGGGTGACCAGCTGAGTGAGCCCCGGCTGGCTGATCTGCTCGGTTTTCGCGAGTTCGGTCAGCCGCTTCGGACCGCTGACGGCCAGTGTGTCCAGCACGGACAGCGTCGTGAACGACAGCTTCTGCACCGCGGGCAGCCGGATGTAGTAGCGATTGAAGTTCTCGATCGCCCTGGTGAGGTCACCGACATCCAAGTCGGTGTTGCTGTCGGCACGCTGAGTAGGAGTCACCCTGGAAATGTATCGCAGACTTATATAAGCTCCTGATCGATTGCGTGCCGGCGCCTCGGCCAGGCGCACGGTTTGCATGGCACCTCGGCGCAACGGCGCGTCAATGGACCTGTAGAGCGCTAGGTGAGGAACACACCAATGACTGTGCGAATCGGCATCAACGGCTTCGGGCGCATCGGTCGCAACGTCTTCCGGGCGGCGGCCGCGCGGAGTTCGGAGCTGGAGATCGTCGCCGTCAACGACCTGGGCGACGTGCCCACGATGGCCCACCTGCTCGCTTATGACTCGATTCTGGGGCGCTTCCCCGAGGAGATCACCGCCGAGCCGGGCGCGATCCGCGTGGGTGACCGGACGATCAAGGTCCTCGCCGAGCGCGACCCCGGCGCCCTGCCCTGGGGCGACCTGGGAGTGGACATCGTGATCGAGTCCACCGGCATCTTCACCGACGCCGCGAAGGCGCGCTCACACGTCGAAGGCGGAGCGAAGAAGGTCATCATCGCCGCTCCGGCCAGCGGCGAGGACTTCACGGTGGTGCTGGGCGTCAACGACGGTGACTACGATCCCGAGCGCCACACCATCATTTCCAACGCCTCCTGCACCACCAACTGTCTCGGCGTACTGGCCAAGGTGCTGCACGACGCCGTCGGCATCGACAGCGGCATGATGACCACCGTCCACGCCTACACGCAGGACCAGAACCTCCAGGACGCCCCGCACAAGGACCTGCGCCGGGCCCGGGCCGCGGCCATGAACATCGTGCCCACCTCCAGCGGCGCCGCCAAGGCCATCGGCCTCGTCCTGCCGGAACTCGCCGGCCGGCTGGACGCCTTCGCCCTGCGGGTACCCGTTCCCACCGGCTCGGTCACCGACCTCACGGTCACCACCGGCCGCGGCACCACTGTGGAGGAGGTGAAGGAGGCGTACGCAGCGGCGGCCTCGGGACCGTACAAGGGCCTGCTGTCCTACGTGGACGCCCCGTTGGTCAGCACCGACATCGTGGGCGACCCGGCCTCCTGTGTCTTCGACGCGGGGCTCACCCGGGTGTCCGGCCCGCAGGTCAAGGTCGTCGGCTGGTACGACAACGAGTGGGGCTACTCGAACCGCCTTATCGACCTCGCAATGCTCATCGGGTCGTCTCTGTAGTTTCTCACCGACCCGGCGTCTGCCCCACCCGCACGTCAGTAACGGTCGTCCGCCGAAGCGGCGGCCGCCGCTTCGGCGCGCCCGTGAACCGGCGTGCAGCGCACCCGACGTCACCGATGCTGTCGGCGTGCCCGGATGCCCGACGAATCCCATGCACGACGCCACAAGGACGGACTGAATGAAGGAACTTCCGAGGTTACCGTTCGACAACCCGGACATAATCGGCATCGCGCCCCAGATGCTCGCACTGCAGCAGGAGGGGCCGATCACCAGGGTGGGGACCCCCGGTGAAGACGCCTGGCTGGTCACCCGCTACGACGAGGTGAGGACACTACTCGCCGACCGCCGACTCCGTCTCAGCGATCCCAACCCGGAGCAGTCGGCCAAGAGCGCGGCCAGGGCCTTCATGGTGGCGCTGATGGCCGGGGACGACCACGAAACCGAGCCCGCCAGGCATGCGCAGATGCGCGCGCTGCTCGTGCCCCGGTTCACCACGCGCCGGATGCGCCTGATGAAGACCCGGATCGAGCACCACGTGGAGGACCTGCTCGACCAGTTGGCCGCCAGTACTCCACCGGTCGACCTGCACCGCGCGCTGTCGTTTCCGCTGCCGACCATGGTGGTCTGCGATCTGCTCGGCGTGCCGTTGGCCGACCGGGAGCGGTTCGGACAGTGGGCGAGAGGCACATTCGACCAGAGCGACAACCAGCACTCGGCGAACACCTTTCAACAGGTTGTCGACTACATGACGGAACTGGTGGCGCGCAAGCGAATCGAGCCGGGCGACGACATCCTGTCCGAGCTGATCGCCGAGGAGGACGGCGCACTGTCCGACGCGGACATCGCCCAATTGGGCAACGCCGTGCTGCTGTTCGGCTACGAGACGACCATCGTGCGCATCGACCTGGGCACCCTGCTGCTGCTGCGCAATCCGGCCCAGCGTGCCCTGCTGGTCGAGAATCCCGAACTCGCACCGGCCGCGGTCGAGGAGATCCTGCGCCTGGGCGTCGGCGGCAAGGGATCCAACGCGCTGATACCCCGCTACGCGCACGGCGACATCACCGTCGGCGACACAGTGATCCGGACCGGAGACGCGGTGATGCTGGCCATCGGCGCGGCCAACTACGACGGCCGGGCGTTCCCCGACGGTGACCTGTTCGACCTGGCCCGGGTCAAGCCCAAGTCGCACCTGGCATTCGGGCACGGCGCCCGGCACTGCATCGGCCGTACGCTGGCCCGGATCGAGCTGACCGCGGTGTTCGAGCGGCTGTTCCGCAGACTGCCCAACCTGCGGCTCGCAGTGCCCGAGGAGTCAGTGCGCTGGCAGGAGCATCGGATCACCGGCGGGTTCGACGAAATTCCCGTCACCTTCTGAGTGGCGTCGCGCGAGCGACAACACAGCCGTCCACCGTTCATGGTCACAGGTGGCACATACCTCAAGTTCGAAGCCGTCGGCCCGCCCGGATCTTTGACGCTCCCTCCCCCACGCACAGACGTCACGAGGACAAGGAACCATGCCGGACACTTTCAGCGACTACGTCGACTGCACGCCTCTTCTCGACGACCGTGAGGCCCTCGACCGGTTCGACGACGAGCACGGCTACCTCTATCTGCGCGGAGTTCTGGACCGTGAAGTCGTGGCGACCGCCGCCGAGCAGATGCTCCAGGGCCTGATCGCACTCGGCCACGCCGCCCCCGGCACCACGCTCGACACCCTCACCATCGAGTCCTACGAGGCGGTCGACGAGGTGGCGATGCACGACTACGTCAAGTACGACGACCTGTGGAACCACCCCTCGACCCTCAAGGTCTGGGAGAAGGTCTTCGGCGAGCCCGTCTTCGTCTTCAAGTCGACGACGATCCGCTACTACCCCTCCGCCCCGGACTCCGCGGAGCCGAGCTTCCTGACGCCGCTGCACCAGGACGGCTTCTACATCGGCCCTAACAAGGACTTCCGTACCGCCTGGATACCGCTGCTCCCGACGACCCGCGGCATAGGCGGCGTCGCCGTCGCCGACGGCAGCCACAGGAAGGGCCCGCGCGAGCACGTCCTCACCGAGAACTTCCGACGCTTCGGCCACGCCGTGCGCGGTATCCCGGCGGAGGAGTTCGGCGCGGACGAGCAGTTGCTGTTCTCGCCCATGGAACCGGGCGACGTGATCCTCTTCCACGCCTTCATGTGTCACAAGTCCATCCCGAACGTCTCGGTGAACCCGGCCGGCATGCGCATGTCGATGGACACCCGTATCCAGCCCGCTTCCTCGCACCGCGGGTTCAACGCCCTGACCCCGTGGCCGGAGTCCGCGAAGGACGCCTCCAAGGGAATCATGTCGAAGATCACCGGCACGCCCACCACCACCGAGTGACGTCGCCACCCCCGCCCCCGCCTCAACCGTCCCCCCACGAACGCCCGGGTAGGCAGCGCATGACGAAAAGCGAGGGTCTCCCCCCTCTGACGGGACCCAACGCGACACAGGAGCCCCGGGCCGGCACGGCACCGGCCGCAGCGGGGCTCAGTGGCATCGCCCTCGTGGTGGTGCTCACCGGATACGCCCTGTCCATCGTGGACGCCTCCATCGTCAATGTGGCGCTGTCCTCGATCAGTGACGACCTCCACGGCGGCCCCGCCGCACTGGAGCTGGTGGTGTCCGGCTACGGCCTCACCTACGCCGTCGGCCTGGTGCTGGGCGGACGGCTGGGCGACGCCTTCGGCAGACGGCGCCTGTACGCCTACGGACTCGCCGCGTTCACCGTCACCTCCGCACTGTGCGGACTCGCCCCGACCATCGAGTTCCTCGTCACGGCCCGGCTGCTGCAGGGCGCCGCAGCCGCCATGCTCGTACCGCAGGTGCTGGCGACGATCCAGGCGGTCACCGGGGGCCAGGCTCGTGCCCGTGCGATCGGCATGTACGGCGCGACCGCGGCCCTCGGCATGGTCGTCGGGCAGATCCTTGGCGGGCTGCTGGTTTCGCTGGACGTCGCAGGGATCGGCTGGCGGTCGGTCTTCGCGATCAATGTGCCGATCGGAGTGGCCGCGCTGCTGGCCGTCCGGCGCGTCCCCGCGACCAGGGCCGACGCGAAGCCGGGCTTCGACCCGGTGGGCACCGTGCTGTTCGGTGTCACCATGGTCTGTGTCCTGGTCGTGGTCGTGGCGGGCCCCGACCTCGGCTGGCCGCTGTGGCTGTGGTCGCTGCTCGTGGTCGCCGCGGTGGGGGCGCTCGCGCTGGTGCGGGTCGAACGCGGGCTGGAGGCGCGGGGCGGCTCACCGCTGCTGTCTCCGTCGGTGCTGTCCCGTCCGGGGATGCGCAGAGGGCTGGCGGCGATGGTCCCGTTCTCGGCCGGCTTCGGCGCCTTCCTGTTCGTCTACGCGCTGATCGCGCAGGGTCACTTCGGCCTGGACGGGCTCGCCTCCGGCGGGGTGCTGGTGCCGTTCGCCGCGGCGTTCTTCGTGGTGACGCTGTTCACCCCGAGGATCGCGGCGGCCCTGGGCGGCCGGATCGTCACCCTGGGCGCCGTCGTCCAGTGCGCGGGCCTGCTGCTGCTGGCGCTGGTGATCCGGCTGGGCTGGCCGCATCCCTCCCTGGCGCTCGTGCTCGTCGGGATCGGCCTCTTCGGGGTGGGCGCGGCGCTGACCGGCCCGACGCTGTTCCGGATGATCCTCGCCGACGTACCCCCCGCGCAGGCCGGCATGGGCAGCGGTGTGCTGGTGACGAGCCAGCAGATGGCGACGGCGCTGGGCGCGACCGTCGGCGGAACTCTCTATGTCTCCCTGTCCGGTTGGCTGTCGACGGTGTCGGCGGCCGTGCTCGTTGTCGCCCTGTTGGTGTGTTTCTCGGTGACCGTTCTCGTGATCAGCCTGAAGCTCCCCGACCCCAGGTGACACCCGCGCCCCTCGAACGGCGCGATCTGATCCAGACCTTCTCGTCGGCAAGGGCGCGCGCGCCGTCGTTCGGCGTTCCCGCGCGCAGAAGCGGAGACAGCCAAGTGCAGCTACAGACAAGGACAGCCGTGGTGACCGGCGCGGCCAGCGGCATCGGCCTCGCTCTCAGCGCCCGCTTCGCACGGGCCGGCGCCGGCGTGGTCATGGCGGACGTCGAAGGTGACGCACTGCACCGCCGGGCCGCCGAACTCACCGCACAGGGCGCTCGGGTCACCGCCGTGACCGCGGACCTGACCGACCCGGACGCCGTCGAACGGCTCGCGGACACGGCGTTCGACGTGCTCGGCGACATCGACGTGGTGTGCAACAACGCCGGGGTCCTCGGCCCCGTGGGACAGCCCCTGTGGGAGGTGCCGCTGGAGCGGATGCGGCAGGTCTTCGAGGTGAACCACTGGGCGCACGTCCTGGTGGCCCGCGCCTTCGTCCCCCGGCTGCTGGAGCGCGGCCGGCCCGCCCATCTGGTCCACACCGCCTCGATGTCCGCCTTCGTCGTCGGCGCGGGCAGCGCCGCCTACGCCGCCTCCAAGCACGCCGACCTCGCCATCGCCCGCAGTCTGCGCGCCGATCTGCGGGACACCGGAATCCGGGTGTCGGTGCTGTGCCCCGGCAGGGTCGACACCCCCATGGTCCAAGGCCTGACGGCCCCGCGCGGCGCGGGCGGTGACACCTCGGTGAGCGCCGAGGACGTCGCCGCACTCGTGTGGGAGGCCCTCGGCTCCGACCGCTTCTATCTCTTCAGCAACTCCGACGCCCCGCTGCGGCTGCGCGATCAGTTCGACGACGTATGGCGTCATGTTTCCCTTCCGCCCCCTTCCCCCGAGGAGGAGCTGTGGCCCGCGCCGAAAGCGACGACCGTAGCGATGGAACACTGAGCATCGACCTGGAAGCGGTGAGGGAGAAATACCGGCAGGAACGCGACAAGCGCAGCGTCGGTCGCACCTACCAGTTCGCGCGCGGTGACTTCAGCCGCTATGCGCGGGACCCCTACACCGAGCGGCAGGAGCGCGAGCCGCTCACCGACGAGGTGGACATAGCCGTCGTCGGCGCCGGCATCGGCGGCCTGCTGACCGGCGCCCATCTGCGCAAGGAGACCGGCCTGGAGCGCATCCGGCTGATCGACGAGGCCGGCGACGTCGGCGGCACCTGGTACTGGAACCGCTTCCCCGGCGTCCGGTGCGACGTCGAGAGCTACATCTACATGCCGCTGCTCGAAGAGATCGGCACGATACCCACCGAGAAGTACTCCACCGGGCCCGAGATCTTCGCCCACCTCCAACAGATCGCCCGCAAGTACGACCTCTACCGCGACGCCCTCTTCCAGACCACCGTCACCGAGCTGCGCTGGGACGAGGGGACCGGGAAGTGGCTGGTGAGCACCGACCGCGGCGATCTGATCCGGGCCCGGTACGTGGCCATGTCGATCGGTCTGATGCACCGCCCCAAACTCCCCGGGCTGCCGGGCCTGGAGACGTTCGCCGGGCACTCCTTCCACACCAGCCGCTGGGACTTCGACTACACCGGCGGCGACAGCACCGGCGGCCTGACCAAGCTGAAGGACAAGAAGGTCGGCGTCATCGGCACCGGCTCGACGACCATCCAGCTCGCCCCGCACCTCGCCGAGTGGGCCGAGCAGCTCGTCATCTTCCAGCGCACCCCGGCCGCGGTCGATGTCCGCGGCAACCGGCCCACCCCGTCCGACTGGGCGGACAGCCTCGAGGCGGGCTGGCAGCAGCGCCGGATGGAGAACTTCCACGCGCTGACCTCCGGCGTCCCGCAGGACGAGGACCTGGTCCAGGACCGCTGGACCCAGACCACGGCCAAGCTGGCCGCCGCGATCCTGCCCACCGGCGACACCGGGGGCGACCCGAAGGAGCGGGCGCTGGCGGCCGAGCGGGCGGACTTCCTCAAGATGGAGGAGCTGCGCGCCCGCATCGACAACGTCGTCATCGACCCCGCGACCGCGGCCGCCCTCAAGCCGTACTACCGCGTGTACTGCAAGCGGCCCTGCTTCCACGACGGGTACCTCCAGACCTTCAACCGGCCCAACGTGACCCTGGTCGACACCCAGGGGCAGGGCGTGGAGCGGCTCACCCCGGCCGGGGTGGTCGCGAACGGCAGGGAGTACCCGGTCGACTGCCTGGTCTTCGCCACCGGCTACGAGCACGAGTTCGCCGTCCCGTACATCGACCGCGCCGGCTACGACATCGTCGGCCGGGACGGCGTGAGGCTGTCGGAGAAGTGGGCGGACGGGGCGCACACCCTGCACGGACTCCAGGTGAATGGTTTCCCCAACTGCTTCATCCTGTCCAAGGTCCAGGCCGGCCGGCACGTCAACATCGCCTACATGCTGGGCGAGCAGACCCGGCACCTCGCGCACATCGTCAAGTGCGTCGAGGAGCGCGGCCACCAGGTCGTGGAGGCCTCCGAGGCCGGCGAGAAGGAATGGGTCCAGGAGATCCTCCGACTCGCCACCAACGACATCGACTTCCTGGAGAACTGCACGCCCGGCCTCTACAACAACGAGGGCGACCCGGGCGGACTGCCCCTGCTCAACTCCAGCTACGGCGGCGGCTCGGTGGAGTTCGTGAACATCCTCAGGCGCTGGCGCGAGGCGGGCGACCTCGCCGGTCTCGAACTGCGCTGACCACCCCCACCCTTCTGCGAAAGGAGGCAACGCCCATGGACGTAACCCCGATACCCGGCGCCGCCCTTGGCGCCGTCGTGCACGGCGCCCAGGTCACCGGCGACATGGACAAGACCCAGTCGGACGAGATCTGGGCGGCGCTCGACGCGCATCTCGTCCTCGTCTTCCGCGGCCACGAGACCCCCTCCTACGAGGAGTTCCTGGCCTTCGGCCGCCGCTTCGGGTACATCCCCAAGACCGGTCTGACCAGCGGCGCCCACCCCGACCACAACGAGATCCTGATCGTCTCCAACCTCGTGGAGGACGGTCGCAAGATCGGCGTCGGCGACGCCGACTGGATGGGCTGGCACACCGACTACTCCTTCCGCCCCCGCGTCGCCCAGGTCGGCTTCCTGGAGGCCGTGGAAGTGCCGCCCTCCGGCGGCGGGGAGACCCTCTTCACCGACATGTACGCCCTGTACGAGTCGTTATCGCCTGAGGAACGCCGGCGCCTGCACTCCTACCGGGTCCGCCACGCCCTGCGCACCGGGTACGAGGAGACCATCGAGGAGGAGCTCCAGGGCGAGGTGTCCCTAGGGGAGAGCCCCGAATACATCCAGCCCGAGGACGGCACCTCCACCATCCACCCCCTCATCGCCCGCAATCCGCGCACCGGCCGCCAGTCGGTCTACATCAGCACCCTGAACACCAAGCGGATCGTGGACCTCGCCCCCGACGACAGCCGCAAGCTGCTCGACGAGCTGCTGGCGCACGCGGGCAAGCCCCAGTACACCTACGCGCACAGCTGGCAGCACGGGGACATCGTCATGTGGGACCAGCTCGGCACCGTCCACGCCAAGCAGGCCTTCGACCCGGCCGAACGGCGCATCATGCGCCAGGTCGTCAGCATCTTCGACGACCCGACCGGCCCCTGGCGCGCGGAGGTCGCCGTATGAGCACCGCTCCCGCCTGCCTCAGCCACTGCCGGGTCACGATCACCCCGGCGCTGCGCGCCGCCGTCGACCGGCTCGACCACCGCTCACGTCACCAGGCGGCCTACCACTTCGGCTGGACCACCGCCGGCGGCGCGCCCACCAGCGCCGACGCCGGCAAGGCCGTACGGCCGGCGCTCGCGCTGCTGTCGGCCGAGGCGGTCGGCGCACCGCCGGAGGTCGCCCTGTCCGGCGCCGTCGCCGTGGAGCTCGTGCACAACTTCTCCCTGGTGCACGACGATCTGATGGACGGCGACGAGGAGCGCCGCCACCGGCGCACGGTGTGGAAGCTGTGGGGTCCCTCCAGCGCCATCCTGACCGGTGACGCGATGCTGGCGCTCGCCCAGGAGGTGCTGCTGGACAGCGGGCTGCCGACGGCGGCGGCCGCCGCCCGGCTGCTGGCACGCACCACCCGTCATCTGATCCGCGGCCAGGTCCAGGACCTGGCCTTCGAACAGCGCTCGCACGTCACGGTCGAGGAGTGCCTCGACATGGCCGCCGGCAAGACCGGCGCGCTGCTGTCGGCGAGCACCGCGATCGGCGCCGTCCTCGCCGGGGCGCCGGAGGCGGCGGTGGACGCGCTGGCGCTCTACGGCGACCAGGTCGGCATCGCCTTCCAGCTCGTCGACGACGTTCTCGGCATCTGGGGCGACCCGGCCGTCACCGGCAAGTCGGTCCACTCCGACCTGCGCTCCCGCAAGAAGTCCCTGCCGGTGAGCCACGCACTGAACCAGGACGGCCCGCTCAGCGACGAGCTGGCCGCCTGGCTCACCACCCCCGGCGAACCCGACGACGAGGAACTGCGGCGCGTGGCCGGCCTGATCGAGGGCGCCGGCGGCCGGGACTGGGCGCAGGCCGAGGCCGCACGCCGGATGGCGCTGGCCGAGGACGCGCTGCGCGGTGTCGAGCTGGACGCCGGCGCGCGGGACGAACTCCTCGCGCTCGGGCGGTTCGTCGTCGACCGCGAGGTCTGAGACCGGGCCGGCCCCGTACCCCTGTCCCCCCTTCTGATCCTGCGGCACTCCCGCCAGGGCACCACCGTTTCCGCTGCTTCTCCGCAACCCACTCCTAAGGATTCCCCCCATGCCCCAGGACGTCGACTTCCACATACCCCTGCCGGGCCGGCAGAGCCCGGATCACGCCCGCGCCGACGCCGAGCAGCTCATATGGCCGCGCTCGCTCGGGCTGATCAAGTCCGAGGCGGCGGCCGAGCGTCATCTGCGCGGCGGCTACGCCGACCTGGCCTCCCGCTTCTACCCCCACGCCACCGGTGCCGACCTGGACCTCGGCGTCGACCTGATGTCGTGGTTCTTCCTCTTCGACGACCTCTTCGACGGGCCGCGCGGCGAGAACCCGGAGGAGACCAAACAGCTCACCGACGCGGTCGTGGCGGCGCTGGACGGCCCCCTCCCCGACACCGCGCCCCCCATCGCCCACGGCTTCGCCGACATCTGGCGGCGCACCAGCGAGGGCATGACACCCGCCTGGTGCGCGCGCAGCGCCCGGCACTGGCGCAGCTACTTCGACGGCTACGTCGACGAGGCGGAGAGCCGCTTCTGGGACACGCCGTACAACTCCGCCGCCCAGTACCTGGCCGTGCGCCGGCAGACCATCGGGGTGCAGCCGACGGTCGACCTCGCCGAGCGCGCGGGCCGCTTCGAGGTGCCGCACCGGGTCTTCGACAGCACCGTGCTCTCCGCGATGCTCCAGGTCGCCGTCGACGTCAATCTGCTGCTCAACGACATCGCCTCGCTGGAGAAGGAAGAGGCCCGCGGCGAGCAGAACAACATGGTCATGATCCTGCGCCGGGAGCACGGCTGGTCCAAGGACCGCAGCGTCGCCCACATCCAGAGCGAGGTGCGCGTCCGCCTGGAGCAGTACCTCCTGCTGGAGTCCTGCCTGCCGCAGGTCGGCGGCATCTACCGGCTCGACGAGGCCGAGCGCGAGGCCCTGGAGCGCTACCGCAACGACGCAGTGCGCACCGTGATCCGCGGTTCCTACGACTGGCACCGCTCCTCGGGCCGCTACGACGCCGAGTTCGCGCTCGCCGCCGGTGCCCAGGGCTACCTGGAGGAGCTCGGCAGCACCGCCCGCTAGCAGCACCGCTCACCAGCGCCATCCACCCGCGCCCGGCCGTCACGGCGGCACAGCTGTCGACAGACCGGAACGGCTGTCAACAGCTCAGTACAGACGGGAAGTTGAGAATCGAATGAGCGAGCAGACCACCTTCTCGGCGGGAGCGGCGCCCGGGGCGCTCCCCGTCGTGGGACACGCCCTCCAGATGATGCGTCACCCCGTGAACTTCATGACCTCGCTGTCGGCCCACGGCGACCTGGTCGAGATCAGGATCGGCCCCACCACGGCCTACGTCCCGACCCACCCCGAAGTGCTGCGGCACGTCCTGACCAACGACCGCGTCTTCGACAAGGGCGGCATCTTCTACGACCGCGCCCGTGACATCGCCGGCAACGGCCTGGTCACCTGCCCGTTCGCCGACCACCGCCGCCAGCGCCGGCTGATGCAGTCGGCGTTCACCCGCGGCCAGCTCAAGCGGTACGCCGAGGCCATGCAGGCCGAGATCGAGGACACGGCGTCGCGCTGGCAGGACGGCATGGTCGTCGACGCCTTCCCGGAGATGTACGGCATGGCCCTGCGCACGGTCGGCCGCACGCTGTACTCCACACCCGTCAGCCCCGAGCTGGCGGCCAAGGTGGAACGTTCCTTCGACGTCGTGCTCAACGGCCTGTTCCGGCAGATGTTCCTGCCGGCCTCGATCCGCCGGCTGCCCCTGCCCTCCCAGCGCCGCTACAAGAGCAACCTGGGCTTCCTGCACGAGACCACCCAGCGACTCATCGACGACTACCGCAGCTCCGACACCGAACGTGACGACCTGCTCGCCGCCCTGATCGCCTCCCGCGACGACGACGGCGGCCGGCTCGGCGACAAGGAGATCCACGACCAGGTCATCACCGTCATGGCGGCCGGCACCGAGACCGTCGCCGGCACCCTCACCTGGGTCTTCTACCTCCTCTCCCAGCACCCGGAGATCGAGGCCGCGCTCTACGACGAGATCGACGCCGTCCTCGACGGCCGCGCCCCGCAGTGGGACGACCTGCCGAACCTGTCGCTGACCGACCGCATCATCTCCGAGACGCTGCGACTGCACCCGCCGGCCTGGCTGTTCACCCGCCTCACCACCTCCCCGACCGAACTCGCGGGCCGTCAGCTGCCCGCCGGCTCCACCGTCGTCTTCAGCCCCGCCGCGGTCGCCCAGTACGAGGACGCCTTCGACAACCCCAAGAAGTTCGATCCCGACCGCTGGCTCCCCGACCGAGTCGCGCCGGCCTCCCGCCACGCCTACGTGCCGTTCGGCACCGGCGCCCGCAAGTGCATCGGCGACCTCTACGCACGCACCGAGGCCACCCTGGGACTCGCCACCATCCTCGGCCGCTGGCGGGTCACCTGCGAGCCCGGCATGGACATCCGCCCGGTCCCGCTGGCCACCGTCTACCACCCGCGCCGGCTGCGCCTGAGGCTGGACGCACGCACCCCGCGCCGGATGACCTCCGCCGTCCCCGCACCGGCCGGGGGTGACGCGGCGTGAGCGAAGGGAACGTCGTCCTGGCCCAGCCGCGCGGCTTCTGCGCGGGCGTACGGCGCGCCATCGGCATCGTCGAGCGGGCGCTGGACCTGCACGGGGCGCCGGTGTACGTGCGCAAGGAGATCGTGCACAACCACTACATCGTCTCGGAGCTGCAAAGGCGCGGCGCGGTCTTCGTCGACAGCGAGGAGGAGGTCCCGCGGGGCGCGGTCTGCGTGTTCTCCGCGCACGGCGTCTCCCCCGCGGTGCGCTCCGCCGCCGGCGGCCGGCAGCTCGAAGTCATCGACGCCACCTGCCCGCTGGTCTCCAAGGTCCACAGCGAAGCGGTGCGCTTCGCACGCGACGGCCGCACCATCCTCCTCGTCGGGCACGAGGGCCATGAGGAGGTCGAGGGCGTCCTCGGCGAGGCCCCCGACCGGATCGTCGTCATCGAGACCGAGGACGACGTACGGCGCCTCGGCCTGCCCGACGACACCCCGGTCGCCGTCCTCACCCAGACCACCCTCTCGTTCGACGAGACCGAGCGCGTCGTCGAGGCCCTGCGCGCCCGCTTCACCGACCTGATCACCCCCGGCGACGACATCTGCTACGCCAGCCAGAACCGGCAGAACGCCGTCAAGGATCTCGCACGCGACAACGACCTGGTCCTGATCGTCGGCTCGCACAACTCGAGCAACTCGCTGCGCATGGTCGAGGTGGCCCGCGACCACGGCGCCGCCGCCCATCTGGTGCCCGACGAACAGCATCTCGAAGCGGCCTGGCTGAAGGACGTGTCGTCGGTCGGCATCAGCGCCGGGGCCAGTGCCCCGGAGATCCTCGTCGACGGGCTCGTCACCCGGCTCGCCGCACTCGGCTTCGACCAGGTCGAGCTCCAGCGGGGCATCGCCGAGGACGTCGTGTTCTCCATGCCCGGCCGGCTGGCCGACCCGGTCACCGGCCGCGTCCCGCGTACACCGCTGGCCGGCGAGGCCTCGCCCGCACCCGGTGGGGTGCGATGAATCCGCCACTGGAGAAAGAGGGTTGCGCTGTGCCACGCCTGGAGGGGATCCGGAGGCCGGAGGACCTGCGCGCCCTGTCCCCGGAGGCAGCCCGGGAACTGGCGCCGCGGATCCGGCGGCTGCTGGTGGACACCTGCACCGCCAACGGCGGCCACCTCGGCCCCAACCTCGGCCCGGTGGACGGCCATGACATCGAGGCCGTGGAGAAGGCGCTGCGCGAGGCCGTCGCCCTGCGGGGACCCGTGGTGGTGCACTGCGTCACCGAGAAGGGCCGCGGCCACCTCCCCGCCGAGCAGGACGACACGGACCGCTTCCACGCCGTGCGCGCCGCCTCCGCCCGAAAGCCGGGGGGCGCGCCCAGCTGGACGTCCGTGTTCGGCAGCGAGCTGGCCGACCTCGCCGCCGAGCGGCCGGACGTGGTCGCCATCACCGCGGCCATGCTCGACCCGACCGGGCTCAGCGAGTTCGCCCGCCGCCACCCCGAGCGCGTCATCGACGTCGGCATCGCCGAACAGCACGCCGTGACCGCCGCCGCGGGGCTGGCCCTCGGCGGGATGCACCCGGTCGTCGCGCTGTACGCCACCTTCCTCAACCGGGCCTTCGACCAGCTCCTGATGGACGTGGCCCTGCACCGCGCCCCGGTCACCTTCGTCCTGGACCGGGCCGGCGTGACCGGCGATGACGGCCCCTCGCACAACGGCATGTGGGACCTGTCGCTGCTGAACCTGGTACCCGGCCTGCGGCTGGCCGCCCCACGCGACGCCGCCACCCTGCGCCGCGCCCTGCGGGAGGCCGTGGCCTGCGACGACGGCCCCACCGCCCTGCGCTTCCCCAAGGGCTCCAGCGGCGCGGACATCCCGGCCGTGGACGTCCACGCCGAGCTGGACGTCCTGCACCGCGGCGAGCGTCCCGACATTCTCCTGGTCTCGGTCGGCGCCATGGCCGCCACCTGCCTCGACGTCGCCGAACGGCTGGCCGAGCGGGGCGTCGGCGTCACCGTCGTGGACCCCCGCTGGATCAAGCCGGTGCCGCCCGGGCTGACCGGGCTCGCCCTCGATCACCTGCTGGTCGCCACGGTCGAGGACAGCGGCCGGGTCGGCGGCGTCGGGGCGCGCGTCGCCCAGGAGCTGAGCGACACCAAGTCGGGCCTGCCGGTGCACGTCTTCGGTCTCCCGCAGCGCTTCCTCGACCACGGCTCACGGGCCGACGTCCTGGAGGCCGGCGGCCTCACCCCCCACCATCTCACCCACGCGCTGCTGGAGGCCCTGCCCTCAGGATGGCAGGCCCGGAAGGGAGTCACCACCTCCCTCACCGTCGGCTGACTCCGGGCACCCCGACCGGCGGTCGGCGCCCACCCGCACGGTGACGACCCCGAGGACCGCCCGTGACCCAGCCGCCCGCGAGGCGCGCCCGCCTTCGCCACCGCGCCTTGTCTCCAGCACTTCCACAGCCCTCAACGGCACACAGTCATCAGCCACAAACCGGTCCGCCCGGACCGGCCGACCATCTTGAGGAACTGTCATGCCTGTCGCTCTTGGAGTGCCGACGGTGCCGCCGAGGCCGGCCCGACGACGTACCAGCCGTCAGATCCACGTAGGGACCGTACCCGTGGGCGGCGACGCCCCGGTCTCGGTCCAGTCCATGACCACGACCCGCACATCCGACATCGGCGCGACCCTCCAGCAGATCGCCGAACTCACCGCGTCCGGCTGCCAGATCGTCCGCGTCGCCTGCCCCACCCAGGACGACGCCGACGCCCTCGCGACCATCGCGCGCAAGTCGCAGATCCCGGTGATCGCGGACATCCACTTCCAGCCCAAGTACGTCTTCGCCGCCATCGAGGCCGGCTGCGCCGCCGTCCGCGTCAACCCCGGCAACATCAAGCAGTTCGACGACAAGGTCCGCGAGATCGCGCGGGCCGCCAACGATCACCGCACTCCGGTCCGTATCGGGGTCAACGCGGGCTCGCTCGACCGCCGTCTGCTGAAGAAGTACGGCAGGGCCACCCCGGAGGCGCTGGTCGAGAGCGCGCTGTGGGAGGCGTCGCTGTTCGAGGAGCACGACTTCCGGGACATCAAGATCTCCGTCAAGCACAACGACCCCGTCGTCATGGTCGAGGCGTACAAGCAGCTCGCGGAGCAGTGCGACTACCCGCTGCACCTCGGCGTCACCGAGGCCGGCCCCGCCTTCCAGGGCACCATCAAGTCGGCTGTCGCGTTCGGCGCGCTGCTGTCCCAGGGCATCGGCGACACCATCCGCGTCTCCCTGTCCGCGCCTCCCGTGGAGGAGGTCAAGGTCGGCAACCAGATCCTGGAGTCCCTGAACCTCAAGCAGCGCGGCCTGGAGATCGTCTCCTGCCCGTCCTGCGGCCGCGCCCAGGTCGACGTCTACAAGCTCGCCGAAGAGGTCACCGCCGGACTGAAGGGCATGGACATCCCGCTCCGCGTCGCCGTCATGGGCTGCGTCGTGAACGGCCCCGGCGAGGCCCGGGAAGCGGACCTCGGTGTCGCCTCCGGCAACGGTAAGGGGCAGATCTTCGTCCAGGGCGAGGTCGTCAGGACCGTACCCGAGTCCAAGATCGTCGAGACGCTCATCGAGGAGGCGTTCAAGCTCGCCGAGCTGATGCGGCAGGACGAAGACGACGACTCCTCCGAGGCCGCCCCCTCCGCCGGGCAGTAGAGCGCCAAGTATCCGGCGGGAACACCGAGGAGCCGGTACCGGTGATCGCCGCGCAGCGGCGGCATCGAGCTGCCCAACACGATTCGAGTCTGACCGAGGCAGCGGTAGTGCGATGCGTCCCGTCCATGCGCCGAGTCTGCTCACCCCGCGGGCTCACTCACGGGACCTGAGTACTTTCTGAGTAGGCGCGCTCATGCAGTACGAGGTGGCGCGGCTCACACTCCGTACCATGACACACGTTCCACCACCGGCCGAGGAACTGCGGCTCATCGACGCCGAGCTGTGGCAACTGGACGCTCGCCGCGTCCAGTTGCTGACGCGCCGCGCCTGGTTGGTCAGCCATCTGCCTTCGCTGCCGCCCAGTCGGGTGCCGACCGCTGCCACGCCCGCGCTGCACCGGCCCGAGGCCACCGCGCCGCGCGTGCAGAATGTGCTGCTGCTCCTGGGCGGCCTGCTGCTGACCATCGCGGCCATCGCGTTCACGCTGGTCAGCTGGGGACACCTGGGGATCGCCGGACGCTCGCTGGTGCTGGGCGCGGTCACGGTGGCCGCCCTGGTCGCTCCGCTGCCACTGCTGGGTCGTGGCCTGCGCTCGACGGCCGAGGCGGTGGCAGGGCTCGCGTTGGCGCTCATGGTGCTCGACGCCTACGCGCTGCACGCGGTCGCCCTCACCGGTGTGGACGCCACGGCGTACGCGGCTGGGGCGTCGGCGGTGCTGGCGGCCGTGTGGACGGGGTACGGGCTGCTGCCGCGCACGGGGGCGCTGCGGCTGCCGCTTCCGGCCGCGCTGACCGCGGCGCAGCTGCCGCTGCTCCTGGGGGCGGTGGCGGCCGACGCGGGGCGGTACGGGATCACCGGCGCGCTGCTCGTGACGGCCGCGTGCGACACGCTTGTGGCGCTGCGCGCTCCGGCCGGGCTGGTAAGGATCGCCGCCACGGTCGGCGCGTACGGCATGGGGGTGTGGGGCGTGCTGGGTGCGGCCTGGCTTTCGTGGACGGCCGGCGGTCCGGGCGCCGGAGCCGAGGCGGCCGCGCTGCTGCTGTTCGCGGCCGGTGTCGCGCTGGTGGCGGCATGGCGGGATCGTGCCGCGGGGCACGCCGTCGGGCTGTCCCTCGCGGCCGGCCTGCTCGCCGTCACCGCGCTCGGCGGTATCGTCCGCCCGGCGGTGCCGGCCACCTGGGCTGTTCCCGCTCATCTCGCCTTCGGGATCTCGCTGCTGGCGGCGGTACGGGCCAAGCGGCTCCCCGAGCCGGTCCGGCGGGGCCTCGCCATCGCCTCCGCCGCCGTGCAGGGTCTGGCGGTGCTGTGGGTGCTGCCCCTGCTCGCGCTGACGGTGCTGGGGCCGGCCGGCTGGGCAGCACGGGTGTGGTCGGGAGCACCGGACGGCGCCCGTCAGGCCGTGTCGGTGGGCGCGACGTGGCTGCCGCAGCTGCAGACGGCGCCGCTGGTCCTCGCCACCGTCGCCGCCGTCCTCGCACTCGCGGTCCGCACTGCGACGTGGCGGCCCAGGGCCCTGACGGGCGTGCTGGTACTCGGGTGGTCCGCGCTCATGGTCCTCCCGGTGGTGACGGACGTGCCGTACCCGGCGGCGCTCGTGGTGGAGGCGCTGGCGACGGCGGCCCTGCTCGCGGTGGCGACACGGTCCGGGGTGACGGAGAGCACCGGCCTGCTACCGCCGTTGGTCCTCGCCCTCGTCACGTCCGTCTCGCTCGCGTTTCTCTCACTGCCGACGCGGTCCGCGACCGTGGGAGTGCTCACCGCTCTGACGGTGCTCTTCGCGGCCGTGTCCCTCAAGCAGCGCCTCACCACGGTCACGGCCCCGGCCGCGCTCGGGTACGGCGCCGCTTGGGCCTGCGCGGTGGGCGCCGCGGCGGGCTGGGCGCCGCAGCACACCGCGCTCCTCGTGCTCCTGGTACCGGCCGTGGCCGCGCTGTTCGCCGCACGGGCCGCCGACGCGCGGACGACCGTGGTGGTCGAGGTGACGGGTGCGGCCGCCGGTCTCCTGGCGATCGCCCTGACGGTCAGCGATCCGGCGATGCTCTCCCTGGTGCTGTCCCTGTCCGCGGTGATCGCGAGCGGGACGGCCGTGCGAGCCGACCGCCGCCCCGCCGCCTACGCGGCCACCGCGCTGTTCGCTCTGGCCGCCTGGGCGCGCCTCGCGGCCTGGGGCGTCACGGCACCGGAGGCGTACACAGTGCCGTTGTCCGTCCCGGCGCTCGTGATGGGCGCACTGCGCCGGCGCCGGGATCCGCAGGCGTCGTCGTGGGTGGCGTACGGCCCCGGTCTGGCCGCCACGCTCATCCCGAGCCTCGCGACCGCCTGGACCGACTCGTACGCCACCCGCCCGTGGCTGCTGGGCGCGGCGGCACTGCTGGTCACCCTGGTGGGCGCCCGGCACCGGCTGCGGACGCCGCTACTGCTCGGCGGCGGGGTGCTCGTGCTGGACGCGCTGCACGAACTGGCCCCCTACCTGATACAGATCACCGGGCTCCTCCCCCGCTGGGCGCCTCCCGCACTCGCCGGCCTACTGCTGCTCGCCGTCGGCGCCACGTACGAACAGCGGCTGCGGGACGTGCGGCGGGCACGGAACGCCCTGGGCCGGATGAACTAGGCCGTTCCTCCCCGAGCACCCGGGAATCCGCGCGTTCCGAGACCGGGCGGCACACCCGCCGGAAGCAACTCGCCTCCGACGGGCCGCTACCGCCCGTAGCACCTAGGGCCTGTCGTCAAATTCCCGTCGTCGCCCGAAGGGCGGCCCTGCGGCGTCTGGTGCGTGCTCTCGGCGTGCCGGGCGGAAGTCCTCGTACTGGACGTACTTGGGCTTTCGCCCGGTGCGGCGAGTGGGGGTGCCCCCTCTGGGGGAGCGTGCCAGACGTCGCGGGGCAGACGGGAATTTGACGACAGGCCCTAGGGGGCTTCAGGCTCGGCCGCCGGCGGGTCCGTGTCGTCGGCCTCGCCCTTGGCACGCACGTCCGGCGGGGTGGGCGCGGTGATATTCCGCTGCTCCGCGGACCGCTCCCTCGTCTCCTCGTCGACCTGCGGGGTGTCGTTCTCCTCGGAGGTACTCATCAGTTCGCCCCTCTCACCGGTACGGATCCGATAGCAGCCCGGCGCACCATCGCATCGGCGACCTGCGCGGCCGGGATGACCGCTCCACACGTTCCTTTCTCCATTTGCAGCACAGGTTCCCCGGGGCAGCCACCCGACGCACGCAGCCGGCATTGATCTGATCGCTGCGCGCGGCCGGTGAAGCCAGTCCCCCCAGGAGCGGCGCGGTGGGGAGCGGCTCCTCCCCGACGGGGGCGCGGACACGGCTGCACATCGGCGAACGGGTGATGCCGGGGCCGCCGGGCCACGCCGGCCCGGCGGCCCCGGAGCGGCGGATACCGACGTCGCGGCGTCACGCGACGGCCGGGACCACCTTCGGGTTCGGGCCGTACTTGTTCGCGCCCTCATTGCTCTTCGTGCAGCAGAAGGTCGTCAGAGCGACGAAGCCGATCGTCGGGACGAGCCCGATAAAGACCAACCAGCCGGAAAGGCCCGAGTCGTGCAGGCGACGGACCGTCACAGCCCAGGTCGGCAGCGCGAACACGAGAACGGCGATGAGGAAGCCGACGGCAAGGGTCGGCATGCGGGTCGCAACCGCGAGCCCGCCCAGCACGCCATAGATGGCGTACACGACCAGTGTGAACATCCAGTATTCCTTGCGGCGCGCCCGGCCTTTGAAGACGGCGTACTTCTTGAACGCCGCAATGAACCAGCTCATGTGTCCCCCCAGGGATCGATGTTCGGCCACCTGAAACAAATCAGGCCCGGCGCAGAGGGTAGGGGGTGAGCAGCAGCGTGTCTTTCATCCAGGGGGTGTGCGCTCGGGCATGCTCCCGATACCGCCATCCGGGGCAGATCCGTCCATGATCACCAAGTGACCCGGCTGGATGACGGTCGTTCGCGAGGCCGAGTTCATTCCGTTGCTCAAACGACAGCACATCGCAGCCAGTCCGCCACCGATCCGACGCCGGAACGATCTCCAACCGAGTCCGTCCGAGGTGGTCGATCGGACTTGAAGGGTCCCGCCCTGGGCGGCCCGGCCTCGCAGTCCTACTACGACCAAGAAGATCGCCCGGGGCACACACCACACCCAGGCATTGCTCTGCCTTGCGCGACGACGGGCTGACGTCCTCTTCGCCATGCTCCGCGACGGCACCTTCTACGAAGTGCGCCCGGCGGGGGCAGTCAGCCGACCCGCGGCTCCACCAACAGCACCATCTGGTCGGACTCGACATCGAACCCGAGCACCGGATGGCTTCGCTCCCAGTCACCCTCGGGCATCATCACCACTGGCTTGCCCGGTCGACGCCCGATCGCACGAAGAAACCCAGGCTCGTCTTCTTCGGCACCCCGGTCCTCGGCACCCGGCAGCCCGCCGAAGCCGGGCGAACCAAACCGGCACATCGCACATGCGGCGCCATGACTGCATGGAAAAGGCCCGGATGACCGGGCCTTTTCCATCTCGTAGCGGGGACAGGATTTGAACCTGCGACCTCTGGGTTATGAGCCCAGCGAGCTACCGAGCTGCTCCACCCCGCGTCGTCGGTACCGCCACTCTACACACGCGGGACGGGGCAGGGTGCCGACGTCAGGCCCGGACGATGTTCTCCGCCTGAGGCCCCTTCTGTCCCTGTGTCACCTCGAAGGTGACCTTTTCCCCCTCCACCAGCTCGCGGTAACCGTTCCCGGCGATGTTGGAGTAGTGCGCGAAGACGTCCGGTCCGCCGCCGTCCTGGGCGATGAAGCCGAAGCCCTTCTCGGCGTTGAACCACTTCACGGTGCCGCTGGCCATGCTGTCGTCCTTCGTTCTCGCCGGGCAGACCCGGCTGGTGGGTAGGGGCGCCCTCATAAGGGCACCCGGCGTCCTTTCTACCCGAGGCACCTCCGGGTTATCCGACTTTCTGCTCACGTCGCTCAAGGGGGGCTGTCCTGACGCGCGACGGTGTCTGCCGGCGGCCGGGGGCGGGGGGGCCGGGGGGCGTTACGGACTGGCTGGCCCCTCCCACGGGTGCGGGGAGCAGAACGAGCTCGCACTGGATCTCATCCGGCGTCTGGGACCATCCCGCGGGGAGCAGTTGGCGCTGACCGTGCTTCTCGAAGCAGCGGTTCTCACACGTTCACTCAGGAAGGGTGCCGCGTCCGCCGGCGGGCACGGCTTCCACATCGCTACGCGGCGCCCGCTCCTCCGCATCAGCCAGCCAGAAGAAGACCGGCGGCAGGCCGAGCTCGATCACCGCCAGCGCGGTCTGGAACCACTGCGGCCAACCGTGCAGGGCGAGCGAGAGCAGCCGGCCCACGCCGCCCAGCAGGAATACACCTGCCAGCCACCGCACCGCCCGAGCAGGGATCGGACGCTGCCGTGCGGCCCAGAGCCAGGCCAGCCCGTAGCCGACGAAGCTGGCCCCCATGAACCGGCCCCAGCTGTCGACCGTCGCGCCGGCGGAACCGGCTCCCGGAATCGCCGCGTTGCCCAGTGCCACATGGAACAGACCGATCGCCACACAAGTCCAGCCCATCAGCTGTGCGAGTGCACGCAGAGCCTTGGCCATCATTCCCCCACGCCGTCGGGTGCCTAGTTGACATGCGTCTACTACAGTGAGTGCACTAGTAGACGCATGTCAACTAGGCTTCATGCGTGTCTTCTCGCCAACGCCTCACTCCCATTGCCCGCCGGACCCAACTCCTCGCCGTCGGCGCACGGCTCTTCGCCGCACACCCGTACGCCGACGTACTGATGGAGCAGGTCGCCGAAGAGGCCGGAGTCTCCCGGGCCCTGCTCTACCGTCACTTCCCCAGCAAGCACGCCCTCTTCGCGGCCATTTACCAGCAGGCGGCGGACCAGTTGCTCGCCGAGACCCGGTTCGACCCCGCCGACTCCCTGGTGGATCAGCTGACCCAGGGTATGGACGTCCACCTCGACTACTTCGTGGCGAATCGCAACGCCGTCCTCACCGCGAACCGGGTCCTCGCGGGGGACCCGGTGATTCAGACGATCATGACGAACGAGCTGGACGCGCTCCGTGCGCGACTGCTGGCCGTACTGCCCCTCGCGGACGAGACTGCCCGCGAGGCCGTGTCCGGCGTCCTGAAGAGCTGGCTGGTCTTCGTCCAGGTCCTCTGCGTCGACTGGCTGACCCACGAGACCTGCACCCGCACCCAGTTGCGCGACGTGTGCATCGGCGCCGTCCTCGGCGCGCTGCGACCACTGCTCGCACAGGACCCGGCCCCGCACTGGCCGCACCACGAACCAACTGCAGGTTCCCCAGGCCCGCCATACGGCAAGGCGTGAGAAGCCCAACCACTCGGCCGCCCGAAGGCAGCGCCGCACCGACGGCGTCAAGCACTGATATCCAGCATTCGCCGCCCGGTCGCCGCAGCAACCCGTCACAGCGCTCACCGCATGAGGGCCGGCACCTCCGTGGGATCACGCAGCGATCAGGCCCCTGCCCGACGGGGCACGGGTAACAGTGAGAGCCAATGCAGAAGGGGCCCGCTGCTGCGGGCCCCTTCTTCCTGGTAGCGGGGACAGGATTTGAACCTGCGACCTCTGGGTTATGAGCCCAGCGAGCTACCGAGCTGCTCCACCCCGCGTCGGTGACACCACCCTACACGGTGGATCACGCGACTCGGGTCGGAGGCCAGCGCGGGGCCTCTTTGCCGCTGTCCTTCACCCACCCACCCACCGCACCACCCGCAGGTGCGGTGCGCCCTGGGCCGACGGCCGCTGCCGGCCACTTGTCTTCGGCGTCACCCCTGGCCATGACCCGGGGTGATGCGCACGCCTTCCCCCGGGGCAGCGCCGACTGACGGGTTCCCCGTCTGATCGGACGACTCAGAAAGGCACCGACATCGTCCTGCAGTTCACGGCGCAGCGACTTGTCCGGTGTGGCGGTTGGCATATGCGATTACTTGCCGCCACTCTGCTCCGGTCGGGTCCGCCACCGCGAGGTTTCGTGCCACGATTCGAGCAGGTTTGAAGGGACGGCCGTCGGGCCGGCAGGGCCAGACAGCGGGAGGATCATGATCGAGCTCACCGTCGATGCCGCCGGCCTTGCCCGCTCCCGCTTCGCGGTCTCGCCGTTGCACGAGGTCGTCGCCACACTGCTGTCCTGGGGGCTTCAACCGGCCCCCCATGCGGATCCATGGGTCGCTCGCGCGCGACGCGTGCTGCGCCGGGCCCGGCTGCCGCTGCTGTCCGAACTGGCCCTGGACGGACCCGGATACGTGCCCGACTTCCTCAACCCGTACCCGTCCCGCCCCTCCCCCACCGTCGAGGAGGAGTTGCAGCGAGTCCGCTCCACCCCGCCCGAGCGCATCCTGAGTGAGCTGGAGGCGTTGCGCGACGGGCGGCCGCGCAACGCCCTCGCCGGTTCCGAGCTGTCGGCGGTGCTGCAGCAGGCCATAGCGCGGGGCGGTACGCACGTGGCCCGGCAAGCCGCCGAGGAGATGCAGCGCTACTGGGAGCTGGCCTTCGCCCCGCATTGGGAGGCCGCCAAGGCCATTCTCGACGCGGAAGTCGGCCGATGCGCCGGCGTGCTGGCCGGGCACGGAGCAGCGAAGCTCTTCAACTCCTTACATCCCGAGATCGAGTGGGCTGACGGCACGCTGCGCGTCGAGAGCCGATTCCGGATCGCGTTGCGCGTGCCCCTGGTGGTCGTCGTGCCGTCGCTTGTCGCGCCTCGCCCGGCCGTGGCCGTGGACCCGACACGCGACGAAAATCGGCCCCCCATGCTCGTCTATCCCATCCGTGACAAAGCCATGGCCAGCGCCACCGCCCCGCAGTCTCCCTCCGCGGAGACGGCCCAGTTGCTCGGCCCCACCCGCGCCGGACTGCTCGCAGCGCTGGCACAACCGGTCTCCACCGCGCAGTTGGCCGCACGTCACTTCCTCAGCCCGGCCACGGTCTCCTACCACCTCGGCGTACTGCACCGGGCCGGCCTCGTCACCCGCACCCGAGCCGGCCGATCGGTGCTCTACCGCCGCACCCCCGAAGGATCCCGGCTGACCAAAGGCCGGTAGACGCAGCATCTACTCGATGGACGCGGAGCGAGCACGCAGGCGATGGCGTCTTGCACCATGTCCTCGGCGTCCACCGGACCTCCCATCCGCCACGCGCACCCAGCGCCTCACCAAGCGGGGCGCGGATCGCGTAGTTCTCTCGGAGTCTGCTCGGGCAAGGCCCCGTCCAGGTCGGTTCGCAACAGCATTCCGGGATCGGGATCGAAACTCTGGTCCGGCGGCGCAGGCTGGTGGAACCGTCGCGTGCGCGGGAGGTCGACTTCGACCAGCTTGCCGTCGTGAAGCATCCACAGCCCGAAGCAGTCGTCGTCCTGGTCATGGATCAACACCTGCACGCTTCCGGGGTAGGGCCACGCAAGCGACTCCAGATCCTTCAGCAGCCCACCCCGTGCGCGCACCCTCTCGAACTCCATGGCCCACCCGAAGCCGAAGGAGCCGCTCCACTGGCTCTCGATCGGCACGAAGTGCCCGCGCCAGCTGCGCTCCTCGTCCTCGCGCGTCAGCGGTTCCATGACCTTGTCCGCGTAGAGGGCAAGCACGATGACCTCGGCGTATCTGCTCATAGGGGCAGTATCGCCGGGCTGGCGAAGCCCCCATGCCACCGATCTCGAACAGCGGGAAGGGCCGGACTCGAGCCCGGAAAGGCCATGTCTCGAGGCACGTCGCTGTGTCGCTGCGGTTCCTTCGTCACCATGGACCGTGCGGGCTCGGGCAGAGGTTCGTCCGACACGATCCGCAAGCGGGCGCCGCGTCCGCCCGTGCCGGCCGTCGGCGGCCCGCCCCGGGGCGCGTGCGAGCCGTGCGTGCGGCCCCGCCGTCACCGCTGCCGCCGCGTAGTGCCCCTGCATGAGCCATCGGTCACGGTCCTCACGGTGTGACACGCAGGTCTTCTCCAAGCGCCTGCTTGGGCTGCGGGAGAGCGTGCGACGCGGGTTCCGGCACGGCCGCCGACGCCCGGGCGGGCGTGGGGGCCGGCGCCGGGGCCAGCAGCCAGCCCACCGGGGGCCGGGTCAGCGGCTGAGCCAGACGGCGCACGGGCGGTGACGCGAGGAGCGCAGTGAGCAGGACGCCGCCCAGCAGCAGGGCGATCAGCTCCGGCGTGGTGTCGGCCCGCTCGATCAGGCCCTTCTCCCGCAGCGGCAGTATGACTAGCGGATGCAGCAGGTAGACGGTGAAGCCGCCCGCGCCGAGCGCGGATATGAGCGGCACCCGCCGCTTCGGCATCAGTCGCAGCAGGCACAGCACCAGCGTCGCCGCCGAGGCCAGGACGACCAGCCGCACCAGCCAGGCGCCCTCCATCCCAAGCGAGGTGTCGGCCCTGTAGGCGTGGCGCATCGACAGCCAGGTGCCCTGGATGTCCCAGTGCCACTGCCAGGCCGCAAGTCCGGCGGCAAGCACTCCGGCCACTGCCACCGGGAGGCTCCACCGGCTCTCGAACCACTTGCTGAACATGCCTTGCCCCAGCCGCCAGCCGAAGTAGAACAGCGGCATGTACACCAGAGTCCGGCTGGCCGAGAACTGCAGGCCCAACTCCTCCACGTATCCGACCGCGAGTGCCACGGCCGTGGTCACCGACAGCGGATGGCGCAGTTGGGCCACCAGCGGCAGCAGCAGCCTCCAGAAGAACAGCGACATCAGGAACCACAGGGTCCACGGAAGCTGGGTGATGTGCAGGACGAAGGGCGAGCCGAGGGCATACGACTCCGCCGAGAACAACAGGCTGAACAAGAGCGCGGGGAGCACGATGCCGCGCAGCAGGGTACGCAGATGGCGCGGGCCGAGGGGTCCGGCGCTGCTGAACACCCCGGCCAGTACCACGAAGGCGGGGACTCGGAAGGCCCAGGCCGCGACATGGAAGGCGTGCAGCGGGCCGTAGCGGTCCATGATGCTGCCCATGGTGTGCAGGACCACGATCAGTGAGGCGGACACAAACCTGGTGTTGTCCCACCAGGGGTTACGGGCTGGGCTCCCCCCGGTGGAACTCGTCCGGTCGGAGAGACCGGTGGGGCCGCGGTTCTCGGCGGGTCTTGGCGGCGGGCTGTCCATCGCGGGCGCATGCTCCTGACAAGGCTGAGGCAACAGAAAAGCCACCTTCGCGACCCCTGTGGAGCGCCCGATTACACCTCGCGGCCCGAACGGTGAACGGAGCGTGTACGACATGGGTCGCCGGTGCGGTCCAGGCGTCGGCAGAGGCCGGACGACCCCCGCCGGATGCGGGTCACGCCCGTCACCGCACCCGACCGGCGTGTGCGAGTAGTCGGCGCGTGACAACGATCAGGGCTGCCCGCCCGGGTGGCGCCCCGAGGCGCCGAGCCTGGTCACCGGTCTGTCCGGCTCCTGGTCCGCTTGCGTCCGGCCCGGTTGGCCGCCAGTAGCGAGGCCCATACCAGGACCAGGAGCGCCGCCGGCAGTACGCGGCTCACGGCATCGTGATCGATCAGGCGCCACACCAGCAAGCCGATGCTTACGCCGAGCATCGGCCAATAGAGCCGTGGGCCCCATCGGTTGCCCGGCGTCGCCCACGAGGGCGGGGCATGAGAATCACCTTGCTGTGGCATGCGTGGCCTCTCTTCTTCGATTGCCCTACCTGCCCGCAACCGGCCGGCGACTGCGTCACACGTGCTTCGCAAGCCCCGGCTCCACGGCCACGGACACCTGATGCGGCCGGCTCCGGCGTCCGTTCCGGGTCAGATCTGCCGCACAAGGATCCAGGTGGCGACGGCCAGGAAGAGCACACCGGTCACTCGCTGCATCGCATAGCCCTTGCCAGTGGGTTCGGTGGCAGCAGGGTTCTTCACCCAGCCGCGCTGAAGGCGGCTGTTCAACCGCCAGAGCAGTTGCGGGCGTACGACCTGAACCAGGCCCATGGCGAAAAGGAAGCAGAGCACCGGAACGAGGGCGGGGTTGCCATCGCCGCCCTCGGAGGCGATTTGCGTTAAGACACCTTGGTTCATGGGACTCGGATGCCCTGACACCTCCCCAGGAAACGAACCGATGAGCCGGCGGGAACAGCGCCAGGTGAACCGTGAGTGCCCGCACATCACCCGCTACTCGTCTTTGGACGTCGTAATACCTATGGCAGAAGGGTCTGTCCGCGCAGCACCGGCCGCCGTTCGCCTACGGTACCGACCCGGCACCCGGCGCGTGGGGCGTGATCGTGCACCACATGTTCAACCGCGACGACTACGACGAGATCGACTACCGCGAGCTGTGCTCCCAGGGTGCTGAGCTGATGGTGTTCGTTCCCAACTCGTGCGTTGCCAAGGCCCATGGGCCCAAGGCGGATCACTACAAGGATGGCCAGACATCGTCCTGCATCGACTACGAGGATCCCGACTATGTCGGGGAATACCGGCCCAACGAGATGGCCCCTCTCATCACGGCAGCCGCACTGGACCATCAGAACGAGACCTATGAGGAGCAGCTGACCCAGCTGATTTGCGACACCTGGGGCTGCCCGACTGGATCGCGACATCGTCACAGTGGACCGCTGACCTGGGAACCCGTACCGCCCTGTAACCCCGTAAATCCCGTGGCCGCCCTCTCCTGGGTCATTCGCCGACGCCTTCGAACGCTAGGGTGACGGGCGCCTGACGGTTGCCCGTCCCAGGCAGCCGGGCTGTCGGCGTAGGCATCTGCTCACGCGTGCGGGGGGCTCTCGGCAGTTTCGATCCATCGTCTGACGACGTCGTCCCGCTCGTGTTGAGGGTGTCGGCGTGGAGAGAAGAAGGTACGTGAGTTCCATAAACAGCGCTCGCCAGCGCACTGACGTCACGCATGTCGCACCACTGCCGCAATGTGGTGAGGGCCATGCCGAAAGCCATCCCGCGGTACCCGTGGCAGAGTGCCCGGCCCCCGTCCCTGCTCTTATGCAGACGTCCCCGGCTCGGACCGCGTCGGGCCGACATCGCCAGGCGCCGGGAAGTGCACGAAGAGAGTGCCGCAACTCGCCCCAACCGGGTGTCCTGTTCACCGCGCGGGAACGAGCGAGGGAGGTGGGGGGAGGAGTTCGACTCGCGGAAGAAGTGCCCTGTCTTCAAGTCCGTGCCGCTTCGGCAGCGGAACACGTCTGGGGTCGACGGTGACGGGCAGGTTCGAGTCCATGCAACTCACCTCGCACCCCGACAGACCGCCTGGGCCGGCAGACGGATGGAGCAGGGCCGGCACAGCCCCCCCGGCTCCTCCTGCGGCACCCGGTCACATCGCAACCGCCCCGCCCGCTGTCAGTGCTGAGGACGTCGCGCTGGTGCGGGCCAGCCTCGCGGTCGTCTCTCCTCACGTCGCCGAGCTGGCCGCGCACTTCTACAGCATCCTCTTCGCGCGTTACCCACAGGTCAGGGACTTGTTTCCGGCGGAGCTCGATGTCCAGCGGGAACGTCTGGTGCGCGCCCTGCTGCGCATCGTGGAACTGGTCGACGACACCGGTAACCTCATAGCGTTCTGCTCCCGTCTGGGACGCGGCCACCGCAAGTTCGGCACACAAAGCGCTCACTACCCGGCCGTCGGCGAATGCCTGCTGCAGGCCCTCGCCCACTTCGCAGGCCCGGCATGGAGCCCGGCGCTGGCGGCGGCATGGCATCGTGCCTACACCGCTGCCGCGGAGGTGATGGTCCGGGCCGCGGAGGAGGACGCCCGTGACCGCCCGGCCGTGTGGGACGCGGACATCGTCGGGCACGTGCACCGCGGACACGGAATCGCCGAGATCACCGTCCAGCCACAGCTGCCGTACCCGTTCGTGGCGGGCCAGTACGTGAGCATCGAAACGCCGTGGGCACCGAGACTGTGGCGTCAGTACTCCCCCGCACACGCCCCACGACCCAGTTCCGAGCTGACCTTCCACGTACGTGCCGTACCAGGAGGAAAGGTCAGCAACGCGCTCGTCCACCACGCTCGTCCGGGAGACCCAGTCAGGCTCGGCCCGCCGGAAGGCGACATGGTCCTGCGTCCAACCCGGCAACGGGACCTGCTCTTCGTGGCCGGCGGCACCGGCCTTGCTCCGATTCGCGCCCTGATCGAGGAAGCGGCCCGGGACGGCATCGGTAACGCACGGGAAGTCACTCTGTTCATCGGCGCCCGAACGGCGGACGAACTGTACGGGCTCGATGACATGCTGCGCATGTCCCAGCGCTACCACTGGCTCCGCGTTCGGGCAGCGGTCTCCCACGAGCGCATCGTGGGGCTGGAGGGCACGCTGCCCGAGGTACTGGCGGAATTCGGCCCCTGGTACCGGCATGAGGCGTACCTGTGCGGCCCACCGCAAATGCTGGGTGAAGCCGTGCAGGCCCTGCGGCGCCACGGCGTCCCGCCTCGTCACATCCACTACGACCCCTGGGACACCCCCGTGCTGACCGCCCCGTTGGGGCCGCCCCCGCCTGACGAGGAGACCGACCAGCTGTGAACGGCCCCGAGACGACCGGCTCCTCCGGAGAACGGCTGCTGCAGCAGCAGCTCGGCACCACCGACCGGGCGGCCGTCTTCTACGACCGTCAGGTACACCCCTACCTGACCCCCGCCATGAGGGAGTTCATAGCCCGGCAGAGCATGGTGTTCCTGTCGACCGCCGACATCCGGGGAGCCTGCGACGCCAGCTTCCGCTCCGGACCGCCGGGCTTCTGCGTCTCCCCCGACGACCGCTCTCTGACCTACCCCGAATACCGGGGCAACGGTGTCCTGGCCAGTGCGGGCAACATGACCGAAAACCCCCACCTCGGCTTGCTGTTCATGGACTTCACCCATGACCACATAGGGCTGCACGTGAACGGCACGGTCCGGCTGTACACAGACCACGAGCTTCGCGCGTGGTACCCGCATCTGCCGACCGACACCGCGCCCGGTCGCCAACCTCACCTGTGGGTGCACCTCACCGTCGAGGAGGCCTACGTCCACTGCTCCAAGCACATTCCACACCTTGAGCCGGCCCCGCGTCCCCGCTCGACCACGGACCGAAACCGTCCCAAGGACAGCGCATACTTCCCGGAGTCGACCCCTGCTCAGCAGGCCCCCGAACCGGTCGACGCCGAAACCGGCCGCACCTCGTGGCGAGACCGCCTGCGGATCCGCCACTGAGCCTTTCTCGCCGGTCCAGCGACACCTCCTCCCCCGAGAACGCCTCTCATCCCGATGGGGCTGATCGGTTCGAGGTTCGGGTGTCGCGACCAGGCGGTGACCGGGCAGCGGTTCCACGGGTCACCGTCACCCCGGATCCGGCCGGCCCGGACGGCCCGTCCACCAACCGGCTGACCGCTGCGTGGCTGCAGAGTCCCGTTTCGGCGCGTGAGGGCGTCCCGCTATCGGGCCGCCCTCACGCCTCTGCCCTGCCCTGCCCTGCCCTGCGTGAGATCACCCCGGCCCGTGCTCGAACGACGAGCAGCTCAGCCGCACACTTTCGAGTGGTAGATCCCCGGGCCGTAACCGCCGAGCAGCCCGACACGATCGGCCGGACAAGTCCTAGCCGAGAGTTTCATGGCTTCGCCTCAGCACCTCAATGCCTGCCTGGTCCGTTTCCTCGGGTATTCCGCCGAGGCGGTGGATCATGACCCAGTGACCGTCGTGTGTTGCTCCGGCGAACAGCGAGGCGTCGCGCGTCGCGCCATTGTGCCAGCGCAGGGAGCCCGCCGTTTGCCAGGATGGCGCGGGATCCCCCAACCTGCGTTCCACCAATAGTCGTACGACGAGTTCGGCGGCCGCACGGGGGGTGGCCCACAGGCCCCCTGCGGGCAGGATCGCGCCATGCATCGTCCAGGGATTTCGGACGTTTCCCAAGCGGCCTCGGGCCAGTAGGCGGCTGCCCGGGTCCGGAGTTGCGGTCACTTCTGTGATGGCCAGCGGACGCAGGACGTACTCGGTCACCAACTCCTCATAGGTGGTGCCGGCCGCAGCGGTCAGGGCTTCGCCGAGGATGGCGTAACCAAGGTTGGAGTACTCCTCATGCCGGCCGGGTGGGCGGGTGACGATGGTGTCGAGCCGGTACAGCAACTGGTGCACAGCACGACGGTCGAACCTCGCGTACGGGTCCCGACGCGAGAGGCGAGGTGGCAGACGCGGAAGACCGGACGTGTGCTGAGCAAGATGGAGGAGCGTGATCCCGGTTCCGGGAGTCGCCGGAAGCCACCGCTCGAGGGGGTCTTCGAGCCCGAGCATCCCTGCCTCGGCCATGAAGGTCAGAGCGGTGCCGGTGATGACTTTGGTGAGCGAGCCGATCTCGACAAAGCGGTCCACGGCATGGCCATTGCTGACTGCGGGTGGAGCGGCGTTGCTCAGGACGCAGGTGGGGATTCGGCGCACTACGGGCCTTTCATGAGCGTTCCGGCTTTCGAACTCGGGCGATGTGGCACGGCACATGCAGGCGGCTTCGGCGCTGTGGTCCGGCTCCGAACAGCATGCCGTGTCAGTGGTGTGCCCAGGGTCCTGCCGAACCCCCTACGGGGCCTCAGCTCCCGCCGCCTGACGCTGTTTCGTGTCGCCCCGCGGAGGATCACCTCCCCCTGGGTGGGTCCGGGAAATCATGCGAGAGTGGGTCCATGACGGCACCGGAAGCCACGGTCGTGGCGGTGGACGAGGTTGAGGACCTCGCCGTGGAGGGCCTGCGATGGCTGACCGAGGCGGCGCGGGAGACCGATGACGGGGGTCTCGCCTGGACGGACAGGCTCTCGGACGACGAGCTCACTCCGACTCTCTACAGCGGTACGGCCGGGATCGTTCCCGTGCTCCTGGAGGCGTGGCGGCACTTCGGCGACGACTCCTACGCCGACACCGCGTTGCGCGCGGCCCGCAGCATCGCGGACTCCGTCGACGGCATGGACGACGACTCCCTCTACTTCGGTCGCACTGGAATGGCGCTCGTTCTGCGGTCCGTCAACGACGAACTCGGTGACGCGGACGCCGGCGCAGCCGCGGACCGCGCGCTGGGACTTGTGCGGTCACGCTTCGACGGGCTGCGCTGGGGCGAACTGTTCGAGCTGATGGGCGGCAACGCGGGGATCGGCCTCGGCGCGCTCGTGGCCGGCGACGCCGAACTTGCCGTCCTCGCCGTGGAGCCGTATCTGCGGACGGCTGAGCAGACCCTGGCAGGTGTCCACTGGGCCTGGCGTACGGGTGTCGATTCCCGTCTGCATCACGTTTCGCACGGCACGCTCGGCATCGCCCTGGCTCTCGCCCGGGTCGGCCAGGCCACCGGCCGCGCGGACCTGGTCGAGCTGGCGCTGGCCGGAGCCGCTGACGTGGTGGCGCGTGACGAAGCGGGGCCCGAGGGCTTTCTGGTGCTGCATTCCACTCCGCTGTACCGCCCCGATGTGATCGATCCCGTCAGCTACGGCTGGTGCCACGGCCCAGCCGGCGACGCCCAGGTCTTCCGGCTGCTGCGGGACGTCACGGCCGACCCCGTCTGGACCGCCCTGGCCGACCGCTGCTGGCACACGGTCCTCCACTCCGGCCTGCCCCAGCGGTTGCGCCCCGGCTTCTGGGACAACAACGGCCGCTGCTGCGGCACCGCGGGCGTTCTCGCCCTGGCCTGCGACCGGATCGCAGAACAGCAGGACCCGTACGACTTCGCCCACGTCCTCGTCGCGGACCTCGTCGCCCGTGCGATCCGGGACATCGACGGCGCCCGCTGGTCCAACTTCGAGCACCGGGCCACCCCGAGCGACCTCGAACCGTGCAGCGGCTGGGCGATGGGCAATGCGGGCATCGTCCGTGAACTCCTGCGATTCGTACGCCTGAGCCGCGGAGGCGATCCCCACTACGCGTTCGCCTGGCCGGACCAGCCTCCGGTTACCGTCCTCCGTTCCGATATCAACCCCGACCCGCCAACGGCTGATGCCGACGTGCTGTGACGCACCGCTGCGTAGGAGTACGCAGTGCCCTCGCGATGGTGTCCAAGCTCGTCGAGCCGGGCAGCAAGGGTGGCGAGCCGTGAACGCACCTCACCTCGTCGCCCTCGTCTCGTTCCCTAGGGTGTGTTCTGAAGTGGGCGCCGGGCTTACGGCGTTCATGAAATTGACGGGCAGCCAAGGACGTTGGACATGTCATGACTCAAGGACCAGCGCCTCGCCCACTGTCCGAAGAAGCCCTCTCCGACCTGCTTGGCGAACAGCAGTTCGGCACGCGAGGCACTGGCCAGAGTGGTGGTTGCGGGCGGTCTTGTCGGATCGCATCGCGATCCCGCGCCACTGCTTCAGCTTGTTGAAGCACCGCTCTACGACGTTGCGGCCCCGGTACCACTGACGCTGCTCATCGCCGAAGTCGATCGGCCGGCCCGACCGCTTGCGACGGTGAGCGATCTGGTCGTCGCGTTCTGGGATTGTCGTGGCGATGCCACGCTCGCGCAGCCAGGCCCGGTTCGCCTGTGACGGGTAGCCCTTGTCCGCGAGCAGGCGGTCCGGGCGCTTGCGCGGACGCCCCGTCGCACCGGCGACGCGTATCTCGTCGAGCGTGTCGGGCAGCATGGTTGTGTCCGCGGCCTGGCCGCCGGTAAGGATGAACGCCAGTACCCGTCCCTTGCCGTCCGCGACCAGGTGCGACTTGGTCGTCAGCCCGCCGCGGGAGCGGCCGATCGCGTGATCAGCGGGTTCATCACCGAACTTCTTGTAGTTCGACCTCGCCCCTGTGTCCCGTGGCAGGGTCGCGCCGTGCTGATGGACGCGCACGATCGTGGAGTCGATCGACGCGATCCAGTCGACGTCGCCGCCCCGGTGGGCCATCGCCTGGACCTGCTCGAGCACCCGCGCCTACGCCCCAGCCTTCGACCACCGATCGAAGTTCTCGTAGATCGTGTTCCAGTTCCCGAACCGCTCCGGCAGATCCCGCCACGGCGCCCCGGTGCGAAACCGCCACGCCGCCGCCTCGACGACCGTGCGTCGATCGACAGGCGGGCGGCCCGTGGCCTTCACGCCCGGGAAGAGGGATCGGTGAACGAGATCGGCTTGCCGGTGGCGTGGGCGTATGCGATCTCCCTGCTCGTGGACTCGCCGATATACCCGCCTGGGTTGACGACCAGAACCCGGTCAGCCAGGTCGATCTTACGCAGGTGGAGGGCGTCCAGCGCGGTCTTCTGCTCGTTGGTGATCAACTCGTCTGCTTCGTGATCCTCGGCGCGCAGGAAGACGCCTGGCGCGACGACGATGACACCTGCGAAGGTCAGATCACGGTTCGCCGCGCTCATCTCGTCCACGAACCGGGTAGAGCCGCAGATGCAGACAATCTCAGGTCGGTCGGGCACGGCTCAGTCCTTCGGGTCGAACGGGAAACCGTCCGTGTGCGCGTAGCCATCACAGACGGGCATACGAGCCAACAGTTTACGCAGCGAGATGGACACCACGCGGCTGCACCGTCGCAGGCGGGAGGCGTGGCCCGTGCTGGGAATGACGCTGCTCGACGTCGAAGTCTGGGGTGCACCCGGCTCACCAGCTTCCTTAGCAACACGGCCTGGGGCATATCGGATCAGTGCTGGTCGCAGCCACTCGTTGAGGACTGCGACCAGCACGGTCGCCTGGTAGCGGACGGCAAGCCTGTCGCATCTCCTTACCACGGCCCGGTGGCGCTTGAGACGGTTGATCCCGGCGGCGGCGGGACGCTCGCGGTAGTCGACCTTGTCGAACTTCGGTGGCCGACCGCCCCGGGATCGGAGCTTGTGCCGCTTTCGGACGCGGTCCGCGCGGGGATCGGGATGGTTGCCCCGGCCCCCGCGTCTGCGCAGGTAGATCCGGTTGCGGCGGGAGTCGTCGGTTTCGACGCCCACCTGTCCGCCGATCTGACCGTCGCGGCCATCAGCATGTGCAGCCCCCATCCCCCGCGAACGTCCTGGGCGTCCGGTGGATGCTTTCATCGGTGAAGGCTGTGCCAGCCGCCCGATGAGCACACTGGTGACGGGTAACTGCACCAGCGCACCCTCCCCCGTTCACACGTCGTGTGCGGGGCAGACGACGCAATGCTCGATCCCGTGGCCGACCCTACGGTGGGGGCATGGTGGTGATCAGCGGCAAAAGTCGGCACGCGCCGGCCCGGACCGGTGTGGTGGACGCGCTGGGCCTGGCTGTCCTGTTCCTGCTGTCCGTGGTGGCTGCCTCGATCGAACCGCACGAGCACCGCTTCTCGTTGCGCTGGACTGCCGTGCTACTGGCGGGCGTCGGTTGCTCCTCACTCGTCCGGCGGCGCCGCCACCCGATCGGCGTACTGGCCGTCGCACTCGGCTGCGGGGTGAGCTTCCTGGTCCTCGGGTTCCGGGAGAGCCCGCTGGTGCTCAGCCCGGTTCTGCTGTCCGTCTACACTGTCGCCCTTCTGACCGACCGGCGTACCACCTGGATCACCGCGTCCACCACGGCCTCGATTCTGGTGGGCGCCGCCATTCTGTGCGCCCCTCGCTCATGGCTGAACCCCGACAACGTGGCACTGCTGGCCTGGACAGCGCTGCCGGCCGCTGTCGGTGACGGTCTCCGCTCCCGCCGCGCGTATGTGGCGGCCGTGGAGGAACGGGCGGCGCACGCCGAACGCACGCGTGAGCAGGAGGCGCAGCAACGGGTGGCGGCCGAACGTGTGCGCATCGCACGCGAGTTGCACGACATCGTCGCGCACCACATCGCACTGATCAATGCCCAGGCAGGCGTGGCCGCCCATCTCGCGAAGCGGCAACCGGAACAGCTGCTGACCGCCTTGGAGGACATCCGGGACACCAGCAGGTCGGCGCTCGACGAGCTACGGGTGACCGTGGGGCTGCTGAGGCAATCGGGTGATCCGGTCGCGCCGCGCACCCCTGCGCCGGGGCTGGCTGACATACCGGTGCTTCTGGCGTCCTTCGCCCGTGCCGGCCTGACCGTCGACCACACCCGGCACGGCACCGCCGCCCCGCTGACGCCGGCGGTCGACCTGACCGCGTACCGCATCGTTCAGGAGGCCCTGACCAACGTGCGCAAGCACGCCGGCGCCGACCATGCCCGGCTGATCATGCACCACCACCCCGAGCGGTTGACGATCACCGTTGAGGACGACGGGGGAACCGCGCGCCATCACCCTGCGCCTGCCGGTACCGGGCACGGGCTGATCGGGATGCGGGAGCGGGTGGCCACGGTCGGGGGCCGACTGCACGCGGGACCGCGGCCTGAGGGCGGCTTCAGCGTGACGGCCGACCTTCCGCTGCGTCCCGGCCGGCTGATCAGCGAGACACCGAGGAGAGACGGGCATGACGATTCGCGTACTGCTTGCCGATGACCAGGCCCTGCTGCGGGGCACCTTCAAGATGCTGTTCGAGTCCACCGGCGACATGGAGACGGTGGGCGAAGCGGCCAACGGTCACGAGGCGGTGGAGCTGGCGCGGACCCGGCACCCGGACGTGGTGTTGATGGACATCCGCATGCCGGAGATGGACGGCCTCGACGCCACCCGGCTGATCAGTGAGTCCGAGGATCTCGCGGCGGTGAAGGTGCTCATCCTGACCACCTTCGAGGACGACGAGCACGTGGCCGAAGCGCTGCGCGCGGGTGCGAGCGGCTTTCTGGGCAAGGGTGCGCGCCCCGAGGAACTGGTCGAGGCCGTCCGCACGGTCGCCGCCGGTGATGCACTGCTGTCACCCGCGGCGACAGGCGCGCTGATCAGGCGTTTCCTCGCGCAGCCGGACCTTTGCCCGGGAGAGGTGCACGAGCGGCTGGAGTGCCTGACGCCACGGGAACGCGATGTCGTGGCTCTGGTGGCCCTGGGTCTGTCGAACGATGACATCGCCGAGCACTTGTTCGTCAGCCCGTTGACCGCGAAGACCCACGTCAACCGGGCCATGACCAAGCTGGCGGCCCGCGACCGTGCCCAGCTCGTGGTCATCGCCTACCAGTGCGGCCTGGCCAGTGCGGTGCCATGACCAGGGCCTCTCGTTCCGAAGCGGGTGCCGGCATGTCTGTCCCGGCTGTAGGCGGGCGTCCCGGGTACCGCAGCCGTGGTACCCGGGAATCGCTGCGGGAGGACGACGCGCGAGGGGCTGTCGCTGGGCGAAGGTGGGATGGCGAACGGAGGTCTCACCATGATTGAAGCTCCCAGCCGGATCACTGATGGCGACCGGACAGCGGTGGCGAACCGCCAGGAGAACGACTGCCTCGCAGCCGT
Source organism: Streptomyces sp. NPDC058145 (assembly GCF_042884245.1). Lineage (NCBI taxonomy): Bacteria > Bacillati > Actinomycetota > Actinomycetes > Kitasatosporales > Streptomycetaceae > Streptomyces > Streptomyces sp. NPDC058145. The sequence goes on along the minus strand of NZ_JBHVUH010000010.1, from coordinate 319,816 downwards.
GGCACCGCATCTCTCTCTCCTGCGGCATTCCCTGACCAGAGAAACCCGGCGCGACCAGCACGGATACCTCGACGGCCGATCGGGGAGCAGTCACGCGCAGCTCTCTCGTCGCAAGCCGGCTCCCACGGCAGGACGGCTCACGCTGTCGCAGTGGGTCAGCAGAACCAAGAACGTCGGCTGACGCCGCCCGCACACCCCGCCTGGCCACCTTCCGCAGCGCTCGTGCATGAGGACCGCGCCGGACGAGCCGGAGGAGGGGGCGACCCCCGTCAGGAGGGCGGCCGTTCTTCGCCGCGAGCTGGGCGGTCAACGCGCCACATAGGGTGCATCGGCCCCGCAGAGATAGGAGGCGCAGGGTTCCACTGCGGCTTCCGCGGGGCCGATGCATGGCACACATACCTTCGATGCGCCCGATCCATCCCCGCCGCCCGAACGGAATGTGCCCTCATCCACGACGTGGGGCCCGGCCGTCCCCGGCCGGTCCCCACGTCAATCTCCGCTACCAGCAGCGCTCCTCACTCCGAGGACTGCGCCTACCAGCGGTACCAGCGGCCCTTGCGGCCTGTGCCGTCAGCGGACCGGACGACGAAGCCCAGCAGCCACGCGATCAGAACGATCACCGCGATCCACCACAGTGCCTTCAGGGCGAAGCCCGCACCGAAGAGGATCAGAGCCAGCAGAAGAACCAGAAGCAGGGGAACCATTGTTATCAACCTCCTGGCCACCGGATGCCCTTATCTCGCCTCTACAAGCACACAAAATGAAAGTTACTTCCACGGAGTGAAGGGCACGCGCACGCGACGCAGAATTCCCCCTCTTCGGCATGTGATGCACCGCAGCCACCCATTGACGATCACCTAGCGCAAGTCTCTGGCCCAAGGTTTGCCGACACCGAGTGGGGACATGCGAAGAGCCAGAACCTCACACGACAGCCGAGGAGGATGAGCAGCATGGCCGCCAGCGAGAAGGCCCGGGCCAAGGCCGAGCAGGCCGTCGGGAAGGCTGCCCAGGCAGTCGGACGAGCCACCGGTAACGAGAACCTGGTCGCCAAGGGCCACGCAGCCGAGGTGGCGGGCAACGCCCGCGAGGCCAAGGAGTCACTCAAGGATACGAACCGGCCCTGACCGGCGATCACCAACTGCGCGTGGGGGCGGTCCCGGTACCGGGACCGCCCCCACGCCTGTGCCCGCAGGTCTCAGGTCTCAGGTCTCAGGTCTCAGGTCTCAGGTCTCAGGTCACGGTCGAACGCAGGGCCGACTCCTGACGCCGCCGTCACCGCCTCCGGCCTACCGCGGAGCGCGCCGGGCGCCACCTGGCCGTCGAAACCACCCGCGTGAGCGTCGACATCGACGCCCGATGGCTACGACCGGCCCTCAGCAACCTCGTCGACAACGCCCTACGGCACGGAGAGGGCACGGTCCGCATCGCAGCGACAGTGCACGAGGGCGTGGTGAGTGTGTGCGTCACGGACGAGGGCCCAGGCTTCACACCCGACTTCCTGCCACGGGCGTTCGACCGCTTCACCCGCGCCGAGACCAGCCGCACCAGCGACGGATCCGGACTCGGACTGGTCTTCGCACACGCGGTGGCCACCGCTCACGGCGGGACCGCCCACGCCGAGAACGCGGGGAACGGGGCTGCTGTCACCCTCCGTCTGCCCTGCTGACCGGCACCGGGCGACTGGCGGGGCAGCGCCCGCAGGGTCGTGCGCCAGGATCCGGTGGCCCAGATGCGGTCGAAGTCGTGCGGCAAGTTGATGCCGCCGCCGCTCTCATCGTGCGCCCTCCTCGGCCTGGCAAATTGGGCAGCTCTCGCCTTGAGAGGATCGGAACATGGCGGACTCACCCATGCACATCAATGCCCTCATCGTCGATGCCACCGACCCTGAGCGGCTTGCCGCGTTCTGGTCCGAGCTGCTTGGCAGGCCGGTCGTAGGCCGTACCGGACCGTACGTATGGCTGCGGCGCGAGAACGGTCTGGGCTTGGGCTTCCAGCAGACGGCTGAACCCAAGTCGGTCAAGAACCGCATGCACTTCGACATCACCTCACCTGACCCAGCTACCGAGCAGCAGCGGGTCGAGGCGCTCGGCGGGCGCAGGCTGGAGCAGTACGCGGACGGAGGGTTCCTGGTCATGGCTGACCCTGAGGGCAACGAGTTCTGCATCATCCCGGAGGGCCCCTTCGAACTCGACGACAAGGGACGCACGCATTACCTCCACTGACCGGCGTTGCTCTGAACCGCCGGGTCGGCCAGTGGCGCTCCCAGCTCAGCCGTGCCGCACTCTTCGTGGTCGTCGTCGGTGTCGCTGCCAGCGGATTCGCAGGCGGCGGAGGACATGGAGCCAAGAGATCTTCCGCTCGATGCGCGAGCGGAACGTGCCCAGGCCTGTGCCGTGCTGCCGGCCGCGTTCGGCCATAACGAGGCGTCTGCCCCGCTGCCGGAACAGACGCCGGTATTCGTCGTGGTCGTAGCTGCGGTCGGCGAACAGCATCTGGGGCCAGTGCCTGCGACAGCCGAGGACGCCGGCCAGGGCCGGGATCTTGCCCAGCAGGGGTAACCGGCGTGCCAGGGCCCGGGCCGGCGAACTCGTGAAGGTTCCGGACAAGTCCGGAAGTGAACTGCACGGGAGCGAGTGCCAAAGCCCAGGAGTTCTCGTGCGCGGCGGGAACAGCTGATCCGGCCGGCGCTGTTGCACCAGCCGAGGGACCGGCGCCGCGCGGGCGGGGAGCAGAGGGGCTGAGAGATCGTCCGCTCCGACGCGATCCGGGCCCCCGGGTCCGCGGTAACGCCCGGTCATCCGATGTCCGGGCGACTCCTACACGCCTGCCGCAGACTCGGACCGAGGCGTTTTCACACAGGAGGAATGTTTCATGAATGACCGGCCCTTGACGCTCATGGCGGTGCACGCCCACCCCGACGATGAGGCCACTGGAACGGGAGGTGTCCTCGCGCGGTACGCGGCGGAGGGGATCCGCACGGTCCTCGTGACGTGTACCGACGGCAGTTGCGGTGACGGACCGGGGGGTGTCAAGCCGGGCGATCCCGGGCACGATCCGGCAGCCGTCGCCTTGATGCGGCGTCAAGAACTTGAGTCGAGCTGCGGCATCCTGAAGGTCAGTCATCTGGAGATGCTGGACTATGCCGACTCCGGAATGATGGGCTGGCCGACGAACGACGCCCCCGGATCCTTCTGGCAGACCCCCGTGGAGAAGGGCGCTGCCCGACTCGCGGAACTATTGCGCCGCTACCAACCCGATGTCGTCGTCACCTACGACGAGAACGGCTTCTACGGCCACCCCGACCACATCCAGGCAAACCGCATCACGATGACGGCGCTGACCATGACCGCGCTGACACCGAAGGTGTACTGGACGACGGCGCCCCGCTCGATGATGCAGCGGTTCGGGGAGGTCATGCGCGAGTTCGGCGCGGACTGGCAGGAGCCGGATCCCGCCGAGGCCGCCGCGATGGCCGAGATCGGACTCCCCGACGATGAGATCACCACGTGGGTGGACACCACCGCGTTCGGCGGTCAGAAGTTCGATGCGCTGGCAGCCCACGCCAGCCAGGGCGAGAACATCTTCTTCCTCAGGATGGGCCAGGAAAGGTTCACCGAATTGATGGGCGTCGAGACCTTTGTACGTGTCCAGGACACCACCGGCGCGGCCGTACCCGAGAACGACCTCTTCGCCGGACTGCGCTGATCCATCGGCCTGATAAGACTCAGGCTCCGTAAGGCTCGAGCGAGCGTGCTCGCACACCCGGAGGCATGTTTACGTAGGGTCCGCTCCAGCGGCCCTTGATCATCGAGATGGCCCTGCTCAGTAGCGGGGCGGTTGCGAGGACGCCCGTCCGCTGATCGAGCAGGGCCGTTGAAACGTCCCGCCGATGCCGTCGGCACACTTGTCCGCCAGCGACCGCCCCGCTTCGGCGCGCGGTCCGGGAGTAGCGGCTTGAATCGCACCCACTGGGCGTCAGTCAACGGCACACCCGTCCATCGACCGAGTGATCTAAACGAAACCGCCTACTCCATACGCCCATGAACCACCCGTCGGTGAACATCGCCGCGATCGCCTTCAAGTTCCAGGACCGGAACGCAGTGGGTCCATCTGCCCGAGAAGTACGGCAACTGGCGGCGCGTCTACAACCGGCTGCATGTGGGCCGTCGATGGCACCTGGGAGCGGGTGTTCAGCGCGCTGATGGCCCAGGCTGACGCGGATGGGGACCTGACCTGGGCCGTGTCCGTGGATTCCACGATCGGGCGAGTTCACCAGCACGCGGCCGGGGCCCGCAAAAAGGGCCCCGGCCGGGGAGCCGGCCGACCACGCCATCGGCCGGTACCACGGTGGACTCCGGCTCAGAACGGCATACGACCCCGGGCCTGACGTCCGGCGGTACCGCTGCGGCCCACTGCCCGCGAGCTGGAGCTGAACGACTTGCTCAGCAGGCGGCCCAGGATGCCGGGCGCCTTCGATCCGGCACGCGAGCCGGCTCCCAGGCCACGCTGGGCTCCGTTTTGCGGGTGCCGCGACAGACGCGGCAGCAGGAAGGCCAGCACGGCCAGGACTACACAAGCGGCGATCACGATGCCGATGACCATCTCAGTCTCCAAATACTCCGCGGCGTGCAGGTCCACTGCCCTTTCGCTCAACCGACTGCCCCGTCAGCCATTGGCCACACCGCTCACGCTCGGGCGTGCGGTCGCGTGCCTCCACCAAGCATGACGGAAATCCTCAACACCCCGGCCCGTCAGACAGGCCCCAGCCCAGTTAGGCCGTTTCCTTCGGATCATCTGATCCTTGGTTGATGTGTGTCGTTGACTGACGCCCAGTGGACACGCGTCGAGCCGTTGCTGCCGGACCGGACAGCGAAGCGGGGCGGGCGGTGGCGCGATCACCGGCAGGTGATCGACGCGATCGCGTTCGAGTACCGCACCGGGACGCCGTGGATGGACCCGCCCGAGCACTTCGGCTCGTGGGAGGGAGCCCACAACCGCCTGCGGAAGTGGCGCAAGATCTTCAGACTTCACACACCGATGATCAGCAGTGGCCGCAACCTCCCCGCAGTCGGTCCACCAGCAGGATCGCGGACTACGGCTGGAGCACCAAGCCGCGCTGATACCAGCTGCCTGGCTTACCGCCGAGGTCAGCGGGGTCGGCTGGGCCGACCAGGACGAACCCGGCTTTGGACAGCACCTTCTGGCTCGCGGCATTCTCGTGGGCGGTGGCCGCCCGCAATGTGCGCAGCCCGTGCCGCGTCGCCGCCAGTCGGCACAGCTCCCGAACGGTCGTGGTCGCCACGCCGCGGCCGGCGACGCGCTGCGCGACCCGGTAGCCAAGTGCCGCGGTGCGGTTCTGGATGTCGACCAGGTTGAACCTGCCGAGTACCGAGTTGTCCTCGGCGACGAGCACGTAGAAAGCGCAGATGCCGGCCTCCTGCTCAGCCAGCAAGGCGTTGTACCGGTCGGTGAACTGGTCGAAGAAGTCGTCGCCGCGGTCAGAGACCGAGGCAGCGAAGTAGGCGCGGTTCGCCAGCTCAAAGGCCAGAACCGCCGGGGCATGACCAGCATGCAGCTGCTTCAGCTCGGGCACTGCCCGACTCTACCCGGACGGCGCACCGAGGCCACCTGAGTTTCCGCCGGCGGCAGACAGCCTCCAGACCAGAGCACCTAACGATCTACGGCTGGAGTACTGGGCCGGAGGGGTCTCCATGGCGGCCGGTTCGGCCGCAACCTGATGCGGCACGGTTCAAACTGGTTCGAGTTGCGGTTCCGGTTGCCGCGTTGGTGCGGCCGTCGGTTCCCACAGTTCGGTGGTCCGTACGTAGCCGTAGATCACCGACGTCATTGCCAGAAGGAGAAGTGGCCCGAAGACCCACGGATGTCCGGCCATCTCCATCGGCAGACAGCGGTACGACACCAGGAGCGCGGCGAAGACCGTAGAGCCGTAGCTGACCAGCTGGATTCCTGCGCGGTCCCAGCCACGGTCGAGCGAGCGCAGCGTCGCCTCGATCGTGAGCGCGAAGACCACGCCGGCGACGAGATCCACGCCGTAGTGGTAGCCGAATCCCAGCGTTGCGCTGAGCGTTGCGATCAGCCAGAACGTGCCCGCGGATCGCAGAATCCGTGGGGCCTTGCGGGAATGAATGAATATCGCGGTGGCCCACGCGGTGTGCAGACTGGGCATGCAGTTGCGGGGGGTGATCCCGTCGTACGACACCGGGTGCGGGGTGTTGATCGTCGGCGGCGTGTCCGGCCACAGATTGGCCACCGCCCACTGCACGCCGCCGGTGCCGGAGGCGCCTGGGCCGTAGGCGAACACCGGCCCGACCACCGGGAAGATCATGTAGACGGCCGGCCCGAGGAGGCCGATCACCAGGAAGGTGCGCACCAGATGATGGCGTGGGAATCGGCGCTCGACCGCCACGTTGCGCAGCTGGTACAGCGCGACGACGACCGCGGCCACCGCAAGCTGCGCGTAGACCAGGTGGAGAAGGTGGGTGCCGATCGGGTCGGTGGCGTTGACGATCCGGCCCATCAGCCACGACGGGTTGCCCAGCGCGTGATCGGCGGTCGCCACGTACTGGTCGAGCACCGCCGGCCGGGTCTTCGCGGTGATGAGCAGCCAGGTGTCGCCGGTCTTGCGGCCCGCCACCAGCAGCAGGCCCAGACCGACGCCCTTCAGCAACAGGACGCGTTCGGCGCCGGTGCGGCGCGTGAGGGCGATGACCGCGCAGCCCAACATCACCCACAACGCGCCGTTGCCGAAGAAGTGGCCCTCGGTTGTCCTCGCGCCGACCGCCCACCGCACCAGCACGAAGAGGGTGTCGATGCCGATGGCGACACCAGCCGCGATGAACCGTTGCCGCCAGGTGAGGACCACCATCATCAACGCCATACCGCCGTACAGCGGTCCCGGTTTCGGGGCGAATACCAGGCCGTTCAACTGGTCTGTAATCGGCCCCGGCTGACCGTAGCGGCGTGCGGAGATCTCAAGCGTGATGAGGATTCCCAAAGCCGCCACACCCGCCACGGCCCACAGCACGGCTCGCCGTTGACGGCACGCCGCCAACGCAGCTCTGCCGTTTGTTCGCGAAAACACCCGCGATGCTTTGGATATCACTCGTCAGCCGATTTGCTCGATATGGATTAAATGGACGGAAAGCGATGACAGTAGTCATCGCGAGCTCGAACATGCTATCGGAGCGGTGCGTGACTTCCACGGGCCACCGGGGGGAGCGTCACCAGTTGCTCCGCTCCCCCACGTCGCCTCGCCGGCACGCGTACGGACGGTTCAGCTCTCTCGCTCCTGGAAGGCACGCCGTACGGCCGCCAGCACGGTGTCCTCTTCGAAGCCCAGAGCGGCTGCCCAGGCGACGAAGTCCCGTACTCCCGCACTCAGCTCGGGTGGTTCCCGGAGGTGGGCGCCCGGTGGTGGTGGAGCCACCCGTGTTCCCGCGCCGCGGCGGGTGCGGATCAGGGAGGCCGCCTCCAGTTCGCGGTAGGCGCGGGCCACGGTTCCTGTCGCGAGGCCGAGGTCCGCGGCCAGTTGCCGTACCGTCGGCAGTCGCTCGCCCTCGGCCAGCCGGCCGGTGCCGATCAGGTCGGCGAGCTGGGCGCGGATCTGCTCGTAGGGCGGGACGGGTTTGGTCGTGTCGACCCGAATGGCGGCGCCGCTCACGGACGCGCTCCTCGGTTCGTCCGGTGCCACCATGCCGCTCGGGGCGAGCAGACGGTGAAGAGCATCCAGGGCGCGGTCACCAGGGAGACGACTGCCAGGGGCAGGAGGATCGCGTGGGCGACGGTGCCGGCGGTGCCGTCACATGTCATCTCCGACAGGGCGCCCGCGGCCGTCGAGGCCGTGCCCAGCAGCGAGGTGGAGACGACGATGCCCCAGGCGGCCACGATCGCCAGCGAGCGGTCGCGGCGCGACCGCTCGTCGCCGATCCGGGTGGCGATCCGCCGCAGCGACCAACCGCACGCGATCGTGGCGACTGCGAGGGCAGCCAGTATGGGCACACCGTAGTAGAACCCGGGCCAAGGGCCGCGCCCCTCGGTCACACCCCCGCAGGTGAGGGTGAGTTGACGGCCCGCCCGCCCGAGGTCGTCCGGCGTGGCCACCGCGCCGGCGATCGCCAGCAGGGCCAACAGGGCGACCGCGAGAACGAGCAGCAGCACGGTCATGCGGGGCGGTACATAGTCGCGTACCCGGCGTGGCGTGAGGCTGGCGGCGCGGACGCCGCTGCGGGCCGGCGCGGTCAGCGCGTCCCCCAGCAGCACGCCGCCGACGGCGCACAGTCCGAACGCCGGGATGGCGTAGAGCACGCCGTCACCGTCGTGGAGCGGGGCCAGGAGGCAGGCGGCCAGGGCGCCCACCGCCAAACCCGTAAATCGGGCGTAGCGGTCGGCCGCGCCTCGGGAGGTGGTCGGTGCCGTGTTCACGTCGGTATCAGCCATGGAAGTACCCCCGTAAAAGAGCGACTTGCACCCAGTGCTTGTATCAATGGGTGAGTACAAGATGGCCGTCCCGGCGGACTTGTGTCAACACCTTGCTACAAGTCGGCGATCAGCCAGGAAGGGACCACCGAGCGGCGCGGTCGCGCTTGCACGAGCATGCGGCGGCTCATCAGCAGGACCTCGTACAGGGCCCGGGAGCCGTTCGTGCCTCGGTGGCGACGGCGGAGGCGGACAGGAGCGTCGCGGCGGCGAGGCTGCCCCAGAGGGCGGTCGGGCCGTGGGGCGCGAGGGCGGTGATGGCGGCCGGGGAGACGGCGAGGCCGAAGCCCGTGGAGAGTTCGAAGCGGGCCAGTACGCGTCCCAGGGCATGGGCGGGGGCGAGGTGGGTGACGAGCGCGGTGGCGCTGCCGGCGTAGACGATCTCGCCGACGGTGCAGACCACGGCCACCGTGGCGACGGCCGGGGCACCCCAGCCGTGGCCCAGTGAGGTGGCCGCGAGGAAGCCGAGGTAGGAGACGGTGAGTATCACGCCGGCGAGAGCCAACGCCGTCCGCCGGGGGAACCGGGACATCAGCAAGGTGACCGGCACCTGCAGGGTGACCACCAGGACCGTGTTGCCCACGAAGATCGCCGCCGACCACACCGGGGACGCGTGCAACTGTGTCACCAGGATGAGGGGAAGCGCGATCTCGGGGACGTTGAGGCAGAAGGCGTACACGACGTTGGCGGCGAGCAGCGCGCGCATCCGGGGCGCGGGAAAGTCACCAGCCTCTCTACCCGGGGTGGCGTCCGGACGACGCGCCTGCAGCCGGACCGACCAGGCCAGTACCGCCGCGGCGAGGTAGGCGAGCCCGGTGACGGCTGCCAGCGCCCGCAAGGCGGTGGTGCCGCCCGCCAGAGTCACCGTGGCGACGAGCGCGCCCACGCCCAGTGCGGCGTTGCGCAGGGCGCGGCCCGCCGCGAGCGCGGTGTCGCGTTCCCGGCCGTGGGCGACCGTGGCCACGAGAGCCGCGTGGGCGGCCGGCCAGGCCTGGTTGCCGATGCCGAGGAAGAGAGCCGCCGCGGCGAACGGCCAGACATGCTCCGCCGGGGTGGCCAGCAGCAGTGCCACGCCGAGCACCCGTACCAGCATCGACGCCGCCACGACCGTGCTGCGTGCGCCCAGGTCCAGCCATCGGCCCACCGCGGGCACGCACACCAGACCCGCGACCACTCCGGCCGTCATGGCGGTGCCGGTGACCGGCGCGGACAGCCTCAGCACCGTCACCCCGTACAGCAGCAGGAACGGCCGCAGCAGTCCGGTGCCGAGCGCGTCCACGGCCAGGGCGACGGCATAGCGGGGGCCTCCGGACGCGCGGACGAGGGCGCGGGGACGGATCTTGGTGGTGGTTGCCATGGCGTCAGACACTGCGGACAACCGAACCGCCGGTCACGTCGGTTGACGGAAACCGTCAACCGACGGCGGCGACGGCCGTCCGGGCCGAGATGATGACGGGATGACGCTGAGGATCGACATCAGCGGTCTGCCGGCCGAACGGGTGCGGTTCGCCGCCTCCCCGCTGGCCGAACTGACCGCGATGCTGCACGTGCTGGCCGAACCCGCGCATCACCCGCGGCTCGCCGGCTGGGCCGGGGACGTCTGGGCCGGGTTGCCACCGGAGCTGGCCGATCGGCTCAGGGAGGCGGAGTTCCTCTGGCGTTCCTCACAGGCCGACTTCCTGATCCCCGGCCGGCCCCGGCCGACCCTCGCCGAGGAACTGGACGACGTGGACCGGATCGACGACGAAAGGTATGTGACCGCCGCACTCGTCACCACGTGCGGCAGCAACCGGGTTCACTTCGCCGGGAGATCTCCACTCACCGACCCGACCGCGCGCGAGCGCGCCCTGGACGTGGCACAGGCCCGGGGCGCACTGCAGGAGGCCTTCGCGGAACGACTGCTCGCGGACCCCACCGCGGTGCGGGCGCGGGTGCGTCGAACCCTGGAACAGTGCGCAGCGGCGTTCTTCGACGCCGCCTGGGCGGGCATCACCGTGCGACTCGCCACCGACCTGCGGCTGAAGAACGACCTGCTGAAGCGCGAGGGCGTCGGGGCGGCGCTCGCCTCGGTCTCCGGCGCGGTCACCCTCGCACCGGACGGCGACTGCATCGTCGTGGACAAGCTGCAGGACAAGGCGACCGCCGCCCGCGGCAGCGGGGTCACCTTCATCCCCAGTGTCTTCGGCCGCCCGCACCTGGTGGCGGTCCACGCGCCCGGGTGGCATCCGGTGGTGCAGTACCCCGTGGTCGAGCCGTGTCCGTCGGAGCCGGTACCGCTGGAAACGATGACGCTACGGCTGGAGGCGCTCGCCCATCCGGTACGGATGCGGCTGTTGCGCACCCTGGCGCGCGGCCCGCACACGACCGGCGAGCTGGCCCACGCCTGGGAGCTCTCACTCCCGGAGGTCTCCCGCCATCTGGCCGTCCTTCGCCGCGCGGGCCTCCTCACAGCCCGACGGCAGGGCCGCTACGTCCGCCACACCCTCAACCTGCCCGACCTGACGACGCTGGGCACCGACCTGCTGGCGGCCGTACTGCGCTGAGCCGCCCCGGTGCGCGGGCCGCGCGCGTCAGGCGATTCGCTCTTTTGGAGGAGGCACGTCACCAGGGCGGTTCGAGCCGCTCAGGTGGCGGGCAGCGGTCGGTTCCCCCGCGGGTGCAGGCGGTCGGTGAGGAAGGCGAGGATCTCGTCGCGGGCCCGGACCGTGGGGTGGCCGGCCTCGTCGACGAGATGGGCGGTGACGACGCTGTGCGGGGTGCCGACCACGTCGGCGAAGAAGGGCGGCGGGGCAGGGTTCGCGGCGCTGTCCGGGAGGACGCGCCCGTCGAAGGCTTGGCCGAGCAGCTTCCGGTAGGCGGCGAAGCGCTGCCCGGTGCACCAGCGGTCGCCTTCGAAGCGGTAGGCGAGGACGGTGAGTCCGTCGCGGTCGAGCCGGTCGCTCACCGCGCGCGCGTCCGCCTCGTCGAGTTCGAGCCCGCCGGGGTCGTCGAGCGGCAACGACGGGTGGTTGACCACCGGGGCGATCACCGCCGGCTCCAGCGCCATGGTGAGGGCGAAGTTGCCGGTGAAGCACAGGCCGATCGCGCCCACCCCCGGCCCCCCGCACTCGGCGTGGGCCCGGCGCGCAAGGCCGCGCAGCCAGACCGTCACCGGGCTGGTGCCGCCCCCGGCGAACGCGCGGAACTCCGCGCTGACACAGGCGCGGCGGACCACCTCCCGGCCGCCTTCGACTGTGGGGAAGGCGCCGTCCGTCCCGAACAGGGAGGGCGCATGGACGGTGAAGCCCGCGTCGCGCACCCAGCGCGCGAGCCGCAGGACGTCGGGACTGATGCCCGGCATCTCGGGCAGCACCACGACCGCGGGCCCGGCCCCGGCCACGTACACCGTCTTCTCCACTCCCTCCACGGCCACGCTCCGGCGGGTGAAGTCCGTGATCGGGTCGTCGTCGCTCATGGTGCCAGCCTGGTCCCGGGGCCGGTCGCCGGGTGAGAGGCGGGATCGCCAAGGCCAGAGGTAATCTCGCCACGCGCAACGGAAGGGCGGGCGTTACTCGGACGGCGCCCCGAAGCCGGAAGCACCAGGGGGTACAGAAGCAATGGCTGAGGCGGCGGCGCGGCAAACACGGAACGATGCGGGTCCGTGCGCGGCACCGGGTGCGCTGCGGGTCGGGATCCTGGCATACCCGGGCTGCTTCGCGTCCGAAGTGTTCGGCGTCCCTGACCTGTTGACGATGGCCGGGCATGTCGCCGGACCGGACAAGCCCGGCTACCGGGTGTCGATCGTCTCGCCCCGCCGCCGGGTCACCGCCTCGGGCGGCGCCGGCCTGGACGTGCGTCCCCTGCGCGAGGTCGACGTCCTCGTGGTCCCCGGCTTCGAACTACGCCCGGACACGGATCTCGACGCATGTCTCTCCCGGCTCGCCCCCGAAATCGCGGCGATCCGCGCGCAGGCCGCCGCCGGTACCGCCGTCGTCTCCCTGTGCGTCGGCTCGTTCCTGCTCGCCCGGGCCGGGCTCCTCGACGGGCGCCGGGCCACCACCTCCTGGCTGTACGCCGCCGAACTGGCCGGCCGCTGCCCGGACGCCGACGTACGGCCCCAGCACCTGGTCGTCACCGACAGGGGGGTGACCACCACGGCCGCCTTCAGCGCCATGTACGACTTCGCGCTGGACCTGATCCGCCGGCACAACGGCGCCCAAGTCGCCCGCACTACAGCACGGTTGACCCTCGTCGACGATGCGCGGACCTCCCAGACTCCATACGTCGACCCGCGGCTCCTCCCCCAGCCCGGACAGGAGTTCTCCCAGCGGATCATGCGGCAGCTCGACCAGAACCTCGCCGAGCGGTACGACCTCGCCACGCTCGCGGTCACCTTCCAAGTCAGCACCCGCACGCTGCTGCGCCGCTTCGCCGAGGAGACCGGCCGCAGTCCGCTGGCCCATCTGCAGGCCTCCAGGGTCCGCCGCGCCCGCCACCTTCTGGAGACCACCGACCGCACCGTCGCCGCCGTCGCCGCGGCCGTCGGCTACCAGGACCCCGGCACCTTCGCCGCCCTCTTCGCCCGCCACACCGGCCATCGCCCGAGCGCCTACCGGGCCGCCTTCCGCCGCACGGTCCGGGCATCCGCCCCGGACGATGGTGCCTAGTCCTGTGGCCGGAAAGGTTCACCGGCTCGCGACGCCCGGCACGGCACCGGGTCACGTCTCTCTGGTCGTCAGCGCCGTGTCCGGACGAAGATGGCGGCCAGGTGGAGGGCGGCCCGGCAGCGGCGGTCACGCCGGTCCTGGTCTGGGTCTGGGCCTGCCGTGGTGTCCGCGACGCCGGGGTGCTCCGGGCTGATGTCATGCCCCGCGGCGTGTCTCAGAAATCGTCCGCGCCGTTGCGGAGTTCGGGGGTCCAGTAGCCGGTGAGGGCCTTCGCCGGGTCGACGGCGATGCCGCCGCTGCCGGGCGCGGTGACGGCGATGACCTTGGAGTCGCCCTCCAGCATGACGGAGAACGCCGACACGGGCTCGTTGTCCTCGTCGACTCCGCCGTCCGACAACTTCACGAGGGCGTACGCAGGAGCTCCCGCCGTGAGCACGACCGGCGCGGCCGGCTTGCTCTTGGCGACGACCGGGACGTCCTGCTTGTGACTCTCCAGGAACTGGATGTGCGGCGCGCCCGCGAGCCGGCAGGAGTGACCGGAGGTGTTCCTCGCCGTGAGGACGAGGTGGGTGTGGGGAGCACCACCCTGTGTGGCGGCGGTGACGGTGACGTCCCGCGCGGTGCAGACCCGGGTGGCGGCGGTCGCCTGCTCACCTGTCGAGCCCGCGGAGCCGCCGCTGTCGGTGCGGTCCGTCGAGCTCTTCGATGCCGTCGAGCGCGCCGGATCGCTCGAGCCCGTCGTTCCGGACGCGCTGGTCTGTCCGTCGTCCGTCGCCGTCCCGGTCGCCGAGGAGGTCGCCGCGGGGGCCGACTTGGTGGGCGCGTCGCTCTGGCAGGCGGTGAGGGACAGGGCAAGGGCGGTGCCCGCGGTGGCGAGCAGCGTGAAGTGGTGACGCGGGATGTTCATGGAGAGTTCCCCGTGATTGGTGCGGGGCCGCGGCTCGTGCCGTCGGCCGAGGTCGTCCTGGTGGCGTTGTGCGGTTCTCAGTTGCCCTTGCCCGGCCGGTAGTCGGACGGCAGGGTGTACACGAACTCGCGGGGGTCGGCGTGCGCGGCCTCCAGCAGTTCGGGGACGCTGTGATAGCCGAGGGCATACAGGTTCCGGCTCGGGTCCCACGTGTTGTAGGCGTACATCGCGATGCGCTTGGTGTTCATGTGCGAGCTCGGGATGTCGAGCACGTATGCCGCGCCGTCCGCGCGCTGCTCCCGGGGGCGCCCGTAGGCGTAGACGTGGTTGAAGCGCACGTCGGAGATCGTGCGGTCGTTCATCAGGCGGTAGGCCACGTCGCTGCACGCCTTGTGGGTCTCGGTGCGCTCCAGCCAGCCGGCCGTGAACTTGTGCGACGCGCCGGGGTACTGCGCGGCGAGTGCCCTGACCTTCGCCTCGATCCGGTCGACGAGTTTGTTGTAGGCGGACACGCTGGCGAACCCGTCGTCCACGACCTTGAAGTTGATGACCTTGTCCACGCCCAGTGCCTTCGCGGAGGCCATGAACTCGGCCGTCCGGGCGGCGACGACCTTGGTGGTTCCGTCGGTCGGCCAGGACAGGTTGTGCCTGCCGCCCGCGGCGCACGGGTGCGGGCTGTCCCAAGTGGTCAGGGGGCAGGGGTCGGTGTTCATGAGCTGGGCCAGATCGGGGTTCCTGCCATTGCTCACCAGTACGAGGTAGACGGGCCGGCCCGCCGCCTTGTGTTCCAGGATCGATCCGGCCAGACCGATCGCGTCGTCGTCCTGGTGAGGGGCGTAGAAGATGGCGGGTTTGGCGGCGGCGGACGCCGCGGGGGCCCGGCCCGCCTGGTAGGCGACGGCGGCGGCGGTCAGTGCACCCGCCGCCAGGACGCTCCGCCTGGAGATTGCGCTGGTCTGCTCATCGCTGCTGTTCATGTGAGGTCGCCCCGTTTCATGATCGTCGCGTCGTGCGTCTTCGGTGGTCGCTCGACGTCGGGTGGTCTGTCGCCACGCCCCGGCCCGCACAGGGTCCGTGCTCCGGCGGCTCCTCCCGTTGGGGATCGGCCGCCCGGACTCCATCCGTCTGGGGGGAAGGCGTCCCGCGCCTGTTCTCAGTCGAACACCAACGGCCCTCGCATCCCAGGCGGTTCCACCGGCAGAAGTACCGTGGCCATACTTCTGCCGGGGGGCTCGCGCTCGGACGAGCCGGATGATCGAGGACGTCGACGGTGCGCGGTGGCACGCCTTCCACGGAGGACTTCGGGCAGCGGCTGCGCCTCCTGCGGGCTCGTGCCGGACTGAGCCAGGAGGCGCTGTCGCATGCGGCCGGGGTCAGCGTCAGGGCGCTGGCCGACATGGAACGCGGGCGTACCCGAGGGCCGCAGCGCCGTACGGTTCAGGCTCTGGCCGAAGCGCTGGGGCTGGACGAGGACGAGGCGGCGGGACTGGAGGAGGCCGCCGCTCTGGGGCGTCCGCGTCTTCCTCTGCGCGCACGACCCCCGGGCCGCCCTGGTGTCCGCCGACGCCGCGCTGGCAGCGGCCCGCGACAGCGAGGACGGGCTCCAGCAGGGCTGGGCACTCGGCTACGGCGCAGGGGCACTCCAGCGGCTGGGCCGGTTGGAAGAGGCACACACGCGACTGCGTGAGGCGGCCGGCTGCCTCGCCTCGCTGGGCTCCCCGCAGGCAAGGCTGGCCGAGCTGTCGATCCTCAACGCCCTCGGCACCCTGCTGCGCCAGATCGG
Source organism: Streptomyces sp. NPDC058145 (assembly GCF_042884245.1). NCBI lineage: Bacteria > Bacillati > Actinomycetota > Actinomycetes > Kitasatosporales > Streptomycetaceae > Streptomyces > Streptomyces sp. NPDC058145. The sequence goes on along the minus strand of NZ_JBHVUH010000010.1, from coordinate 303,984 downwards.
CCGGGCGGCGGAGGCCCTGGACATCCACCGCCGCGGCGAACAGATCTGCCGGGCCGGTGTCCCGGGCCGGGCGGACGAGCTGATCGCGTTCTATCACGCTGTCCACCGACAGCAGATCGGCAACGACCTGGCGGCCCTGGAGCGCTGGCACGAGGCCGAGCCGTCGCTCCGGCAGGCCCTGGCCTTCTTCGAGGCCGCGCAGATGCCATCCTGGGCCGAACAGGCTCGGCTCGACCTGGGTCAGGTGCTCGGCGCCACCGGCCACCCGGAGGCCCGGGAGACGCTGCTCGTCGCCCGTGACGGCCTCGCCGTGCTGAGGAGCCCGCGACAGGCCGAGGCCGCCACCGCACTCGCCGCGCTCGGCCAGGGCACCACGGGCATGTGAGGCCCGACCGGTCCGCGTGCGCCGGCCGCCGCCCGGGCGCTGTCCGGGTACGCGATGGGTGTCCATGGGCGGATGGGTGAGGAGCCGGATCCAGATCGACCATCTGCAAGGCAGCCTCTCGACCTTCACCATCGCGGCCATCGGCAGCGACGGCAACTACTGGTTCCGGCTGCGCTGCTCCAGCGGCGCGTGGACCGCCTGGCAGGTGAGCTGCACCGTCTCGGACACGGGCCCGTTGTGCCCGTGACCGCCGTGGAGGAGCGCTGAGCTCGTGCCATCGGAGTTCGAGCCGGAAGTGGATCAGGTCGTAGTGGCGAGCTCGACGAGGTGCCGGGCTGTGCCGGCGGGATCGATGATCTGATGGAGGTGTGCCCCGGGCAGGTGTGCCACACGCCAGCCGCGTTCGCGCGCCTCGACGGCAGGGTCGTCATACGGAGGGCCGAACAGCAAGTAGGAGCAGGCATGGTCGTCCCAGCCGCCAGGGACCGGGATGTGCTGCTCGTAGTAGGAGAGCGGCAGGGTGGGCTGCTCCTCGACGACCGCCTGTCGCACCACCGAACCGGCGAACATAGGCGCGACGTCTGCCTCGTCCCACCAGTCGGTCCAGCGCGGCAGCCTGCCGTTCACCGCCATCGGGCGGAGCCACTCCAGAAACTCCGGTGAGGCGACGGGGGTTGAGCCGATCCGGGCCGGCAGCGCGGCATCGACGAAGATCGAGTCGGCCACCGGATGGTCGAGGCCCGAGCGGATCGCCGGAAGGAACAGGCCGGCGTTACTGTGTGCGACCAAGGTTACGGGGCTGCCGGCCGGGATCTGCCGGACCTCGTCGCGGACGGCGTTGACGACGCGGGGCCAGAAGGGCGGAGCACCGGCGCCTACGTTCAGCAGGGACGGCACCCGTACCTGGTATCCCGCCGCCGTCAGGTGTTCGGCCACAGGGTGCCAGGTCGAGGGGCCCACGGACGGACTGTGCACGAGAACGAAGATCGGCTGCATGTGACGATCCTGTCGCCCATGCCGTCGCAGCCGCGACAGTCTTGGCCGACAGCAGAACGCTTGATTGGAAGAAGCTCACGAACAGCGCTGCACTCACCCCTCGATGGGACGAGCGGATGACCAATGCCAAAGGCGAGGAGATCCCTCTCCTCGCCACTCTCAACTTATAGCGCACTGGGGGGCTTGCGGCAAGGCCCGGGTCCTGGCGCAGAATCGTCGGCCGAGCCCACAACCTGCGGAAACGGGGCGCGACGTGTGTGTCGTAGCCGACGTACGGGGGTGAGGTGCCGTCGAAGCAGCAGTGGGAGGGTCAATGACCGAGCAGTACGTGTTGGATCTTCGAGAGGTCGACGAAAGGCAGGTCGGCGCGGTCGGCGGCAAGGGCGCGAACCTGGGCCGGCTGTCGCGTATCGCCGGCATCCACGTGCCGGCCGGCTTCTGCGTGACGACGGACGCCTTCCGGCGGATCATGGCGGAAGCGCCGTCGATCGACGATCGGCTCGAGGAGCTGTCCCGCCTGCCCCTGGGCGATCGGGAGGCGATCCGGACGCTCAGCGCGCAGATCCGCCGGACCATCGAGGACATCGCCATCCCCGGCGATCTCGCGGCACAGATCACGCGTGCGCTCGTCCGGAACGGCGAGCAGGCCGCCTACGCCGTCCGGTCCAGCGCGACGGCGGAGGACTTGCCGACGGCCTCCTTCGCCGGTCAGCAGGACACGTATCTGAACGTCGTGGGGCCGACGGCGATCCTTCAGCACGTGAGCCGGTGCTGGGCCTCGCTGTTCACCGAGCGTGCCGTCACCTACCGCCGGCGGAACGGCATCGACCACCGTACGGTTCACATGTCCGTGGTCGTGCAGCAGATGGTCCTCCCGCAGGCTGCCGGCATCCTGTTCACGGCCGACCCCGTGACGGGCAACCGGAAGGTCGCCACCGTGGACGCCGGCTTCGGCCTCGGCGAGGCACTGGTCTCCGGTCTGGTGAACCCGGACGTGTTCAAGGTGCGGGACGGCGAAGTCGTCGCCGAGGCGATCGCTGCCAAGCCCCGCGCCGTTCAGGCCCTGCCGGGTGGCGGTACGCGGGAAGTCGCGATCGACGCGCAGCGGCAGGAGCAGCCGGCGCTGACGCACGCACAGGTGGTTCGGCTCGTGCGGCTCGGGCGGCGGATCGAGGCGTACTTCGGCCGCCCGCAGGACATCGAATGGTGCCTGGCCGACGGCGACTTCCAGATCGTTCAGAGCCGGCCGATCACGACGCTGTTCCCCGTCCCTGAGACAGATGACCAGGAGAACCACGTGTACGTCTCCGTCGGTCATCAGCAGATGATGACCGACCCCATGAAGCCCCTGGGGCTCTCCATGTGGCAGCTGACGGCCATGGTGCGGATGCACGACGCCGGCGGGAGGCTGTTCGTCGACGTCACCGGGCGCTTGGCTTCGCCCGCGAGCCGCGCCGGCCTCCTGGACCTCATGGGGAGGTCCGATCCGCTGATCAGGGACGCGCTGCAGACCGTCCTGGACCGCGACGGCTTCGTCCCGTCACTCCCGGACGGGGCACCCGGCGGGCCGCCGGCCCGCGGCGCCTCCGCCTCCGTCGAGACCGATCCGGCCATCGTCACCGAGCTGATCGAACGCAGCCAGAAGTCCGTCGCCGCCCTGGAGCGCGACATCCGGACGAAGACCGGGCCGGCGCTGTTCGACTTTCTGCTGGAGGCCTTCGAGGAGCACAAGCGGGTCCTCGGTGATCCGCTGAACCTTCAGGTGATCATGGCGGGGATGGAGGCCACGTGGTGGCTCAACGACAAGCTGCACGAGTGGCTCGGCGAGAAGAACGCGGCCGACACGCTCACGCTGTCCGCGCCCGGCAACGTCACTTCGCAGATGGGTCTTGCGCTGCTCGACGTCGCGGACGTCATCCGCCCGCATGCGGAGGTGGTCGCCTTCCTGCGGGGCGTCGAGGACGAGAGCTTCCTGGACGAGCTGGCGAAGCTCCCGGGCGGGACCGAGGCACGCGACGCCATCGAGGGCTACCTCGACCGGTACGGCATGCGCTGCGTCGGCGAGATCGACATCACGAGGCCGCGCTGGCGCGAGCGCCCCACCACGCTCGTACCCGTGATCCTCGACAACGTCAGGAACTTCGAGCCGGGTGCCGCGGAACGGCGCTTCGAGGAAGGGCGCCTGGATGCGCGGAAGAAGGAACTGGATGTGCTGTCACGCCTGCTGGCCCTGCCGGACGGGGAGCGGAAGGCGGACGAGGCCAAGCGGATGATCGACCGGGTCCGGACCTTCATCGGCTACCGGGAGTACCCGAAGTACGGCATCGTCAGCCGCTACTTCGTCTACAAGCAGGCCTTGCTGGAGGAGGCCGAGCGCCTGGTGCAGGCCGGTGTGCTCGCCGAGAGGGAGGACGTCTTCTACCTCACGTTCCAGGAGTTCCATGACGTCGTGCGCTCGAACCAGGTGGATCACCGGCTCATCCAGCAGCGCAAGGACGCTTTCCGGTCGTATCAGGCGCTGACACCTCCCCGGGTGCTGACGTCGGAAGGTGAGTCCGTCAACGGGGCGTACCACCGCGACGACGTGCCGGCCGGTGCCCTGATCGGCTTGCCGGTGTCCGCCGGGACCGTGGAGGGCCGGGCCCGCGTCGTCCTTGACATCGCCGAGGCCGATCTCGAGGCGGGCGACATCCTGGTCACGCCCTACACGGACCCCAGTTGGTCGCCCCTGTTCGTCGGGATCGCGGGCTTGGTGACGGAGGTGGGCGGCCTGATGACCCATGGCGCCGTGATCGCCCGGGAGTACGGCCTGCCTGCCGTGGTCGGTGTGGAGCGGGCCACCCGGCTGATCCGCGACGGTCAGCGGATCCGGGTGCACGGCACCGACGGGTACGTCGAGATCCTTCCTTGACCGGCCCTTTCGCGTCACGTCCTTCGGCTGGAAGTACTCCGACATCAGGCGGCTGACCCAGTCCGGCTGCTCGATGTCCACCGGGCGGAACGCCTCCATCGTCGGCTTCAGGTCGATGACCGAAGTGCCCGAGACCGCGTCGAGGCCCACCAACGTCGGTTCGCGGCCGCGGACGGATTCGATGGCGCAGGACGTCACTCCGATGCGGTTCGGTCTGCGGGGGCCGCGGCCGGCGAAGACGCCCACGGGCGGGAGGCCGGAGCGGCCGCGGTAGGGACGGGGTTCACGGTAGTCGTCGTGTTCCGGGAAGTGGTCGAAGGCGAAGAGGACCTCCACGTGGGAGAAACCCTCCAGACCCTGGGGGCAGGCCTCGCCGAAGCGCTCGTCGACGGTGATCGTGCTGCGGACGGCACCCCAGTTGTCCGTGTGCTGGCGTCCGTTCGGTCGTTCCGGACCGTACCTGTCGGTGTGATCTCGAAGCTCGGCATGGCCAGAGGCCAACCCCGTCGCACCCGGGGTCCAGGCCTTCCACGCCGGGCGTGAACGACCAGCAGGTCGGCACGGCCATCGGCTGTCACCGTGCCCTTCGCTGCCGCCTGATCGGCTCCCCCACCCGGTGCAGGTGGATCAGGGCCTCGCGGTAGGAGCGGATCAGTCCGGTCTCGTGGTAGGGCACCCCGATCTCGGCGCAGTACTGCCGGACGACGGCTTGGGCGCGGCGCAGATGGGGCGTGGGCATGCTCGGGAACAGGTGGTGCTCGATCTGGTAGTTGAGGCCGCCGAGCATCACGTCGGTGAACCGGCCGCCACGCACGTTGCGGGAGGTGATGACCTGGCGCCGCAGGAAGTCGGGCCGCTCGTCACCGGTGAAGGTGGGCATACCTTTGTGGTTCGGGGCGAAGGTGCAGCCGAGATACACGCCGAACAGGCACTGGTTCAGCGCCAGGAACGCAACCGCCTTGCCCGGCGGAAGGACCAGGAACAGGGCGGACAGCACGCCCGCGATGTGCAGCAGGAGCAGGGCGCCCTCCAGGGTTCGCTTCCTCATGTACGGCGAACGCAGCGCCCGCAGGCTCGCGACGTGCAGGTTGAAGCCTTCGAGGGTCAGCAACGGGAAGAACAGCAGGGCCTGGTGGCAGCCGATCAGACGCGCCACACCACGGCTGGCGCGCGCCTGATCGGTGGACCACACCAGGATGTCGGGGGCGACATCGGGGTCGAGGTCCTCGTGATTGGGGTTGGCGTGGTGGCGCGTGTGCTTGTTCATCCACCAGCCGTAGCTCATCCCCACACCCAGATTCCCGAACAGCCTGCCCATGATCTCGCTGGGCCGGCGTCGCCGGAAGACCTGCCGGTGGGCCAGGTCGTGCGCGAGCAGGGCCACCTGCCCGAACACGAAGGCCAAGAAGGCCGCGACGGCCAGTTGCCCCCAGGTGTCACCCAGAGCGAAGAAGGACCCCCAGCCCGCCGTGTACAGCACGGCCACCAGGCCGACGCGTGTCGCGTAGTAGCCGGGGCGCCGACGCATCAGGCCGGCCGCGGCTATCCGCTGGGAGAGCCGTGCGAAGTCACTGCCGCCGTCGGCGCCGGACCTTTCCGCGACGGCGGGAGCGGACTGGGACGTCAAGGAGACATCGGGGGAAGTCGTCATGTCCGAAAGTCTCCGGTCGGCCCCGCGACCTGAGGAAGCCTGCCAGCCACCCTCCGCGTGCGAGGCATTCCCCCTGGGCAACCGGGGGTTATCCCCCGGTGCGCCGGCAGGCCGGGCCCCGCTCTCCGGGCTCCCGCCACCGCCCGGTCGCCCCAGTGGGCTTGTCCCCCACCGTTCACTGATGGCGAATCCCCCGTATGGACATACTCGCCGAGACCGGCATGTGGGAGTGATTCACGAGTCCCGGCACATCGCCTGACCTGGTCGATTCAGATATTGGGCAGCCGCGGTGTTCCGGGTCGCCGATCATGGTTGACGGCTTGCAGCGGATGACCTAAGCTCCCTTTCTATTCGATCAAGGTTGCGAAACTCTCGGGGGGTGAATCCAACCATGATGGTCGAGACCAAGTGGGGATTGTGTGAGCGTGAGTGTTGAACGTCCGCTCCGCTTCGCGTTGTTCACTCATCATTCAACTTCCGACTCCTGATGCCGGCCACCCTCAGCGAGGTCTCTCGAAGAGAGCAGTACTCGCCATGGCCAGGAACCACTGACGTGCAGCGGGGACGGCATGTCCTGCTGGACAGCGGAAGTCGCCGACGGAACGCGGAGAACCGCTCCCGAAGACCGTCTGGAAATGATCGGGCCGCACGACGAACACGCCAGGTCCAGCAGCTCAGCACGCGGCGATCAAGCCTTTTCCCAGCCAATTTGTTCAGATCCGCGTAGGCCGCGTGCGCATTCTTTAGTTGCGCCTTCCAGGATTCGGCGCGGAGCGGATCGGCATCGGACCTGACGGGGACTCCTCGCGCGATTCCGCGATTCCCGGCGCCCGCTCCGATGGCCGCCGGAGACCCGGTTTTCGCCGTATCAGCGAATGCCGACTATCCGCGACGGATTTTTCCTGACCGCCGTCGTCCTGAACTGAACGCACTGCCCTCCGGCCCGCAGAGCGGTTCCTGTCCGAACCGCATGCCCATGCGCCGGCATTCGGGGATTCCCGTGGTGCGACTCCGGCTGTTTTCCACCGGCTATGCCCCCACCAGGCCTGCCCACCGGCCTGATGCTCCTACTGGGACGGACACCGATGACCGAATCGACCACGTTCAGCGAGACCTTCACTGTCACCGCCGACAACCCGCTGCTGCACGGGCACGTCGTCTACGGACGCAGCCTCCTGCCCGGAGTCGGTTACGTGGACCTGGTCCTCCAGGTCCTCGCTCGGCATGGCCTCCCCATGCAGGACGTGGAGTTACGCAACCTCACGATCCTTGCTCCGCTCGTCGTCGGGTCCGCGCGGCGCGCCCTCACCACCGTCGAAGGACGCCCCGGGCCGGACGGCGGCTGGCGTGTCGAGGTCCGCAGCCGACGCCCCGAGGACACCGTCGACGTTGTCCACGCCGTCGCGACCGTGCGCCGCTGTGCCCCCTCCGCCTACACCGAACGGCTTCCACTGCCTGTCGACGGGGCCACCCGGCAGACCACGCTCGATGAGATTTACACCTGGTGCCGCGAGTACGACCTGGTCCACTCCGGCCTGATGAAGATCAGCGGAGTGGTCCACCACCGGCCCGGCGACTGGATCGCCGAAGTGGAACTCGCCCCCGAACACCAGGGAACCAACGCCACGTTCCTCTTCCACCCGGCCCTGTTCGAGGCAGGCCTCCTCGGCGGTGGTGTCGCCATCGGCATGCTGTACGGCGACAACGACGGTCCCGGCCTCTACCTGCCGCTCATGTTCGAGCGGTTCCGCGCCACCGGACCGCTGGGGAGCCGCTGCTACGTCCGCGTCCGCGCCGACTCCGTACGCCGGGACGAGGAACTCATACGGCTCAGCGTGGAGTTCTACGACGCCACCGGCGCGAAGGTCGCCGAGGTGGGCCAGTTCGTGGCCAAGCGGGTCCGCGCCGCGGCGTCCCTCGACGTAAGCGGCGACGCCTCCACCTTGCCGGCACCGGCTACCGCGGCGCCTGCGGTGGTGGCTGCTTCGGCTGGGGGTGGCCTGGCGGAGGTGGTGCGGGGGTTGGTGGCTGCCCGGTTGGAGATGGCCGCGGACCAGGTGGATGTGGACCTTGGTTACTACGAGTTGGGGTTGGCGTCGGCCGATCTGCTGTCGTTGGTGGCGGAGTTGGAGGAGCGGCTGTCGGTGGAGTTGTCGCCGACGGTGATGTTCGAGCATCGGACGGTCGCGGAGTTGGCGGTGTGGCTGGAGTCGCAAGTGCCCGCGCAGGTCCCGGCGACCACCCCCACGGCTCCCGCCCCATCCGATCGGGGGCCGGCTGCCGTCGTCCCGGCTCCGGCTGCCGCTGCCCTTCCATCGCCCAGCGCCCGGAGCGACGATCCGTACTCCGACTCCGCCTTACGCGCCGCCCTCGCCGAAGAGGTGTCCACGCTCCTTGGTGTCCCCGTCGCCGAACTCCACGCCGACGCCGAGCTGGCCGAGTTCGGGCTGGACGTGCGGGGCCTGGCACACCTGGCCGACCGGGTGAACGCGCGCCTCGGCCTGACCGTCCCGCTCACCGCCTTCCAAGAGCACCACACCCTGCGGGCCCTCGCGGAACACCTCGGCCATGAGCACCGCAACCCGGCCGTCTCCGACCGGCAGATACCGGCAGCGCAGCCCCATCCGCTGCTCCATCGGACCGTCACCGGTGACGGCGACGGCACGACGTACGAGACACGCTTCACCGGCGACGAGCCCTGCCTGCGCGACCACCGGGTGCACGGCGGAAGGGTTCTGCCTGGAGTCGCCCATCTGGAGATGGCCCGGGTGGCTGCCGCGAGGGCGCTGGGACAGGGCGACGCCGCCGCCGTCCGGCTGACCGACGTGGTGTGGCTGCGGCCCGCCGTCTGCGGTCCCGAGGGACTCGTGCTGCGGGTGCGCGTGTGCACAACCACTGCGGGCGGCTGCACGTACGAGATCCACAGCGTGGACGAACGAGGTGACACCACCCTGTGCAGCCAGGGGCGCGTGGCACTCGCCCAGGACGCCCCGCGGCTCCCGCCCCTTCTCGACGACCTGCGTGCCGCCTGCGCCGATACCGTCCACACCGGCGAGCACATCTACGGACTCTACGACGGCATGGGGATGGTCTACGGCCCCTCCCAGCGGTCGGTCGCTCGGCTGGGCGTCGGCACCGACCCCGACGGACGCCCCCAGGTCCTGGCCGAACTGCGCCTGCCGCCCGAGGCGGAGCCTCTGGGCGTCGGTGGTCTGATGCACCCGAGCATCCTCGACGGCGCCCTCCAGGCCACGGTGGGACTGTGGCTGGCGGAGGCGGCGGATGGCCGGTCGGCCGGCCTCGCGCTGCCCTTCGCCCTCGAACGAGCCGAAGCCGTCGCCGCCACCCCCACCACCGCGTACGCGTGGATCCGCCAACGGCCCGGTGGCGCCATGGAGACCACAGCGGCACGGCTCGACGTCACCGTCCTCGACGAGCACGGCCGGGTGTGCGTGGAGCTGACCGGCCTGTCCACACGCCACCTGCGGGACTCCTCTTCCGACGACGCGGTCGGGCCGGAGCCCGTGCGCGACGGCGACATCGCGATCATCGGGGTCAGCGGCCGCTACCCGGAGGCCGCCGACCTGGACGAGTTCTGGCAGAACCTGCGTTCAGGCCGGGACTCCATCCGGAAGGTCCCGGCCGACCGCTGGAACCGGCAGCGGTACGCGGACGCCGGCGCCGGCTCCTGGGGCGGATTCCTGGACGACATCGACCGGTTCGACCCGCTGTTCTTCCACATATCCCTGCTCGAGGCGGACCACCTCGACCCGCAGGAACGATTGTTCCTGCAGTGCGCCCACCACACCCTGGAGGACGCCGGGTACACCGCCGACCGTCTTTCCCGGAACGCCAAGGTCGGCGTGTTCGTCGGCGTGATGTACCAGGAGTACCAGCTCCTCGGCGCCCAGGCGCAGGAGCGCGGCAGGCCCGACGCCCTCTGGGGCAGCGCCTCCACGGTCGCCAACCGGGTGTCGTACTTCTACGACTTCCACGGCCCGAGCCTGGCCGTGGACACCATGTGTTCGTCCAGTCTCACCGCCATCCACCTCGCCTGTGAGGCCATTCGCAGTGGGCAGTGCGACACCGCGCTCGCGGGTGGCGTCAATCTCACCCCGCACCCCAACAAGTACCTGGTGCTCGGGCAGCGCAGGTTCCTCTCCAGCGACGGCCGGTGCCGGAGCTTCGGCGAGGGCGGTGACGGCTACGTGCCCGGCGAGGGCGTCGGCGCCGTCCTGCTCAAGCCGCTGGCGCGGGCCATCGCCGACGGCGACCAGATCCACGGCGTCGTCAAGGGGACCGCGGTCAACCACGGCGGCCGCACCAGCGGCTACTCGGTGCCCACCCCGGTGGCGCAGGGCGAGGTGATCGCCGACGCGCTCACCGCCGCCGGTGTCGACCCGCGCTCCCTGAGCTACCTCGAAGCGCATGGCACCGGTACGTCCCTCGGTGACCCCGTCGAGGTCTCCGGCCTGGAGCGGGCCTTCCGCAGCGCGGGCGGCACGCCCGAGCGCCTCGCGATCGGCTCCGTGAAGTCCAACATCGGGCACTGCGAGAGCGCCGCCGGCATCGCCGGCGTCACCAAGGTGCTACTGCAGATGCGGCACGGCGAACTGGTGCCGAGCCTGCACTCCGCGACCCTCAACCCGTACATCGACTTCGACCGCAGCCCGCTGCGCGTCCAGCGCACCCTGGAGCCGTGGCACCGGCCCGTCGTGGACGGTGGCGGCGAACGGCGCACTGTGCCACGCGTCGCCGGGATCTCCAGCTTCGGCGGCGGCGGCTCCAACGCCCACGTCGTCATCGCCGAGTACCGGCAACCCGTCGGCCCCGCGGTCACGTCGGCCGGCCCGTCGCTGTTCGTGCTCTGCGCCAAGAGCGAGGCCCAGCTCGTCGAGCAGGCCCGCCGCCTGCACGCCCGGCTCGGCGAGTTGTCCGACGCCGATCTCCCGGCCGTGGCCTGGACCCTGCAGACCGGGCGCATGGCGCTGGAGGAGCGCCTCGCCTTCGCCGCGGCCTCCCTCGCCGAGGCCCGCGAGCGGCTCGCCGCCTTCACCACCGATCCTGCCGTGACCGGCCCCTGGGTACGCGGCACCGTCCGCCCGGACCGTCCCGCGGACGGTGACGCCGTACGCTCTGCCCTGGCTGCCTGGACGCGGCGGGGTTCGTACGAGACGCTGCTGGCGCTGTGGGCCGATGGCGCCGTGGTGGAGTGGGAGCACGCTCGCCCCGTCGGTACCCCCGTGCGCCGCATCAGCCTGCCCGGCTACCCCTTCGCCCGCGAGCGCTGCTGGTTCGACCTCGACACCGAGGGCGCACCGCAGCGTTCCGCGGGCGGCGACACCCCTGACGTCGTGCTGCTGCGGCCGGAGTGGGCCGCGCGCCCCAGCGCACCGGCCGTGTCCGGCGAGCCGTTCGCCGAACGGCACGTCGTGGTGCTCGGCCGGCTCACCGACGGCGACCGCGACACCCTGCGGGCCGCCCTGCCCGCCGACACGACCTGCACCGTCCTCGACCTCGCCGACGGCCCGCCGGACCGCCTGTACACCGACGCGGCGCGCGGGCTGTTCACGCTGATCCGCGAGCTCCTGGAGCGCGGCGTACGTCGGCCTGTCCTGCTGCAGGTCGTCTCCGTCGGCACCGCGGATCTCGGCGAACCGGCCTGCCTCGGCGGGCTGGCCGGGCTGCTGCGCACCGCCCACCTGGAGAACCCGCGGCTGCACACGCAGTACGTGGAGTGCCTGGACGGCGCCGCCCCCGCCACCGTCGCCGCCCGTCTCGCAGCCGAGGCGACCACCGGCCCGGAGCCGGAGGTGCGCCACCGTGACGGCCGCCGCCTGGTGCGCCGCCCCACCGAGGTCCCGCTGCGGCCCGCGCCGACGCCCTGGCGGGAGGGCGGCGTCTACCTTGTCACCGGCGGGGTCGGCGGACTGGGCCTCATCGTGGCCCGGGACATCGCCGCCGCCGTCGGCACGGCCACCGTGGTGCTCACCGGGCGCTCCCCGCTGACCGACGCCCAGCGGGCCGAGCTGGACGCCCTGCGCGCCACCGGCCTGACCGTCGACCACCGGCGCGCCGACGTCACCGACCGCGACGCCCTGGCCCGTCTGCTGGCCCACATCACCGACGAGCACGGGCCGCTGACCGGCGTGCTGCACTCCGCCGGCGTCGTCCACGACAACTTCCTCGTCCGCAAGAGCGCCGAGGAACTGGAGCGCGTCCTCGCCCCCAAGGTCGCCGGTCTCGTCCACCTCGACGAGCTGACCCGCGAGCAGCCGCTGGAGCTGTTCGTCTGCTTCTCCTCGATCGCCGGCGCCTTCGGCAACCCCGGCCAGGCCGACTACGCCGCCGCCAACGCGTTCATGGACGCCTACGCCGCCCACCGCAACCGGCTCGTCGACACGGGCCTGCGCAGCGGCCGTACCGTGTCCGTCGGCTGGCCGCTGTGGGACGAGGGCGGCATGGGAGCCGGAGACACGGTCCGGGAGCAACTGCGCGCCACGGGACTCGTGCCGCTCGACACCGAACGCGGCCTGGCCGCCCTGCGGTTCGCGCTCGCCGACGAGGACGTCCGCAGGGACGGCAGTCTGCTGGTCGTCGCGGGCCGTCGCGAGGCCCTGCCGGCCGAGCTGACGGACGGCTACGCGCCGGCCCCGTCGACCGAGCGCGCACCCGCGGCTCCGGCCCCGCCGAGCGGGACCACGCTCGCGGTCCCCGCCCCTGCCGGCCCCGACCCCACGCCCTCCGCCGCCGATACCGCCGTACCGGTGCTCGAAGAGCGCGCCGTCTCCCACTTGCGGCGGATGCTGGCGGCGACCCTCAAGCTCGGTCCCGAGCGGCTGGACCCCGACACCCCGTTGGAGCGGTACGGCATGGACTCCGTGCTCGCCGTGACCATGCTCCAGCCGCTGGAGGAGACCTTCGGCCCGCTGTCGCGGACGCTGCTGTTCGAGGTGCGGACCGTACGCGGCCTCGCCCACTATCTCGCCGCCGACCACCCGCAGGCGCTGCGCGATCTCGTCGGCGAGCCCTCGTCCGCAGCGGCCCCCGCACGGGCCCGGGCCGCCGTGGACCCCCGCGCTGTGCAGGCCCCCTCACCGGTCCGGCACGAGCAGGATCACCGCAGCCAGGACATCGCCATCACCGGTATCAGCGGCCGCTACCCGCACGCCGACAGCCTGGAGGAGTTCTGGGCGGCGCTGCGCGAGGGCAGGGACTGCGTCACCGAGGTGCCGGCCGACCGCTGGGACACCGATGGCCGGGCCCAGTGGGGGGCGTTCCTCGACGGCATCGACCGCTTCGACCCGCTGCACTTCGGCATCTCGCCCCGCCAGGCCGCCGCCATGGACCCCCAGCAGCGGCTGTTCCTGGAGACCGTGTGGCACCTGCTGGAGCAGGGCGGCGTCACCCAGGAGGTCGTCGAGCGGCGCTACCAGCGGCGTGTCGGGGTCTACGTCGGCGCCGCCTACCAGATGTACCGGGCGGACGCGGCCGCCGACCCGGCCCTGGCGGCGCTCACCGCCTCCGCCTCGTACAACCTCATCGCCAACCGCGTCTCCCACTTCTTCGGCCTGGAGGGCCCGAGCCTGGCCGTGGACAGCATGTGCACGTCCTCCGCGATGGCCGTGCACCTCGCCTGTGCCGACCTGCTGCGCGGCGAGTGCGAGCTGGCCGTCGCCGGCGGCGTCAACCTGAACGTCCACCCCGACAAGTACCTGGCACTCGGCGAGATGCAACTGCTCGGCACCCACCCCGGCGCGCGCAGCTTCCGCGACGGCGACGGCTACCTGCCCGCCGAGGCGGTCGGCGCCGTCCTGCTCAAGCCGCTGGAGGCCGCCCTTAGCGACGGCGACACCGTGCACGCCGTCATCAAGAGCACCGCCTCACTGCACAGCGGCCGCTCCAACGGCTTCATGACGCCGAACCACCGCACCCAGGTCGCCACCATGCGACGGGCCCTGGAACGGGCCGCCGCCGCACCGGCCGACATCGGGTACGTCGAGACCGCCGCCAACGGCACCGCCTTCTCCGACGAGGTCGAAGTGCGCGCCCTGCGCGAGGTGTTCGCCGACGTCCGTGACACCGTCCACGTCGGCACCGTGAAGTCCAACCTCGGCCACCCCGAGGCGGCCTCCGGCATCGCCCAGCTCACCAAGGTCGTGCTCCAGCTCCAGCACGGCCGGGTCGCGCCGCTCGTCGACGTCGGCACTCCCAACCCACGTCTGGACCTGGAGGGTTCGGCCCTCCGGCTCGCCGACCGGTTGACGGACTGGGCACCCCGCGGCGTCGCACCTCGCCGCGCCCTCGTCAACTCCGTCGCGGCCGGCGGCAGCCACGTCAGCCTCGTCGTCGAGGCACCGCCAGTGACCGCCCACCCCGATCGGAGCGCCCCTGACCCCGCGCCCCAGGTCGTCCTGGTGTCCGCCCGCACCCCCGAGCTGCTGCGCACGGCCGCAGGCCGCCTGCACCACTTCCTCGAAGGCGACGACACGGCGAGCCTTGCCGACATCGCCTACACGTCCCAACTGTGCCGGGAGCACCTGCCCGAGCGGCTCGCCCTGGTCGCCGCCGACCGCGAGCAGCTCGGGCACGCCCTCGAACAGCACCTGGCCGACGGCGCGGTCGCCACGGCGGGCGGCGCGACCTCGCATCGCGGCAACGCCGACGAGGACGCCGGACCGATGACCGCTGTCCTGTCCGGCGCCCGGGGGGATTCCTTCCTCGCCGGCCTCGTCGAGGACCACGTCCTGGAGCAACTGGCCGAGCTGTGGGTGCGCGGTGTACGCGTACCGTGGCACGGCCTCCACGCCGGGCCGCGCCGCATGGCACCGCTCCCGCCGACCGCGTTCGAACCGGGCAGCTACTGGGTCGGCCGCGCACCCCGGCTGCCCGTGCCGGCCCCCGCGGCCGAGACCGCGCCGCCCACGCCGCCTCGCGACCTCGCCGCGCCCACCCACGCCCAACCCGCCATGGTCGGAGCCCGGACCGACGCCCCCCTGACCGGGGATGCCGGCGCCCGAACGCAGGTGATGGACCGGATACGGCTCCATGTCGCGGAACTGCTGGGCTTCGATGTCGACCAGCTGAACGTCTCGACCCCGCTCACCAAGCTTGGTATCGACTCGGTGACGGCCATGCGCACCCGAGGTCTGGTGGAGGCCGACTTCGGACAGGCACCGCCGGTGGCGGCGCTGCTCGGCGGGGCGAGTGTCATGGACATCGCGGACTGGATTCTCGACGGCCAGACCGGCGCGGAGGCCAGGGAACCGCTGGTGCCCGGGAGGGACACGCGCCGGGAAGGCGCCGAGCCGCTCGTCGTGCCGGGCGCCGACGGAACCGTACGATGCCCGGCGACCCGTGACGTCATACGTATGTTGCGCACGGAGCAGTTGGGCACCCCGGGAGCCACCCACAACATCGGCTCCGCCGTGCAGCTCGCCGCTCCGGTCGGCCGGGAACGGCTGACCGGAGTACTGGGCGACCTCGCCGCCCGGCACGCGGCCCTGCGGACGGCGATCGTCGCGGACCCCGAGCACGGCCTCCGGTTGGAGGTCGGGCAGAGCCTGCCGGGAGCATTGCTGCGATGGTCGCCCGTCGACGAGGACACGGACCCGGACCGGCGACTGCGCGAGCTGCTGGAAGTACCGTTCGAGCTTGCCGTGGCGCCGCTGTGGCGGTTCGAGCTGCTCGAGTACCCGTCTGGGAAGCAGGTGCTGCTGTACGGTGCGCACCACGCGGTGTCCGATCTGTCCTCTCTCGGGCTGGTGGCGGCGGAGATCGGCGCGGACCTCACGGGTGAGCATCTGCCGTCGGCTCCCTCCTTGGCCGATATCGACGGTCTGATGCGGGCCCAGCCGGCGCGGCAGGAGGCGGACGGCCGGGAGGCCTCGGCGGCGCAGCCGCGCGAGTGGTTCTCCGGGATCCGCAGGCTGGATCTGACCCTCGCGAAGCCCCGCCCCGCGGCACGGTCGTACCGTGCGGCGACCGCGCTCGTGGAGGTCCCCGATGGGCTCTCGGAGCGGGTCGGAACCGAGGCGAGACGGCTTGGGATCACCCCGGCCGCCTTCTGGCTGGGCACGCTGACCATGTTCCTCGCCCGGCTGCGGGAGCGCAGCCGGTTCGTGCTGGCGGTTCCGGTGGACACCCGGATGCACGCGGAAGCGCTCGACGCGGTCGGGTTCTTCGGCGTTCCGATACCGTTCCCCGCCGAGGCCTCCCCGGGCGAGTCGGTGGCCGAGGTCCTGCGCCGGACCGACGACCGTCTGGGCGTGCATCTCGAAAAGGGCATCTCCTTCTCGGACACCATGTCCACGCTGGTGGCGGAGGGGCTGTATCGCGAGAACGCGCCATTGGTCGAGGTCTACTTCAACTACCTTCCACCGCGCGGCCTGAAATTGCCCGGACTGGAGATGCTCCCCGCGGGCACCGGCCACTCCGACCTCGATCTGATGATCAGTGTGTCGCCGGATCTGGGGCATATCCGGCTCGACTACAACCTGGACATCCTGGACAGCTCCAGCTGCGCCCGGTTCGGCCGGGACTTCCTCGACCTGATCGCCGAGGTGATCGGCCAAGCGGGCACGGGCACAGTGGGCGCTCTTCCGGTGCGCCGGACAGCGGGGCCAGTGGCGCCGTCGTCGAAGGAAAAGGAGACGGCAGGGCTCACGCCGGAAGCGTTGCCCGTGCCCCCGTCACGCTCATCGGCACCCCGATCCGTCGCTCTGACAGCCACCTTCGCTCTGGGCAACCTCTCCGCGCTGCTCGGCCTCGCTCTCGAGGGCACCGGACTCACCGTCGCCGAAGCTCCCTATCACCAGGTCCTGGCCGCCCTGCACGACCCGTCCGGCGTTCTCTCCGATCCGTCGACCGCGGCAGCCCTTGTCCTGCTGCGCGCCGCCGACTTGGGGCGTTACGGCGAGATCAGCGACGAGTTGCTGGCCGAACTGGGCGAGGAGTACCCGGCGGCCCTGCGCGCGTTGGCCGAACGCACGGGGAGGCCGGTGATCGTCGGCCTGCTTCCCGCCCACTCGACCGAGGAGAGGCTCCGGGACTGGGAGGAGCAGGTGAGGTCCCGCCTCCGGGACCAGCCGGGCATCGCGGTACTGGGGCCGGATTGCTTCAGCGGCGACGATTTCGCCAACCCGTTCGACGCCGAGACGGACGCGCTGGCACACCTGCCGTTCCGGACGGAGTTCCAGGCCGCGGTGGCGCTTGCCCTCGCCGAAGTGGTGCGGGCCTCCCGCCGCACCCCGCCCAAGGTGATCGCGGTGGACGGCGACGAGACTCTCTGGGACGGCATCGCAGGGGAGAACGGGCCGGAGCACGTCGGCCTCATGGGGGGCCGTGCCCAGCTTGCCCGCCGACTGCTGCAATGGCGTGCCGCGGGTGTTCTGCTGGTGCTGGTCTCCAACAACGACGAGGCCACCGTACGTGCCGTACTCGACCGGCCCGACAGTCCGCTCCGCGCTGAGCACTTCCAAGTGATCTCCGCCGGTTGGTCACCGAAGCCCGTGCGCCTCAGGGAGGTCGCGGAGGAACTCGGGCTCGGCCTGGACACGTTCATGTTCCTCGACGACAACCCGGCCGAGATCGCCAGGATGAGGGCGGCTCTGCCCGAGGTGCTCTGCGTGACCTGCCCGTCCGGAGAAGGCCTGCCGGACTTCCTGACCAGGCTCTGGCCGGTCACCCCGCGCGCGGCGACACAGGAGGACGCAGCGCGGGCGGACTTCTACCGGCAGGACAGGGTGCGCGAGCAAGCACGTTCCCGGACCACCTTCGCCGACTTCCTGGAACGGCTGAACCTGGAAATGGACTTCCAGCCACTCGGCGCCGACACGATGGAACGCTCTGTCCAACTGGCCCGGCGCACCAACCAGTTCAATCTCCGCCCCTCGACGGTGGACGAGGCGGAGCTGACGCGCCGGCAACAGGACGGCGAGGTGTGGACCGTACGGGCGCGGGACAGGTTCGGCGACTACGGGCAGATCGCCGTCGTCATGATCCGTCCCGACGGCGAGACGCTCGAGGTCCTGGGCTGGATGATGAGCTGTCGGGTGCTCGGCCGCGGTGCCGAGGAACGGGTTCTCGGCTGGCTGGCAGACCGAGCCGTGGCCTTGGGCTGCCCGGCCGTGCGTCTGATCGCCGAGCGTACCCCCCGCAATGTACCCGTACGGCGGCTGGTGGCCGCCTTGGCCGGCGGGGACCCGGAGGCGCCGCGCCTGGAGGCGCTGGTCCCCGCGGACCGGCTCCGAGACTTCCGCTCGTGGGACACCACAACCGACGAAAACGTGGAGGCAACCGCATGAAACCCAGCCCTGATACCGGCGACGACGCACCGGCCCGCAATCACGAGTTAGACCGGCAGTACGAGGGGGAATTGCTCGAAGGCGGTGCGCGCGGGTCCGCCGCGATCGCCGGTCTGCTGGCGCGTTTTCAGCCGCCGACCGTGCGACCGCAGTCGATGGACAGCGCGAATGACCCGGAGGGCCCGGTCGACGGCGCACCGGTCTGGGGTCTCGAACAACTTGCCAAGGCCATCGTCTCGAAGGCGGCCGCACTGCTGGGCGGCAAGGAGATCGACGCCGAGACCGATCTCTTCGACGCCGGTGCCACGTCGGTGGACGCCGTCCGACTCGTCGCCGTGCTCGACCGTGACCTCAACGTCAGACTCAGCCTGGACGACGTCTTCGCCGACGCCAGGCCCCGGCGCCTCGCTCAACGCTGGCTGGGCGGTTCGACGAAGCGCACACTGCCCGAGGCACCGGCGGCCACCGGAGCCCTTGAACTTCCGGTGGCCTCGGCGTCGTCCGCCACCACGACGGCGTCGCCGGGCACCGACCTCGTGCCGGCCGATCCCGTCGCGCCGGACGAGACGCTCCCCGCGCTCGACGACCATGCCGAGGACCTCGCCCTCATCACGGCCGACCTCGCACGTGCGGACCTGCTCCCCTGGTGCGGTGACCCGGATCCGGTCCCGCCCCGCCGTGTCCTGCTGACCGGTGCCAACGGCTTCCTGGGTGGCCACATGCTGCTCGATCTGCTGCGGCACAGCGACGCACATGTCGTCTGCCTGGTGCGCGGGGACAGCGTGCGGGACGCGGAGCGGCGCCTCGCCGAGGGCCTCGCCGGTTTCTCCCTCCCCTGGTCGGCCGAGATCCGACGACGGGTCACTGTCCTGCCCGGCGACCTGCGCCAACCCCGACTCGGTCTGACGGACGAACAGTGGAACCTGCTGGCGAACGAACTCGACTCGGTCGTCAGCGTGGCGGCGGCCGTGGACTTCCTGCGCGGCTACCCGTCGCTGCGCCGGACCAATGTCCTCGGCGTGCTGTCCCTTGCCGAACTCGCGATGACCGGACGGCCCAAACCGCTGCACCACATCTCGTCGATCGCCGTGTTCAACGAGATCGGCATCGCCTCGATGGGCGAGGACGATCCACTGGCACATGTGGACCGGCTGGCGGCGGGGTACGACAAGTCGAAGTGGGCGGCCGAGGCGGCGCTCAGGCGAGCCCGCGACCGCGGCCTGAAGGCGACGTTCCTGCGCCCCGGCGGCATCGTCGGCCACACCCGCACCGGCGCCTACAACCCACACGACATCAATACGGGCCTCTTCTCCGCCATCTCCCGTTACCGCGTCGCACCCAAGATCAACTATTCGAACTCCGCCCCGGTGGACTGGGTGAGCCGCGTCGCGACCGCTGTGATCTGCGAGCCGAGCGGCTGGGGCCAGAACTACCACCTCACGGGACGGCCGGACACTCTCACCGAGATGGTCCGCGACCAGGAACTCGGTGGGCTGAACGTTCGGGTGATGCCGTGGGATGTCTGGCTCAAGGACTTCCTGGACCGCTGTGAGACCGATCCGGTCCCCGAACTCGAATTCATGGCGCGGGTGCTGCGCAACCCCGCCGGCCAGAAGATCGTCGAGGCGAGCGTCACGGCCCCGATGGCGACAGGGGACCGGACCGAGGCGTTCGTCGCCCGGCACAAACTGCCACCGCCTGCCCGCGTCGACGCGCAGGCCCGGCTGAAGAGCTACGAGCGAATGGCCCGTGACGGCCTGGTGATCCTGCCCAGTCGTGACGACCCACCGTATCTGTGGTTCCGGGAGACGATGCGCGGCAAAGTGGGCCCGGTCGACGCCAAGCCCGACACTCGCTGCACCTTCGCGTTGACCCTGTCGATCGCCAGCATGTACCAACTGGTGCAGCACCGCACCATCGACGTACGCGGCACGGTCTCCTGTTCCCTGCTGCACGCGGATCCGCTGACCGTGGACGACGGCGAGATCTGGGTCCGTCCCCATGAGGGAGTGCCTCACCGCCACAGCCTGGACCACCCCCTGCTGCGTTACCGCCTGGCGCTGCGCGATTCCGACGGGAACGGCTGGTGGCTGGAGGGCTGGAAGACAGCCCGGGCCCGCTTCGACTACTTGCAGCAGGCACGCACTCTCACCATCCGCGCCGGCCGTGAGGGCGAACCGGCGAGCCTGGCCGGAACGATGAAGGTGCCCAAAAAGTCCTACAAGCGAGAGCAGATAGACGGCATCCGGGTCAATCCCGATCTGTCGATGCGGGAGCAGCGCATCGCCAAGTTCACCTGGCTGAGCTGGTTCAGCACGCAACTGGGCCAGGGCCTGCTGGAGCCCACGCTGCGCGCCGGCGCCGAACTGCTCGACCTGCGCCCGGACGCGATCGACCGCGACAAGGACAGGTACCAGGCCAAACTCACGAAGTGGGAAAAGGACAGGAAGCACCTTCGATGACACCACGACCGCTCTTCGCCCCGATGGACCGCGTCACCGTCGAGCAGATCCCGTTCCATGCGTCCGACGGCACGGAACTCGGCCTGTGCCGACTGATCGCCAACTCCCCCACCGATCAGAACGGCACCGACCGTCCCGCGGTCCTGCTCCTGCACGGTCTCACGGCTTCGGCCGACATGTTCGTACTCCCCGAGACCCGCAACCTCGTGGACGTCCTGCTCAGCGCGGGCTACGAACCGTGGCTGCTGGACTGGCGGGGCAGTTGCCGCTTGCCGTACAACGAGGGCCGCGTCCGCTACACCTTCGATGACGTGGCGCTCCATGACATCCCGGACGCGGTGTCGTACATCCGCGACCGGATCGGCCGACGCCAACTGTTCGTGGTCGCCCACTGTCTCGGAGCACTGTCGCTGTCCTTGAGCATGACGGCCGGCCTGGTGCCCGGCCTCGCCGGAGTGGTGGCACAAGGGGTGTTCATGACGCCGAAGTATTCCGGGAAGTCCCGGCTGCTCGGCCACCTCGGCGGCGAGTGGGGCCGCTCCCGCTGGACTCACCTTCCGGTCGACTTCACGAAGGTGGGCTTCCGCTCGCGCTACACGCCGATGTTCGCGCTGGCTTCGCTCTCGGCCGGCGACTGCGACGACCCCACCTGCCATATCCTGCACAACTCCGCCTGGGGTACCGGCGCGTCACTCTACGTCCACGAGAACCTGCACGAGACAACGCACAATCGGCTTGCCGAACTGTTCGGTTCCGCGCCCACCTGGATAGGTCCGCACCTGCGGCGCATGGAATTGGCACACACGGCGATGCCCTGGAACACGGGCAGCCAGGGCCATGGCCAACTGCCGGAGAACGCCCTGGACAACGCCGACCGCATCGACTGCCCCGTCCTGCTGCTCGCCGGCAGTGACAACAAAACCTTTCACGATTCGAACGAGCTTTGCTACGACATCCTGTCCAGCCGCTACCCGGACCTCGACCTTCGTTACGTCGAGATTCCGGGCTACGGCCACGTCGACCCTTTCATCGGCCGCGGTGCCGCCCTTGACGTGTTCGGCCACATCGTCGATTTCCTCGACGAAAGAGCCGCCGCATCGTTCCAAGAGTGATTCGCGGCGGGCGGTGACGTGCACCTCTCGGGGCTCTGTGGCGTGAGTGCCCGCATCTCTGGTGTGGGCTTTGTGCCCCGAGAGGAAGTGCGTCGCCCTCAAGTTCCCCCACGATCACGGACAGCGGGTGGTTACGCTGCGGGGGCGAGGTCTCTGGCCGTCAGGGCTCTGGTTTCGAGTGGGGTGGCGCAGCCGAACTCGGGGGTTTGCGCAGCCTCTGTTCAGCCGCTCCCCCAGTCCTGCTCACCTTCGCTCGCCACTCCGGCGCGCCTGACCGGGCCCCGGGCAAAGGGTCCGGACGGCAACCGGACGTCTCGACAGGTCGTTCCGTGAAGGGCACGGGAGCTGACTGGGGTCACTGCTACCAGATGGTGAGCCCGGCGGCATCCTCCGCAAGTGCATCGGGAGCGCGCCCGAGGTCGTACTCGGAGCCGACCAGCAGCCGCAGGCGGCCGCGTGCCGTGAGGTCCAGCAGTTCCTCCAGCACCTTGCCGCCCGCCCCGTCGCTGGTGGTGAGCGGAGTGAGCCAGAATCCGGCGACCGACGTACTCGCCACCGCCAGGCGGGCCGGCGGGATGGTCCGCTTCGCCGCCTCGTACTGGTGTTTTCTCGCAGGTGATGGGGGCATCCGCACCTTGAAGCTCGGGGCGCGGCGTGGGCCGGTGCGGCCATCGCGCTGCTTACGGGCTCCGCGGACGAGACCATGCCGAAACCAGACGACGAGGGGTTGGTCGCGATGACCGTGGCGACACAGCAGGGCGGCGGCGGGGGCGGTTCCAGTGGCCTGTATGACGTTCTGGAACTCATTCTCGACCGCGGACTGGTGATCGACGCGTTCGTGCGGGTCTCCCTTGTCGGTATCGAGATACTCAAGATCGACATACGGATCGTGGTCGCGAGCGTCGACACCTACCTGCGCTTCGCAGAAGCGTGCAACCGCCTCGACCTGGAATCGGGGCCGCGCAAGCCGGCCGGCCTCACCGAGCTGAAAGGAAAGCTCACGGAGTCCGGCGCCCACGGGGCGGCCAAGGGAGCCCTCTCCGGCGCCGCGGAGACCATCTCCGACGCCTTCAAGCAGGCACGCGCCGAGCACCGGGAACGATAGGACGGCGAGGCCCGCCCGCCCTTTCGGGGGCACCCGCCGACCTGCGCCGATGCCTGACAGATGTCACCGGCACCTGTCGGAGCGTGTCCGGCGCCCTCAAACGCACAGCGGCGGCCGCTGAAGGTGGTCAGGGCCGCCCGGCGACCACTCGCCGCGAAGGCGTGATCAATACAGCGGCCCACCTCGGCGCGGCCGGCGATCACGTCCATGGTCAGGCGGGGGTCAAGGGCGGGCCTGGGGTGATCGCCGGCCTATGAAAGGCACGCGGCGTGGTCGCCGCTGGGGTCCGTGAGAGCCAGGCGAGCGGTCATGCGTTTTCCCACCGACTCCCGCACGGCTTCGACGCTCTGACAGACGGCCCTCACGATTTCCAGGCCGTGCTGCCCCACCCGGCTCGCGTCGGTGGCCCGTACCACCGGCAGCACGGGATCGGAGTCCCATACCTGGACCTCCACCACATCGTCGGCGATCCGCAGATCCAGCAGGATCGGCCCGGATGCGTACTTGCGGGCATTGGTGACCAGCTCGCTCACCACCAGCTGCGTCAGCTCGACGGCCCGCTGGGAGACAGGGGTCCTGTATTCGGTGCGCATCCGGGACAGGAAGCCGGCGGCCAGGCGGCGGGCCTCGGCGATGCAGGGGCTCCGCCCGTCCAGGGCTGCCGCGGCACGGGGACGGCCGTCGTCGTGGAGCATCATGCTGTCCTCACCAGACAAGGTCCGTTCCATCCGCTTGCAGCTACTACCTCATACTTCAGGTACAGGTACCCGGAGACGCCAGGACATCACACCTGTGCGCTACGCGGGCATATGTCGGGATGGGCACCCGCGGGCGTCGCCTCGTACGCTGCCGGGCACTGACCAGGGGGATATGCCAGGACCACTGCCGGGCGGTATTCCGAAGGGGTATGCCTGGTCGTATCGATCTCGAGGATGCTGAGGAACACAGTGGTGGAGACCGACACCTCCTGCGGAGGGCGAGGCCCTGGCACCACCTGTGCCGCTGCCCGTGCCGCCGCACGCGCGGCGAGCCTCACCCGGCTCTGCCCGGTTCCGGGAACTACGGCACTGTGCGCCACGCGCTCGGGGTGCGGCCGGTGTGGGCGTTGTTCCAGTCCAGGCGCAGCACGGCGAGGTCATCGGTGTGCCGGTCGGCGTTGAGCGTGCGGCTGCGGGCGATGAGTTGATCCAGGTGGGAGCCGGGATCCGGCGTGTCGATGGTGTCGATGATGTCCAGGAGGCCCTCGACGCCGAGCCGGGCGGAGTTGTCGTCCGCGAAGCCTTCGATGAGGCCGTCCGTGTAGGCGACGAGCGCGCCGCGGGCGGGCAGGGCGATGGTGGTGGAGGGCCACTTGCCCAGCCCGGGAATGATCCCCAGAGCGACCCCGTGGGCCGCGGTCACGACCCGGGCGCCATCGGCGGTGACGAGGAGGGGTTCATGGTGGCCGGCCAGATGAAGGGTGACGGTGGCCGCCTCCGGGTTCAGGGTGATGAGGGTGCAGGTTGCGAAGAGGTCGTTGCCGGCACGTTCGGCGATGTGGATCTGCTCCAGCAGATGGAGCAGATGCTGGTCGCGGTGTCCGCCGAGGATGAGGGCCCGCCAAGCGATACGCAGGCAGACACCCAGTGCCGCCGCGTCGGGACCGTGGCCGCTGACGTCTCCGATGACGGCGTGGATGTGTCCGTCGTCGGTCTGGACGACGTCGAGGAAGTCTCCTCCCAGCAGGGCCTGGGCCCGTCCGGGGTAGTAGCGGCTGGAAACGGTGACGCTGGAGGACGACAGGAGAGGTTCGGGAAGCAGGCCGCGTTCGAGGCGTGCGTTCTCCTCGGCGCGCAGGCGGCCGATCTGCAGTGCGGCGTTGGCGCGTTCGGCCTGTTTTCGCTGGACGGCGTAGCGCAGGGCCCGCTGCATCAGGTCGGGTTCGATCTTGCCCTTGATCAGGTAGTCCTGGGCGCCGGCCGCAAGGGCGTCGACGCCCGCGCGGGGTTCGTCCAGTCCCGTCAGAACGATGATCGCGGCGTGGGTGTTCGACTGAATCGCCTGGACCGACTCCAGTCCGGACGCGTCGGGCAGGTGCAGATCCAGGAGAACGCAGTCCACGGCATCCGAGACCAGTGCCGCGCGGGCCTCGGCTGCCGTACGGCAGCGCGTGAGGGTGTGCGGCAGGTCGGTGTCGTGGAGGAGTTCCTCGACGAGAAGGGCGTCTCCGTCGTCGTCCTCCACGAGCAGAACGGCGTACCGCATGTCGCGGGCCGCGGCTGGATCGGTCACGGCTGGGCCCCTCTCTCCGGGGCCGCGGACGAGGTTTCGGTGGCGGGCAGGGTGAAGACGACGCGGGTACCCTGCGTGTGGTCGGCGTCGATGCTGATCGTGCCGCCGTGGAACTCCACGACCTTCTTGCACATCGCCAGGCCGATGCCGGTGCCCGGATAGGCGTCCTTGGTGTGCAGGCGCTGGAAGAGGACGAAGACCTTCTCATGGAACTCGGGCGCGATGCCGATCCCGTTGTCGGTCACCGAGAACGTCCACACGCCCGCGTGGCACGCCGCACCGACCTGGACGCGAGGCGGCCGGTCGGGACTGCGGAACTTGATGGCGTTCGAGAGCAGGTTCTGCCAGAGCATGCCCAGTTGGGTGGTGTCCCCGACGACGGTGGGAAGCGGGTCGTGGGTGATCTCGGCGCCCGTCTCCTCCATGGTCACGCTCAGGTCGTCCAGGACCTTGCCCATCACTGATTCAAGATCGACGGTCTGTTGATCGTTGTGAACCCGGCCGACCCGGGAGAAGGCCAAGAGGTCGTTGATGAGCGTCTGCATACGGTTGGCGCCGTCGACGGCGAAGGCGATGTACTGGTCGGCCTTCGCGTCCAGTTGGCCGCCGTAACGACGCTGCAGGAGCTGGGTGAAACTGGACACCTTGCGCAGCGGCTCCTGCAGGTCGTGCGAGGCCACGTAGGCGAACTGCTCCAATTCCGTGTTGGAGCGCTTCAGGTCCTCGGCCTGCTCGTCCAGAAGCGTGCGCGCCTGCTCACTGAACTTCAGTTCCTCGACCAGCCGTTGTCGCATCGCCTCCACATCGAAGGCCAGTTGCCGCAGGTCGGCGGGTCCGGTGCCGGCGAGGGAGCTGTCGAATCGGCCCTGCGCCACTACACGGGCCGCCGAGCCGAGCCGGGTGAGCGGACGGGTCACGCCACGACGCAGCCCCTCGGAAATGAGGACCGCCACCAGGATGATGACGACGGCGATGACGGCGAACATCCAGTTCCGCAGCGTCTCCGCTCGCCTCAGCGTCCTCGTGGCCGCCCCCCGCTCGCTCTGCAGGTGGTCCTGCTGACGCGCCATGGCACGCCGCAGCGCGTCGAAGTCGGACTTGCCCTCCGCCGCACGCTCCGTGGCGAGTTTCACAGCCTCACCGGCTGAGGCTCCCGAGACGGGACCGGCGACGCGCCGTTGCCAGGTGCCGGCCAGCCTCTCGACCTCAGCCAGGTCGGAGGCGGCGGCCCGGTCGTCCTTGACCAGCGGTCGCAGCAGGCTCAGGGCGGCCTTCTCGTCGGTCACGCCCTGGGCGTAGGGCTGGAGGAAATCGGCGCGGCCGGAGAGGCCGTATCCGCGGATCCCGGTCTCCTGGTTGACCAAGGCCTGCTCCACCCGCATGGCTTCGATCAGAGCGGGCGAGCGCCGGTCGACCAGTTCGGAGGTGATCTGCGATGTACGCCACATCGCCCAGCCACCCAGTGAGCCCAGGACCGCCAGGACCGCCAGGGTGGTGGCGACTCCGGTACGCAGCCAGCGCCGCGTCGTCCAGCTGGAGAGAACGCCTTTGTCGGACGACTCGGTTTCTATGGCGGTCTGCATCTTGTCCTCGACGAGTGGGCCGCTGTTGCCATGTGGCAACCACACTGTACCCAGGGCTCGACAACGCATGTTGTCCCTGTCGGGAACATCACCGTAGAGTGGCGTCATGCCTGGTCCCGCATCCACTCCGCCTTTGTCCGGGGAGACGGCCGCACTGGTGATCCAGGTGGTGGACGAGCTCACCCGGCGACTTGCGCAGGATGTCCCCCACCCACCCGCGGACCTCGTGGACACGGCCGGTGACGCCCGTCGGCATGCCCTTGCGCGCTTGCGTGTGCTGCGCGATGTCAAGCAGGCCGTCAGACGTCTGGAGGACCAGGCGGCGCATGCGGCGGCAGCGAGCGGGGCGGGCTACCCCGAGATCGGCCAGGCCATGAGCATGAGCCGGCAAGGGGCCCGACGCCGCTGGCCCGGTCTCATCACCAACAGCACACCCACCCCGCCCTCTCCCGAACCCCGGAGCTTGTGACACATGGCCGCCGCCGCTACCCGCCCCTACGACGTCCTGCTGGTCGAGGACGACGTCGCCGATGCCATGCTCATCCAGGACGCCCTCGCCGAGCGCGGTACCCGCAACCTCACCCAGGTCTCCGACGGTATGGCAGCCCTGGAATACCTGCGCGACCCGGACAACGAGCGCCCGGACCTCATCGTCCTGGACCTCAACATGCCGCGGATGAACGGCCGCGAGTTCCTCGCCGTGGTGAAGGAGGACGCCGACCTGCGGACCATTCCGGTCGTCGTGCTGACCACGTCCGCCGCTCCCGACGACGTCACCGGTGCTTACCACCACCACGCCAACGCCTACGTGACCAAGCCGGTCAACCTCGAGGAGTTCGAAGCGGCGGTCCGCAGCATCGACACCTTCTACCTCGACATCACCGTCAAGCCGCCCAAGGACTAGAACCCGAGCAGCCGTCCTGTCCGCCGTATGAGGACGCCTGGACGGCCCCCCTGCCCAGCCGCGCATCCGCCCACTCCGAGCGGCCGCGCCGCCCCGCCGTCGTGTGCTCACCCATGCGCATGGCCATCCTCATGCCCGAGAACAGCCGTTTGCCGAAACGCGGGAAACGGCTGCGTCGGCAGCCGGTGCCTGGTGCGAGGCGCCGAGGAAGCAAGGCGACGGCCACCAGCGGACAGCGGACCTCCCATGGGAATGACGGCAGCGGGTAAGCGAAACCGCACGACAAAGAGATCACGTGGCCAGAAGGCAAGGACAACCCCACAGGAATACTCATGGTCATCCCGCTTAGGAATCAGGCGCCGGATGGACGAGAACCGGCAGCGCCCCTGCGGTACAGCACCGCCTGGGACAAGGAGCAACCGCCGATAGCCGGCGCTCGTCAAGCTGTGCGCACACTGCTGGCGCAGGCAGGACATTCTCCAGGACATCGGGCGTGCCAGGACGCCCAGCTCGTGGTCAGCGAGCTCGTCACCAACGCGCACCGCCACGCGCCCGGCCCCGGCGGGCTGGAGCTGGAGCTGATACGCGACGCCGCCCTGCTACGGATCACCGTCCGCGACAGCTCTCCCCTCCGGCCCGAGGTGCGAGAGCATGACGCACGCCGCGTCGGCGGCCATGGCCTCCGCCTGGTGACCCGGCTGTGTGCGCAGCTGCACACCGCTGCATCGGAAACCGGCAAGCAGGTGGTGGCCCACCTCCACCTGCACGGGTCCCCGTCCGATCAGACACAGCGGAATCCCGGCCGGCCAGTACGCGCGGCGGTCGTCACCGAACAGACTGCGGCCGCCTCTCTCGACTCACCGAGGCTGGATGGCCGGTGACCGGGTAGCCGAACTCCACGGGGCCCGGCCGAAGCCGGGCACCCATGGCGAAAGGAGTGACATGCCAGGCGTTCTCCAGCGACTCAAGCAGTTCGCACAAAGTCCGCAGGGTCGGCGCACGATCGAACAAGCACGCCGCACCGCGGCCGATCCCCGCCGCCGAGCCCAGGCCCAGCGTCTCTTCGACAAGCTGCGCACCCGCCGGTCGGCGTCGGGAATGTGACTCAACTCGGTTGACAGTCTGCCGAGTCGGCACCACTGATCACCCGCCCGCGGAACACTTCGAGGTCGCCCCACCCAGCGATGACGGCCCAACCGCTCGCTGGGACTCGGAGCCATGACTTCGGGTTCGGTTTCCGAACCGGAGCCTCAGCTGCCGGCCAGGGTGCGGTCGAGGAGGGGCAGCAGACGGTCCCAATGGCGCTGCAGCCCGGCGGGGTCGAAGGCGTCGGTGTCGGACATCGTGAAGCCGTGGACGGTGCCGGGATAGATCTCTGAGGTGTAGTCGACGCCCGCGGCGTCCAGGGCCTGGTTGAGCTCGCCGAGGGCCTCGGGCGTCAGGTCGGTTTCTGCGTGCCCGAGGTGGACCTGAGCGGTGAGCGTCGACAGAAGGCGGTGCAGGGCGTCCGGTCCGTCGGCGCCCACGGGGCCGTGGAAGCCGGCGACGGCCGCGACCTGGCCGGGATGAGCCGTGGCGGTGCGCATCGCCAGGAGGCCGCCGATGCAGTAGCCGGTCACCGCGACCGGGCCGGCGCTGACCTCGGGCCGGGTGGTGAGGAACTTCAGGTAGGCGGTGGCGTCGCTGAGGACGCGTTCGGCGGTGTGCGCCTCGATCAAGGGCATCAGCTGGGCGAAGACCGCGGGCCGGACCTCATCCCCGATGTGCTCGGGCAATTCGATCACCGGTGCCGGGCCGTGCCGGTAGAAGAGGTTGGGGACGAGCACGTAGTACCCGTGCCCGGCCAGTTCGCAGGCCATCTCCCGCAGCACGGGCCGGATACCGAAGCCGTCCGCGTACATCAGCACCCCTGGGTGCCGTTCGCCGTCGTCGGGGAAGGCGGCGAAGGCGTCGGCCCGGCCGTCAGCGGTGGGGATGTGCAGCATCTTGGTGGACATGAGTTCTCCTGTCGTGGTTGACACGTCGAGCGGTGATCAACACGACAGGAGGCGGGTCCCGCGCAGCAGCGCCGGATCCTTGATCCAACAGCGGGCCGGTACCGGCCCCTACGGCGCTCAGCGGAGCACCGGGTCACCAAACTGTGTATGGCGCGAGGCCGTCCCGGTAGTCATCGGCGCACAACCTAGCCCAGCGGACAGGGGCGATGCCAGTCTTCCAGTCGCAGATGTCCGTGTACCGCCGGTGGACGGTCCGGCTCACCGGAGGCCGCCGTCAGGGGTACGTCAGGTCCGTGTCAGGGGCTGCTGTCACTCTTGTTCATGTGAACGGCAGCGGGACAGACCGGGGCCGGGAACAGGGAGAGGTGCCCGGAGTGGTTGATCGGGGACCAGCGAGCTCGCCTCACGGTCGGGCCCCTTCGAGGGCCCACGCAGGTTCGAATCCTGCCCTCTCCGCCACATGGCACGCCCCTGCTTCGGAGCCGGGTGCACCCCTGGACCGCCACCCGGGTCAGGGTGTCCGGCGGTGCCGAGCTCTGCTGATGGTTGTCACCGACAGCACCGGATTGCCTGGCGGCACCAGTTCTCGCGTGGCGACTTCGACGGGGTGTGCGGGAACGACGTCGCCTTCTTCCAGGGCGGTCACGTACTCGATGGCCTGGGGCCCGCACAACGACCACTGGATTCCGCCTGGCCCAAGAACCCGAGTCGCGACGGCAACTGTAGATGAGCGTGGGGGGGGCACCCGGCTTCCTGAGCTGCCGGGTTCACAGGCGACCGCCCACTCGCTCGGCGGGCACGCTC
Source organism: Streptomyces sp. NPDC058145 (assembly GCF_042884245.1). Taxonomy (NCBI): domain Bacteria; kingdom Bacillati; phylum Actinomycetota; class Actinomycetes; order Kitasatosporales; family Streptomycetaceae; genus Streptomyces; species Streptomyces sp. NPDC058145. The sequence continues at coordinate 273,498 of NZ_JBHVUH010000010.1, read as the reverse complement.
AGCCGCCCGCGGTGGCCGCGTACCAGGGTCCGCATGATCCCCGCCCCCGTCAGCACGGCCGTGAGGTGCAGCGTCACGGCGACCGCGACGTTCTCCGGGTAGCTGACGTCGCTCGGGTGCGCCAGCGCCACGTACAGCGTGGCCGGCAGCCGCCAGCCGCTCCACGCGAACATCGACCCCGAGCCGAGCCACGCCGGCGCGAGCAGGAGCGGATACGGCAACCGGGTCGACCGGCCCCGGACGAGAGCCAGTACGGCGGCGGACGCGGCGAGAGCCCAGCACGCGCTGACCCCCACCAGCACATGCCAGTTGGCCGGCCGCTCATCGCGGTGCGCGATCCCCAGGGGGCCACCGGCCGCCCAGTAGAGCCAGGCCAGGCCGGTCACGGCACCGGTCACGGCGGGCCACAGCGGTCCCGTGGAAGTGGGGGTTCGCTCGGGCCTGCGCAGTACGTGGGGCCAGCGCCGCCGCAGATAGGCGGGAAGCGCGACGGCCAGCGCGATCCCGGTGCCCACGAAGCTGCACTGCAGCAGCACCGCCTCCCAGCCCGGCATCGCCGCGTCACCCCCGGAGCTCCCTGAGCCGCCCGAACCACCAGTCCGCGAACCGGAGTTCACGAGCGCGCTGATGACCACGAACGGCAGGATCGACACCAAGAACCCAGAGCCCACCCAGGCGATGAAGGCCACCAGCCGACCGGGAATCCGCATCCCCCACGGCCGCACCAGAGCCAGCCCCAGCGTGATCCCGGCCGCGGCCATACCGATCGTGACGGTGTTGAGCACCAGCCATCCGCCCAGGCTGAACCCCCGACCGACCGGCAGCAGTCCCAGTAACGAACCGACCACCCACGACACCTTGATCACCAGGTACGGCACGAGGGCCGCTGCCGCCCCGTACGCCGCCGCGCGTCCGATCCGGTCCCAACGCTCCACGACGTCTCCCTCCGCTGGGCCCCCATCGTCCGGCGCCCGGACGCCCCTCCGCATCAGCCCCCAGGCGCACCCCGCTCCCCCGCTGGTCCAACTCGCCCCTCCACCCTGCGGACCATCCCGCATCCACACCACGGAATTGCGACCCGAGCCTTGGTGACCTCACCGAGCGGAGCACGGTTCCACCCGGTCAGTCGCTCCACTGCCAGACCCGCACGAGACCCTCGTCGCCGGCGGCGGCCAGCAGGTCGCCGCCGGGGTGGGCGGCGAAGTCGTCGTAGCGGCCCGCCTGTTCGAGGTGGCGGATCTCGGGGCGGTCGGTGACCTGGCAGAGGCGCCCGCGCCGTAGCCACAGCACGCCGCCGCTGTCCGTGCAGAGCAGACGCATGCCCCTGGCGCCCAGTCCGTCCCGGCTCTCCTGCCCGGTGAACGGGCGGCGCAGCACGATCGAGCCGTCCGCGACCCGCCGGACGAGCAGTTCACGGAAACTGGCGCACGCCACGTGCGTGCCGAGCGGGGAGACGGCCAGCCAGCAGCCCGGGCGCAGGAACTCCAGCCGGTTGCGCACGGACCATTCGGCCAGGGGCTGCCCGTGCCGGTGGACGATGACCCGGTTCGTCGTGGCGAGGGCGACCACCGAGCCGTCCGCGCTCACACAGGAGGCGGCCAGACCGGAGGGGCACGGAATCTCCCGGAGCACCTCGCCGTCGTCGAAGCCGCGCAGGGCCACGCGCCGCCGGTCATGCGTGGCGACCACCTCGCCGCCGCCCGACACCAGGAACTCCTCCGTGCCGAGCGGCACCGAACACTGGCGATACTCGCCCGACGCGCCGGCGAAGTGCAGCAGGTCGAGAGTGCCCGGACGGGCCAGGGCGACGCTGTGCCGGAACGGGGAGACGACGGCCTGGTGACCGAGCCGCAGATCCGGTCCGCCGGGTGCTCCGGGCAACTGATCACCCGAGTCCAGGTCCCAGCGGTGCACGGCCCCGTCGCCGGTCACCGCGACGACCGTGTGGCCGGGTCCGAAGCCGATCGTCGACTGGCCCGTCGACGTGCGGTGGCCAATCCGCAGGTCCGTCACCCGTCTGCCGAGGCCGTCGTCCCGGGGCCGCGGCCGGTCCAGCCGGCTGAGCAGTTCGAAGGTGAACGCGGCGGCGTGCCGGGACGCGGCCGGCTGCCAGACGCGGTCGTTGTGGTCGCCCTTGTCCGACAACCGGTCCGAGATGCCGCGCACCACCAGGGCCTGCAGACCGGCGTTGACGTAGGCGGCCTGGAGGAAGCCGTGCCCCTCCATCTCCACCGCCACCGCGTCGCCGCAGTGCTCGGCGAGCAGGCGAGCGGTGGCGGATCGCTCGTGTGCGACGACCTTGGAGCCGGCCGCGAGGGGCTTGACCAGTGCACTCGGCTCGCCTCCGGGCGGTGCGGCCGTGATCCGCTTGCGCCAGTCCTGCCCACGAGCCACGGCCTGGGCCCGCTGCACCAGGGCGAACGCCGACAGATGGGATGTCGTCCGGGCACGGAACCCGTTCTCCGTGTCCTTGCCGCGCTCGTAGTCGTAGATGTGGCGTGCGGCGACGACATCGCCGAGTTCCACATCCTTCAGGCCGCCCGCGATGCCGACGAAGAACACGTAGTGCGGCCGGAACTCCGTGACCGCGCGCTGGCACAGCGCCGCGGCCGCGGCGTTGCCCTCGCCCGTCTCCAGGCAGGCCACCCGCCACCGCGCGTGCGGACCGGTGAAGGTCCCCACCTCGAACAGGGCGCCACCGGCGTCGTGTTCCTCGAAGGGGCCCACCAGGTGTTCCCGTACCGCCTGGAACTCCACGCCGAGCGCGGTCAGGACCACGACGTCCGCCTGAGGCATGAACCGTCCTTCCAGGGGTGTGCGGCAGGTGTCAGGAGAGGGTGGCGTCGCCCAGGCCGCCGTAGAAGTACGTGCTGGCCTCGTCGCCCGACTTCGTCATGACACACGTGATCCGGATCTGGTCCTGGCCGGAGATGTCCAGCGACAGCTCATCGATCTCGCTGGACTTCACGGTCACCTCGCCGCCGACGGGGTTGCCGGCCGCGTCGGCCACCTTGATCGTGCCGACGGAGCCGATCGCGTTGTGCGAGTCGGCCAGGATCCCGACCTTGGCCTGCAGCTTCCGGTATCCGCTGGTGCTGTACACGACGCTGTTGCCGGCGCTGTCGCAGGCGAGCCGGATGCTCTTGGCGTAGTGCCGGCCGCGGATGGTGATGGGCATCGGGCTCACGTCTCCGGAGTGGTCCACGAAATCGAGGTCGGCCAGGTAGACCCGCGAGGCCGCGTTGACCGTGGTCGGGTCGCCCGAGGGCGGCGAGTCACTGCCGGACGGGTCACCGGGGCTGTCGTCCCCGGTGCTCGGAGCCGGCCGGGGCGACGCCGTCACCGTGGCCGTTGCCGTGGCGGTCACGGTGACCTCCGGGCGCGGGTCGCCCGTCAGGACCACCGTCTGCCGGCCGCCGAAGAAGCCCGCGGCCATCGTGGCGGCGCACACCGCGAGGAGCTCCAGCCACTTCGGGATGATGCCCCAGCGACGCCTCGTGTGCCGTTCCTGCTTTTCCAGATCCATTGCCCGTCCCTTACCTGTGCTTACGGCAGCCCGGCGAGTCGCATCCACGCCGTCGCGCGGTTCGGCTCGCGCGCGGAGGAGTTGGACGAGGACACGTGGGTGTGGCTTCGGGTGGGCATGCACATCAGGGCAGCTGCGTAGGCCCTGTCGACGTGTCACGTCGGCCCCGGACCTGGCTGTCGTTCCGCTCCCCTGTGCCGGCCAGGTCTCTCCCCCAGGCAGTCGCTGCCCGCCTCCCTTGGGCCGCGACCACACTAAACACGGCGGCACAAGTCCCACACGGGAGTTGGGGGCACAGGTGCCACGCCCGGAAGCACAATCGGGCTGGGGGCGCGCACGCAAGTGTGCATTGATTTCCGCGCGCCTCCGGCGCGCGCTCGCACGGCCGGTCGGCTTGGTGGCGTGCATGAACGAAGCCGAACGAAGACAAGAGACGAAAAGCGATCACACTCCGGCATTGAGTACGAGCGCCCTGCCCGTCTTGTCACCATCTCTCCATGCGTAGCTCTCACGTACGGCCCCTGGCCGTGCTCTCCCTCGTCACCGCGCTGGCCCTGTGCGCCTGTTCGGGCCCGTCGGCCCCCTCGCAGAAGGCCACCGGTGCCGGTGCCGGTGCCACACGCGCCGACAGTGCGGAGCCACCCGCGACATCCGGCGGGGCGCGGTCGGCCGTCACCTTCCGCGGTACGTCCGCGCTGAGCGCCGGCGCGCTGCGCGCTACCGCCGAGCGCATGCGGCAGCGGGCCACGGCCCAAGGGCTCACCGGCGTGCGGGTCGACACGCGGGCGGGCTCCGTCGTCGTCACCGGCCCGGCCGCCGAGACGGACCGCATGCGGGCACTGGGCAGCACGGGGCGCCTGCACTTCCGGCCCGTGCTGGCCATGGAGAGCCCGGACCGCCCGCAGCCTACGGACACGCCACAGCCGCGGCAGGGGCGCGCCGCCACCGAAGGGCTCCGGGTGGACACCACAGCGTCGCCGTCCGCCGGCGTGGTGCCGACCGGCACGGGTCCGTCGGGCGCACTCGATGACTCGCTCCAGCGCGAATTCGCCGCACTGGACTGTTCCTTCAGGGGGCACCGGTCCGACAGTGCGGATGACGGGGAGCCGCAGGAGCCGGTCGTCGCCTGCGCCGCCGACAGCAACACCACGGCTCGCGGCACCAGATACGCCCTGGCGCCTGCCGCTCTGGACGGCACCGAGGTCTCCGCGGCCAAGGCCGCGCGCGATCCGCAGACGGGGAACTGGCAGGTGCAGCTTAGCTTCACCGTGAAGGGCGCCGCGAAACTCGCCGATTTGACCGGCAGGCTGGCGCAGAATCAGGCACCGCAGAACGAGTTCGCCATCGTCCTGGACGGCGCGGTGCTGACCGCCCCCTACGTCAGTCAGCGGCTGACCGGCGGCGAGGCCGTCATCTCCGGTACCTTCGACCGGCAGTCCGCCGGACAACTCGCCGCGCTCGTCTCATCGGGTGCGCTGCCGGCCCCGCTGAAGGTCGCCGAGGTGACGACTGTCCCCGCCGGCTGACCGTACGGCCCCCAGGACAGCAGGGCCCCCGGCCCGGCGACGACGCCGGACAGGGGCCCCTTCGTGCCGTAAGTGCGCGTCAGCCGTCGGACTCCGGTGACGGGATGTAGGCACCCGGCACGTCGTCCGGCTCGAAGATCTTGTTCTCGCCGGGGTACGGCTTCTTCCAGTTGTGCGTCTCGTACCAGGTGAAGTGGTTCATCTGCGCCGGATTCGCGTAGTCGGGGACCGCGTGGGGTCCGGTCAGGCGCTGCTTCGACTTCCAGCGGTCCCACTTCGCGGCGAGTGTCCGCTTGTCCGCGGGGACCTTCGCCGACGGCGCGGGGGCGGCGGCGGGGTCCTGCGGTGCGGGTGTGTCCACGCCGCAGGCGGGCGGGGTCTTCAGGCCGCCGGTCAGGGAGGTCCGGTTGGGCAGCGCCTTGAACGGCGTGAGGTCGGCCTTCCTGGTGAAGGCCTCCCGCATCGGCGTGGCCGCGCTGTCCTTCTGGTTCATCGGGTGGATGCCGAGGATCTGCTCGATGGTCCGGATCACCGTGATCTGGGAGTAGTAGTGGCTGTCGACGGTGCCGTGCTGTGCCCAGGGGCTGATGATCTGGATCGGGGCGCGGTGGCCGTCGACGTGGTCGAGGCCGGCCTGGGAGTCGTCCTCGACGACGAAGACGGCCGAGTCCTTCCAGTACCGGCTGTGCGAGATCTCGTCGATGATCCGGCCGGTGGCGAGGTCGTTGTCGGCGACCTGGGCGGCCGCGTTCGCCGGGCCACCGGTGTGGTCGCTGGAGAGCCAGAACATGTTGAGGTTCGCCGGCCCGTTCTTCTCGAAGTCACGCTTCCAGATCTGGTGCCGGTAGATGTCCGGGACGCTGGTGTCGAACTTCGCGAAGCCGTGCACGGACACGTCGTTGAGCGACGGGATCGGCGAGGACGAGTTCAGGGTGTACGCCGTGTCCTGCCCGGTCGAGTCCATGTTCTTGGCGTCGCAGTACAGGTTCTGCCAGCTCGCGTCCGCCGGCTTCGACAGGAACTGCTGGAACTCGCCGAAGTCCCGCACGCTCTTCCCCGCCGCCTGGGCGCCGGACCAGATGAACCCGGTTCGCTGGTGGCCGAGAGCGTCGTCCTCGGTGTCGTAGCTGCGCTTGTACTCACCGGCCGAGGACTCCGTGTACTCCGGATTGTCGGCCTGCATCAGCCAGTTGTGGCCCTCGGCGGAGTTCGTGCCGATGTCGTACGTGTTGTCGTACAGCCCGAACTGCTCGGCCAGCGCGTGCTGGTTCGGGGTCACGTTCTCGCCGAACTGTGCCAGCGACGGGTCGCCGTTGCCCTGCGGAACATCGCCGAAGAGCTGGTCGTAGGTCCGGTTCTCCTTGACTATCAGGAACACGTGCTTGATCGTCGAGGGGTCGCCGAGCCGCTGCGGGACCGGCACCGGCCTCTCGTGGCCCTTGCCCTTGGCGAACTTCACCGAGCCTCGGCTCCAGCCGTTCTGCTGGAAGACCTTGGGTGTCCGGGACCTTATGACACTGTCGTCGGGCAGCTCGAACCGTGTCAGGCTCGACGTCGTGTCGTGGGTGCCGTGTCCGGCGGCGCTGGTGGGACGGCGGGCGTCGACACCGCGTGTGTTGGAGACCAGCACCTGGTCGCCGACGGTGGCGATCTCCGCGGGGAAGTAGTCCGTCGGGAGCAGGCCGACGTAGCTGACCGGCTCCTGGGGGGTGGTGTACCGGTAGACTGCGACCGCGTTGGCGCGGCCGAGCGTCACCAGCAGATGGCCGTCGTCGGTGAGCGTCACCGCGTCGGGCTCGTAGCCCACCGAGGCCTCGGGCCAGGGCTGGGTCGCGATGGTCTGCACGACCTTGTCGCGGCGGGTGTCGATGACCGACACGTCGTTGGTGGCGGTGTTGGTGACGAACAGCGCCCCGCGCTTGGCGTACAGGGCGGTCGGGTGCAGGCCGACGTCGATGCTCGTGGGGGCGGCGTCCGGGTGCGTCAGGTCGATGACGCCGACCGTGCCGGTGGTGGTGGCACCCGTCTTGGAGTCGGCCGGTACCTGGGTGTCGTAGGAGTTGAGCGTGGTGTCGCCGGGCTTCGCCGGGCGCCCGCCCTCGTTGCTCACGTAGAGCTTGTCGCCGACCCGGACCAGGTCACGCGGGGCGTTGCCGACGGCCCAGCTCTGGCGGACGGCCCCGGTCGCGGCGTCGAGGGCGACCACCCGGTTCTGGCCGTTGACCGCGGAGTACACGGTGGAGCCGTCGGGCGAGAACACCGCCTCCCCCACCAGCGCGTGCTTGGCTCCGTCCGCCGGGATCCTCACGGTCGTCGGGTCGGCGACACTGCCGTCCGGGTTCACGGTGAACCTGGTGTAGCCGTCGGTCTGGCCGAGCCACAGCTGCGAGCCGTCGGGCGAGTAGGTGGGGCCCTCCTGGCCCACGTCGTTGCCGCTGACGCGCGGGCTGGACGAGGCGGCGGCGCCGACGAGTTGCTGCACCGTCCACTTCTTCAGGTCCACGATGGACAGTGCGGCACCGCCGTCGGTGACCGAGGCGGCGAGGTGGGTGCCGTCCGGGCTCACCGAGGACGACATGATCTTGCCGTTGTCGATGACGAGGCGTTCGCCGTACGGCGCGAGGTACTGGTCGCTGGAGACGACCTGGCCCCGGTCGGTGACCTGGCCGACCTGGTCGGTGCCGAACTGGTGCGTCTGGGCGAACGCGGTGCCCGCGGCGGTGACGGCGACAGCGGTGACGCCGGCGGTCAGCAGGGTCCGGCGGCCGACGCGTCTGCCGAGGAGAGCGACACCGTTCTCGTGGACACGCCTGCGGTGGCGTGTTACCTGCATGGGTTCATCCCTTCGAGGTGGACAGCAGATCGACGTTGCCGTCGAACTGCCAGAGCGGGTTCGGTGCGTCCCCGGTCGGGGTGCGCACCAGGAAGTAGCCGTTCACCTCCTTCGGTCCGTCGCCGTCGGCGATGAACCGCCCGTCCGCGGTGACGTCGAGCTGGTAGACGGCCGAGCCGGTGGCCTCGACGCCGGGCAGATGCCACGAGACGACGCAGCGCCAGTCGTTGCCCGGCCCCTCGGCGGCGACCCTGACGCTGCCCTTGTCGCACGCCGCGGTCGCCCTCAGCCGCGCCTCGGTGACGTCGGGGCGGTGCAGTTGCTCGGTCTGCAGGCGGTAGAGGTGGGCGAACTCCGTGGCGAGGGAGCGCTGCACCTTGTCCTGCTCGATCCCGGATCCGGTGGCCGCGGTCGTCGTGGCGACGACCACCACCGTCGCGGCGAGCAGCCCGGCCGGCGGCAGCACCCCGGCGGTCACGGCACGGCGTCCCGAGCCGTCATGGGCGGCATTGGTGAAGTCGCGGCGTACGAAGAGCAGGTAGGCCGGCGTCGTCGCGATCACGGCCCACCCGAGGCTGACCGCTATGCCGATCAGCAGCGGCTCGAGCTCCGCCGGGCTGGTGAAGAGGCCGTTCCAGGCGATGAAGGCGTAGCCGGGCAGGGCGAGCCGCACGGCGACGGGCAGCGGCAGCATCTGGGCGAGCTGCATGGCGAGCGCGAGCAGCGCGGGCAGCAGCAGTCCCATCGGGGACCGCCCCAGCGTGACGGAGCCGAGCAGTCCGATCGCGGCGAGGGCCAGCGTCGGGGCGAGCACACAGATCCAGGCGAGCAGGACCCGGCCGGCGGCGTCCGCCGGTGTCAGCAGGTGGCCGTCGAGACCCACCAGCGGCTGGTTGCCGACGGCCACGGCTCCGCCGGCCGCGCTGGAACAGGCCAGCCCGGCCACCAGCAGCAGGATGACGGTGAGCGCGGCCAGTGCCTTCGCCGCGAAGATCCGCCGCGGGGACCTGACCGCCACGAGCAGGTGGCGCCAGGTGCCCAGGCGGTCCTCGGCGGCGAACACGTCACCGGCCACGACCGAGGTCAGCAGCGGCAGCGCCCATGTGCCCGCGAATCCGAGCACCACCAGCGGCCCGGCCCAGCCCGTGGCGTGCATCCAGCGGCCGAAGAGGGTGTCCACGGGGAGCGTGCTCTGCCGGCTCACCGCCATCACGAAGAGCGCCGGTGTGATCCAGCAGGCCAGGATCAGCAGGCGCGTCCGCCACTGCGAGACCAGTTTGACCAGCTCGAACCGGTAGCCGCGCAGCAGCGGAACAGGGCTGGGCCGGACATCGTTGCCAGGTACGAGGGTTGCGGTCATACCGGCTCCTGCGCGTGCTGCTCGGTCAGGGCGAGGAAGGCGGCTTCGAGCGGCGACACCACGGGGGTGAGCTCGCGCGGGGCGATGCCGGCCCGCACGAGCCCTGCCACCAGTTCGTCGAGGGCGGGCACCAGCGCGCGTACGACCAGGACTTCGGCGCCGTACCGCGTGGTGGCGCCGTCGACGATGTGAATCCCCGCCGTGTCGGCGGCCAGGCGGCGGGCGGCCTCGGGGTCCGAGGTCACCAGCCGGTAGTCGAGGTCGCGCTTCTCGGCGGCCAGCTTGTCCAACGGGCCTGAGAACACGACCCGTCCGGTGGCGATGATCGTCACCTCGGAGCACAGCGCCTCGAGGTCGTCCATGCGGTGGCTCGAGAGGACGACGCCGGCTCCGTCCGCCGCGAGCCGGGTGAGGACACCGTGCACCTGCCTCTTTCCGGCCGGGTCGAGGCCGTTGGCGGGTTCGTCGAGCACGAGCAGCCGGGGCCGAGTGAGCAGGGCGGCGGCAAGCCCGAGCCGCTGGCGCATGCCGAGGGAGAACCCGCGCACCCGGTCGTCGGCGACATCGGTGAGCCCGACCTCGTCGAGTGCGTCATCGATCCCCGTCGTCCGCGCGTCGTTGCCGCGGAGGGCGGCCAGCGCGGCGAGGTTCTGCCGGGCGGTGAGCGAGGGGTAGAGGCCGGGCCCGTCCACGAAGCCGGCGACCCCGTCGGGGGCGTTGAGCGCCCGCCCGACCGGCGTGCCCAGTATCTCCAGGCGGCCGCTGTCGGCAGCCGCCAGCCCCAGCAGCAGGCCGAGCAGAGTCGTCTTGCCGGCGCCGTTCGGTCCGGCCAGGCCGTGGATCTGACCCTGCGTCACATCCAGGTCGACGCCGTCGAGGGCGACCACGTCGCCGAAACACTTGGTGATCCCGCGAGCCCGGACAGCGAGGAGTGCGTCCATGAGTCCCTTCTTCCGCAACGCTCAGGGACCTTACGGACGACACACAGCTCGGACGGAGTCGGCCGGTTGAACGCCCAGGGAACGAGTTGTCAAAGCATGGACAAGATCGGAGGCACGAAACGGCCGACATGCGAGCAGACTTGGGCAGGAGCCGGTGCGCTCTTCGATCGTGCCGGCGACCGCGTCAGGCGCTGCACACGCTCAGGCCTGTTCTGGCCGCCGGTGCCGGGTGTCCGACCTCGCGGAAATGCTTGATCACTGGTGCACCGCTGCGGTGAGACGTTGCAGTGCGGCGTGGGCGGGCGGCCCCCAGGTCGGCTTGCCCCCGGGGCGACCGTGGACACCGGCGTATGCGATGTGGATGCCGGCGAGGGCGCGCAGCACCGCCCAGCCGCGGGCGCGGCGCAGGGTCGCGGTGTCCGGGCTCGGCTGGTAGGTCTCGTGGAAGAGGTCGGCCGCGCCGTCCGGCAGCAGGATCCAGGCGGCGGCAAGGTCGCAGGCCGGGTCGCCGGCGAAGAGGTCACCGAAGTCGATCACTCCGGAGAAGGTGCCGTTCGCGGTCAGGATGTTGGCCGGGTGCAGGTCGCCGTGGAGCCAGAGACGTGGGCCCGCCCAGTCGGGCGCGGCGGCGGCGTCTTCCCACACCGCGCGGACGGCTTCCGGGTCGCGGACCAACCCGAGTTCGGTGGCCGAGGCGAGCGCTTGCGTGAACTGTTCGGCGGTTTCGGCCAGCGGGCCACCACGGTTTCGGCCTGCCGGTGCCCCGTCGGGGGCGGGACGGTGGAGAGCGGTCAGGAAGTCGGCCAGGATGACGGCCGCCTCCGCGGAGCGCGTCGCGGGGGCGCGGTCGGCGGGCTCGCCCGGTACCCAGGTGGTGACGAGCCAGGGCCGCGGGAAGCGTTCGGAAGGCTCACCGAGGCGCTGCGGGACGGGAATCGGCAGAGGGAGGTACGGGGCGAGGAGGGGCAGCCAGGCGTGTTCCTTGCGCAGGAGCGCGTCCGCGGACCGCGTCGCCCAGGGCACGCGGACGGCGAGGTCGTCGCCGAGCCGCCACACTTGATTGTCCCAGCCGAGCGCTCCGAGCTTCAGGGGACGATCCGCCAGGTCGGGGTGCTGCTCGCGCAGCAGATCCCGGATCAGGTCCTCTGTGATGTCCATCCCGGTGGCCGTCATGTGGAGCAACGGTAGTTGGGCCGGCGCCGCAAGCTATTCGTCGGCTGGTCCACTTCGGCTCCAGCACGCGGGCGGCCTGGGACATCTCGCGCCGGCCCTTCGGGCTGCCGCTCGCGCTCGTCTCCGCGAGCACCGTTTTCCGCCGCTCATCCTTCTACCTGAACGTCAGCGGCTCCTTCGACACCATTTACGGCCCCCTGAGCGCCTTCATGTCCTTGCTGTGGGCGCACCTGCCCTCGATGGCCCCTTATCCTCGGGCTCACCTTCGCCGCGCAACTGGAGGTGGCGCGCGACCGTCGCCCCGGCCGGGTCCAAGCCGACCCCGGAGTCCGAGTGCTCGGCTTTGGCGGCCTCCTGGTCACTTCCCGTCGGTGGTGAACTGTGCCAGCTGGTCCTTGACCCACGGGTCGTAGATCGCGAGCCGCCGGGCGGCCGCGGGGTCGAACTGTGCCAGCTGGCCCGCGACCCAGGGGTCGATCTGCCGGTGTCCGGCGGACGGCCGCGACGGGTGATGTTCGGCGGCCGCCGCCTGGGCGGAAGCAGGCGACGCCTGCGGCGTCGTCGTCGCGCTCGCGGGGCTGCCCACGGCGACAAGTGCGCCCACAGCGGCTACAGCGGCTACAGCGGCTACAGCGGAAACGCCCGTGACGGCACAACGCCGTATCAGCTTGCTCACGGTCTGTCCTCCAGCATCCTCTAGCAGCGGATCCCTAAGCGGAATCAGTGGCTCCGGTGGGTTCGATTACCCAGCCCCACCCTCGCCACACGCCTCATCACCGGCACAAAGCGATCTGATGTGGGCGAAGCGACTCCCGGTGTTATTCAATGAGGTGTGCGATCAGGGATCTCGGGGCTCCGTCGCACGGGTTCGCGTACGGCCCCGGCGCCGCGCCGGGGATTGCTGGGGGAGCCGCATGGACTCCACACCGTCCCCTTCGTCCTCTTCGCCGTTCGAACTGGTCAGCAGCGCTCTTGGGCGCTACATCCCGCGCGGCGGACGTGCGGCGCCGGCCGGCCCTGCCGACACGCAGGGTGACCGCGCCACCGGCCGACGCGTGCCCGAAGACGCGGCGGACGGCCCTCAGGATCAGATTCTCGGCGCGATCAACCTGGACAGGGAGCTGAGAATCACCCGCTGCAATCTGGACGCCCCCGTCTTCGCGGGTCTGAACGCCATGGCCGGGAGTTCTTTCGTCGATCTCCTGCCCGCCGGGGACGTACCGACGGTGACGCGGCGGTTGCGGCAGGTACTGGAAACCGGTGAGGCGCACGTCGCCCGGATCCAGCGTCTGCGGCGCGGCGACGGTTCGGAGCTGGTGGTCTCGCTGAGCATCCTGCCCGCCGCGGTGGCGCAGGAAGGCCTGACCGTCTCCGTGATCGCCATGGCCACCAGGCTGCACCTGTACGCCGCCGAGACCGCCATCGGCACCTCGCTGGACATCGGCGAGACCGCGCAGTCGCTGGCGGAGTCCCTGCTGGCCTGGGGCGACGTGGCCGCCGTCGATCTCGACTTCGCCGTGTGGACGGGCGAAGGAGTCATCGAGCAGGCGCGGGGGCGCATCCGGCTGCGGCGGGCGGCCCTGGTACCGGACCGGGCCTGGCCCGAGGGCTACGTGACTCCGGGCAACGATCTTCCCAGCGACGCGAGTCGCCTGCTGTCGCAGGCGGTACGGCGTGACGATGCCCCGCAGGCCATCGTCATACCGGACCGGGAGGCGGTCGAGCGGGTACTCGGCACTCCGCGAGTGATGCGTGCCCTGGTGCCCGGCGACCGGTCGGCGGGTGTGGCGTGCATACCGCTGGTCCTGGACGGCGCGCCACCCGTCGTGCTGGGCGTGGCGGAGGTCTGGCGGCGGGCGGACTACCCCTTCCGCGACAGCGAGCTGTTCGACCTGCAGGAACTGGTGGCCAGGACCGCCCATCACGTCGACCTGGCCCGTCAGCACCAGCGCGAGCACACGCAGGTGCTGGCGTTGCAGCGCCGGCTGCTGCCCCGGACCGGCGGCGACACCATCGAGATCGCCAGCGTCTACCAGCCCGCCACCCCCGACAGCGCGGGCGTCGGCGGCGACTGGGTGAACAGCTTTCCGCTGCCGGACGGCCGTACCGCGCTGGTGGTCGGTGACGTCGTCGGGCACGGCCTGGGAGCCGCGGCGACCATGGGCCAGCTGAGCATGGAGGCCCGCGCGCTGCTCTCCGCGGGGCTGGCACCCGACGAGGTGCTGGAGCACCTGGACGAGACCGTGACGCTGCTGGACGACTCGGAGTCCGGGCTGGCGGCCGGCTACAGCGCCCTCGGTTCGACCTGCTGCATCGCCCTCTACGACCCGGTCAGCCACCAGGTGACGCTGTCCAGCGCCGGTCACCTTCCCCCGATCCTGGTGTCTCCGGACGGGCACGCGGGCCCGCTCGCGGTACGGCCCCATCCCGGGCTTGGCGCCGAGTTCGCGCTGCGGGAGCCGTTCCACGTACACACGTTCGGCGCGCCCCCGGGCTCCCTGCTCGCCCTCTACACCGACGGCCTGGTGGAGGATCCGGCCGTGTCGATCGACGAGGGCATCGGCACGCTGGCGGACGTCGTGTCCACGGTGCACCCCTGGGACACCCTGCAGCAGGCCGCACGGCGCGTCGTGGCCACGCTGGCGCCCGCGCGTCAGCGCGACGACGTGACCCTGCTGCTCGCGCGCATGATCGGCTACCGCAAGGAGGACACCGCGACCTGGCGGCTGCCCGCCCGCGACGACGCGCCCGCCCGTGCCCGCGCGCAGGTCTCCGCGCGGCTGCGGCAGTGGCGCACCCGGGACGTCACCCGGGACAACGTGCTGCTGCTGGTCAGCGAGCTGGTCACGAACGCCGTGCGCTTCGCCACCGGTCCTGTCACGGTGCGGCTGATCAGGGCCGGTCACGGTCTGCTGTGCGAGGTGGGCGACACCGGCAACGGCAGGCCACGGCTACGCCGGGGCGGCCTCCTCGACGACGGCGGTCGTGGCCTGCACGTCGTGCACGGGCTCACCAGCCGGTGGGGGGTGCGGTGGACGGACACCGGCAAGGTGATCTGGGCGGAAGTCGTCCGGTGACGCGGGCGGGCCGTCCACCGACGGGGGCGGGCTCGTCCTAGAGCCACTCCCCTTCGAGGGCGGTGGCGGTGAGGCCCGGTGCCGCCGCGTACAGGACGGCGCGATTGCCCGCCTTCTGCCCGGCGTCGTGCGCCCGCCGCAGGATGTCGAACACGGCGGCGCCTCCGCGGTTGCCACTGGTGTAGCTGTCCCGGCTGTAGTCCAGGAGCCCCGAGGGCCACGCGTCGGGCATCGTCTGCTCCATGTACTCCAGCACCCGTGTCCCGCCGGGGTGCGCGAGCAGCACGTCGGGGTGCCAGGAGTCGGGGTCGTCCTGATACCGGGTGCGCAGCCACTCCCACATCGCGGTGACCGTCTCCTGTACGGCGCGCGGCCCACGCCGGTCCATCACGAAGTGGGTGCCGTCCGCCCGCGTCTCCAGGCGGTGCAGGTCCTGGGTGCCGGGCAGGGTGTGGTGCCAGGTGGCGTCCAGCCGCAGCACCGACTCGCGCCTCGGGCGGCCCGTGACCACCGTGGCGACCGCGGTGTCCGCGAACAGCAATCGGACGATCAGGGACTCGAGGGTGTCGTCCGCGGGCTGGTAGGTCGTGCTCAGCGCCTCCGCGATCACGACCAGGACCACCCGGTCGGGGTCCGCGGCGACGAGCTCCGCCGCCAGCGCCAGAGAGCGGGTCCCCGCGACACAGGCCCACTGCGTGGCAGGCAGCAGCATCGCGTCAGGGCGGAGAGCGAGCTTGTTGGCCAGGGCGACGTCCAGGCCCGGCAGCGCCGGGGTGGTGGAGTGACTGGTGATCAGGCAGTCGACGTCGGCGGCGTCCAGTCCGGCGATCTGCAGGGCCCCGCGCGCCGCGCGCTCGCCGTAGGACTGCACGGCCTCCCAGGCCGGCGCGGTGCGCTCCTGGACGGTCTGCGGCGCGGGTACCGCCTCGAGGGCGGCGATCACGCGGTCCACGTCCTGCTCGGTGAACCCGTCCCGCGCCAGCGCCTCTTGGGCCCGCCCGACGCCCACGGCCCGCAGGCCACCGCCGTCGCCCGGCGCTACGGCCGACTCCAGCGGCAGCATCCACCCGCGGGTCTCGATGCCCGTACTGGCCGCGATGCCGTCGATCCGCGGCGCCCACGCCGCATGCGGGTGCCGGTCGCGCACCTCCGCCACGATCTGGCTGGTCTTCACTGCGTGCTCGCCGTGTATCACGGCAGGAGGACAGAGGTAAGCGGCCATGATGGGCACCTTTCCAGGGGGAACTAGGAGGAACGTCGCGAGTGGTGTGCCAGGCGCCACTTAGGAACTTCACGCCCAAGGCAATGCCGGTTGGCTCCACTTCGGAAGTCGGTAGCCGCTTCGAGGATGGACGCTAAAGGGACATTTACGCTGTGATGCAGACAACTTGGGCGGCCTTTTGGTACGTGACACGGCACACACCGCTGAGACAGGGGTCCCGGAGTGGCTTCACGGTTCTGGTCTGACTTGCCGTCAGCCCGGGAGTCTGAGGGGGACGCCTACGGCGCGCGGACGCATCGGGCCGCCTGGCGGGCCATGACCCTGGTTATGGCCACGGCCCTGGCCCCGGCCCCGGCCCCGGCGGTGCACCTCGATGTCACAGCCCGCGCGCATGCCACCTCCAGCCGGAGGGCAAGCGCGTAGTCGTCGTCGTCGGCGGCGGCGGCGGCCAGTAGCGTCGGGTCGCCGTCCTCGAAGACCGCACGGCGCGCCGCCACGTGTCTTCGCGCAGCCGCGCTGAGGCTTCGAAGTCCGCTCGCGTGCGGGATGCGCGGGGCCAGGGGAACCGCCCTGAAAAGGGCGGCGGTTCTTCGGCTCTCCGAGGCGCTCCGAGGCGCCCCTGCTTCGTTCTGCCCGGCAGGTCGGTCACAAGCCGATCCGTATGAGCCGGGATTCGGGTGTACGCGCGGTCTTCACAGCCGCCGGAGGCGCAGGACGTCGGTCAGCATCGGCAGGGTGAACTCGCCGCGGGCGGTCTCCGGTCTGCTCGCGAGGAACGCGCGGTTGCGGCTCAACGTGGCTTGTCGCTCCTGTTCCGGCATGACCAGGAGCTGTTCACCCCGATCCACCCGGTCACGCTACCGACGCTGTTGGCGGTCGGCCGGACCGCCTCACCACTTCGGCCATGGCAATGTCACGGCGCTCCGTGCCAGTAACAACTTGCCGTCCAGACTTGGGACTTCGTGCAGCCGGGGTGTCGGTAGGACCACCCCTGATCCGGTGCCCACGCCCAGCGACGAGGAGCGCCAGGGGCGGCAGCATTCACGTCACCGGCAACCAACCGACGAGGGCCCCGCCACACGGGTCCAGGGGGACATCCATGAACGAAACCGACGCCAGGCGCCTGACGGGCCTCGCGGGAATCGCCACCGCGGCCGCTCTCATCGTCGAAGTACCCCTGTACTTCATCTACTCCGGCCCACCACCGGACTCGAACGTACTGGCGAGGCTGCTGATCGGAATCCTGGCGCTGGCGTTCCTGATCGTGTTCGTCACCGCCTTCCGCGAGCTCGTCAAAAGGGCGAACCCCGCCTACGAATGGGTCGGCACGATGGCCTTCGCCGCCGGGCTGGTCTACGCGACGATCACCCTGGTCTCCAGCGGGCTGGAAGCCGGCGCGGTCATCGCCACCGACCACCCGATCGACCCGACCATCACGGTCGACGGCACCTACATCCTGTACGGATCGATCGGCCGCCTCATGCTCGCGCTCTTCCTGACCGCCGTGGGCTACGGAATCTCACGCACGAACCTGCTCCCGCGGTGGACCGGCCGCTCCGCCTTCGTGCTGGCAGGGGTCAACCTGGCCTTCGTACCGTCCCTGTTCTTCGGCAACACCCCCGCTCACTTCTACGCGGCGAACGGCTGGGGCACCACCGCCCTGATGGGCGCGATCCTCAGTTACTGGATACTCGCCCTGGGCATCTCCCTCTACCGCAGCGCCACACGACGTGCGCCCGCCGGCTCACCGGCGCCGCGGCACTGACGTCGCCTGCGACGTCCCCTCCAGTGCCTCCTGACGGCGCCCCGGGCCGGCGCCCCGCGGCTACGGCCGTGGGTCGCCCAGGGTGCCATGAAGGAGGTACTGCCAGTACCGGGCAGAGCAGGGTCTCCCGCGGGCTCTTGGCTCGATGTTCGATGGACGCCGAGAAGCGACTACGTCTCAGCCGCCCGCCGAACCGTGGACGTGGGCGGATTCGATGACCAGGCCGCCCTGGCCCGGGTACTTCACACCGCAGTGGTGACTGCGCCCACCGTCGGCCAGGCGCGGGGCGGGCACCAGCGCCTGCACGGCGCGGCAGCCGCCCGCACGGAGCGCCCGCCGGGCCACGAGCCCGCAGCGGTACAGGACGGGGCCGGGGCAACCGCGACAGGAGAACGAAGTGAAGGCAGCACTGTTCAGGGCCGAGAGGCAGATCGAGGTCGGCGAGCGTCCCGACCCCGGCATTCAGGACCCGACCGATGTGGTGGTCCGCGTCGTACGTGGCTGCGTGTGCGGTTCGGACCTCTGGTACTACCGCGGCGTCAACGACCACAAGGCCGGCAGCATCGGTCATGAGTACATCGGCGTGGTCGAGGAGGTCGGCAGCGAGGTCCGTGGGCTCACCGCCGGCGACCTCGTGATCGCGCCGTTCACCTACAACGACGGCACGTGCCCGGCCTGCCGGCACGGGTTCCAGTCGCAGTGCGAGCACGGAGGTTCGTTCGGCAACGGCGACACCGACGGCGGCCAGGGCGAGCGCGTGCGCGCCCCCTACGCCGACGCGACCCTGGTCAAGGTGCCGGGCTCGGAGTTCACCGACGCCCAGCTCGCGTCGTTCACCGCGCTGTCGGACGTGATGTGCACCGGCTACCACGCCGCGGTCTCGGCCGGAGTGAAGGAGGGCGACACCGTCGCTGTCGTCGGTGACGGCGCGGTCGGGCTCTCGGCGGTACTGGCCGCGCACCTGCTCGGGGCCTCCCGGATCATCGCGCTGAGCCGCCACCCCGAGCGGCAGTCCGTGGCCAACGAGTTCGGTGCCACCGACATCGTCGAGGAGCGCGGCGAGCAGGCCGTCGAGGCCGTGCTGTGTCTCACTGAGGGGGTCGGCGTGGACGCGGCGCTGGAGTGCGTGGGCACTGACCAGGCCATCGAGACCGCGGTCGGCGTGGCCCGGGCCGGGGGCATGGTCGGCACGGTCGGGTTCCCGACCTACTCCGAGTTCGATTACAAGACCGCGTTCTGGAAGAACGTAGGTGTCCGCGGCGGCGTCGCCCCGGCCCGCCAGTACATCCCCGAGTTGCTCGCTGCTGTCCTCGACGGCCGGATCAATCCTGGCCGGGTCTTCGATTTCGAGACCGATCTGGACCACGTCGCCGACGCGTACGCGGCCATGGACGAGCGCCGGGCGATCAAGTCTCTGTTGCGGATCAGCCAGCCCTGAGGTGAGAACCGGGAAAGGGGCGCGCTCCCTTGGGGCGTGCCTCTTCGTTGTGGGGTGGGCGGTGCGTCAGGGCTCCCGTTCGGCGAAGGCGCGTCGTCGACCACGGTTCTTGGGGACCAAGCCTGGTCGAGGGTGAGGGCCCTCATCAGCGGGGCGGCAGGCCGGGCTGCCCGGCTACGGCGGCAACCGCCGCGTCGCGGGCCTTCGCCGCGAGGAAGTCGCCCTGCTCGCGGGCTTGAGCGTGGACTACTACGTCCGGCTCGAGCGCGGGACCCTCAGCGCGCCTCTGACTCGGTGCTCGAGGCCCTCGCCCGCGCCCTGCGGCTCAACGAGGCCGAGCGCGCCCACTGTGCGAATCATCCACCGCGCCCTCGTCGCGGGCATCAACTTCGTCGACACCGTGGACGTGTACCCCGGCGGGTCTCGGAAGAGATCGTCGACAAGGCACTGAAGGGCCGGCGCGAAGACGTGTTCCTGGCTCGACGCCGTCGAGCAGCTCGCGCTCCTGGCGGAGAAGGCCTGCCTCACCCTGATCGAGCTGGCCGTCGCCTTGGTCGTCAACCACCTCGGCGATCATCGGGCCACGCACCATGGAGCAGCTCGAAGCGTCGCCCCGGTCCGCGGCAGCGAACGGGTTCAGCGGGTGCCGGGTCGGTGCTCGCTGATCCAGCGGGCGGCGAGGAGCCCGGAGACGGCGGTGAGGGCGGCGGCGGCGATGACGGTGGCGTTGAGGCCGAGGGCGTCGGCCAGGATGCCGGCGACCAGCGCCCCGACGGCGTAGCCGGTGTCCCGCCAGAAGCGGTAGGTGCCGAGGGCGTTGGCGCGCCAGGCGGGGTGGGAGTGGTCGGAGATGGAGGCGATGAGGGTGGGGTAGACCATGGCGGTGCCGAGGCCGAGTGCGGTGGCGGACGCGATGCCGGCGAGCAGGGGCCGGTCCAGGAGGACGAGGGCGAGGACGAAGCCGGCGGCTTGGACGAGCATGCCGGTGACGATCAGGGGTTTGCGGCCGATGCGGTCGGCGAGGTGGCCGGTGAGGATCTGCCCGAGGCCCCACAGGATTGGATAGAGGCCCTTGATCAGGCCGACGGCGGCGAGGCCGAGACCGTGGTCGGTGAAGAGCAGGGGGAAGACGCCCCAGGTGAGGCCGTCGTTGAGGTTGTTGACCAGGCCGGCCTGGCTGGCGCCGCGCAGGGAGCGGTTGTGCCAGGAGGTGCGGGCGAAGGTGGCCTTCAGGCCGGTGTCCTCGTCGGTGGGCAGGGGCGTCGCGTGCTGGGCGAGTTCGAGCGCGACGTGGGCCGCGGTGTCGCGTACGACCAGGGTGAGGGCGAGGCCCGCGGCGACGAAGACGACACCGATGAGTTCGGGGACGGGGCGCAGGCCGTAGCTGGTGGCGAGGTAGCCGGTGAGCAGGGCGGTGACGCCGACGGCGGTGTAGCCGGCGGCCTCGTTCAGGCCGGTGGCCAGGCCGCGCCGGGCGGGGCCGACGAGGTCGATCTTCATGTTGACGGTCATGGACCAGGTCAAACCCTGGTTGAGGCCGAGCAGCACGTTCGCGGCGACGATCCAGCCCCAGGAGGGTGCCCAGGCCAGGGCGAACGGCACGGGGACACCGATGAGCCAGCCGGCCGTCAGGAGCTGCTTGCGGCGGAAGCGCGCCGTGAGCGCGCCGGCGGCCAGGTTCGTGACGGCCTTGGTCAGGCCGAAGGCGATGATGAAGGAGAAGACGGCCAGGTCGCTGGTCAGGTGGAAGGTGTCGGCGCCGATGAGCGGGACGGTGGTGCGTTCCAGGCCGACCAGGCCGCCGACGCAGACGTTGACGATGACGAGCAGGGTGAACTGCGGCCAGTTCTCCCGCAGGCCGAGCCTTACGGGCCGTCCGGAGGAGTCGGTCGGCGTGGTGGTGGGCGCGGCGTTCATGAACGGGAATCCTCCGTACCATGGACGAGCTGCCGCCCCTGTGCGCCCGCGTAGTCGGCCGGTCCGCCGTCGAGGACGGCGATGTCGCGGTGGCCGGCCCGTTCCGGGAGACCGGCGGCGGTCATGGCGCGCTCACCGTGGCGGCAGGCGACGACGGGGCCGGGTGGAACGTCGGCGGCTGCCGGGGCCAGGCCGCGGGCGCTGTTGCCGGACCCCTCGTCGATGAGCGGTACGAGGTGGTCGTCGGCGAAGCCCACGGTGTCCTCCGAGATCTCGGGAGCGGGGGCGTGTGGTCATCTCCCCCATACACACTTACAATAATCCATGGATTTATGGAGGATGCCATGGCGGAGCACACGACCAGCGCGACGACGAAGGCGCGGCTGTACGACGCGTTCGCGGTCAGCGGCAAGGCGCTGGCCAGCGGAAAGCGACTGGAGCTGCTGGATCTGCTGGCCCAGGGCGAGCGCACCGTCGACGCGCTCGCGAAGGCGGCCGGGCTGAACCTGACCACCGCGTCGGCGCATCTGCAGACCCTCAAGCAGGCCGGCTTCGTCGCCACCCGCCGTGAGGGCGTGCGCATCCACTACCGGCTCGCCGGCGAGGACGTCGCCCAGCTCTTCGCGCTGCTGCGCAAGGTCGCGGAGGCCCACCAGGCAGCCGTGCCCGCCGCCCGTGACGCGTATCTCGGCGAGGACGCCGCCACCGAACTCAGCCGTGAGGAACTGCGGGGCCGGATCGTCGCCGGGGATGTCGTCGTGCTCGACGTGCGGCCGGTCGAGGAGTACCGGGCGGGGCACATTCCCGGCGCTGTCTCCATCCCGGTCCAGGAGCTGGCCGAACGGATCGGCGAACTGCCCGAGGACATGGAGATCGTCGTCTACTGCCGCGGCGAGTACTGCGTCCTGGCCTACGACGCGGTGCGCCTGCTGACCGGCCGCGGACGCCGGGCGATCCGTCTCGACGACGGCATGCTGGAGTGGCGTCTGTCGGAGCTGCCCGTCGACGCCCCGGCCCCGGCGTGACCGGCCCGGGCGGCGACCTCACGCCGCATCCGGGACTGGCCGGCGGGCCGGTCTACCTCGACCACAACGCCACCACCCCGGTCGACCCGCGTGTCGCGCGGGCGATGGCCCCGTACCTCACCGACTTCTTCGGCAACCCCTCCAGCGGCCACCCCTACGCCGACACGCCCCGCCGGGCACTGGCCGAGGCCCGCGCCCAGGTGGCCGGCCTGATCGGCGCCGGGCCCGGCGAGATCGTGTTCACCGCCTCCGGCTCCGAGGCGGATCTCCTCGCGCTGCGCGGGGCGGCCCTGGCCTCCGGCCATCCGCACCCCCACGTGATCACCCAGGCCACGGAGCACCCGGCCGTGCTGGAGACCGTGCGCGCGCTGGCGCGGCTGCACGGCGCGCGGGTGACGGTCCTGCCCGTCGGCCGGGAAGGGCTCGTCGAGCCGGCCGCCCTGGCCGCCGCGCTCACCGAGGACACGGTGCTCGTGTCGGTGATGGCCGCCAACAACGAGACCGGCGCCCTGCAGCCCGTCGCCGAACTCGCCGCCCTCACCCACGAGTCCGGAGCGCTCTTCCACTGCGACGCCGCCCAGGCGGTGGGGAAGATCCCCCTCGACGTGCGGGCCCTAGGGGTCGACCTGCTCACGGTCGTTGGGCACAAGATGTACGCGCCGAAGGGCGCGGCGGCGCTGTACGTGCGCGACGGGGTGCGGCTGGAACCGGTCGTCTACGGCGGCGGCCAGGAGCACGGCCTGCGCGCCGGCACCGAGAACGTCGCCCTGGCCGTCGCGCTCGGCACCGCCGCCCGGCTCGCGGCCGCCGAACTCGCCGACGGTGCCCCGGCCCGTATCGCGGCCCTGCGCGACGATCTCCACCGGCGGCTGACCGACGGGCTGCCCGGCCGCGTCCACCTCAACGGTCCCGACAGGCAGCGCCTGCCGAACACCCTCAACGTGAGCGTCGACGGCGTCCTCGGCCACGAACTCCTCGCGGCCGCCGACCGGATCGCGGCCTCCACCGGTTCGGCCTGCCACAGCGGCACTCACACCCCCTCCCCCGTGCTGACCGCCATGGGCCTTGCCCCGTCCCGCGCGCTCGGCGCGGTGCGGCTGTCCCTGGGGCGCTGGACCGGCCCGGGCGACATCGAGACAGCGGCAACAGCCCTCATCCGGGCGGCAGCCCCACGGTGACCGGACCGACCGGCCCCAGGGAGGTGACCAGCCCGACGCAGGTGACCGGGCCGATGAAGCCCGCCGCAGAAGAACCGACGACGAACAGGAGAGGCATGACGGAGACCACCTCGCCCGAGCCCTCGACGCCGGCCGGCGCATCACTCCGCGCACACCGGCCCACAGCCTCCCGCCGGCCCGCGGAACCGAGCCCGGGCCGGTGCGCCGCCAACCCCGCGCCCCTGCCCCGGAAGAGAACATGACCAGCACCGGACCCGCCGACACGACCGTCCACATATCCGCCCCCGAGCAGGCACAACGCCGCGCCCTGCGTGTCCTGGTCGCCTCCCAGGTCCTCAGCGGCGCGGGGCTCGCCGCCGGCGTCACGGTCGGCGCCCTGCTCGCCCAGGACATGCTCGGCTCCACCAGCCTCGCCGGGCTGCCCAGCGCCCTGATCACCGGCGGATCCGCGCTGGCCGCCGTCGCCGTCGGCCGCATCTCCCAGGCCCGGGGGCGCCGGCCCGGTCTCGCCACCGGCTATCTCACCGGCGCCATCGGCTCGGCCGGCGTCATCACCGCGGCCGTCCTGAGCAACCCGGTCCTGCTGTTCATCGCTCTGTTCGTCTACGGCGCCGGCACCGCCACCAACCTCCAGGCCCGCTACGCCGGAGCCGACCTCGCCGCACCCGGCCACCGCGCCCGGGCCGTCTCCACCGTCCTGGTCGCCACCACTCTCGGCGGCGTCGCCGGACCCAACCTCGCCGCGCCGACCGGCGCCGCCGCCGAACACCTCGGCATCCCGAACCTCGCCGGGCCCTTCATCCTCTCCGGCACCGCCTACGCACTGGCCGCGCTCGTCCTCGCCCTCCGCCTGCGACCCGACCCCCTGCTCATGGCCCGCACCCTGGCCCGGGCCAGGGAAGCCGACCCCACCACGCGCCCGGCCCCCGCCGACGTCGCCGACACGACCGAGAGCCGCGGAGGCGTGGTCCTGGGCGCGCTGGTCATGATCCTCACCCAGCTCGTCATGGTCGCGATCATGACCATGACGCCGGTCCACATGCACGACCACGGCCACGGCACAGCCGCCTCCGGCCTCGTCATCGCCGTCCACATCGGCGCCATGTACCTTCCCTCACCCCTTACCGGCTGGCTCGTCGACCGCTACGGCCCCATGACGATCGCCGCCGCCTCCGGAATCACCCTGCTGGCCGCCGGCGTCCTCGCCGCCACCGCACCCGGTGACTCCGTCGCCCTCCTCGCGCTCGCCCTGGCTCTGCTGGGTCTGGGCTGGAACCTCGGCCTCGTCTCCGGCACCGCGATCATCACCGACACCGTGCCGCTGGCCACCCGTGCCAAGACCCAGGGTCTGGTCGACGTCTCCATCGCCTTCGCCGGCGCCACCGGTGGTCTGGCCTCCGGCATCATGGTCACCGCCACCAGCTATCCCGCCCTCGCCCTCACCGGCGGCATCCTCTCCCTCGCCCTGCTTCCCGCCATGGCCGCCACCGCCTACCGCCGATGAGCTCAATCCGGGCGGAACACCAAGTCATCCGCGGCGCGCGACCCAAACCGCACTGCGCGCCGCCCAGCAAGAGGCCCTGCGTCGGGGCGCGGAGGCTGCGTACCACCAGTGTTTCGTGGAGGCCGCCTTCGGTCGCGGCTGGCCGGCACCGGTGAGGCGGGGTCGGTCCGCTACGGCACTCTGACGGCCTACCCATCTGAACCCCCCACGTGCCACCCGGGTTCCAGGCTGGCGAGGAGGGCGTGGAACGCCTTGTCGGCACGGTCCCAGTGGCCGTCCGCCAGTGGGGCCAGCAACAGGCCGAAGGAGGCGTCGGCCAGGAGGGTGGCCTGTGTCCGGGCCCGGTCCTGGGTCATGCCCAGGTCCTGGAAGACCGAGGTCAGGAGGTCGGTCCACGAGGCGACGACGTCGCGCATGACGGAGCCGTAGCGGTCGGGGTGCAGGAGACCGGCGCTCATGATCTCGAGGTAGAGAGGGAAAACGGCGCGTACGTCAGGGGCCCTGAATTGCCGCCACACCTCGTTCATGAAGCGGCGCAGGGCTGCGGGGTCCGTGGGCGAGCCGACCGATTCCAGCAGTTCGCGGGCGCGCAGGAGGGGGCGCCGTTCGTAGTGGGCGAGAGCCTCGGCGACCATCCGTTCCTTGGTGCCGAAGTAGTAGAGGAGCATGCGGTCACTGGTGCCCAGCGCCTGGGCCAGCGGTCGTAGGGAGAGGTTCGCGAGACCGTTGCGCAGCACGTAGACGCGGACCTGGTCGAGCAGCTCACGTCGTTTGGCCGTGTCCGGTGGGCGGGGCATGACGGCTCCTGGGTACGGGGCGATCCCATGGATGTCCAACATGAGATCTTTGTACAGATCTTTACTGTAGCAGTCATTACGTGTATATTTTTGGTGTAGCAGCCGCTACATGTCTGCGCCTGGCGCGTCCAGCACGTACTTCGGCAAACCACTCACTCCCGGAAAGGACTGATTCCCCATGGCCGTCCTGGCCATCGGCCTCCCCGAAGCCGCTCGCCGAACGGGGCGCTTCTCGCGCGCCGCCGCAAGCGCCTGGGCCGTCAGGCAGTGGGCTCTGTGGTCCCGCACGCTGGCACCGTTGCGCCCGCTGGACGCACCCCGTGGACGCGCCACCGCCTGGGACGCCTCCTGGCCCCTGAAGCAGGAACTGGTCTCCGTGCGCCGAGCCCGCCAACTGGTCACCGCACAGTTGGTCGACTGGGCCGTGCCCGACCTCGGTGACACCGCCGAGCTCCTGGTCAGCGAACTCGTCACCAACGCGCTGCGGCACACCCGCGGTCCGCTCAGGCTCAACCTGCGACTGCGCGACTCCGATCTGCTCTGCGAGGTCGAGGACATCGAGTCCACCGGCCCCGTGCGCAACATCGCCGGCCCGGACTCGGAGGGCGGCCGCGGGACCGAACTGCTGGACCTGCTCGCGAACGCCTGGGGCAGCGTACGGACGGCCACCGGCAAGAGCGTCTGGTTCGCGTTGCACCGCCCGGACGGATCCGCCGGGTCCGAGCAGGTGCGGGTGACACCCTGGTGACGAGGCACCGCGAAAAGGCCCCTCGCATTGATCAGATGCTGGAGCCCGGCGTCCGCCGCTCGGTGGACTTCCGCGCGTCCGCACGGGCCGCCAGCTCAAGCAGTTCGTCGACCGACCACTGGTCGTAGGCGTGCTCGCCGTACTTGGCGGCGAGCACGCGGCCGTCAGGTGCGATGAGGAAGTCGCCGGGGAGACCGAGCCGGCCGCCGTGCGGGCCGGCGGAGGGCAGGTGCTCCCGCCCGCGCACGACGTTCCAGGTCCCGCTGACGACCGCCCGCAGGATCGGCCCCCAGACCCGCGGGTCGAGCAGAGCACGCGGCGCCCGCTCCACACCGAACTCCGCGTAGAGCCGCCTGTCCGGATCGGCGACCACCGCGAACGGCAGATCCACGACGTGCGGTGCCAGTTCTTCGGTCGGCGAATGGAACACGACTACTTCGCGCACACCGGCGGCCCCTATCTCCTGATGCCGCTGTACCACCGTCCGCAAGTGCAGGTTGCAGACCGGGCATCCGGCGAAGCGCCGGAACTGCAGGTGGATCAGCCGGTCAGGGTCGGGAACGGCGACGTGATCCCCCGAGACGGCGGTGAGATCGCGTCGCTCGACGGTGGCTTTGGGCTTTCCTGGGCTGCGGGCCATGCGCAGGCCTCTCTCCGTAGGCGTACGGCGTACGCTTACCAGCGTAGGCGTATGCCGTACGCTGTCAACCGTCATGCCGCGCCCACGTTCCCTCACCTCACGTCAGCTCGCCTCGGCCGCCCTCGCCGTCATCGACCGCGACGGTCTGACCGCGCTGTCGATGCGCGCCGTCGCGCAGGAACTCGGCATGAGCACCATGGGGCTCTACCGGTACGTACAGGACCGCGAGGACCTCGAAAGACTCGTCGTGGAACGGGTACTGAGCGAGGTGGACACCGACCTGCCGGACTCCGGCGCGTCATGGCGCGACCAGGTCGAGGTCATGGCACGGCGCCTGCGCGACACCGTGGGCGCCCACCCGGAGGTCATCCCCCTCACCGTGGTCCACCGGCACCACTCCCCCGCCGGGCTGCGCTGGTCGGAAACCGTGCTCGCCATCCTCACCACGGCCGGAATGAGCGGCGAGCGCCGCGTCATCGCCCTGCGCGCCCTGCTCGGTTACCTCATCGGAGCCATCCAGCTCGAACACCTCGGCCCCCTGAGCGGAGCGGGAACCACAGCCATCACCCGGCTCCCGCCCACCGACTTCCCCCTCATGACCGCAACCGCCCGCACCGCCCAGGACATGGACGCCGACCGGGAGTTCCTCGGGGGACTCAGGCTTCTGCTCGACGGGCTCGACGCGTGACACAGCCGCGCTCGCGCGCGTGCGAGTGGGTCACGACGGCTGTGCCGTCAGTGGCTCTCTGCCACGGCAACGCGACCCGACCGCAAGGATGTCCGCCCGCGTGCCGGGCTGCCGAGGGTACGTGCGACGGCGAGGAGGTCGTCGTCCGACACCACCCGCAGGCCGTACTCCGCGAGCAGCGCGGCCATCCGCCGCGGCCTCCACAGCGAGCGCCACGGCTCACCCGAGGTGACGGAACCGCCGAGCACGCGTGTCAGCAGCCGCCCTGCGGCCGCCCTCGCCGACGGCGCCTGATAGTTGACGACGAGTGCACTGCCGGGGACCGTCCGGGCGGCGAGGGCGGCCACCGTGGCGCGCACCTGCTCGCGCGTGAGGTACGGGACGACGCCCTCCCACAACCATGTCGTCGGCGCGGACGGGTCGTGCCCGGCGGCATCCAACGCCGCACCGAGATCATCGACGGCGAGATCGGCCGGCGTGAACCGCACGGAACGGGCGACGGCCGGTGGCTCGGCGGCGAGGAGACCGCCCTCGTCCGGCCCTCGGAGCCCTGGCGCGGCCTCCGCGAGGCGGGCACGCTTGTCCTGCTGGGAGGCCGGATGATCGACCTCCCACACATCTGTCCGCGCGAGTTCGGGCAGCCGCCACGCGCGCGTGTCCAGGCCGGCGCCGAGGATCACGAGCTGGCCGGTCACGTGCACGCGCAGTGCCTCGTCGATCGCGACCGTCCGCGGCACCACCACCTCGGCGCACGCCCGCACACTCTCGTACACGGTGCGCTCCTGCCAGCTCTGCGGTGGAGTGTTCGCGCGTACCTCGTCCACGGGCTTGCGTTCCGCGACACGCAGCAGCCCTGCCGCCACCGGATCAGCGAACTGGTCCGTGGCAGCCCTCCCGTTGGCGGCCGCGCGCCCCTGGCAGACCAGCACCGCCGTCCGGCTCGCCGCACGCCCACTCCCGCTCATGGAGCCGTATTCAACACCAGCGGCGCCGTACGGCACAGCTTCACGGACCGGCTATGCGGTGGGTGCGGCGCGGGGGCCGGGAACGTCCGTGGTGCACCGCAACCGCTGTCCGCGCCCGCGGGCGCCTTCTCGACGCGGTGAACACGGAGGCGCGAACAGATCTACGCGGCGATTTCGTCGGGTCCGGGCGCATGGAACGCGGCGGCGGAAGCACCCGAAGGAACATGGAGTGCGTGATCTACCAGGAGAAGACCGGTGAGAGCGAGAACATCGACTGCCGGCAGGCGGACGGCGAATGCGATGTCGCCCTGGACCGACTGGCCGTGCTGAAGCCGGACGAGTTCGCCTGGGTTCGTATGGACGAACCCAGCGAGGAGGAGTTGCGGAGACTGGGCGGGTATCTGTCGTTGCACCCTCTGGCCATCGAGGACGCGGTGCAAGCCCGCCAGCGGCCGAAGCAGGAGCGGTACGGCGACGTGTTGGCGGTCGCGGTGAAGACGTTGTGGTTCGTCGAGCAGACCGCGGACGTGGAGACGGGCGAGGTGATGATCTTCCTCGGCCCGTCCTTCGCGCTGACCGTGCGGCACGGTGCGAACGATCCCACGGTGGAGGCCGCGCGCCGGCTCGCGGAGCAGCCGCAGATGGCCCGGTTCGGGCCCGTCGGCGTCCTGCACGCGGTGACCGACGTGATCGTCGACGCCTATGCCCAGGCCGCGGTCCAGGTACGCACGGACCTGACGGAACTGGAGCGGTGCGTGTTCTCGCCCGCCCGCCAGGACCTGACCGAACAGATCTACTCGCTCAAGCGTGAGGTGGTGGAATTCCGCGACGCCGTCCAGCCGCTGGTGCCGGTCATGGAGCCTTTCACCACGGCGCGGGACGGCTGGCCGAAGGAGGTCGTGCCGTACTTCCGCGACGTCACCGATCACCTCAACCGCACCGACGCCGAAGTCCGCGCCCTGGACGACCTGCTCGGGTCCGCCCTGGACGCCCATCTCGCGAAGGTGAGCACATGGCAGAACGACGACATGCGCCGCATCAGCGCGTGGGCGGCCATTTTCGCCGTCCCCACCATGGTCGCCGGCATCTACGGCATGAACTTCGCCCACATGCCCGAACTCGACTGGCGCTACGGCTACCCGTGCGCGCTCAGCGTGATGGTGCTCGGGGCGGGCCTGCTGTACCGGGTCTTCCGCCGCAACGGCTGGCTGTGACAGCCGATCAGTGCTGTGCGCCTCGTGTCGCTCGTCGTCTCCGTGCTGTGCGCCGCGTGTCGCTCGTCGTCCTCCCGGCGGACGCGAGCGGCGCGTGAGGTGGGCGCGAGCCGAGTCGGAGGGCCGGGCCCGAAGCCCGGCCGGTCGTTCTACCGGGGCGGGCGTGCGGAGACGGCACCGCCGGGGTCGTCGATCAGAGCGATGCGCGCGGTGATGCGTTTGCCGACCGGCTCCCGCTGTGCTTCGAAGCCCTGGGCGACGGCCATGACGATCTCCAGGCCGTGCTGGCCCACCCGGCCGGCGTCCGCGGCCCTGGCCATGGGCAGCTCCGGGTCGGAGTCCCACACCATGACTTCGACCGTGTCGCCGGTGACGCGCAGGTCCAGCAGTACCGGGCCGGGGGCGTACTTGCGGGCGTTGGTGACCAGCTCGCTCACCACCAGTTGGGTGAGGTCCATGGCGCGCTGTGAGACGGGCAACCCGTGTTCGGTCCGAACGCGGGTGAGGAAGTCGACGGCCAGGTGGCGGGCCTGAGCGATGTCGGTGCCGTCCCTGTCCAGGGCGACCGTGGTCCGTACGGCCCGCTCGCCCGGCGTGACGCCGTCCCCGCCCACGGGCAATGATTCCATCGCCGTCATCTTCCGCACCCCGTTCGTCCCTCGCGCGTATACCCGCGTCGGTAAGGAGTGACGCCGGATACCCCTGTGTCGGATCCTTTCACCACGGCATCAGTCGCCGTACCGCCGTGATCGGCCTGGCCGCCGCCTGGTTCGTCCGTCAAAGCCCCTGCTCGGCGCGGCGGTGACCGCTGCCGTGGCCGCGTCGTGCCGAGACCGCCGGGCGGATCCGCGTCGGCTCACCGGCCGCCTACGCGGCAACTTAGCGAAATCGCTGCCCTGAACTGGTCTGTTCGGGGTACCCGCGCGCTCACGGGGGCGCCGCGGTGCGCTTTCCGGAAGACGGAATCAGTACGGAGGAGGTGATCGCCTTGTCGTCCAGTACGCAGCCGCGTCAGGGCCCCGGCCAGGACACGGCGGAGTCGGAGCCTGTGGGCGAGCTCGTGCAGCGTGCCTCGCAGCAGTTGACGGAGCTGGTGCGCGGCGAACTGCGCCTGGCACAGGCGGAGATGAAGGAGAAGGGCAGGAAGTACGGCAAGGGTGGCGGGCTGTTCGGCGGCGCCGGCCTGGTCGGGTTCCTGATGCTTCAGGCCCTGGTGGCCACCGCGATCGCCGCGCTGGCGGTGACGCTGCCGGTGTGGGCCGCCGGCCTCATCGTGACCGCGGTCCTCGCGGTGATCGTGGCGGTGATGGCGCTGACGGGGAAGAAGGAGTTCGCCGAGGCCGCGCCGCCCGCGCCCGAGGCGACGATCGAGAACGTGAAGGCCGACGTGGCCGAGATCAAGGAGAGTGCGCACCGATGACCCAGCCGCCTCATGACGAGCCGACCGCCGAGACCCCTGAGGAGCTGCGCGAGCAGGTGGAGCACACTCGCCGGGAACTCGGAGACACGGTGGAGGCCCTCGCGGCCAAAACCGACGTCAAGGCACGTACCAAGGAGAAGGCCGCGGAGGTCAAGGACCAAGCGGCCGTCAAGGCGGGCGAGTTGAAGGAGCAGGCGGTGCTCAGGGCCGAGCAGGCCAGGACCGCGGCTGCCCAGGCGGTGTCGCGTGTGCAGGACAAGCTGCCCGATCCGGTCAGGGAACAGGCCGCGCAGGTGGCCGAGCAGGCACGGATGAAGGCCGCGCAGGCCGGCCAGGTCTGGGAGGAGAAGGTGCCCGAACCGGTGCGGGCCAGGACGGTCCAGGGCGCGCGGATGGCGCGGGACAACCGCGGCCTGGTGCTCGCCGCCGCCGGAGCGGTCGCCATGGTGTGGCTGGTGTGCCGTAGGAAGGGATGACGCGGTGAAGCCGTCCGGGATCGCCTGCAAGCCGGCCGGTCCCACGCCGGGGCGCCGTCAGCGGCATGCCGGCCGGCGGCGTCCGTCGGGCGCGGTCGCCGTTCGCCGTCTGACCGGCACCTGGCCGGGATGACCGGCACTCCGGCAACAAGGGGGCGGGGCCGATGAGTTCAACCGGCCCCGCCCGTCCCATGTGCGGTCCTGTCCACCTGCCGCAGCGCCGCAGTGCCGCACCTGCGAAGCCACGCCGTACCTGGCCGCGCCGTTGCCTACACTCCCGGAAATGAACAACTACACGTGCACCCATTGCGGCACCGTCGGCCTGATGGAGGGTTTCATCGAGGACGCCGGCGAGCACTCGCGCGGGTACGCGCGCTGGATCGAGGGCGCGTTGGAACGGGGCGTGTTCGGGGGCGCCAAGCGGATGGGGCGGCCCCGGCGGCAGATAGAGGCGTACCGGTGCCCCAAGTGCGGGCACCTCGAACTGTTCGCCACCGGCGAGGTGTAGCCGGCGCTTCCCTGTCGGTACTCCGGCGGCTGAAGACCACGGCTCGAATCCGGCACCGCGGGGCCACCCCCGGTGTTCGCGATACATGGCGCCGGCGGCGCGTGACCGATCCGAGCGCACCCGAGCGCCCGCCGGGAGATGCGGTCGGGTCGGCGCCCCGCGATGGTGGAAGCGCTGAGCACCATCACCGGGACACGACGAGGAATGTGCGCATGGACAAGTCGAAGCTCACCGAAATGACCGCCCGCCGCCTAGCCGAACGCGCGGACGGCGGGAAGCTCCCCGCGGACGACATCGGCCGGATTCTCGACACCCTCTTCGGCACGGTGGAGCACGCCGGGACGATCGCCGAGGCGCTCAAGGCCCGGGAGACGGTCACCCTGGGCAGCTTCGGCAGCTTCCACGTCGCCGACGGCGCGGCCACGTTCCGACCTGGGAAGGCCCTCACCGAGTACTTGCAGGATCAGACCGGACGAGGATGAGCACCGCACGGGCGGTTTCCCCGGCACGGTGCCCCGCGGATCCGACATGGGGTGCCTGACCCTACGGGCCACGGGCCCGGCCCGCCCCGAGACGGTCTGGCGGCGCTACACGTGCGTGGATCGGTGGGCGTCGTGGTCCCCGCAGATCAAGGCTGTGCACACCGCCGATCGCCGGCTGATCGCCGGCATGAGCGGGACGGTGGAGTCGGTGATGGGCTTCCGTGTCGCCTTCGTCGTCGAAACCGTCGACCAAGTCGGCGAGCGGAAAGAAGACCTAGGGGTCCTCGCCGGAGCATGCGGCCTGGTCACGCCAGTCGGAGCGCTCCGGGCGCGGGTGAAGAAAGCCGGTCATGGGGCACCTCTGCTCGGCCCGACTGCTGGCAGTGCGGGTGGCGGCTGCGGCGCGCGAACTGCACCCGCAGGCCCGGCAGAGGTTCGGCCCAGCGTAATGGTGGATGCCCGGTTTGCGGTAGTAGCTCCTTGACACTCGCCCCAGAACCACTGGGATGACGCCGACCTGCGCACCACCACTCCCCCGAACGGACGAAACGGCGCGGACCCGACCGCCTCGACCGGGTATGTGAGCCGGGACGGCGCCGTCCGTATCCGCCTATGGGAACGAGGGCTGGAATTGCGAGAGATCTTCGTCGCGGCCGGGCACCGCCCTGGTCTCGGCGCACCGCTGCGCGGGCGGGTCGCGGTCGTGACCGGGGCCGCACGGGGAGTGGGTGAAGCCCTGGCGCGGCGCCTGTCCGACGCGGGAATGAGCGTGGCCCTGCTCGGGCGCGAGAAGGAGACCCTCCACCGGGCGGCCGGCTCCTTGCCGAACCCGACCTTCTGCGTCGAGGCCGATGTCACCGACCGCGCAGCGCTCGAAAGCGCCGCCGGTAGGGTGGAGAGGGGGCTGGGGCCGGCGAGCGTGGTCGTGGCCAACGCCGGTATCGCGACCGGTGGCCCGTTCGCCGACACGCCGGCGGACCTGTGGCAGCGGGTCGTAGACGTCAATCTCGTCGGCGCCGCCAACACGGCCAGAGCCTTCCTCCCTCAATTGGCACGCACGCGCGGCTACTTCCTCCAGATCGCGTCCACGGCCGCCTTCGGTTCCGCCCCCATGATGAGCGCCTACTGCGCCTCCAAGGCCGGTGCGGAATCGTTCGCCCTGGCGCTGCGCGGCGAGGTGGAACCCGAGCACATCGCCGTGGGTGTCGCCTACCTGCACTGGACCGGCACCGACATGGTCGCCGGTATCGACGATCACCCCGTCCTGAGCGCCCTGCGCCGCAATCAGCCCCGCTTCGCGCGCCGCGTCCACACCCCCGACCAGGTCGCCGCCTGGCTCGCCTCCGGCATCGCCCGTCGCGCCCACTCCGTCTACGCCCCGCCGTGGCTGCGCTGGTGTCAGCCGCTGCGGCCGCTCTTCCCGGCCGTCGTCGCCCGGATCACCCGACGCGAGCTGCGGCGCCACTCCCCCTCCGAGCTGGCGGCCGATCTCACCGTCCTGGGCGCCGGTGGTCGCGCCGACTGGAACGCCCACCGGTCCGCCAACCGCCCGACCGATCAGCCGTAGGGCCGCGCACGCGCGGGTCACCGGCCACTCCGACGCGCAGGACCACCGGGCGAGGGCAGGGGGCAGGGGGTCCGGCCGAACGGCGAAGTCGGGACCTCCCCCGGTCGTCGCGCCGCGTTTGCCGGGAACGCACCAGGTGACCCGGAGCAGCGCCGCGTCGAGCGGCGCACTGGACCGCAGGATGGGATGGGCTCCGCGCCATGACCGATGAAGGACAACACACGGGCAGACGGTCGACCCGGCGGCTGCGGGAGACGGCAGCCGAGGTGTTCGGCTGGAACGAGCTGCGTCCGGAGCAGCTCACCGCCATGCGGTGGGTGCTGGAGGGGCGGGACGCCCTCGTCGTCATGCCGACCGGATCCGGCAAGTCCGCCGTGTATCAGGTTCCGGCTCTGCTGCTGCCCCGGCCGGTGGTGGTCGTGTCGCCCCTGCTCGCCCTGCAGCGGGACCAGATCGCCGGACTGCCCGGTGGCGACAGCGGCCCGGGTGCCGTAGCCGTGAACTCCGACCTCAGCGCGACGGAGGCCGATGCCGCCTGGGAGGCGGTCCGGGACGGCGCGGTGCGCTACGTCTATCTGTCTCCCGAGCAACTGGCCAACGACCAGGTCGTCCGGCGGCTGGCCGAGGTGCGCCCCAGCCTCTTCGTGGTGGACGAGGCCCAGTGCGTGTCGTCCTGGGGCCACGACTTCCGGCCCGACTACCTGCGCCTCGGCCAGGCGGCACGGCGGCTGGGCAGGCCACCGGTACTCGCTCTCACCGCGACCGCCGCGCCTCCGGTACGGCAGGACATCGTCGAACGGCTGGACATGGACCGGCCCCGCCAGCTCGTCACGGGTTTCGACCGTCCCAACATCAGACTCGAGGTACGCCGCCATCTTGATGACGCCGAGCGGCGGCGCGTGGTCGTCGAGGAGGCCGCCGCCGCTCCGAAGCCGGGCATCGTCTACGCGGCGACACGGAAGGACAGCGAGTCGTACGCCGCGGAGCTGGCCTCTCTCGGGTTCGCCGCCGAGGCCTACCACGCGGGCCTGCGCGCCGCCGAGCGCCGACGCGTCCACGAGGCGTTTCTGGCGGGCGACACGGATGTCGTGGTGGCCACCTCTGCCTTCGGCATGGGGATCGACAAGGAGAATGTACGGTTCGTGCTGCACGCCTCCCTGCCCGGCTCCCTGGACGCCTACTACCAGGAGATCGGGCGCTGCGGCCGCGACGGGCAGCCCGCCCTCGCCGTGCTGCACTACCGGGCCGAGGACACGGGGATGCAGGCCTATTTCAGCAGCCGTACGGTCAGGGCGGAATCCGTGGGCGCGGTCGTGCGAGCCGTCCACGACAGCACCGGCGATCCCCCGGACCTCGAGGAACTGCGCCGCGACGTCGGCATGTCCCGCACCCGGGTCACCACGGCCGTGAACCTGCTGGAGGAGGCCGGCGCCGTGGTCACGGATGTCTCGGGCGCCATCCGGCCGGCCTCGGGCATGCAGCCTTCGAGCGCGGTGCGGCGGGCCGCGGACAGCGCGGAGGCGCACAAGCGGATGGACCGGTCGAGGGTGGACATGGCCCGGGGGTACGCCGAGACGACCGGCTGCCGCCGGCGCTTCCTCCTCGGCTACTTCGGCGAGCAGTCCGAGACGGCGTGCGGCAACTGCGACGTGTGTGACGAACAGGGGGCCGGAGGCGATGACGGGGCGCGCGACGAACGGCCGTCGCATGCCGGCTCGTATCCGGCCGGAGCGCCGGTGCGGCATGCCGAGTGGGGCCGCGGCACCGTGCTGAGCGAGGACGGGGACCGCATCACCGTGCTCTTCGACGAGGTCGGCTACCGAACGCTCTCCCTGGACGCCCTGGCCGACCGGGAACAACTGCTCACGGTGGTGAGTGAGCCCGGCGAGGAGTGACCGGCGGCCGGGTGGCGCTCCCCTGCGCCCGACCGCGACGCCGTCGTCGGGCAGGAGTGCGGGGTGGTGAACAGCTCTCGGGCCCCGACGAGGTCGAGCAGCCGGTCGACGGCCGGGCCGACGGCACGGATCGTGATGGTCTTGCCCTGGCCGAGGGCGTGCTCCCGCAGGTCCAGCAGGACGCTGAGGCCGGCGCAGTCGCAGAAGCCGAGCCTGCTCAGGTCCAGGTCGAGGCCGCAGGCCGAGTCGGCGAGCGCGGTGTGGAGCTGGCCGTGCAGATGCCGGCCGGCGTTGAGGTCCAGTTCACCGCGGACCGTCACGCGGGTGCGGCATCCGCTCGACGCGTAGGTGACGACCACGAGGCCGGGCGGCACCGGACCACGGCCCCTGTCCGCGCCCGCCGTGGGGCGCCCCCGCACCGTACGGGACCTTCCGTGATGGGCCGGCTCGTACATGGCTCCCTCCGTCATCCGCTCGACGCGTTCCTCGGGATCCAAAGTACGTCAATCGATGCCTGAAATAAAGTACGTGTTTTTGGATGCATGAAGCCTTGCCCAGTAAACTTGAAACATGGATGGAGTGCCCGAGCCACACAGCGGATGGACGTTCCTGACGAACCATGCCCGCGTACTGGCCGCCATCGCGGACAACCACAACGCCCGCATCCGCGATATCGCCGCCCACTGCCGGCTCACCGAGCGCGCAGTGCAGAAGATCATCACCGACCTGGAACAGGACGGATACCTCTCCCACACCCGGCAGGGACGCAGCAACGCCTATCGGATCGACCCCACCAGGGTCCTGCGTCACCCGGCGGAGGCCGGGATCGGGCTGACCGTGGCCTCGCTGCTCTCACTGCTCGCCCAGGACGAAGCGGACCGAACGGTGAACACCGACTAGACCGCCGGGGCCTGCGCGACGTGGGAGCGGAGCTGATCATGGTGCCCGCGGCACGGCCCGTGGCTCGCCTCGGGCATGGGCAACTCCTCACGCGCACTCGGGCCTTGAAGGAGTGTGTCCTGCGTGATCGTGTTCTGGGCATCGACGCTCCCGAAAGGCCTCGAATGCGGTGACGGGCCGCGGACAGGGCGCCGCGGACGGCCGACGACGATCGGCCGTGGCTGATCAGGCGGGGTCCGATCCTGCCACTGTGGGGGCACCTTGCTCACGGGGCGGAGGCCGAAGTCACCGAAACGGCCGTCCAGCGTGCCGACGCCTTTCCGCCAAGTTTCCGGCGACGGCCTCGGGGTGCGGGTCCTGCCGTTAGGTTTCGCGTCTGAGACCGCCCAGGAGGCCGACTCCACCGGAAGGAACGGGATGTGCGCACTCACTACGCCCTCTTCGTGATGCTCGCGGCCGCTGGGCTCGTCGCGATCGGCCCCGCCGCCCTGGCCGTCGAGAAGGACGCGGGGCCCGCGGCTCGTCCGTGCGGCGCGCTGCGGCTGACGAGTTCGCTGCCGGAACCGCCCGCGGGCATGGCGGTGCAGCAGGACGTCTCGGTCGGTGCGGACTGCGCTCCGCGGTTCGGTGCGGTTCGGCTGGTGCCCGTGGACCGGGCCGGGAGGGGCGTCGCTGATGGACAACGGGCCACCGCGACGGACGGCTCCCACCACGTCTCGAGCTGGAACGAGATGTACGACTGCTGCAACATCCGGATGACCGGCCTGTACACGACGTCCGACTGGACCACCGGCGGCAACCGGGTCGTCAGCGCCGCCACCGATGCCACCGAGCAGCACAACCGGGAGCCCTGGAACGCCGGTTGGTCCCCGGCATCGGTCACGCACGGCACCGACTGCACCGCCGACTGCGCGGACTCCCGCTCCGCGGCGCACGCGGACTTCACCTACCGGGGCATCTTCGACGTGACCGGGGACTGGTACGCCAACAGCCACCACTCGTACGTCGGCCTCCGAGCCGACGGCACCGCCTCCTGCCGATTCGACGTGGTGCTGCGGCACACCTTCGTCGGCTGGAACTGGCGGCACGGCTGCGCCTGACCCACACCTGAGCGCCGGTCGCGCGACCGAGGCGTCAGCGGTGGCTCAGCACGAGGACAGACCCGTGCCGGGCGCACCCCTCGTCCCGCGAACGCGTCGATGGCGGGACGCACGGGCCGGAACTAGGATCGGTCGCGGCGCACACCGCGCCATCAGCGACTGCCCCGGCCTGCCGCTCCGCAGGAGGTCCGCAATGGCGACGCTGCTCTCCGTCAACGTAGGCAAGCCCCAAGACGTCTCCTGGCAGGGAAGAACCGTTCACACCGGGGCTTGGAAATCCGCCGTTCAGGGGCCGCGCATGGTTCGGCGGCTCAATATCGAGGGTGACGGCCAGGGAGACCTGGCGGGTCACGGTGGCGAGATGCGCGCCGTACTCGTCTACCAACTGCAGTCCTACCAGTACTGGCGGGAAGAGCTCGGCCGTGACGACCTGGTCTACGGCATGTTCGGGGAGAACTTCACCGTCGACGGTCTGCCCGACCGTGAGGTGTGCATCGGCGACCGGTATCGCATCGGCGAAGCCGAGTTCGAAGTCACCCAGCCCCGTGTCACCTGCTATCGAGTCGGCATGCGCCTGGGTGAACCCACCATGGCCGCCCTCCTGGTCGCCCACCACCGTCCCGGCTTCTACCTGCGTGTGATCACCGAGGGGCACGTCCAGGCCGGCGACGACATCGTCCTCGTCCGTAAGGGCCCGGAGGAACTCAGCGTCGCCGACACCGACGCGCTGCTCTACCTCCCCGACCGCGACCCCGGGATGCTGCGCAGGGCACTGAACATCCCCGCGCTGAGCCCTGGATGGAAGCAGTCCTTCCGCGAACTCGCCGACGCCCGGCCACCCACCCGGGAACCGGAACCGCCGGGCGAGCACCCCGGCACCCGGCGACCCGCGGAGGCCTCGGGGTGGCCCGGCTTCAGGAGCATGCGCGTGGCCCGTATCGTGCCCGAGACCCCCGCCATCTCCTCGGTCTACCTCGACGCCGCTGACGGCACTCCCCTGCCCGGGGCCCGTGCGGGGCAGTATCTCTCCGTCCGCATCCCGGTCGGCGACGCCGGACCGGTGGTGCGCAGCTACTCGCTCTCCTCCGCGCCCACGGCCCGCTTCTACCGCATCAGCGTCAAGCACGAGCCGCACGGGACGCTCAGCGGCTACATCCATGCCGTGCTCCGGCCGGGAGACCTCGTGGAGGTCGCCAGCCCGCGCGGGTCATTCGTACTCGAACAGAGCAGTCGGCCGATCGTCCTCGCCTCCGCGGGGATCGGCGCGACCCCCCTGCTCGCCATGCTGCACCAACTCGCCGACACACGAGATCCGCGTCCCGTCTGGTGGATCCACACCGCCCGCGACCGCGCCCACCATGCCTTCGCGGAGGAGACCCACACGCTTCTGGGCCGCCTGCCGAACGCGCGCGAGCACATCCAGTACACCGCCGCGACGGCCTCGCGGGCCGACGAACCCGGCTTCACCCGGGGCCGTCCCACCGCGCAGTCGCTGAGGGCCATGGGCATCCCGGCCGACGCCGACGCCTATCTCTGCGGACCGCTCGCCTTCATGGACGACCTCAGCGGCTTCCTGCGTCATCACGGTCTATCGGCTGAGCGGATCCACACGGAGCGGTTCGGCGCCCTGCCCGCCATCAATCCCGGCGTGACAGCCGCCCCCGCGGTCCGGCCGCACCAGCCGCCCGGGCCTTCGGGCACGGGCCCGCTCGTCACTTTCGCCCGCAGCGCCATGAGCACCCCGTGGTCACCGGTTCACGCCTCGCTCCTCGGGCTCGCCGAGGCCTGCGACATCCCCACCCGCTGGGCCTGCCGCACCGGCGTCTGCCACACCTGCGTCACGCACCTCATGGCCGGCGACATCGCCTACACCACCCAGCCCCTGGAACTCCCCGAGGCCGGCACCGTCCTCGTCTGCTGCAGCGCACCGACCAGCGAAGTCGTCCTCGATCTGTAGTCGGCCGACGACCGCACCCGGCACGCGCCTCGACATCCGGGACACCAGCGGTCCTCCCGGGTGGTGGCGATGCCGTCGAGGAGGCATCGCAGGCCGAAGTCGACCTCGTCGTCGCCGTCCGGCCCGCCGAACACCGTCCCGGCGGCTCAACACGTCTCGAGGTGGTCGGCGCGACCGTGCTGGCCGAGGTATCCCTCACCGACCGTCCTGACCGCGAGCGGCGCGAGTGTGGAACACAGGCTTGTCGAGCCGTCCTGGTAGAGGACCATCACACTCGCCGAGCCGGCACAGTCGTTGGCGGCTTCCGTGTACCGCCAACTCTGATACATCGCTACGCAAGAAGGGGCTGCCTCCGTCGTCCGGGGCGCGGCCGCGCTCGGCGCCGCGAGGAGAGCGGGAAGGGTCAGAGAGGTTACGCACACAGCCGTCAGAATCCCGCTGCGGGACGACTTTCGCATGGCTTCGCTCCTGGGTTCCATGCCAGGGAAGCCTTGCAATGACACTGCACTCGACGCAACGCGTCGGATGTCTTTCCGGGCAGTACCGTCTTTCCTTGACGAAGCGCTGTGACCTCGGCAGACGCACGATCCGGCCGCCACCGACGGGAATCACGCTTCAACCAATTCGGGCCGGGGCGAGGGACTCGTCCTCATCTAGGCAGTCGGCGGCCCGCCGGGGGGCGGCCGCGCGCGCCGCCGCCTGCAAGAGACCGCCGCCTGCGGTTTGTCCTGAAGATCGATCCCGGGAACGCGTACACGCGATCGGCCCGCCATCCTCCGGAGTGAGTGGGCGATGGCGATGCGGGCACATCGAGTTGGGAGGGGATAGGGATGGGGTCCCTGCCCAGTTGTTGTGAGAGAGGTGCCGACCATGGCCGACGAGGCCCTGCTGTTCGTTCTCCCGGAGCGTCATCCGCGTCTGGGTGCGGCCTTGTCCGCGGTCGGCGAGTTGGAGTGCGCCGACAGCCCAGCGGTGCTGGGCTGGCTGCACGCCCACGGGATCCCCGCCTCCTCCGAGCACGTCAGGATCCTGCCGGCCGGAGCCGAGGTGCTCATTCCGGAGGAGGCGGAGCGGCTCCCGGTGCCCCTCAGCGAGGAGGAGACACTGCGGGTCGAGCACGCCTGTGCGCCCCGGTCCGTGACGGACTTGGAGTCCGAGCTGCTGACTTTCCGGGACACCACCCAGGACTGGCAGTCGCTGGTGCACCGCGCTCTCACCGCCGGTATCCCCGCGCCGCGCATCGCGCAGCTCACCGGTCTGGATCCGCGGGACATCGTCCAGGCCGTCGGCGACTGATCCAGCGGCCCCGCGTGGAGCCGGCGCCGCCTGGGCGGGCAACTGGACCGCCCAGGCCGGTCATCCAGGGTCCGTGCGACCGAACAGGCCCGCGTGGCCCGGCGGTAGCTGCGTGAGGAGGCGGCGCAGCAGTGCCTGGTCCGCCACCTCGGCGAGAGTCGGCAGTACGGCGTCGATCTCGCGTCTGGCCTCGGCGAGGTCCTCGTGGCTGCGGTCGGCCACGGCCTCGACGAACGAAGCGGGTGTCAGCGGTTCGCTGGCCGGCTCGCTCGTGGTCAGCAGTGCTCCGCAGCCTCCGGGCAGGAGCGCGGCCAGGTCAGTGCGGTCGTCGCCCACCAGGTGGGCGCCGAGCACCTCCAGCACGTTCTGCACCGCCCTGGCTCCCTGTTCCGGCCCGTCGTAGCCCGCGCGTTCGGTGACCTGGGTGAGGAAGGTGTCCAGGGTCCAGTTCATGACAGCCTCCTGTCGTGGTTCCCTCTGTCGTGGTTCTCTTCTCCGCGGCGACCGGGACGGTCCGGTCGCCGGGTCTTCACGAAGCAGACGAGACATCACGCGGGTGCGGCGTCGTGGACCATGCGGTGCACGTTGGCGACACTGCCGCATCGTGCCGTCAGCAACTCGGCCTCCGTCCTGGCGAAACCGGCGCCGAGTTCCTCCCGGCACTGCCGACCGAGGCTCTGCCGAACCCGGTTGACCAGGGTGCGCTCCTCCGCGTCCGTGTGGCGGGCGGTGACGGAGGCCAACTGCTGCAGCCTCCAGTCCCATTCGACGGAGCCGATCCGGCGCACCTGGAGGAGTGCGAAGAGAACCTTGACGGCTTCCTGGTGCGCGGCCTCGACAAGCTCGACGGTGTCGGCGTCCTCGAAGGACAGCAGAACGGGGTGGACCGAAGTTCTCTCGGCCTCACCGTGCGCGATCATCAGGTGCGCGAAATCGTGGAGCGCGCTCTGGCGGTCGGACTCCGTGCTGCGCATCAGGCGGAGCAGATCTTCCATCGTCCGGTGATCCTCGAGGATCATCTCGACGACATCCTGAGTCGGCGTCATGGGATGCGCCTCCTTGTAGGAGTGACTTTCACATCCCGTTACCCGCACCCCCGCCACGAATGCCCTTTATACCCCGTTTGCCCGATTCCGCCTGGTCGGCGCCATCGGCGTGGTCTCGGAAGCCGCGGCGCCCCGGCCGGCGACCGACGCGAGGGCCTCGGCCGACCGGCGGCGGTTGGCCCGCAGGCGGCGGAGGTAGGACCGGGCCATGGGGCCCGGGGGCACGCCGCGGGCGAAGGCCCGCATGTTGCGCTCACCGGCGTTGTAGCCCAGGGCGAGGAGTTCGTCCCGGCTGTAGCGGCTCACATGCCGCTGCGGCAGTCGCCGGTCGAGGTCCTTCAGGTGCAGGGCCGCCGTCCGCACGGCGAACGCGGGGTCGTCGCGCAGGTCCTTCCATCGGCCCGTCAGGCCGTGTGCACGCCGCACCTGTTCGAACGTCGCCCGGTGCATGTTGGCGATACCGAAGGAGGCTTCGGGCTTCCACCAGTGCCACAGCCGCTCCAGCAGCGGGTGGTGCGGCTTGTACGCCTCGTTGTGGAGCACGCCCATCAGCAGCAGCGCGGGCACCCCGGCCTCCTCGGCGCTGCGCACGACGAGCGCGGCGTAGTCGCCCGGGTCGTACCCGCCCGGCCGCAACGGCGGAGTCGGGGCGTCGCCCCGGTCGGCCCGCCCGGACGATTCTCCCGACGCCGCGATCGTTTCCCGCGTCATCCCTGCCCACTCTCCCTGGTCTCCTCGGCGGACGCGGCGACCCGCCCGGGCTCCGCCGTCGTGACGTCCGCTTGCCCGCGCGCCCGACCCTCAATCCAACGCGGCGGTCGGGCGTACGACGGCCCCCGGCGCTGCTGGGATGCGGGGCCGGGGGCTGAAGAGCGAGGTGCGAGCCGGGGGAAGAGGCGCCGGAGCTACGGGGTGACCGCGGAGGCGGCGGCCTTGGCGCGGATACCGTCGTCCGCCGTTGCGCTCTCGCCGTCGTCCAGGGAGACGTCCTTGGTCTCCTCGCCGAGGAAGAGCGCGATCAGCGTCAGGGGGTGGACCCGCCCCGTCGCCAGGGCCGATCGTGGGCGGCATGAGTGATCACCACATGCCACCCGCGGCTACCGGTTCGCGAGGCTCCACCAGTGACGTGACCGCCGGTGCGGACGAGGCCGGGGAGGTCCGCCGTTTCTGGGGCCGGCTCGGGCTTCCCGGGCTGATCGACGTCCACACGCACTTCATGCCCGAGCGTGTCCTGCACAAGGTCTGGGACTACTTCGACGAACAGGGACCGCTGACCGCCGGCCTCGAGTGGCCGATCGCCTACCGGAGGGCGGAGGAGGAACGGACGTCCCTGCTGCGGGAGTTCGGTGTCCGGGCCTTCACGGCGATGCTCTATCCGCACAAGCCCGGCATGGCCCGGTGGCTGAACGGCTGGGCGGCCGACTTCGCCCGCCGCACCCCCGACTGTCTGCACACCGCCACGCTCTTTCCCGAGCCGGGCGTCGAGGCGTACGTCCGTGAGGCCATTGAGGCGGGCGCCCGCGTGTTCAAGGCGCATGTGCAGGTCGGGGCGTACGACCCGGCCGACGCGCTGCTCCAGCCGGCCTGGGGGGTGCTGGCCGAGGCCGAGGTTCCCGTGGTGATCCACTGCGGTTCCGGGCCCGCGCCGGGCAGGTACACCGGTCCCGGGCCGATCACGCGGGTACTGGCGCGGCATCCGAGGCTGCGGCTGATCGTCGCGCATCTGGGAATGCCCGAGTACGAGGACTTCCTCGGTCTCGCCGAGCGGTACGAGGAGGTGCGGCTGGACACGACGATGGCGTTCACCGACTTCACCGAGGAGCTCATGCCGTTCCCGCGCCGGGCCCTGCCCCGGCTCGCCAGGCTCGGCGACCGCGTTCTGCTCGGTTCCGACTTCCCCAACATCCCTTACACGTACGCGCACCAGTTGCACGCCCTGGAGCGACTGGATCTGGGCCAGGAGTGGCTGCGGGCGGTGTGCCACGGCAACGCGGCGAAGCTGTTCGGGCTGTGAGCATGATGGATGTGCCGTGGTCACTCCGTGGCGCGGGTGCCGTCCGCCGGCTCGACCCCGGTGGGAGGCGCTCGCCGCCGCACCGTCGGCGGGGCGGTGGAGGCGGCGGGCGGCTTCCTTACGTGCTCTGCTGAGAGGGGTGCCTCTGCGGCGAGGGAAGGGAGCGATGCCGATGAGCCGAGCCGAGCAGCGCCCGCAGTGGGCGACGGACCGCGAGGAGAGTGCCGTCGCGGAGCCGAGCGGGTTGCTGGACCTGCTGGGTGTCGCGGCGGTGCTGGTGGAGGCCGATGGCCGGATCGACATGTGGAGCCCGCAGGCCGAGGAGTTGTTCGGCTACACCGGGGAGGAAGCGGTCGGGCAGTACGCGGCCCCGCTGCTCCTGCACCCCGAGCACCGCGACGCGGCGATCACGCTCTTCGCCGGGGTGATGGAGTCCGGCCGGGGCTGGGCGGGGGCGTTTCCCGTCCGGCACAAGGACGGCCGTACCCGGATGGTGGAGTTCCGCAACATGCGGCTGACGGACAACCTGGGCGATCACTACGCCCTGGGGCTCGCCACCGACCGGGCCACGCTGCGACAGGTGGAACGCAAGGTGGCCCTGTCCACCCGGCTGGTCACCCAGGCGCCGGTCGGACTGTCCGTCCTGGACAACGACCTGAGGTACCTGGCCGTCAACCCTGCGATGGCCCAGATGCACGGGTGGCCCGA
Organism: Streptomyces sp. NPDC058145; assembly: GCF_042884245.1. Taxonomy (NCBI): domain Bacteria; kingdom Bacillati; phylum Actinomycetota; class Actinomycetes; order Kitasatosporales; family Streptomycetaceae; genus Streptomyces; species Streptomyces sp. NPDC058145. The sequence continues at coordinate 228,592 of NZ_JBHVUH010000010.1, read as the reverse complement.
GGCCGAGCACGTCGGCCGGAGGTTCCGGGACGTCCTGCCGGGTGATCCGTTCCGGAGTGCCGAGGTCGCGATGCGCGAGGTCCTGGCGACCGGCGTGCCCATGGTGGACCGGCAGGTGGTGGGCCGTACCGCGGCCGACCCGGACAACGACCACGCCTGGGCGGTCTCGCTCTATCGGCTGGAGGACACGCACGGGCACGTGCTGGGCATCGCCAATGTCGTCATCGACGTCACCGACCGCTACGAGGCCGCACGGAGAGCCGACCGGGCTCAGCAGCGGCTGCGTCTGATGGCGAACGGTTCGGCTCGCATCGGCACGACCCTGGAGGTGGAGCGGACGGCGCGGGAACTGGCCGACGTCGTGGTGCCCGGCCTGGCCGACATGGTCGCGGTGGACCTCCTGGACTCCGTCCTGCAGACGGGGCGGGCTGAGCTGGGCGAGGGCCCCGCCCAGTTCCGCGCCCTGGCGGTCAAGACCGCCTATCCCACCGACGCCGCCGAGGCGATCGTTCCGCCCGGCTGCCTCACCACGTACCACGCCGACCATCCGGCGGCCCACTGCGTCCGCACCCGTAAGCCCCTGCTGATCACCCATGTGGACAGCGGCGGCCACGACCGCATCGCCGCCGACTCCGAGAAGGCCGGCCTGCTCGCCCGGGCCGGTGTGCACACCGACATGGCCATCCCGCTCATCGCCCGCGACAACGTCATCGGCGTCATGGGCCTGGCCCGCGCCCGCAACCCCCAGCCGTTCGACGAGGACGACCTCGCCCTGGCCTGCGAGCTCGCCTCCACCGCCGCGCTGAGCATCGACAACGCCGTCCTGCACGAGCACATCCGCAGCGCCGCCGAGACCCTCCAGCGCAGCCTGCTCCCGCGACTCCCGTCCCGCCATCCCGGCCTGGAGGTGGCCGCGCGCTACCGGCCCGCCCAGGCCTTCAGCCAGGTGGGCGGCGACTGGTACGACGTGATCCCCCTCGACGGCGACCGAACCGTCCTCACCGTCGGCGACGTCATGGGCAGCGGCATCGACGCCGCCACCACCATGGGCCGCCTGCGCACCGCCACCTCCACCCTCGCCGATCTGGACCTCGACCCCGCCCGCGTCCTCACCCACCTCGACAGGATCACCCTGAGTCTCGACCCCTACATCGCGACCTGCCTCTACGCCGTCTACGACCCCCGTCGCACCCGGCTCCACCTGGCCTCCGCCGGACACCTGCCCCCGGTCCTGATCCGGGCCGGGCGACCGCCCGAACTCCTGGACCTGCCCACCGGTCTTCCGCTGGGGGTCGGCGGCGCCCCGTTCGACACCACGACCCTCACCCTGGAGCCCGGCGACCAGCTGGTTCTCTACACCGACGGCCTGATCGAGACCCGCGACGACGCCATCGACGACCGTCTCGACGCCCTGCTGCGCCTGCTGGCGGAGCCGGGCCGCACCGTGGAGGAGACCTGCGACCGGCTCCTGCTGCGGCTGCGGCACTCGACCGGCCACGACGACGTCGCCCTGCTCATCGCCCGTGCCCAACCACTGGCGCCGTAGCCGGCCCCGGGCGGCGCGCTCCGACCCGGATGCGTCCTGGGTGCACGGTCTCCTGGAACCTCCTGGCGCTCAGCCGATCATCCCTCGGCCGTGCGCGCCTGCGCCGGCACGGGCGCGTCGCTCGGGTGTGTCACCTCGTCCCTCACCGTGGCGCCGGCGCCGGTCGGCGCGGTGAGGACGGCGAGACACATGATGACGAGCGCGATACCGGTCCAGCCGGCCACGGGGAGGCGTTCGCCGACGACCAGGACGGCGAGGACGGCGGCGACGGCCGGTTCGAGCAGGGACAGGGTGGTGGCCGTGCTGGCCGGCACGTGTGCGAGCCCCCAGCCGAACAGGACGTAGCCGGCGAACATCGGGACCAGTGCCATGTAGAAGCCGACGGCCGCGTTGGACCACGAGTCCACGAGCGGGGCGCCGGTCGCCAGCAGGACGGGGACGAGGAGCAGACCGCCGAGGCCGAACACTGCGCCCATCGCCGCACGCGAGGGGATCCCGCTGGTGATCAGCCGGTGCGCGGCCCAGGAGTACAGGGCGTAGGTCGCGGCCGCGACGAGACCCAGGCCGACCCCGAGCAGCATGCCGGCCACCGACCGCCGTCCCGCGCCGTCGGAGGCGTGTGCGGCTTCCGCGACGCACAGCAGGACCGTGCCGAGCAGGCCCAGGAAGGCGGCGAGTATCCAGCGGCGCGTGAGACGGCGCCGGTCCACGACCCGCTCGATCACCGCCGAGGCCAGTGGGGCGGTGCCGATCGACACCACGGTGCCCACGGCGACACCGGCCAGCCGCATGGAGCTGTAGAAGGCCAGGGGGTACACGGCCACCGAGACGGCGCCGAGCAGTACCGTCCCGCGCCGGGCGAGCAGGCGTGGGACGTCGCGGACGGTCGGCCGCGCGGCGGCGAGCGCCTGGAGGAGCCCGCCGAGCCCCATGGCGACGGCTCCGATGGCCAGTGGGCCGACCTCCGGAGCGAAGGTGGCGGCCGTTCCCGTCGTGCCCCACAGCACGGAGGCCGCCAGCACGCACAGCGCCCCCGTCCCCGCGGACCGGCCGCGGTCGACGCCCTTCACAACCGGTCCAGCAGACCGGCCGCGAGCGCTCGGGCGTGTCGCAGGCGCTCGTCGTCCCCCTCCAGACCGGCGCGGGCCATCGCGCCCTCCAGGAGGAAGGACAGGTGCTCGGCCGTCGCGCGGGCCTCGTCGGGGCGGCCTGGCAGCAGCTCGTCCAGGTGCCCCGTGATCAGTCGCTCGACCTCCTCCTTGTGGGCGCGGACCACGGCCCGGCCCTCGTCCCCGGTGGGGAACTCGGCGGCGGCGTTCAGCAGACCGCAGCCGCGGAAGCCCCGTTCGTACGCGAACGCGGCATGGTCCGCGTACGCGTCGTACACCGCCAGGACCCCGTCCCGCGGCCCCTGGGCCGACTCCAGCCGCGCCCGGTAGAGACCGAGCCATTCCTCGTGCCGGGCGTCGAGATAGGCGCGGACCAGCTCGGCCTTGGAGGAGAAGTTGTTGTACAGGCTCATCTTCGCGACGCCGGCCTCGGCGGTGATCGTGTCGATGCCGGTCGCCGCCACACCGTCGGCGTAGAAGCGCCGGGCCGCCGCCTCCAGCAGTCGGTCCCGGGCCGGGCGTCGCCTTCCGTGGGCCGTCGTACTCATGTCGGTCTCGCCCATCGCCATCCAGACTAGGTAGGTAGGTAGGTCTACCTAGAATAGCCGGTGCGCTGAGCTTCGGCCGCCCGGTCAGGACGACAGGATCGGAGGGTGGACGGTGCCTGCGGCGAGAAGAACCACTGGAGGGAGATCCGGTTCCGCCGCGGCGGCTGGGTACCCGGCACTGGATGAACCCATGGCTCCCACCGAGTGACGGGCGGCGGGGCGGGGGCTGCCGAGCGAAGGAGCAGCGATGCCGTACGACAGCCCGGTCGGCCTGGCCGTGGTGACCGGGGCGTCGTCCGGGATCGGCACCGAGTACGCCGCCACGCTGGCCCGGCGGGGCTGGGACCTGGTGCTCGTCGCCCGGCGCGCCGACCGGCTCGACGCGTTGGCAGGACGGCTGCGTGAGGAGACCGGGGCCGCGGTGGAGCCGATGGTGGCCGACCTCGCCCGCTCCTCGGACCTCGCCCGGGTCGCGGAGCGGGTGGCCGCCGACGACGTGGCGCTGCTCGTCAACAACGCCGGAATCAACGGGTACGGGCCCTTCACCGAGGTCGATCCCGCCCTGCTCGCCAAGGTGATCGACGTGAATGTCGTGGCGCCGACAGTGCTGACCCGCGCGGCCCTTCCCGGCATGGTGGCGCGCGGCCGGGGCGCCGTCGTCAATGTCGCCTCGCTGCTGGCGTTCGCCGGTGCCCTGCCCCCGGCGCCCCTCCCCCACCGGGCCGTCTACGGAGGCACCAAGGGCTACATGGTGACGTTCACCAGGACCCTCGCCGCCGAACTGGCCGCCACGCCGGTGCGGGTCCAGGTCGTCTGCCCCGGGCTGACCGCCACCGAGTTCCACCTCGGCACCGGCGAGGCTCCCGTCACCGGGGAAGCCCGGGTCCACGACGAGGGCGGCATGCCTCCCGCCGACGTGGTCGCGGCCTCCCTCGCCGCCCTGGAGAGCCGGGAGGTGGTGTGCGTGCCCGGCCTGTCCGACCCCGGGCCCCTGGCCCGGCTGGCCGACGAGGAACTCGCCGTGCGCGACGGCTCGGGCGCCGCCCTGGCCCCCCGCTACCGCACCCCGGAGCGCTCGCGCGAGTGAGCCGGAGCGCGCCCCTCGGTACCCCTCGGCGTTTCGGCACGAACATGCCTCTCGGCATCGGCCTCAGAGCCGGCTGTACTTGTCGATGTCCTCGGTGAACTCCTCGATCGCCCGTGCGGTGAGCGTCGGCCGGGTGTCGGCGATGGCGGTCAGGTAGTCGTCGGTGGTGGCCGGTCCACCCTGGCGCTGGGTGACCTCTCGTTCGAACGCCGCTTGGGCCCCCTTGCGCGCCGCGTATTCGATGTCGGCCGGGGTGAACAGCTTGCTGGCCTCCACCAGTCGGGCGAGGTCGACGGAGTCGGTGGCGGCGGCTCTGAGATAGCGCGCCCAGATCGCCGAACGGGCGGTCGGGTCCGGCGGGCCGATGGGGATGACGTAGTCGAACCGGCCCGGTCGGAGGAACGCGGGGTCGAGAGAGCGAACCGAGTTGGTGGCACAGGCCAGCAGGCGTGCGTCGTGTTCACGGAAGACGGGGATGAGTTTGAGCAGTTCGTTGGTGACTCCGTGCCCCGGATCGACCGCCTTCCCGGACCGTACGGCGGCGATCTCCTCGACTTCGTCGATGAAGAGTACGACCGAGTCCAGTTCCGCCAGTTCCGCGAACACCTCCCGCAGTGCCGCGGCCAGTCCTTCGCTGGTGTCGGCCGCGAGGCGGGAGGGGAAGAGTTCCACGAACGGCCAGCCGAGCCGTGAGGCCACGGCCTTGGCGAAACTGGTCTTTCCGGTGCCGGGTGGGCCGAACAGCATGACCGCCTTCGGCGGGACGACGCCGTAGCGGTCGGCCAGCACCGGTTCGGTCAGCGGCAGCACGACACGGCGCTCGATGACCTGCTTCTCCCGCTCCATGCCCGCCATCGCGTCCCACAGGCCCTCGGGCAGCATGCGGCCGCCCAGGGCCGCGAGGACGTCGGCGTCGGCGGTTCCCGGCGGCTCGAGTTTCTCGTAGTAGGTGAGGTCGTCGCGGAACTGGTATCCGGAGTTCTCCAGGGCCTTCGTCCCCGCGGCGTGAGCGGGCAGCAGCGCGCTGATGTGACGGACTCCGGCAGCCCGCAGCCGCCGCTCCAGCTCGGCGACGAGCGCGCTGCCGATACCGCGCTCGCGCCAGCGGGAGGCCAGTGCCACCAAGAGAATCCATCCCCGCTTGGCGTACGCCTGCGCCACGGCCATGCCCACAAGCTCTTCACCGACCACGGCGACGACCGCCGTCTGCCCGGACTTGGCCGCGGCCATCACCTCGGAGACCGGGAAGACCCGGTCCTCGGCGGCCCCGCGGCTCTGGTCCCAGATCTGGATGGCCTGGTCGAGATCGTCGTCGTGATAGTCGCGCAGGTGCCATACGGGCATCGTCACCACCACCTCGCTGAGCGCGGAGATCCCATTGTCCGCCGCGGGGGTCCGCGGTGACGAATCAAGCCGCGCCGGCGCGGGCGACAAGGCCCGGGCCACCGGGCGCCCGGTGAGCCGTGAGCGACCGGGTTCCGAGATCACTTGGGCGCCGATAGCCTGCATGCCCATGACGCGTAGTTGGACTCTGCCGATACTGCTCGGGCTCTGCGGCGCGGTGATCGCTACCGGACTGTTCCTCGCCAGGGGCTCCGGCGCGGCCGCACCGGTCCTGCTGTGGTTCATGCTGTTCGCAGTCGTGTACTCGCCTGTGATCTTTCCGAGGTCGATCAGTGCGCAGGAGGCGCGGCGTCGCAGCACGGTCGACGGCCGACCGGTCGTGTTCTGGCGGCCTGGCTGCAAGTACTGCCTGCGGCTGCGCATCAAGTTGGGCCGCGACGCCGGCCAGGCACTCTGGGTGAACATCTGGCGCGACCCGGCGGGAGCGGCAGCGGTCCGGGCAGTCACCGGCGGCGATGAGACCGTGCCGACCGTCGTCCTCGCGGGCCGCCCGTACGTCAATCCCGACCCTGGTTGGCTGCGCGACCAACTCTCCGCCGCCGTTCGAAACGGCGGGACGGCGGAGGACTCCGGAGGCTGCCGGTAGTCGGCGGCGAGTCGTCGACGACTGCCAGGGCCGTCGCCTCGGCTATGGCGGAGGCGACGGCCGGTGTTGCGTGTGTCGTCCGTCAGGTCGTGGTGTGGACGGAGTCGATCATGTGGTCGTAGCTGGACCAGTCGATGCCGGCGTCCGGGCTGCCCTGCCACTTGCCCAGGAACGCCGTCAGGGCGACGCTGTGGCCCTCGGCGAACGACAGGTCGATGTCGCGCGCCGGCGCGTCCGCGCCCTGCCGGTCCCAGTAGTAGTAGGTGCCGTAGCCCTCCACCTCGAGGCGGGCCACGGCCGACCAGCCGTCCGCCGTGAGGTCGTTGACGAGGAGGTGCTCGCCGTACGGCTTGAACGTCGCCATACCGGCCCGGTTGTAGGTGTAGATGCTCACGTTCGAGCCGTCGGCGTGTGCGGACGTGGTCAGACCCACGCTCAGCAGCGCGGCCGCGGAGACGGCGAACGCGGTCTGCAGGAGTCGGCGCATTCCTTACCTTCCTTACCCGTTGTTCGGTGGGTCAGTGTAGGTAGCAAGTTACGTGCGTCGCAAAGGAGTTGTCGGCCGCACGGCATCGCGCCGCGGTCAGCCGGCCGACGGGGCCGGGCGGAGGGTGAAGACCTGGTCGAGGCCGACCATCGTGAGAACTCTCAGGTGATGCGGCGCAACCGCCGTCAGGACCGCCCGGTCAGCCGCGCTCGGTCACGTACAGGCTCTGCGTGCCGCGGCCCAGCGGGCCCTTCTCGTCGTGCAGGGCGGACTCGGCGAGACCGATGCCCGCGCCGTCCACCATCGTCCGCGCGTCCAGGCAGACCCACTCGCCCTCGGGGTGGCGGTGCAGGCTCACGGTGAGATCGGCGTTGACGAAGACGTAGCGATGGAAGTCGAGTGCCGAGCTGACGCCGTTGCCCGAGTCGGCGGCGGTCAGCACCCGGCTGAGCGGTGCGATCTCCTCGCCCGCGACCAGGGGCACCCTCATCCGCATCCACGCCGTGGCCGGGCCGGGTTCGAGGAACGATCCCGCGGCGAAGCGCACGTCCATGGCGGTGTGGTAGCCCTGGTCCCAGGGGACGGGGAAGAACGCCTGCGGGGCCACGGCTCCGGGCCCGGGCACCTGCGGGCCCGGCGACACCTCCGGTACCGACTCGGGCGCCGTCCGCATCAGCAGAGCCGTCGCCCGCATCACCTCCGTACCGCCGTCGGGTGTCAGGGCGGCCTCGACGAGTTCGACGCTGCGCCCGGCGCGGAGTACGCGCGTGGTCACGGTGAGCGGCTGTATGGGGACGGGCCGGGTGATCTCGTAGGTGAGCCGGGTGATCCGCATGTCCGGCCGACCGCCCGCGCGTTGCTCGACGGCGAGGCCGAGCAGCGCGGCCGGCGGGCCGGCGTGCTGCGAGCCGGCGTCCCAGGGGCCCCGGGTGTAGGCGGTGGGGAGGAACCGGTCGGCGGCCTCCCGCACGTAGAAGGCCTCTGCTTGCGACGACGGCATGGTGCGTCCTTCCTGTCCCGCGGACTTCCCAGCACCTTACCAAGCGCTTGCTCACCTCAGCAGGACTGCGGCCCCCCTGGGAGGGTGGACCGGGGTCAGGCTCCCTCAGGCAGCGTGAGGACCGCGCATGTGGTGGTGCCGTGCGCGTAGAGCTTTCCGTCGGCCGTGCCGGTGATCCTGGCCTCGGCGGTCGCGGTGGTGCGGCCGGCGTGGACCACTGTGCCCTCGCAGCGCAGCGTCGGGGCGTCCGCGAGAACGGGGCGCACCATGTGCACACCGAGCTGGACGGTGGTGTAGGCGCGTCCCACGGGGAGCGTGGACATCACTGCGCTGCCGAGGGCGGAGTCCAGGAGCGTGGCGAGGAAGCCGCCGTGCACGGTGCCCATGGGGTTGAGCAGGTGTTCGGCGGGCTCGCCCTCGAAGACGGCCCGGCCCGGCTCCGCCGCCACCAGGCGGAAGCCGAGCGTCCCGCAGATCGGCGCCTGAGGGAGGCGGCCGTCGAGGCACATGCGGAGCACCTCGAGACCCGAGCGCCCGGCACCGTCGGCGTAGCCGGTCGGCGGCTCCCAGGTGTGGGTGCGGGAACGGGCGGCCGGAGCCGGGTCGTGCGGCGCCTGGCGCGCTGCGGCCGGGGCGGGCGTCATCGGTGTCATGGGCGGTGGGCCTCCTGTGCTGGGGGAATTGCGGGGTAGCGGGGCGACGGGACCGCTCAGGGCAGCTTGACCGCGAGCAGGTCCACGGGCCGGATGTCCGGCGCCGCGGCGAGCATGGTGTCCGCGGCTCCCATGAGGGCGGCGGCGATCCGGCCGCGCAGATGCTCGGTCCGGTCCTCCTCGTTGTCGAAGGTGTCGAAGACGCCGAACGTGGTGGCGTCCTCACGGAAGGCGAACCAGGTGAGGGTCCGCTTCTCCTCCTCGGCGAGGCGCACGGCCTCGGTCAGCATGCGGGCGACGTCCTCGGCGTGTTCCGGCTTGGCCTCGATACGGGCGAGCAGACCGATGTTGTTCATGATGGCGATCTCCTTGTTTCTGTCCGGTGCCTCGGGTGAGGGGCGCCCGGGCGGGTGTTCCGGCGTGCACGGCACGCGGGTGTCGGGGCCGGCCGGTCTCGGGTCCTCCCTGCGGGGACACCATTCACGCTAGGCCGGTGAGCCCTCCGGCCCCAGTGTCGGAAACGACATGTCTGACATCGTTTCCGACACTCGGGTCCCGATGCCCGCCCGCGGCACGCCGACCGGGAGTCGCCACACGTCGAAGATCAAGGGGAATTGGGACTTCCGTTTCAACCGGCCGGCGCGTAGGTTCCGACTACCCCGCGTCGGCGTCCATGAGGCGTCGGGCCCGCCGGTCCCGGGACGGCGGGCCGCGCGGGGGCCAAATACTTGGTCTCGGCAGCCACTTCGGCCGGCCGGGGCGCGCGGCGTGCCGCTGTCGGGCGGCGCGACCGCGCCCCCTCCTCGACGATGCCCGCGCTGCCGGCCTCCCTCCTACCCCGCTGACCTCGGTGTCGGAAACGACGCGCCTGTTAGCGTTTCCGGCATGGACGTCTCGGTGCTGGTGTACGACGGCGTGTTCGACTCGGGGCTCAGTGCCGTACTGGACGTCCTGGAGGCGGCCAACGCGATGCGCGGTGAACTTCCCCAGCCGCCACCCGCATGGAACGTGACGACGATCGGCTTCAGCCGTCAGGTCCGCACCGGCGCCGGGCACCTCGTCACGGCCGAGCCGGCGTCCACCGCGGGCACCGCCGGCCTGCTGCTCGTTCCCGCGCTCGCCGAGCGCCGGCCCGACGCCCTCCTGGAGCGGGTGGCGGGGCCGGACCTGGCCGACACCCGGAAACTGATCGCCGGCCACCGGGGCCGGGGCGAATCCCTGGCTTCCGCCTGTACGGGCACCTTCCTGCTCGCCGAGTCAGGCGTCCTCGCGGGCCGCCGGGCGACGACGACCTGGTGGCTGGCGCCCGTCTTCCGCCGCCGCTACCCGGACGTCGCGCTCGACGCGAGCAGCATGGTGATCACGTCCCGGGGGGTGACGACGGCGGGAGCCGCGTTCGGGCACGTCGACCTCGCCCTCGCCGTCGTCCGCACGGTCAGCCCGGCCCTGGCCGACCTCGTGGCCCGCTATCTCGTCGTCGACGAACGGCCCTCGCAGTCCGCCTACGCCATCCCCAGCGCCCTGGCCCAGAGCGACCCGCTCGTCGCCGCCTTCGAGCGGTGGGCTCGCCGGCACCTCGACACGCCGGACAGCCTGGCCGCTGCGGCGCGCGACCTCGGTGTCAGCGAGCGCACCCTGCAGCGCACCGTCCGCCGGGTGCTCAACACGACGCCGGTGCGGTTCGTGCAGGATCTGCGCGTCGAACAGGCCACGCATCTGCTGCGCACGACGGACCTCTCCCTGGAGACCATCGCCCGCAGAGTCGGCTACGAGCACGCCGCCACCCTGCGCGCTCTGCTGCGCGACCGCACCGGTAACACCACGGCGGGTCTGCGCGGCCGCTGAGGGGCGCCGGCGAGCGCACGTGGCTGTTTCCGGAGAACCGAGCCGATGCGCCAGGTCGATCACCGGACCGAGCCGCCGGTTCCGCGGCCCGTCGGCTGTCACGGCAGGATCGCGATGGCGCTCGACCAGTTCAGGCCGAGCCGTTCCTGCGAGGCCATGTGCAGGAACTGGAAGGCCTCCAGTTCCCGCGCCCGGCGCAGCGGCCCCACGTCCAGGGGCCGCATCCCCGCGGAGGAGACCAACTCCGTCACCGTCTGTTTCGCCGTGTCGTCGTCTCCGGCGATGAAGACGTCCAGTGGCCGGCCGGCCACCTCTCCGGTGAGGAGCGACCCCGCGAAGGTGGTGTTGAAGGCCTTGACCACTCGGCCGGCCGGCGCGGCGGCGGCGATCTGCTCGGCGGCCGAGGTGCCGGGGGGCACCACGAGTGAGTCGAAGGTCGCGAAGTCCACGGGGTTGGAGATGTCGACGACGGTCCTCCCGGCCAGAGCGCCGGCCCACGCGGCGGCAGCGTCGCGCCCGGCCGGATACGGCAGGGCCAGCACCACGATGTCGGACTCGGCCATGGTGTCGGCGTCGACCGCCGTGGCGTCGGACCCGGGGTTCGCCTGGCTCAGAGCGGCGGCCAGCTCCTCCGCCTTGGCCCGGTCGCGATCGTGCAGCCGAACGGAGTGACCACCCGCGAGTGCCCGGGTACCGATGCCGCGTGCCATGTTTCCGGCACCAGCGATGGTGACGATCATGACTGGCTCCTCGATGGACGTCGCACACCTCCAGCCTCACTCCCCCGCGCGGTCACCGCCACCGACCGGCTTCCCCCCGGCAGCCGGCCGCTGGTTGTGCGGACCCCGGGCCCGACGGACGGACTCAGACCGGGCTCAGCGGGTGTGCAGCCGTGGCCGACCTCGGGGGCCAGGCCTGGGGGGAGAGGATGCCGAGTACGTAGGCCCGGGCCACCAGGGCCGGGCGGGTGGCGGCGTCCAGGAGGTCGCGCAGGCGGCTGAGGTGGTAGTCCACGGTCTGCCGGGAGAGGTGCAGCGTCCGGGCGATCTCCGCGTTGCTGCGCCCGGCGGCCAGCAGGGCGAGTATGCGGACCTGGGCGGCGGTCAGGGGTGGTCGCGCCTCGTGGGGCAGGCCGAGGTGCATCAGGACGGCCCACACGCCGGCCACCCGCTCCGGGACGCGGCACACGGCGCTCAACTGGATCAGGGCCCTGCGCTGCCGGCTGTCCGCGTCGACGAGTACGGCGCAGGTGCGCGCGCTTCGGCGCCGGCCGCCGACGAGGTCGTTCCAGATCCGGTGCAGGCCGGTGCGTTCGGGGGTGTCCGCCAGCAGGGTGTCCGCGGGCCGGCCGATGAGGTCGGAGAGGCGGACGCGCAGGAGTTCGGCGACCGCCGTGCCGGCCTCCTCCACGAGTCCGTCCGCGGAAAGGCGGACGCAGGGCAGGCCGCTGTGATCGCGCAGAGCGCGTAAGTCCTCCTCGGCCCGGTGCCGTTGGTCCAGTGCCCGGGTGTGCTCGGTGACGTCGACATAGATGCCGGCCACGCAGCGCGCGGCGCCCCAGCGGACGGGGAAGCGGTACCCGGCCGCGTGCCCCCGTGATCCGTCGGAGCGCCGGTAGGTGAGGGTGTGCCGGACGGGGGTGCCGCAGGACAGGGTCTCGCGGTCCAGGGCGAGGAACCGTTCGACGTCGTCGGGTTCGTCGACGTCGGCGAGGTGACGGCCGATCACGGCGTCGCGCGTGGTGCCGTACAGGTGGGCGTAGGCGTGGTTGGCCCACAGGTAGCGGCCGGTGGCGTCGCGCACGAAGGCCGCGGCCGGGGTGAGATCGGCGAACGAGGCGTACGGGTTCCCCTCCGTGCGGCCGCCCACCTCGACCGCCACTCCCCTGCTGCCGTGCCGGTCCGGGCCCGTGTTCTCGGCCGGCCAGTTCACGTCGAAGGTCCGGCCCTCGAAGGATGCCTGGTACGGGCCGGTGTCGGAAGGAAGCGGTGTGCCGCCGCGGTCGGCGCAGAGGCCTTCCAGGAAGCGTCGGGCGGTGCGTTCGTCGTCGAACGCACCGCCCCCGCTGTCGACGACGGTCAGTCCGCCGTCGGCCTCCCACCAGGACACCGGAAGGGTCTCGAGCAGTGCCTTGAAATCGGCCTCGTCCACGGCCCAACTCCTTCAACCGTCTACTACGTTACTTTACGTAACACATCATGCGTATCCCGTAGCGCGGCGGACATGCGGGGGCTGCCGGACGCGGCACCTCCGGGGTGCCTCGGCCCTGGGGCCCGTCCGGCGGACATCGGCCGAGCCAGGGCCGGACCGAGGCGAGGGCCGGCCAGTGCCCTAATCGTGTTGACCGCCCCCGGCAGGCGGTGCTGGAGTCGGCACGTGGACAGCATCCCCGCCAACCGGCGGCTCTGGAACCAGATCAGCAGCGCCTACCAGCACGAGCACGACCCGCAAATCGGCGCCACACCCCGGCTGTGGGGCATGTACTCCATCCCCGACGCGCACCTGCACGCCCTGGGCGACGTCACCGGCAAGCGCGTCCTCGAACTCGGCTGCGGCGCCGGCCAGTGGTCCAGGGCGCTCGCCGCCGAGGGCGCCACCGTGATCGGGCTCGACCTGTCCGAAGCCCAACTCGCCGCAGCAGCCAGCGCGATGGGAGCGGCCCGCTACCCGCTGGTGCAAGGCGCCGCCGAACAACTCCCTTTCGCCGCCGACAGCTTCGACCTGGTGTTCTGCGACTTCGGTGGGCTCAGCTGGGCGCCCCCGCACCTGGCCGTCCCGCAGGCCGCCCGCGTCTTGCGCCGAGGCGGGCGCCTGGTGTTCAACGTCGCCAGCCCATGGTTCGAAGCTTGCTACGACGAAGCCGCCAGCCGCGTGACCACGACGCTGCAGCAGGACTACTTCGGGCTGAACACCATCGCCGAAGGCGACGGCGCGACCAGCTATCAGCTCACCTACGGCGACTGGGTCAAGGTCCTGCGCGGCGCGGGTCTCATCATCGACGACCTCATCGAGCCGCGACCCGAACTCGGAACACCCAACGGCTACAACGAAACCGACCCACCCGACTGGGCACACCGCTGGCCGGCGGAACTGCTCTGGGTAACCCACAAACCGTAAGTTCCGCCGCGCCGAGACGTGAAGGCATCCCCTCGCCGGGCAGGCCCAGGGCCTGTCCAGCTGATCATGGGCGGAGCCAGAGCCGGATCGAGGCGATGGCGACGGTCCCGTGGAAGACGTAGGCGCGTTTGTCGAAGCGTGTGGCCACGGCCCGGGAGTTCTTCAACGCGTTGATCGTCCGCTCCGCTTCGTTCCTGCGTTTGTAGATCGTCTTGCCGAAGCCGGCGGGCCGTCCGCCCCTGCTGCCGCGTCTTTTGCGGTGGGCCCGCTGATCTCGGGGCTCGGGAATGGTGTGCTTGATCTGGCGACGTCGCAAGGAACGGCGGTTGCGCCGGGAGGAGTACGCCTCATCGCCGCCCAGGTGGTCGGGCCGGGTGCGCGGATGCCCGCCACCCGGGCGGTGGACACGGATGCGTTCCATGACCGGGATGAGCTGCGGGGCGTCGCCCCACGGGCCCGGCGTGATCAGCAGCGCCAGCGGGCGGCGTCCGCCCTCACCGGCCAGGTGGATCTTGCAGGTCAGGCCGCCCCGGGAGCGTCCGAGTCCCTCGTCTGGGCGGTGGTGCCGGGGCGTGCTTCTCTTCCCGGCACCCGAGGAGGTCTCCTGCGCGCTCCCGCCGCATGCTGATGACTCCGGCAGGACGTGGAGTCCACCCCCACCATCGACCAGTCGATACGGCCCTCGGCATCAGCGTCGGCCGGCACGGCCGCGAAGATCTCGTCCCACGTGCCGTCCGCCGACCACCGCCGGTGCCGCTCGTAGACGGTCTTCCACGGACCGAAACGCACAGGTAGATCCTTGCCAGGGAACCCCAGTGCACTGTCCATACAGGATCCCGTTGATGATCCTGCGATGACTGACCCAACGACCCCCACGCCGCCCGGACTCGGGCAGATGCGGCTTCAGTCGGGCCCACTCCTCATTCGTGAGATCTCCCCGCCCCATGACCATGCCAACGAGCCAACCCACGAACGGTCACAAGATCCGCCGGACAGGCCCCAGCTAGGCGGCCGAGCGCATAAAGCGTATGTCGCGCCGGGCTCCCTCTTGTCTCCGACGGCACGGCACCCATACGCTCACCATCCGTACCGACTGGCCGGTATGCTCTGTTCAAGCGTCAATGCGCGCCGATGCGGCGTGCCGGCCGCCGATCCAACGCGACCGTCGAAGGAGCCGCCGGAGTTGAGCAGAATCAACGGCCAGGTGCGCCTGGCCGCACGTCCCGTGGGAGAGCCGCGGCCCACCGGCTGGCAGCCCGTCGAGGAGGCGATCCTGATGCGACTGTTCCGTGGTGACAACCACGGCAAGCTGGTGCTGAAGATCGCGGACCGACCGGGCTGAGGGGGAGAAACACGATGAAAGCACTGACCTACCATGGCCGTCACGACATCCGCTACGGGGATGTCTCCGACCCGGCCGTCACCAGCCCTACCGACGCGGTGGTGCAGGTGACAGCGGCCGGCATCTGCGGCAGCGACCTGCACATCTACCGCGGCAACCCGTTCAGCCCGGAACTGGGCTACACGCCGGGGCACGAGTGCGTCGGCGTAGTTGTCGACACCGGCGGCCAGGTGACCCGCTTCAGGCCCGGCGACCGGGTTCTGGTGCCCGCCTCTGTCGGCTGTGACCAGTGCCGGTCGTGCGCGGCCGGGTTCACCGCCCGGTGCGAGCGCGCCACGTCCAGCACGGACCTCTGCTACGGAGTGAGCCCGCAGCTCCCGGGCAGCCAGGCCCAGGCCCTGGCGGTGCCATACGCCGACGTCAATCTGGTGCACTTGCCCGAGGGCATCTCCGACGAGGCCGCCGTCGTCCTGACGGACAACGCCCCCACGGCCTGGTACGGCTGCCGCCGAGCCCGCATCCAGCCCGGCGAGACCGTCCTGGTCATCGGCCTCGGCCCGGTCGGCCTCATGGCCGCCCAGTCCGCCTTCGCGATGGGCGCCGCGCGGGTGCTGGGCGCAGACCTGGTCGCGGAGCGCCGCGCCTTCGCCGCCACCCTGGGTGTCGAGCCGGTCGAGGGCGAGCACGCGCGGACGGCCATACGGGACATGACCGACGGACGCGGGCCGGACGCCGTGGTGGAGGCCGTGGGTTCGGACGCCACCATCGAGCTCGCCCTCAAGGCCGTCCGGCAGGCCGGCCGGGTCAGCGTCATCGGGGTCAGCCAGAGCAAGGCCTTCCCCTTCCATATGGGACTTGCGCAGATCAAGGAACTGGAGTTCGCCATCGGGCTGTGCTCTGTGCACTACGAACTCCCTGCTCTGATCGCCCTCACCCGTGCCGGCCGGATCAAGCCAGAGGTCGTGGTCTCCCACCGCTTCGCCCTCTCCGAAGGCCCGGCGGCGTACGAACTGTTCGCAGGCCGCTCCGACGGCGTCCGCAAGATCCTTCTCGACCCCACCCGCTGACCCTCCTGCGCAGGGCCGCCTCGTCCGATCCCCCGCGGCAGGCCCTGCGCCTCTTGCGCGGCCCGGGGAATCCCGCCGCGTCGCCCCGCAGGACCTCGGGTAGCCGGTTCCGGGGGAACAGGTTCCGCCGCCGAAACCGAGCGGCTCCGCCCGCCGCGCCGAGGGCAGGACCTGGCACGGGTGCGCCGTTCCGGCGTGGACGTGGCCAGGGCACCCGCGGCCTTCCCGCTTACGAGCGTGCGCTGGGCGCACTTCAAGACCGTGCAGCAGACGCTGCCGGCGCCATCCGGTCGAAACACCCCGCATCATGAGCGCGAACGTTCCGCAGGACGACTGGTCGCCGCTGGGCGAGATGGCCGTTCCCGAGCAGGGGGTAGGGCGCACTCCCCCAGAACGACTGGCGTGGTTGCGGTAGTCCGTCTGGCATGCGCCGGCGCAGCTGCGGTCATGCGACGGCGATGGCACGACTCCGTCGCGCCCCTGAAGGAGGCAGGCGTCGACCGAGCCGAGCCGACGCCGCCCACAGCCGCTCCCAGGGCTCCACCGTGCGGGCGGTTCACGCCACTTGGGAGGGCCGGCCGCTACACGTCGTCACGCTCCGGGAAGAGCACGTGAGCGGCGTCGTGAATCCGTTGCCGGGTCGCTTGTCGCCCTCGCAGTCCCAGTGCGGTCGGCGCAGGCGGCGGGACGCGGCTGAGCCGGCTCATCCGAGTAGTTGCGCGCTGCTGACCGGTTCGCGCCGCTGCTGTCCATTGATGCGGTGCCGTTCGATGGACGAACGCCGGTACACCTCCTGCCGCACCCGCTGGATCTCGCCGACAGGCCGGTGCTCCTCGCGTGAGCGCCACGGTGTGATCGACGTGGCGTCGGCGGCCGCCACGTTCTCGTCCCCGCCGATGTCCTGGCGCGGGAGGGCCACACGGGCGACGGTCACCCACGGGGACAGTTCCTGGGGCCACTTCACGGAGGTGTTGTCCACCGGCATGTGGGCCAGATCGGTGTTGAGCTGCACCTGGAGTTCGAAGGAGTGGTCCCGTTCCGCGGCCTCGGCAACGAGTGTGTAGCGGAACGCCTCGTTGTCCGCGCGCACGTCCACGATCTCGTGCGTCAGGGAGGCCAAGGACTCGGTCGTGGGCACGGTCCGGATCTTGGCGATGTGGTCGCCGTACCGGAAGGCGCCCATGCTGTTGTATGTGTACGACAGCAGGTTCCTGCGCGGGACGGTGGTGAACGACAGCATGGCGAACAGTTCGTCCCACAGCCAGCTGTCGGGATCGATGAGCGTGCCCCGGCGGGTCAGGAACTCCGCCATCCAGGTCTTGCGGCGGGCTGGGTTCACCAGGGCCTCCGGCAGCTCCGCGAACAGGTCCTCGATGACCATGTAGTCGTAGGCGGTGTTCGCGAAGAAGACATCGTTGTTGATCAAGTTGAGGTCAAAAGTACCGCTGTCCGGTTCGTCGTCCAGCAGTGAGGGGCCGGGGACCCCGAACAGCTTGATGCCCATCCCACACGCCGCGCCCAGCTGATGGTCGGGGCGCTGATGACCAAGGCCGTTGGAGTAGCGGACGACGGCGTCGTACACGGTGGGTCGGGCGAAGATGCCCTGACCGTAGAAGCCGCGGTTGTCACCGACCGTGACCGTGGCCTTGAGAAGGCCGTAGGTCTTCCCGTGGGCCGTGCGGACGGCGCGGCCGACGGCCTCGCGCTCGACCGAGGTGCGGGTGCGCTGCGCCACCTGCGCCACCACCGCATCCAACTCCTCCTGGTAAGTCCGACGTTCGGCGGGGCGGTAATCCTCGTAGCGGACGGGATCCATGGTGTTGCCTCCCTGTGCTGTGGTGTCGACTCCAGACGCTAGCCAGCAATTAAATTGTGCACAACATAACTGACTGTGGTGAATCACACGTTGGTGAGCGCAACCACGTCGGGGGCACACCACACCCCAGGGTCGATGCATACGGTGCTCGGAGGCGGACCGGGCCGCCGACCTTGCACCCCGAGCGGGTGCTGACGGACGCCCACCCTGCGTGACTATCGCCGAACTTGGCCGAGCTTCAGTGACGACCGTGGCCCTCGCCGTCGCCACCACGGGAACGCTCGCGCTGGACACGGGGCCGGGCCGGATGGCGTCCCTTGTCGTGGTGCAGCCGATCAAGGTGTGGGAGTGCGTTGGCGTTCGCCCGGGGCGCACACCCGATGCGGGTGGCCGCTCCCTGACCAAGAGGCGCGCCACTGTGCAACTCTCCCTGCCAAAATGCCAGTTCAAGCTGTGGGAGTGCACGATGGCCCTGTCTCGGTCTGACCTGATACGCCTACTGGAGTCACTACGCTCGTCCGACGGAATCGAACTCGTCCGCAGCGTGGCCGAGCGGATGCTGCAAGAGCTGATCGAGGCCGAGACCAGCGCGCACATCGGCGCAGAGTGGAACGAACACGCCGCCAGTCGGACGGCTCTGCGCAACGGGCACCGCGACAAGACCCTGACCACGCTGGCCGGCGACCTGGACCTGGAGATCCCCAAGGTCCGCACCGGCAGCTTCTTCCCGTCGCTGCTGGAACGCCGGCGCCGGATCGACCAGGCTCTCTACGCCGTCATCATGGAGGCGTACGTGCACACAGCCCCTAAAGCTGCCCAGCAATCAGAACAAGCACCGTTGCAGTACTAGCGCATCACCGTCCCCGCGCAGCACGGTGTGCGCCTTCGGCAGTCGGGCATTTGCCTGAGCCGTTCGCGTATCACGGGCCCTCGGACGGGGGTCGGGGCTGGTTCGCTTGAAGGGGGCGGTGAGACGGCGGGCGCGTACTGGCGCAGCCGCGGTCCCGCCGGACGCACAGGGCGCGTCACGCGCCTCAACCGACAGCGACAACAGAGGAGTTGAATATTCGTGAGCAGGGTGCTGTACGTGCATGCCAAGGGCGGTCCCCCGGTGGGGCACGCCCTGTCGCGGGTGGCCGCGAGGTCCGCGGTGCACCTGCTGGCACTCAGCGAGCTGCCCGCCGCCGTGGCGGCGGACGCCCGCGGGCTGTGCGAGTCGGTCGTCACGGTCGGGGACCTGCCGGGTTCGGACCTCGTCGGGCTGATCGCCGGGCGGGCGCGCGAGGTCGGCGCGGACGCCGTCGTCACGTTCTCCGAGTACGCGGTGGTCGCGGTCGCCGAGGCGTCCCGGCGGCTCGGGTTGCGTGGCGCGGGGGCCGCCGCGGCGCTGGCCCGTGACAAGCGGCTGATGCGCGCCGCCTGGGAGCGCCGCGGGATACCCCAGCCGAGGTTCCGCTCGGTCACGAACGCCGCCGAACTGGACTCCGCGGCAGCCGAGTTGTCGTATCCCCTGCTGCTGAAGGCCGCCTGGAGCGCCGGTTCGACGGCGCACCAGATCATCGAGGCGCCCGAACAGGCGCGGGAGGCCTGGCAGCGGTCGCGGGCGGTGATGACGGAGTCGGCGCTGCTGGGGTTCGCGGAGCTCCATGTGGCGGGCGCCGGTGAGGATTTCATCGTCGAGGAGATCGTCAGCGGCTGCGCGGGTGAGTGGTTCGACGGCTCCGGCTGGGGTGACTACGTCAGTGTCGAGGGCGTGGTCGTGGACGGCGTGTTCCGCCCGGTGTGTGTGAGTGGGCGGATGCCGACGGTGGCGCCGTTCACCGAACGCGCCGGCATCACCCCGGCCGCGCTCGGCGGCGACGCCCAGGACCGGATCGTGGAACTGGCCCGGCAGGCCGTAGAGGCCCTGGGGCTGGAGAACTGCGGGACCCACACGGAGATCAAGCTGGGCGCGGACGGCCGGATGTGGGTCATCGAGACGGCCGCACGGTTCGGCGGCGCGATGACGGTGCCGCAGATCGAGGAGGTCTTCGGGCTCGATCTGGTGGGCCTGTTCACCGATCAGCTGCTCGGCCGCTCCCCCGCGTGGCCGGCGCGGGCGCTGACCGGCGAGGACGCCGAGGGTGCGGCCGGTTCCCTGGTGGTTCTCGCGGTGGACGGCGACGGCGCTCCGTGGGCCCGCCGTCATCTGTGGGACCCGGCGGCGGTCCTGCGCGGCGCTCCGATCGGCGCGGGCAGTTCGCTGTCCGTCGTCCACGAGAACTCCCTGCCGCAGGGCACCCCCGTACCGGTCTACGACCCGGCCGCCGGGGCCAACACCATGGCGGGGCTGTGCCTGTTGTCGGCCGACCGGCCGCAGTCCGTGGTCCGCGACCTCACCGCGCTGGTGGACGCCCTGCCGCGCATCCTGCCCGCGCACGCCGGCGAGGGGGTGCGGGCATGACTCTCGCACTGGACGGAACGGGTGTGCCCGAAGCGGCCGGCGACCGAACGGTCGTCGGGGCCAACCTCTCGCTGCCGCTGTTCCGCACCCTGTCCGGGGTGCTGGCCGGACACCCCTATCTGAAGGTCGTGGTGGACCGGGCGGAGGACACCTGGCACCTGCTCGACACCCGGGTGCACCCCTTCCACGTCAACTACATCGCGACCCGTGTCCTCGGTCTGACGCTGGACGAACTCGACGCGGAGCTGGACGCGTTCAACGCCTCCGTCTACACGGACCCCGAACGCCGCTTCCTGCTCGGCGTGTTGTCCCTGCACACCGACGAGGAGGCGGACGGCGCCGAGCGGCCCTTCCTGGTGCTGGAGACGACCGAGGCGGACACCATGCACGGCGCGCTGCTGGAGGAGTTCTACGGCTATGTGCGCGGACGGGTGGACGGACGCCTGCCACTGCTGCTGAAGCCCGCGAACCACGGGCAGGAGCACGAGCTGTCCCACGTCAGCGAGACGCGGGTGCCGCGCATCCTCAGCCACGAGCTGTTCGGCAACCGGACCCGCACCTGCCTCAACCCGGGCGAGGCACGGGGCCGGCTGCGCTACTTCCGGACCCTGGCGGAGTACGAGAGCGCGGCCGGGGAGCTGGGCTGGTCGGACATCGTCGCGATGCCCTGTCCGCCCGACGACGTGCCCCGCGTCGCCGGGATCATCAACACGGCTCCCATCACGCCGCTCTCCCACACCAACGTCCTCGCCTCGGGCTGGGGCATCCCGAACGCGATCGTCCGCGACCTCGACGATGTCGTGCGGCGCCACGGGCTCGACGGCGCGTGGGTGCGCTACCGCGCCCAGGAGGACACCGTCACCCTGGAACGGCTGTCCCGCGCACCGGCCTTGACCAGGCCCGCCTGGCACCAGCAGCGGATCCGTCTCGAGGCGCCGTTCCTGGAGGACGCTCCGGTCCTCGCGCTGCACCGGCTGCGGAGCGCCGACCGGGACAGTTACGGCACCAAGGCGGCCAGTCTCGGGGAGCTGCATCACGTCCTGGACAGCCGCACCGCGGACCTGACCGCGTTCTACGCGCGTCCGCGTCCGCCGCGGCCCGATCTGCTCGGCCATCTCGCGGCCCGGCTCGGCGAGCCCGGGGCGTCACCGGAGCGGCTGCGGGCCGCCGCGGCGGCACGGGTGGCGGAGACGGTCCGCGCACCCGAGGGCGTGGCGCTGCCGTTCCGGCTCCACCATCTCTTCCTCATCTCCTCGCCCGCGCTGCAACAGGGCATCGGCAAGCTGAAGATGGCGCTCGAGCTGGAGGCGTTCGAGGTGATCGACTCCCTCGCGCTCAGCCTCCAGCAGCTGACGCGCACCACACCGATGCCCGTCGAGGTGGAACGCGCGATCACCGCGTCGGTGGCGCCGCTGTCGGCCGACGGGCACCGTCTGGTGGTGCGCTCCTCCTCCAACGCCGAGGACCTGCCGGGCTTCTCCGCCGCCGGGATCTACGACTCGGTCACCACGGTGCGCGGCCCGGACCAACTCATGGACGCGGTACGGCAGGTGTGGGCGTCGCTGGTGTCGCCGCGCAGTGTGCGCCTGCGGCACCAGGCCGGTATCCCGCTGGACGACACCTACATGGGGGTGATCGTCCAGGAGTACGTGCCGGCCGATCTCGGGGGTGTGCTGGTGACCTGCAATCCGACCCGCCGGGAGGACTTCCGCAACGTGTACCTCAACTGCGCGCCGGGCTCGCCCGAGCGGGTGGTCGACGGCACGATCCTGCCGCAGCAGTACCTCTACAACACCGTGGAGGGCGGCGGGCGCACGGTCGACGTCGGGTCGTCGGGCGAGGACCTGCCGGCCGCGACACGCGCCGCGCTGGCCCGACTGGCCCTGGCCGGGCGGCTGTTGCAGTCGCATTTCGGCGTGGACGACCCCGACGGCGCCCTGGACATCGAGTGGCTCATGACCGCCGAGGGGGCGTTCCGCCTGGTCCAGGTCCGCCCCTACTCCCGGTGAGGCCCCGTATGCCATCCCCGCGGTCCACCTCACCGGCACCGGTCCCGAGTCCGGCCGCGCGGCGCGTCATCCGCCTGAACAACGGGTTCCAGCTGCTGTTCAACCTGTTGTGGTGGATGCCCGTCTTCTACGCCTACCAGCGTGACGCGGGCCTGTCCGACGACCAGATCTTCGGCATCCAGAGCATCTACTACATCGCCTTCTGCCTCTTCGAGATACCGACCGGAGCCGTCGCCGACCGCATCGGCGCCCGCAACTGTCTGAGTGCCGGCGCGGTGGTCATGACGGCGGCCCACCTGGCGCCGGTCCTGTCCCCTTCGTACACGGGCTTCCTGGTGCACTTCCTCGCCATCGCCGCCGGGCGTTCGCTGACGTCCGGGGCGGCGAGCGCCTATCTGTACGACGGCCTGCGGGCCGAGGGGGCGCAGGCCCACTATCTGCGGGCCGAGGGCACGGCCCGGGCCCTCGGGCTCGCCGCCAAGGTGGTGTGCTGGCCGCTGGTCGGGCCCCTGATGACGCTGGCCCCGCAGACCCCGTACGTGCTCAGTGCCGCGAGCGCGGCCGGTTCCCTCGGCTGTGCGCTCGCCCTGCCACGGCTCGCCGCACCCGGTGGCGGGCATGGCCGCCCGGGCGCCCGGGCGCGGCGCGACGGCAGCCTCCTGCGCGACACGCGGGCCGCCCTGCGCGCCCTGCGGTCGTCACCGTGGCTGGCCCTGCTCATGGTGCAGGGCGTGGCCGTCTTCACGCTGTCCCGGATCTGCCAGGTGAACCTGTTCCAGCCGGTGCTCATGGAGCACGGCATAAAGGAGAGCGCGCACGGTGGGGTGCTCGCGGCGATGACGGTCGCGGAGGCGGTGACCTCGGCCCGGCCTCAGTGGCTGGGCCGTCGGCTGCCGCCGGTGGTGTGGGTGTCCCTGCTGAGCGTGGCGCTCGCCGTGACACTGGCGGGCACCGCCGTCGGCGGGCCCTGGGCCGTGGTGGTGCTGTTGTGCGCGTTCGCCGCGATCACCGGGTTCGTGTATCCGGTGCAGCGCAAGCTCGTCAACGACGCCATCCCGGCGGACGCGCCGCGGGCCACGCTGCTGTCGGTGGAGAGCATCGTGGACCGCGGCGTGTGCGCGCTCGCCGCGGTCGCGGCGGGCGCCTATCTGGCGGCCGGGCGACTCGACGCGCTGCTCTGGCACAGCGCCGCGCTCACCTGCGTGCTGATGCCGGTGCTCCTGCTGGCGCTGCGCCGCACACGCTCGCGAAGTGGCCGCCGGGACAAGGAACATGTCGCCGGCGCCGGACCGGTACCCCTGGCGGAGGAGCCTGTCCCGCTGCCCGTCGACGAGGGCGCTGCGCCCCGCCCCTGAGCCGGGCCCGGCACCGGAAGCCGGCCGGACTCCCCCGGCCGGCCATGCCTTTACTTCGTTGCCGATCATGTAAGAAACTGGTGCGCCCCGTGCCTGTTCGGCCTCGCGAGACGGTGCCCCCACCCCGGCTCCAAGTCCCCGGTGAAGGACGCCCATGCGACGCTCCACCCTGATCAGCCGCGCCCTCGGTGGCGCCGCCCTGGCCTGCGCGGCCGTGGCACTGTCCCTGGTCTTCCTACGCTACGACGCCCCCGCGCCGCGCTGGGACGTACTGTCGGCCCTCGGGGCGGCCGCGGTCGCCGCCGGCGGATGGGCGATCGCCGGCCGTGCGGCGCCGAGGCTGAGCCCGGATTCGCCGTCGGTGCCTGAGCAGGCGCCGCCGTTGCCCCGCCGGCTGCCCCTTCCCGCTCGTCATGCGGGCCGTACGACGGGCGCCGTTCTTCTCCTGCTGACTCCGCTGGTGCTCAGCCGGCTGGCCGCCGGTTCGGGCGGGGTGCTCTCCGGAGTGGTGATCATCCTCGTTCTCGTCCTGACGGTGAAGACACTCCTCTTCGCGCGCCGTCAGGTCAGCGAGGCCGCCGTCCGGGGCAAATTGCGGGTGCTGGTGGCCGACGCCGCCCGGGGAGAGCTGCACGCTGTCCGGGCCCGGGCCGGGGAGCCGGTGAGAATGCGGTACAGCGAACGCGGCTCCAAGCCCGGTGAGTTGAACGTCACGCAGTTCCACTGGCTCGTCCTCCGGGCCGGCGACCGCGAGCTGAAACTCGCCGCCCCTCCCCGGGAGGTGGGCCGGGCGGCCCTGTGTCTCGGCGGGCAGGAAGGCTGGCTGTGCTGGCCGGAGCGGTGGAAGCTGATCGAGGACGAGCTGCCGGCCGCGTTCGTCGCCGACACCGGCGAGGTGCTCATGGGTCTCGCGGACCCGGACGAGGCTCGCGCGTACCTCGACGGCTCCAACCGTCCCGCCGTTTCCGGGCGCCCGGTCCGGCGCCTGCCGCGCACCACGAGGTTCGCCGCGGCCGTGCACGGCCCCATCCTCGGCGGAGCCCTGCTCGCGGCGCTGATCACCACGCCCGTCCTGTACTTCGGCCCCGACGGCATGCCCTGGGCGCTCGACTGGCTCCTGTGCGCGCTGGCGGCGGTCTCGGTCGTCGTGTTCCCGCTGCGCGGAGCCGGGGAGGCGTCCCAGGCCCTGCCCGAGGGTGTCTACTGGACCGTGCGGGAGGAGTCCGACCCGTCGATCGCGTGAGCCGGACGGCTCGACGCGACGGCCGTTCCGGCGGGGCGGGTCAGGCGGGCCGGCTCGTCAGGTGCCGTTGGATCCAGTCGGCGGCGGCCCTGCGGAAGAGGCGCCGGTTGTCGGCACGGCGGAAGTCATGGCCCTCCTGACGGAGCATCAGCAGCTCGGCCTCCAGGCCGCGTTCCCTCGCCGCTCGCACGAACTGCCGCGACTCCCCCACCGGAACGTTGGTGTCGTGTTCCCCGTGTACGGCGAGCACCGGTACGCGCAGGGCGTCGACACGGTTCATCGGCGACAGGGACCGCAGCAGTTCGTGGTCGCGTTCGGGGTGCCCGTACTTGTGGGCGGCCGACTCGGCGATCCACGGTTCGGTGCCGGCGAAGAACGTGGTGAGGTCGGACATCCCGCAGACCGCCACGCCGGTGCGGAAGAGCTCCGGATGCCAGACGAGGGACGCCATCGTCAGGTAGCCGCCGTAGGAGCGGCCCATCACCGCCAGACGCCGGGGGTCGGCCAGGCCCGCCACGACGACATGGGCCGCGCAGGCGGCGACGTCCTCGATCGCGGCGAACCGGCTGGTGCCGAGATCCGCGTCCACGAACGAACGGCCGTAGCCGGACGAGCCGCGTACGTCGGGGGCGAAGACGTCCAGTCCACGGCCGAGAAGCTCGTGGTAGAGGGTCTGCAGGACGGGGCGCTCCTGTTCCTCCGGGCCGCCGTGCAGATGCAGGACGCAGGGGGCCGCCTCCCCCGGAGAGCGGCCGGGCGCCCTGTAGTACCAGCCGCCTAGGGCCAGCCCGTCCCGGGCGACGGGGCGGACAGGAAAGGGCTGCACCGGTGCGTGGCCGGCGTCGGGGACCGCGTCCTCGTCGCGCGAGGACCAGGGGGTGCGCAGGGCCGAGGCGTGCGGCAGCCACCACACGCCGGGGCGCCGCCGCGATCCCGACAGGGCCACGACGGGGCCGTCGGGGTCGGGGGCGGGCGCGAGCCGGGTGACCACCTCGTGGGGCAGCGGGATACCGCGGGAGGTCCCGGCCGATGGCGCGGCGGCGCTTCGCAGGGCGGCCGGGCCGTCCCCCTCGGGGGCGGTCGCGGGCAGCTTGGTGATCTCCAGCTCGCTGACCCCGCGCACGTTCCAGGACAGGACGGCGTGCCGCCCGTCCCGGTGCAGGCTCAGCAGTTCCAGGTCGCAGTCCGGGCGGGCGGCGACCGGCCACTGCGCCAGCCGCTGCCCCCGCGGGCCCAGCCGCACCGCGAGGAGCGCCGCGAACTCGCGGTCGCTGTCGCTGCGCAGCCACAGGGTGCGGCCGTCCGGGGCGAAGCCCCCGATCCACGGATCGCCGTCGGCGACCCGGACGGCGCAGGTGACGGCCCGGTCCCGGCGGCGGACCACGAGCGCCTCACGCCGGCCGCGTGGGCCCCGGCGCAGCAGGGCGAGCCTGCCGTCCCGGCTGAGCCCGCAGACGCGCAGGGTCGGTGCGCCCGCCTCGCTCGCCACCAGCACCGGCGCGGTCGCGCCTTCGGGGTCCACGAGATAGGCCGCCAGCGCCCTGTGGCCGGGTTCCCGCGACGGCGTCGTGCCGGGGGGCCCTTGGATCACGGTCACGTCCCCTCCCCGCACGGCACCGAGCGGCGGTCCGCCCAGCAGCACCGCGCGGCCGTCGCGGCCCGCCCAGCCGCCGGTGTGGGCGGGTTCGGGGAGGTCCGCCACCGGCCCCTCCGGGCCGGGCCGGATCTGGTCGGCGGGCGCGGGTTCGGTGAGCGTCACGGCGATCGCCGAACCGTCGTGCGTCCAGCAGCCCAGGTAGGCGGAGGCGCCGGGCTCGCCGCCGGCCAGCAGACGGCGCCCGGTGCCGTCGGGGCGTACGCCCAGGACCCGGGTGAGTTCACCGCCGCCGGGGGCCGTGGTGTAGGCGATCCAGCGGCCGTCCGGCGACCAGGAGACCTCCGTGACCGGGTCGGGGTCGGCGTCCAGCAGTCGCGCCTCCTCGCCGTCGACCGGACCGGTCCACAGTTGCGGCACCCCGGTCCGGTCGCAGATGAAGGCGACATTGCGGCCACCGGGGTCCACGGAGGGGTACCAGCAGCCGTGCGCGGTCAGCCGCTGCGGTACGTCGTGCGCGGCGGCGGCGTCGGTGAGGAGCACCGGCTCCGGCGCCGGACGGGCCGCCGTCGCCGCGATGCCCCCGGCCGGGTCGGTCTCGGCGCCCGAGAACGTGTTCGAGGAGCCCGCCGGACGTGCCCCCGCGGGCCGCTGATCACCGCCGTTGGACTCCGTCGCCGTGGCGGTGCCCGCGTCCGGCGGCGCCGGCACCCAGGTGTCCGGGTCGGTCGCGGTCAGCGGATTCCGTGCGTCTGCAGCCATATCTCCAGCAGCGCTACCTGCCACAGTGTGTTCGCTCCTCGCCTGGTGCGGTGCGCGTTGGGTGCCTCGAGCAGTTCCGCGACGTACTCCTGGCGGAAGACGCCGCGTTCCGTCGCCTCCGGGGCGGTGAGGGCCTCGCGGACCCGTTGCAGCACCGGACCCGCCATGTGCTTGATCGCCGGGACCGGGAAGTAGCCCTTGGGCCGGTCGACGACCTCCGCCGGGAGGACCCTGCGTCCGGCCGCCTTGAGGATCCCCTTCCCGCCGTCGGCGAGCTTCAGCTCGGGCGGGCAGGCGGCGGCCAGTTCGACCAGCTCGTGGTCGAGGAACGGAACGCGGGCCTCGAGACCCCAGTCCATCGTCATGTTGTCCACGCGTTTGACGGGATCGTCGACCATCATCACCTGGGTGTCCAGCCGGAGGTCGGCGTCCAGCGCCGTCTCCGCGCCCTCGGCCGCCATGTGGGCGCGCACGAAGTCGGCGGAGGCGTCCCGCCCGGCCAGCAGTCCGGGCTCCAGGATGCGGGCGAGCTCGGCGTGGGACCGGTCGAAGTAGGCGTCGATGTACGCCTCGGCGGCCTGCCGCCGGGGCACGCGGGACATCGCCGGGTACCAGTGGTAGCCCGCGAACACCTCGTCGGCGCCCTGGCCGCTCTGGACGACCTTCACCTCCTTGGCGACCTGCTCGGACAGCAGGTGGAAGGCCACCACGTCATGGCTCATCATCGGTTCGCTCATCGCGAGCACCGCCGACTCCAGCGCCCCCGGAATGCGGTCCGATGCCACCAGGAGCTGGCGGTGGGCGGTGTCGAAGTGGCGCGCGACCAGGTCGGAGTAGTGGAACTCGTCCCCCTCCTCGCCGCCCTCGGCCTCGAACCCGACGCTGAAGGTCGCGAGATCGTGCTGCCCCTGCTCGGCCAGCAGGGCGACGATGAGGCTGGAGTCCAGTCCGCCGGACAACAGCACGCCGACCGGGACGTCGGCCACCATCCGGCGGCGCACGGCGGTGCGCAGCACGTCCAGCACGGCGTCCGTCCAGTCCTCGGCGGCGAGGGCGGCGAACTCGGGCCGGCGGGTGTGGGACGGCTGCCAGTAGCGGTGGTCGTGCTGAGTGCCGTCGGCCTCGATGACGCGCACCGTGGCCGGGGGCAGCTTGCGTACGCCGTTGAGGACGGTGTGGGGCGCGGTCACGGTGGCGTGCCAGCTGAAGTACTGGTGCAGGGCCACCGGGTCGAGGGAGGTGTCGACGTCGCCGGCCGCCAGGAGGGCCGGCAGCGAGGAGGCGAACCGCAGCCGGTCGGCGGTCTGCGTGAGATACAGGGGTTTGACGCCGAGCCGGTCACGGCCCAGTACGACCCGTCCACTGTCCAGCTCGACGAGCACGAAGGCGAACATGCCGTGGAAGTGCCGGACGCAGTCGGGGCCCCACTGCCGGTAGGCCTTGAGTACGACCTCGGTGTCGGAGTCGGAGAAGAACTGATGGCCGAGCGCCCGCAGTTCGTCGCGCAGCTCGCGGTAGTTGTAGACGCACCCGTTGAAGACGCCCGCGATCCTGGCGCGCGGGTCCGTCATGGGCTGGGCGCCGTCGTCGGAGAGGTCGATGATCTTCAACCGGCGGTGACCGAGCGCGACCGCCCCCTGGGACCACACACCGCGGCCGTCCGGGCCGCGGGACGCGAGCCGGTCGGTCATCCGCTCCACCGCCGCGACGTCCGGCCGCTCACCGTCGAGACGTATCTCTCCGCTGAGTCCGCACATCAGCTGCTCCTCCGTCCCCTGACCGTGAGCCGAGCGGGCTCCGGCGTGCGTGTGCCGCGCCTGTGCCGGGCCCCGGGCGCGCGCGTGCGTGCGGCACGCCCGGGGCGGTGGTGTTCGGGGGCCGGGGGATGCTGCGAGGTGTGCATGGGGACGTGACTCTCCTTGATCGACGGATGGGGCGTCCTGATCGGCCGGGGCTCCGGTTCGGCTCACGGAGACCGTGCGTCCGCGGCCGCCGGAGGACGGGCGACTCAGGCGCTCCGGGCCGGCGCGGCGGTGCCGTGGCCGGGGACGTGCGCTCCGACGGGGTCCCACCACGCGGTGGGCCGGGCCGGCCGCGCCGACGGCCGGCCCGCCGGCCGCTCGCCGCGGGTCTCGGCGGTCAGCATGTCGACGCCGGCGAGCAGGCCGCCGGCCCGGGCGGCGCGGCGCAGCCGCTGCGCGGCGCTTCCGAGGGCGAGTGCCTCCTCCAGGAGCGCGTGCACGGTGTCCCAGTCGCCGGACGCCTCGAGCGCCGGGCGCAACCGGGCCAGCATGCCGGTCAGCACCGTGCCGGCCGGCGCCGCGCACCGGCTGACGGGATCGACGAGGTGGCCCTCCAGGCCCGATCGCGCGGCCCGCCAGGAGGCGGCCCGCAGCCAGTCGTGGCGGCCGTCGCACAAGGGACCGTCCGCCTGTGCCAGGCGCTCGCAGGCGTCGCGGACCAGGGCCCGGAAGAGGCCCGCGACGAGCACCACGGTCTCCACCCGCGGGCAGGCGTCGCAGATGCGCAGTTCGAGCGTGCGCTGGTGGGCCGACGGCCTGACGTCGTGGTAGACCATGCCGGCGTCGCTGATGACGCCCGAGCGGATCAGTTCCTCGAGCGACCTGTCGTAGTCGGCGGCGTCCGGGTGGCAGCCGGCCGGTCCGGCGGTCGGCCACCGCTGCCACAGCATGGTCCGCCAGCTGGCGTACCCGGTGTCGGACCCCAGCCAGAACGGGGAGCTGCCCGACAGGGCGAGCAGCGGCGGCAGCCACGGCGAGACCAGGCACATGGCGCGGACGGCGGTGTCCCGGTCGGGGACGTCGACGTGGATCTGCGCGCTGCAGATGAGCTGTTCGTCGGCGACCATGCGGTATTCGTCGGCCATGCGCTGGTAGCGGGCGTCGTCGGTGACGTCCAGGGGGCGCACGCGGGCCAGCGGCACGGTACCCGCGGCGACGACGGCGAGGCCGAGTCCGGCGGCCGCCGAGTCCAGGCGGAGCCGGGTCGAGGAGAGGTCGGTGTACAGCTCCTCGAGCGTGCCGTGGACGCCGCTGTTGCTCTCCACCACCGACCGCTGCAGCTCGGTGGTGAAGCCAGGTCTGCCGAGGCGCCCTATCAGCTCTGCGGCGCGTGGTACGAGTCGGCCGCTCTCCACGTCCAGTACATGGAACTCTTCTTCCGCTCCGAGGCGTGGTGTCACGACTTCTCCCCTGCGAGTGGACCACAGCCGCCGGCGCGCTGACGTGGCAGTCCGCACCGGCCGGTTGACGTGGTCCGGGTTCCCTGATCAGTCGGTGTCAATCAACTCGTCTTGCACATCTGAACCACACTCCACTCATGCGAGCATGAGGATGCGCGACGTGCCCATCGGTCCGGCCCTGCCGGTGGCCGTGCCGGGTTAGGCCGGATGCCCTGTGTGGATGCGTGCCCGGGGCGCGCGCCCCAGGATCCTGATCATGCGGAAATCCACTGTTACCGGGTCCGTCCCGGGGGCAACTTCTCGGCGGCTGCGGCACGGTGGTGTGCGGCATGCCATATGCGCGGCCCTGGCCTGCGGCCTCCTGCTGGTGGCGACGGACGCGTGCGGCGCCGGTGAGCCGACGAGCCCGGGTGGCGCGCCGGGAACGAACAACCCGGCGTTGCCGGCCTCTCCCCCGGCGTCCGTGGGCTCTCGCCTCCCGGGGGTCGGGGACCGGATGTGGCAGCAGGTGCCGGCCAATTCCCGCCAGGTCGTGGTCGTCTACGGTGATCGCCGGGACTCGCCCGACAGCCTCCTGGTGCTCTACGAGAGGCGGGCCACGGGCTGGGAGCGGACGGCAGCCTGGCCCGCGCACAACGGCAGGCTGGGCTGGGCCACGGACCACCGTATGGACGACGAGCGCACTCCCGTCGGCGTGTTCGGCCTGACCGAGGCGGGCGGCACGCTCGGGAATCCGGGCAGCCGGCTGCCGTACTGGCACGACGACCACGCCTTCGCGTCCTCGATCACTGATGATGAGGCCCACGCCCACGACTTCGACTACGTCATCGCCATCAACTACAACCGCCTCGTGGGCGCCCCGCCCTACGACTGGTCCCGGCCCGAAGGGGTGGAGAGGGGCGGCGGCATCTGGCTGCACCTGGACCACGGTGACGGCACGTCGGCCTGCGTCACGGTCCCGGAGTCCGGCATGCGGACCCTGCTGCGCACCCTCGATCCCGGCGACCATCCCGTCGTGGTGATGGGGGACCGGGAGCGCCTCATGTCCTGAGCGGGTCACCGCGGGCCGTCCTCTTCGAGCCGGGCGAGCCCGTCCCGCCAGCGCCGGCGGCGCTCGGCCCCGGACTGTTCCCACCAGGGTGTGCCGCGTTCGCCCAGCGCGACCTTCGCGCGGTGCACGCGTGCGCGTGCCGACCGTTCGGCCCCCGGGTCGTCCGCGGAGGTCGCGGACCGTACCGCGCGGCGAGCCGCCATGAGATGGCGTCGAAGGCGGGCGGCTGTCTCCTCGGGAAGGGACGGATCCGTCGCCCGCCAGCGCCGCCCGCCGATGACGACGAAGTGTCCGTCGGGCGTCTTCTCCGGTGGCTGGTGCACGTCCACACCGTCGATTCTGCCCGCACTCGGCTCCGTCGGCCCGTGGACAGCCGTTGACCAGGGCACGGACCCGGTCCGCGCCCGGAGCCCGGGCACCCTGGTCAGCCGCGGGGGCCGCTGATGCGTTCGGGCTGGATCACGTAGATCACCCGAACCTGGTCCCGGCCGCCGAACCACGGGTAGGGGCCACCGAGGTACTTCCGCGAGAGCGCCTCGATGTGGTCGACCGCGCCTTCCGTGGTCACCCGCACCACACGGCCGCGGATCTGGACGTAGGAGGCCGGCTCCGAAGGATCGGACACCGCGACGGCCACTCGCGGGTCACGGGCGATGTTCCGGGTCTTCTGGTGCGACTCCACACTGTTGATCAGGACGTGCTCGCCGTCCGTGTCGACCCAGGTCTGGGTGAGCTGGGGCGAGCCGTCGGGCATCGTCGTGGCGATGTAGCAGGTACTGGGGCGGCGCAGCAGCGCCACCACGTCCTCGCCGAGGGGTACGGGCACCGGTGCTCCAGGGTCGTTCGGCGGCTGCTGGGACAAACGTAACGTCGGCCCGCGCCTGAAGGACATCAGGCGTCCGAACGCGGGTACCAGGTCGGTGGAGGTTCATGATGTTCGAGGCGGGCGACATCCGTGAGTGGCGTGGGCACGACGTGGTCGACCCCGGCGGGCGCAAGATCGGCGCCCTGGAGTCGGTCTACGTCGACACCGCCACCGACAAGCCGTTCTTCGCCACGGTGACCGTGGGGCTGCCCACCCGCCGCCGGCTGGCGTTCGTGCCGCTCGCCGGCGCGACCGTCGGTCCGGGGTATCTGCGGGTCGCCTTCGCGAGGGACGCCGTGAAGAAGGCTCCCGCCATCGACACCGACGGAGAGCTGCCGGCGTCGGACGAGCCGGCGGTCTTCGCGCACTACGAACTCGACTACGCGCCGGGCGCCGGCGGCGAACGCCGCCTCGGGCGCCGCTGAACGCCCGCCTCCGAACCGCCGCCGTCGAACCGACCGCCGCCGAGCGGCCGAAGCCACCTGGAGAGCCGATGAGTCTGTTTCTGCTCCTGATCCTCGTGGCCCTCGTCCTGGGCATCATCGGGTTCGCCGCCCACGGCCTGTTCTATCTGCTGATCATCGGAGCCGCCGTACTGCTCGCCGACCTCGTGTACGGCGCCGTGCGCCTGCGCCGAGGCGGCCGGAGGCACCGCATCGTGCGGTAGCGGCGCCCGCGACCGGCTGCCCGGCCGCCGCGTCATGGCGGGGCGAGTACCCCGCCCGCCATGACGGCGGTCGTTCGGGTCCTACCTGGGCCACGGCCCGGTCACCGCGAAGGTGGTGCCGGGCGTGTAGCAGTTGACGTACATCGTGCGGCCGTCGGGGGCGAAGGTGACTCCGGCGAACTCGCCCCACTCGGGCTCCTGGGCCGTCCCGATGTTCTGGCGGCCCCGCGCCAACGCGTACACCTCGCCCCCGCGGGTCACGCCGAAGACGTGCTGCGCGCCGTTGCCGTCCTCGCAGACCATCAGGCCGCCGCTGGGGGCGAGGCAGATGTTGTCCGGGGACTCGCCGGGCAGTTGCACATCGGTGTCCGGGCCGAACACGACGACCAGGGTCAGTCGGCGGCGCGCCGGGTCGTAGCGCCAGATCTGCCCGTAGTGGTCGGCCGCCGAACCGGCCGCGCTGCGGGCGAAGGACGACACGAAGTACACGCAACTGCCGCCCCAGTAGCAGCCCTCCAGCTTCTGCGCGTGGGTGATGCCCCCCGGGCCGTAGTCCTGCAGCCGGGTGGGGGTGGCGGCGGCCAGCGGGTCGGGTACGTCGGCCCATTCGATGCCGTCGAACCGTGCGCCGGTCTCCTGGATCGTCGACAGATCGGGTACGCCGGGCACGCGCATCGCCTGAAGCCGGCCACCCGCCCGCAGTGAACCGACGCCGCCGAGCGGCTTCTCGGGCAGGAATCGG
Source organism: Streptomyces sp. NPDC058145 (assembly GCF_042884245.1). Taxonomy (NCBI): domain Bacteria; kingdom Bacillati; phylum Actinomycetota; class Actinomycetes; order Kitasatosporales; family Streptomycetaceae; genus Streptomyces; species Streptomyces sp. NPDC058145. The sequence goes on along the minus strand of NZ_JBHVUH010000010.1, from coordinate 195,052 downwards.
TAGAAGAGACCGAAGGGTTTGTCGAAGGCGTCCTCGGTCTCGTAGACGACGCCGTGGCGCGGGTCGATGGCGATCGCCTCGTGCTGGAAGCGGCCCATCGCGGTCAGTGGGACGGCGCCGGTGCGGTGCGGTTCGGTGGGGTGGACCTCGAAGATGAAGCCGTGGTCCTTGGTGTACCCGTTGGTGCCGGCCCTGTCCTCGGTCTCCTCGCAGGTCAGCCAGGTACCCCAGGGAGTGCGGCCACCGGCGCAGTTGACGGCCGTGCCGGCGATGGCGACCCGCTCGGACAGCACGCGCTGCCCGGCGTCGAGCGTCAGGGCCGTACAGCCGCCCTTGCCCGCCGGGTCGTAGGTGAGGCCGCCGACCGTCGGGACGGGGATCTTCGCGGTGACCCGGTTCTCGTGGTTGCGGACGAGGTGCGTACGGCTCCCTCGGCCGGCGAAGGCGGCCATGCCGTCGTGATTGGAGGGCACCAAGCCCTCTCCCGAACGGAGTTGGTCCCCTTCGCGGGAGAGCACGGTGTAGCGGAAACCTTTCGGCAGGTCGAGCAGCCCGTCGGGGTCGGGCACGAGCGGGCCATAGCCGGTGTCGCCCAGGTTCCGCGCGGCAGCGGTGCCCGCGAAGAGCTCGGACAGGGCCCCGGTGAAGGCGATACCCGCCCCCACCGCACTTGCCTGGGCCAGGACCTGACGGCGTGTTGCAGACATGCGACAGCAACCTTCCTGCTGGCGGACAGGAACTGTGACGCCGCTGTGTCTATCACCTGGCGCGGGCCTCGGGAACCACGCCCGTCGCACGTGTCACACCGCCGAGCGGGACGCGATCAGCGCGACGGCGGCCCGGTGGACCCGCCGTGCGCCCGCCCGGCGCTCAGGCCGCCCGGGCCACCTGCCGCACGGCACTCCCGCGAGCGGACCGCGCCGGGACGGATCTGACGCGGTAGGTGACCTTGCCGGGGTCGACGAGCGGGTCGCCGAGGACGATGCGCCCGGCGGCGTGCAGCGCGTCGCACTCGGCCACGGGCAGGGCCACGTATCCGCCGCCCCTGCCCGTGGACGGATCGAACGGCTGCCAGTAGGCGTACCTGCGGCGTCCACCCTCGTGCACCGTCAGGAAGACCGAGGTGCCCGGGTCGGCGATGATGCGCAGGAGATCGGCGGCGCCGCGACCGAGTCGGGCACCTTGGGACCTCTGGTGACGCGGGAGCATCATCTGCATCAAGAACGGCCTCCTACCGCAGGAACTGACGACCGATTACCCACTTCGGGCCATGTCGATCTCGCTGCACGTGAATTAATCAGACGGCACTGACAATCGGCCGTGCGCCGACGGCGCCTCGCACCGGCCCGGCCCTCCGATCGCCGTCCGGGACGCGCGTCGGCGTCGGGTCCCGGGAGCACGGATCGGCCTGGACCCGGGACACCGATCACCCGGGCCGGCACAGCGTCCACTCCCCCCGGTCCGGCCGGGTCACCGCTCCCGTGCGCGGGCGGGTGCGGCTGCGCGGGACAGGCGTCCCGCCCGGCGGATCAGGCGTCCCGCCGGGCCCGCGTGGGCTCCGGCTCCGCCGCGTCCCAGCTCCGTCCGGCGGACATCACGGGCGACCGGGTCAGACCGATGATGCCCAGCGCCATGAGGAGGACGCCGGCGATCTCGGGCAGCACCCGCCAGCCCAGGGCGATGCTCTCCCCGAAGAGCAGGCCGCCGAGGATGACGCTGATCAGGGCGTCGCCGAGAGTCAGGGCCGGCTGGGAGGCGGCCAGTGTGCCGGCCCGCAGCGCCCACTGCAGGAGCAGGACGCTCAGCAGGCCGGTGACGGCGACGGCGTAAGTGTGCCAGGTGGTCAGGACCGCGGTGACCCCCGCCGGGAACCGGCCGGTCACCTCCTTGATCAGCGCTGCCGTGACCGCGAAGCAGGCGGCGGTCGCGGTGCCGAGGGTGGCGGCCTGCAGGGGGCCGCGCATGCGCCGGGCGGCTACCAGGAGGACGGCGACGCAGCACGTCAGCCCGCCTCCGACGGCGAGCCAGAGCCAGTCGGAGGCCCGGTCTCCGCCGGGGGCCGGGGAGGCGCTGAGCAGGAAGAGCGCCAGTCCGCCGGCCAGCATCACGAAGGAGCGCCAGGTGCCTGCCGTGGGGCGGCGGCGGAACACGACCGCGCCGATGAGCAGGGTGAACAACAGTTCGCTGGCCAGCAGGGGCTGCACCAGCGAGAGCTGCCCCGAGTCGAGGGCGATCACCTGGAAGACCGCGGATGCCGACATGGCCAGGGCTCCCGCCCACCAGTAGGGGCGGCGCAGCAGTCCCGCCAGGCGGCCCGCCGCCGCCCGGGCGCCGTGACCGGAGACCTCGTCGGGCTCGACCGCGGCCCGCCGCTGCAGGACCGACGCCGCCCCGTTGGACAGCGCGGACAGCAGCGCTGTGATGACGGTGAGCACGTTCATGCGACTGCCTGTCGTTCGCGGGAGGACCCGGCGGGCGGCCACCGCACGCTCGGCGGGCGGACAAAGATACCCAAAGCGAACAAAGACGTATCCGCCGTGCACGGTGATAAACCTGTTCACACCGCCCGTGCGTGAAGGGTGGAGACCGGTCGGCGCCCGTCAACGGCCGGTGTCACGGATACCCGTCGTACGTCACTCACTGTTCCCACGAGGTGACCATGCCGCATACGTGCCCCTGGCCGTGCCCGTGCCCTCCGGCCCGCCGCACCGCTCCGCGCGTCCGCCCGGCCGGGCGGACGTCCGCGGCCGCACCGGTGCGGCGTCTGCCGTGAGCCGGCTGCTGGTGGTCAGCGCGAGCATGGGCTCCGGCCACGACGCGGTGGCCCGCGAGCTGGCCCGGCGGCTGCGCGCGGGCGGGCACGAGGCCGTGCACCGGGACGTGCTGGAGCTGCTGCCCGCCCGTGTCGGGGCCGGGCTGCGCGGCTTCTACCGCGCGACGATCCGGCATGTTCCCGCCCTCTACGGGGGCGTCTACGCAGCATTCTTCCGCGGCGGCGCGGGGCCGCGGCCGGGCAGCGCCCCGCTCGCCGCGCTCGCCGGCGACCGACTGCGGGCGGAGGTCGCGAGCGAACGGGCCGACGCGGTCGTGGCGGTCTTCCACCTCGCCGCCCAGTTGACCGGCGGGCTGCGGGCGCGGGGGCGGCTGGCGGTGCCCAGCGCGGTGGTCATCACCGACTTCGCCGTCCACCGGCAGTGGCTGCACCGGGGCAACGACCTGCACCTGTGCCTTACCCCGCAGATCGCCCGGGAGGTACGGCACCGTCTGGGGCGCCCCGCCACCGCCTGCGGCCCGCTGCTGGCCGACCGCTTCCGCCCGCACCCGGCAGGTGAGGCGTCCTGGCGTCGGCGGCTCACGACCGACGACGGCCGCCCGCCCGTGCTGCTGTCCGCGGGCGCGTGGGGGGCGGGCAGCAGACTCGGCGCGACGGCCCGGCTGCTGGCCGGCGCCGGCTATCTGCCGGTCGTCCTGTGCGGGCGCAACGAGCGCCTGCGCCGCCTGCTGTCGAAGGTGCCGGGAACGCTCGCGCTGTCCTGGGTGGACGACATGCCGGGCCTGCTCGCGGCGTGCGCGGCGGTGGTCGACAACGCGGCGGGGCAGACGGCGCTGGAAGCGCTGGCCGTCGGCGTACCGGTCGTCGGGTACCGTCCGATCCCCGGCCACGGCGCCGAAGGGGTGCACCGCATGGCGACGCTCGGCCTGACCGAGCACGCCGCCGACCCGTGGCAGCTCTTGCGGTCCCTGGGCCGTCTCACCTCCGGCGGCCCGGGACCCGGCCGCCGCGCCACGGCCGCCCCCACCCTGGTCCGGGGTGACGTCGTGAGCCCGCTGGAACGCCTCTGCGCCTGAGATCCCCGTGACCGGGTCAGCCGGCGCCGACGCGGGCCGTGCGTGCCGGGTGCGCGACACCGTGTTCGCCCAACGGTCCGCGCTGGAACGCCTCCGCGCCTGAGATCCCCGTGACCGGGTCAGCCGGCGCCGACGCGGGCCGTGCGTGCCGAGTGCGCGACACCGTGTTCGCCCAACGGTCCGACGGTCAGGCCCGTCTCGCGGCAGGCGCCCACCAGCCGGGGCAGCGCGGCCAGCGCCGCCCGCCAGCAGTCCGGTGCCGCGTGGCGGTCGGTGTCGTGCAGCAGCACCGTGCCGCCGCCCCGCAGGTCCGGCAGGACGGTCGCCGTCACGGACCCGGCGGTGGCATCGGCCGCCCAGTCGCGGCCCCAGGCGGTCCACAGCACCGGGCGCAGCCCGGTGCGGCGCGCGGCCAGCAGCCGGTCGCCGGTCAGGATGCCGTACGGGGGCCGGTACCAGACGGGGTTCGCGCCGGACACCTCCGCGACGGCGTGCGCCGCCCGGGCCAGCCGCCGGGTCTCCCTGACCGGCGCGGGCCGCCAGGGGCGGTCGTGCGTCCAGCCGTGCACCGCGAGTTCATGACCGCGCCGGACGATCTCGTGGCTCAGCCGCCGGTGGGCCAGCACCTGCTCGCCCAGCACGAAGAACGTGGCGCGGACCGCCAGCTCGTCCAGCGCGGCGAGGAAGGCGGGGGTGGAGCGGGGATCGGGGCCGTCGTCGAAGGTGAGCGCCACGTGGTCGGTACGGCCGACGCCGGCGAGGGCGGGCAGCCAGGCGCGGCGCGGTCCCGGGAGCCAGGTGACGGCCGGGACGATGTGGGCGGCGGCGGCCAGCACGGGCACGGCGGCGATGGCCGCGGTGAACAGCCGGTCACGCTCGGCACCGCCCCGCATGCGCGTCTCCCTTCAAGTCCGTCAGGTCCCGCGGTCACCGGGTCCGGATGGGTCGCCGTCCGGTCGTCAGCCGAACCGGGCCGCCAGGCGCCGGTACGGCGTCGGTGCCAGGCTCCGCACGGCGACCGGGAGGCGGAGCCAGCCGGGCACGAACACCTCGTGGCGTCCGCGGCGCACCGCCTCGACCACCGCGGCGGCCACCCGCTCGGGCGGGACCGGACGGGGCCGGCGGCGGGAGTAGGGCACCCCTCTCCGGGCGAAGAACGGGGTGTTCACCACGCCCGGCACGACATGGGTCACTCCGACGCCGGTGCCGTTCAGCTCGTACCGCAGCGCGTCGGCGAAGGTGCCGAGGCCCGCCTTCGCCGCGGAGTACACCGCTTCCTCGCGCACCCCGACGCACCCCGCGACGGAGCCGATCAGCACCAGCCGGCCCCGCCCCCGCGTCACCATGTGCGGCAGCACCTGACGGACCAGGTGCACCACCGAGGCCAGGTCGACGGTGAGCACCCGGTCCACCTCGCTGCTGGGCATCGAGGTGAACGGTCCGGCCCAGCCCACCCCGGCGGCGGCGACGAGGAGGTCGACGCCCGGTGCCCGGCGCAGGGCCCGTTCGGCCAGTTGGCGGGCGCCGTCGGCGCCGGCCAGGTCGCAGGGGATCGCGACGCCGGACGTCTCGCGCGCCACCGCGTCCAGCCGGGTCCGGTCGCGTCCGGAGAGCAGCAGCGTCCACCGCTCCGCCGCCAGGGCACGCGCGACCGCCGCGCCGATGCCGGAGGACGCGCCCGTCACGAGCGCCACGCCCGTCGTGGGCACGGTGCCCGGCAGGAGGGTGGACGGGGCGGGGTACGGATCCGCCGTGGCGCGTCCCAAGCTGAACCTCCTCGAGTGATGGGCCCCGGCGCGGCCTCGGGGTCCGCCGGCCGCTCATGAGCGCACTCTCCGCCCCGCCCGTCCCCGTGCGTCCGTGCGCCGTGCGCCCGTCGATGCCGACGACCATCGAGGGATAGCCGGAGCTCACGGCTTTCAAACGTGCGGCGGCGCCGGCTCGCGGGCACGGGAGCCGGTCCGGCACCGGGCGGTCAAGTCCGTCCGCGCCGAGCCGGTGAGGTGACCGCCCACGTGCCGTTCGGTGCTTCGGGGTGTCGGCGCCGGCGCGCGAGCGGCACGGCGATGAGCCATGCGGGTGTTCTTTCCGGGACGGTCCCGGCCGGGGTCCCGCCGTCCGGAGCCTTCGCCCGCTCCGGGCGGGAGGATGGCACGCCGTGGTGTACCTCTTCGGCCTTCCCGCCGCATGTCTGCTGGGCTTCGGCTTCGTGCTCCAGCAGCACGCGGCCGAACGCGAACCGCTGTCCTTGATGTTGTCGTTCCGGCTGCTGCTGGACCTGGTGCGGGTGCCGCTGTGGCTGGCGGGCATCGGCTGCATGGTGCTCGGTCAGGTTCTCGGCGCGCTGGCGCTGACGCAGGGCAGCCTGGCCCAGGTGGAGCCGTTGCTCACCATGAACCTGCTCTTCGCGATGGCCCTCGCCCGGTGGATGGGCGACCAGCCGCTGGGCTGGTCGGGGTGGCTGGGGGCGCTCGCCCTCAGCGGCGGGGTCGCGGCCTTCGTGGTGGCGGGGCGCCCGCACAGCGGTCAGGGCGAGGCCGGCGCGTTGCGGCACTGGGTCGTGATCGGCTGCGTGCTGGCGGTGGCCGGGATCCTCGTCGTCATCTCCCAGCGACTGCGGCTGCTGCACCGGCCGCCCCTCCTGGCCGCGGCGGCCGGCACGCTGTACGGCCTGCAGGACGCGCTCACCCGCGTCTGCGGCGGCATCTTCGGCGCCGAGGGGCTCACCGGGCTGCTGGCCTCGTGGCAGCCCTGGGGCGTGGTGGCACTCGCGGTGGTGGGGCTGCTGCTGGTGCAGAGCGCCTTCGAGGCCGGGCCGCTGCGGCTGTCCCTGCCCGCGCTGAGCGCCGCCGAGCCGCTGAGCGGCATCGCCTGCGGCATCGGCTTCCTCAACGACGAACTGCGTACGACGCCGGACGCGCTGGCCTGGCAGGCGGCCGGGGTGGTGGCGGCGCTCACCGGGGTCTTCGTGCTCGGCCGGCACCCCGTCATGCCCAGCGGCGAGCGCCGCCCCGAGCCGCCACCGCACCACCTCATCCACCGGCACTGACGGGGCTTGCGCGGCTGGGGTGCGTCGGTGGTGACCCAGCGGCTGCGCCAGATCAGGGCCCCCTCCTCGTGGTGGCCGCCGGGCACCCAGCGGCCGCGCGGGGTCACGGCACAGACGCCCGCGCCGCCGATGAGGGAGGCGGAGACGGCGTCGTCGTGCCGGGTGGGCGCGCACAGCCAGTTGACGGCGCCGTCCGGTCCGATCAGGGCGCCGCGTTCCCCGTCCGCCAAGCAGCGCGTAGTCGTGCAGCGCGTGCGGCGGGAACGAGGTGATGCTCATCGGCGCTGTCTCCTCCTGCGCTCGGGCCGCGTCCGGGTACCCCTCCCGGCCTTCCGCAGGGGAGCCCGGCGGGAAAAATCGGTGGGGCGGGCGACGCGGAGGCTGGTAGGTTGCGGGCGACCGCGACGACGTCCGAGGAGGTGAGACCCATGAACGCTGTATCCGTATGGGTGCTCCCCCTGTTCTCCGTGGTCGGGCGATCGAGCTAGGTGTCGCCGGGAGCGCCTGGAAAACAAGGCACTTCGAAAGGCAACACCTCATGCATTCCTTGCGTTTCACCGCGGAGACGTCGTCGGAAGGCGTCGTCGAACGCGATTTCACGGTGGGCGACGTCCCCGGCGTGCTCTGGTCGCCCGCGCCCGGCCCCGGCCTGCCGGGCCCCGGCCGCGCGCCCCTGGTGCTGATGGGCCACGGTGGCGGCACACACAAGAAGGCACCGGCGATGGCGGGCCGCGCCCGGCTCTTGGTGACCGGCTGCGGCTTCCACGTCGCCGTCATCGACGCGCCCGGGCACGGCGACCGGCCGCGCACGGCGCACGACGAGCGGGAGATCGCCGTGATGCGGCGGACGATGGCGGCCGGCGAGCCGGTCGGCCCGATCGTCGTCCGCTACAACGCCCACCTGGCGGAGCGTGCCGTGCCGGAGTGGCGGGCGGCCCTGGACGCCCTCCAGGAGCTGCCGGAGATCGGCGCCGACGGGCCGGTCGGCTACTTCGGCCTGAACATGGGCACCGCGATCGGGGTGCCGCTGACGGCGGTCGAACCGAGGATCACCGCCGCGGTCCTCGGCATGTTCTGGCACGACCCCTTGGCCGAGACCGCGAAGCGGATCACCGTCCCCGTCGAGTTCGTGCTCCAGTGGGACGACGAGCACATCCCGCGCCGGTCCGGGCTCGCGCTGTTCGACGCCTTCGCCTCGGCGGAGAAGACGCTGCACGTCAACGCGGGCGGGCACAAGGAGGTGCCCCGGTTCGAGGCCGAGAGCGCGGTCCGGTTCTTCGCCCGGCACCTCGGCCACGCGACCACACCACCGGCCTGACAGCAGGCACCCTGCGCCGGCTGCGGCACCGGCGCGGGGTGCGTGGGCCGTCATGCGGTGTCGCCGGGGTCCGGGCAGAACACCGGTACCCGCTGGACGAGGTTGTTGGCGAAGCCGCCCCGGTTCCAGGACTGTTCCAGCGGCTGACTGTTCCCGGCCCCGTCGTGGGCGCGGACGCTCAGCACATGGTCGCCGGGCTCGGCCAACCATGTGTAGGTCCACCGGCGCCACGCCCAGCGGTGTCCGTGGTCGGGCTCGAGGTCGGCCGGGTGGTGGCTCACGCCGCCGTCCGTGCTGACCTCCACCGACGTCACCGGGGCGCGCCCCGACCAGGCCCGCCCCTCGATGCGGACCGGGCCCGGCGTGACGACCCGCGTGCGCGACATGAAGTCGGGAAAGCCGGGCGGTATCAGCAGCGCCCGGGGAGCGACAAGCGTGACGGGCCGTCCCGCCTCCTCGGACTCCTGTCTGATCCGGTAGGCGACGGACTGCTGGAAGCCGGTGAAGGGCTGGTCGACGACGGTGATCGCGCGCAGCCACTTCACCTGCGCCATGCCGTACCAGCCGGGCACCACCAGGCGCAGGGGCATGCCGTGCTGGGGCGGCAGGGGCGCGCCGTTCATGGCGTAGGCCACCAGCACCTCGGGCTCCTCGCCGGTGGCGACGTCGAGCGGGAGAGCGCGCTCGTAGTCCTGTTCGACACCGCGTTCCACTCCGTGGTCGGCGCCGGTGAAGACGACGTCGACCGCGTCGGAGGCGACACCGGCCTCGGCGAGGAGGAGGCGCAGCGGGACCCCTGTCCACTCCGCCGTGCCCACCGCTTCCAGCAGCCAGGGCTGGCTCACCGGCCTCGGCGACAGCAGGGCTCTGCCGTTTCCGGCGCACTCCAGGGTCACGCGCGTGGTGACCGCGGGAAAGGCGCGCAGCTCCGCGGCCGGGAGGGTGAGGGCGCGCCGCACGTGTCCACCGAGCGTCAGCAGCCAGGCGGCGTCGTCCGGCACGTGCGGGATGTCGTAGTGGGTGAGGACGTAGTGCAGGCCCGGCGGGGTCAGGTCGTAGCGCAGGGCCTCCAGCGGCAGGCCGTGGTTGCGGGCGGCCAGCGCCAGCTCGTCCTGCCCCAGGCCCTCACCCGTCGCGGCCAGCCGGGCAGGAGCGCTCACGTCGGTGAGTCGACGCCCCATGCGGTCGATTATTCGCCTCGGCCCGCGCTCGCGCACCGGCTGGATGGGCGCGGGCCGCGCTCGCCGGGTGCGGCCGGCGTCTTGACGTCCCGCGCGGCAGTGGCGATCCTCGGGGCAGATTGTGTCGTACATGACAATCCTGCGCCATCCCGCCGACCGAGGACGTGGGCCGTGACCGTACGCAGAAGCCCGTACCGCCACCGCAAGGAGGCCGGCGTCCTGTCGGCGCTGCTCCTCGTGCTGGCCGTCGTCCTGAGCCCGACACCGAGTTCGGCGGCGGCCGGTGACGACTGGTGGACGCCCGTGTCACGGCCCGCTCCGGACTCGCAGATCGATGTCACCGGCGAGCCGTTCAAGGGCACCGACGCCGAGGGCGAGGTGCGGGGATTCGCCGACGCCCACGACCACCTGTTCGCCAACGAGGCCTTCGGCGGCCGGCTCATCTGCGGCAAGGTGTTCTCCGAGGCCGGGATCGCCGACGCGCTCAGGGACTGCCCCGAGCACTACCCCGACGGCTCGCTCGCCGTCTTCGACTTCATCACCAAGGGCGGCGACGGCAGGCACGACCCGGTCGGCTGGCCGACGTTCAAGGACTGGCCCGCCCATGACTCGCTGACCCACCAGCAGAACTACTACGCGTGGGTGGAGCGCGCCTGGCGCGGCGGTCAGCGGGTGCTCGTCAACGACCTCGTCACCAACGGCGTGATCTGCTCGGTCTACTTCTTCAAGGACCGAAGCTGCGACGAGATGACGTCGATCCGGCTGCAGGCGAAGCTGACGTACGACCTCCAGTCCTACATCGACAGGATGTACGGCGGCCCCGGCAAGGGCTGGTTCCGGATCGTCACCGACAGCGCGCAGGCCCGCGAGGTCATCGAGCAGGGCAAACTCGCGGTCGTCCTGGGCGTGGAGACCTCCGAGCCGTTCGGCTGCAAACAGATCCTGGACGTCCCGCAGTGCGACCGGCACGACATCGACGCGGGCCTGGACGAGCTGTACGCGCTCGGGGTGCGCAGCATGTTCCTCTGCCACAAGTTCGACAACGCGCTGTGCGGGGTGCGCTTCGACTCCGGCGGGCTCGGAACGGCCATCAACGTGGGGCAGTTCCTGTCGACCGGCACGTTCTGGAGGACCGAGAAGTGCACGGGGCCGCAGCACGACAACCCCATCGGCTCGGCGGCGGCGCCCGGGGCCGAGGCGAAGCTGCCGGCGGGCGTGAGCGTCCCCTCGTACGACACGGACGCGCGGTGCAATGCCCGCGGGCTCACCGACCTCGGTGAGTACGCCGTGCGCGGCATGATGAAGCGCAAGATGATGCTGGAGATCGACCACATGAGCGTCAAGGCCGTAGGCCGCGCGCTCGACATCCTGGAGGCCGACTCGTACCCCGGGGTGATCTCCTCGCACAGCTGGATGGACATGAACTGGACCGAGCGGGTGTACGGCCTCGGCGGTTTCGTCGCCCAGTACATGAACGGCTCGGAAGGGTTCGTCGCCGAGGCGAACCGCACGAAGGCGCTGCGGGAGAAGTACGGCGTCGGCTACGGCTACGGCACGGACATGAACGGCGTCGGCGGCTGGCCGGGGCCCCGTGGCGCGGACGCGCCCAACAAGGTCGTCTACCCCTTCCGCAGCGTCGACGGCGGCTCCCTCATCGACCGGCAGACCACGGGCGAGCGCACCTGGGACCTGAACACCGACGGGGCCGCGCACTACGGCCTGGTGCCGGACTGGATCGAGGACATCCGGCGGGTGGGCGGCCAGGACACGGTGAACGACCTCTTCCGCGGGGCCGAGTCCTACCTCGACACCTGGGGAGCGGCCCAGCGGCACCAGGCCTCGGTCGACCTCGCCGACGGAGCTGCGGCCACGGCCAGTTCGTCCGAGTGGAACCCGTTCACCAGCTACGCGCCGGGCCGGGCGGTGGACGGCCGGCGGGACACCCGGTGGGCCAGTGACTGGAGCGACGACCAGTGGCTGCGGATCGACCTGGGCTCGACCCATCTGGTCGGACGGGTCACGCTCGACTGGGAGCGCGCGTACGGCGGGTCGTACCGGATCGAGCTCTCGACGGACGGGGTGAACTGGCGGACCGCCTGGTCGACCACCGCCGGCGACGGCGGCCTGGACACCGCCCGCTTCACCGCCGCGCCGGCCCGCTACGTCCGCGTCACGGGCACCGGGCGCGGAACCCAGTGGGGCTATTCGCTGTACGAGGTCGGCGTCCACAGCGGCTGACACCGTCCGACCCGGCCTCTCAGGAGTGGCCGCTCCCGGACCCCGCCGCCCCGCCCGGTACGCCCGCCGGCGGAGGCGGGGAAACCGGACCGGCGGACGACGGGGCGGCCGGGGTCTCGTCGTCCAGGTCGCCGCGCAGGGCCGCGATGGCGAAGGCCACCATGGAGGCCAGGCCGAGCAGGGCGAGCGGCACCCAGATCGCCGGGATCGCCCACATCGGCCAGTCGTTGGCAGACTGCGCCCAGAGCGTCAGGAGGGCGGTGACGGCCATGCCGACACCGTGCCACCGGACCACGGCCGCCGCTCGGGCGTGCCGCCGGTTGCTCCTGGCGAACAGGGACCACACCGCTCCGACGAGCCCCGTCAGACCGAACGAGCCGCAGGCGAGGGTGCCGCCGAGCCGGTCCTCGGGCCACCCCATGGGTCCGTCGGACGTCTGCTGCCGCCGCCCCTCGGCGTCCCGCACCTCGACGACCTGACCGTGCCAGATCAGGCCGACGACCTTGTCACCCGGCCCCAGCTCGGACGCCACGGGGTCCGTCTGCCGGAACGTCACTCGCCACGGCTTGCCGGAGGGCAGCGACAACCGGGCCTCCGGCGACTCGTTCCGCTTCCCGCGGTGCAGGTCGGCCGTGCGGACGGTGAACCTCTGCCGCCACACGCAGGGCGACGGCTTCACCGGCACGGAGGCGCACACCGGCGCGGCCCGGTACGCGCGCTCCCGCTCCAGCGCCCCGCGTATCTCGGAGGCCGTCGCCACCCCGCCGACGAGTGCCACCACGGCGATCAGCAGCCACATCACGCCCCGCGGCCCGTTATGCTCCCCCGGCCCCACTCTGCCTCCTGGCCTTCCCCATGACGTTCCGTACGCCTATTCGAGCACGCCGACCCGGGCCCGCGCAGGCCCGTCACCGGCAGCGCACACGCCGACGGACCTGCCGGGTCCCGGCAACGAGCGGAGGGCGGGCCGCTCGCCGGCGCTCACCCGACGCGGCGCCATCTTGTGGCGAGCCGCCCCAGCCACTTCAATGCTCCCTACCTCCCCACAGGAGAACACCTGTCCCACAGACCCAGTGAAGGGGTTCTTCTTGACCGCCATACGCGCCACCGCCGTCACCGCGGCCACCTGCGCCGTCGTCCTCGCCGCCGCCCTGCCGTCCTCCGCGATCAACTCGTACAACGCCACTCCCGCGCCCGAACGCACCGAGGTCGGCGCCCTCGTGGCCACCTGGGACGACGACGGCGATCCGGCGACCGCGGACCGCGCCGACTGGGTGTGCTCCGGCACCATGGTCGACGCGAACACCTTCCTGACCGCCGCGCACTGCACCAGCGACTGGCCGGCCGGCGTCAGGTTCTACGTCTCCCTCGACCAGGACGTGCAGGCCGGGCTCGACGCCGCCGCGAAGCGGTACCCGGGTGACCCGGCCGCCCAGGCGAACGCCGTCGCGGTCGAAGGCGTCGCGCACACGCACCCCGACTACCCGGGTCCGTCCTCCGACCCGCACGACATCGCGGTGGTCGAACTGCCCGCCGCGAAGGTCGCGTCCCGCTGGTCGTTCACCCCGGCCACCCTGCCGGCCGCGAACCAGCTGGACACCCTCACGTCGAAGGAGCTGAACTCGACCGACTGGCTCGTCGCCGGGTACGGCACACAGGAGGCGGCGCGGGGTCCGGGCGGTCAGACGCATCCGGGCGGAGGGGTCCGCATGAAGGCGCCCGTCGGCTTCGACGCCCTCGACAAGGCATGGGTCCGCCTCGCCATGACGGCACCCCAGGGCAACGGCGGTGCCTGCTACGGCGACTCCGGCGGCCCCAACTTCGCACTGCTCGGCGGCAAGAGGGTCCTCACCTCCACGACCATCACCGGCGACACCCCGTGTTACGCCACGAACGTCACCTACCGCCTCGACACCCCTGGAGCCCGGGCGTTCCTGTCCCCCTTCGTGAACCTGCCCTGACAGCGCACCGCGCCGCCAGGTGTGCTCACCGGGGCCCCGTCCGCCGGGCTGATGGGATGATCACCGTGTGACCAGCGAACTCAGCAGCCCCGGGGCCCGGAAGTACGTCCTCTTCGACGTCGACGGCACGTTGATCGACGCCGTGGCGAACCAGCGCCAGGTCTGGGCCACCTGGGCCGGACGCTACGGACTGGATCCCGCCGAGGTCCACCAAGTCGCGCTGCGGACACGGCCGATGGAGACCTTCGCCGTCGTGGTGCCGGACGAGGACCCTCGGGCGTGCCTGGCGGCGCTGCACGAACTGGAGGACCACGACGTCCGGTACGGCGAGTACTCCGCCGTCGACGGGGCGAGCGAGTTGTTGCCTGCCCTGCCCGCCGGCTGCTGGGGGCTGGTGACCTCGAACTACGAGCACCGGGTGCGGGGGCGGTTCGCCCGGACCGGGCTGCCGGTTCCGGAAGTGCTCGTGGATGCCGGCTCGGTCGAGGAGGGGAAGCCGTCGCCGGTCCCCTATCTGCTGGCCGCGCGGCGGCTCGGGGCCGAGCCGCGGGACTGCCTTGTCGTCGAGGACGCGCCGTCCGGGGTGGAATCCGGACGGCGCGCCGGCATGACCGTGTGGGGCGTCAACGCTCCCGCCCCGGTGGCCGGTGTACACCGCCACTTCCGCACCCTGCGCGAGGCGATCCCCGAGATCCTCGCCTTCACGGCCGGGGCGCACGGGACGCGCGCGGCGGAGCCGGAACCGGCGGCCTGAGCGGACCGGGGCTCCGGTTCAGGCCGCCGTGGCGCCTGCGTGGTCCGCGCGGTCGCGGTGGATCGGTGCGTCCGTGCCGGTCAGGGGAAGGCCTGTGCCGCCCCGCCGGGCGGAGACGATCTCCGCCACGATCGACAGAGCCGTCTCCTCGGGGGTGCGGGCGCCGAGGTCGAGTCCGATCGGGGACCGCAGACGCGCCAGTTCCCGCGCGCTCACGCCCTCTTCCCGCAGCCGCCGCTCACGGTCCTCGTGGGTGCGGCGCGAGCCGAGCGCGCCCACGAACGCCACCGGCAGCGCGAGCGCCACCTTCAGCAGCGGTACGTCGAACTTCGCGTCGTGGGTGAGGACGCACAGCACCGTACGGGCGTCGATCTCCGTCCGCCGCAGGTAGCGGTGGGGCCAGTCGATGACCACCTCGTCGGCGTCCGGGAAGCGGGCCGGGGTGGCGAATACGGGCCGGGCGTCGCAGACGGTCACGTGGTAGCCGAGGAACTTGCCGGCCCGGGCCAGGGCGGACGCGAAGTCCACCGCGCCGAAGACGATCATGCGCGGGGGCGGCACGTTCGACTCCACCAGCAGGGTGATGCCGCCGGGGCAGTGCGAGCCGTCCTCGGCGATGTCCACCGTGCCGGTGCGCCCCGCCTCCAGCAGCGCACCGGCCTCCGCCGCCGCCGTCCGGTCCAGTTCCCGGTGGCCGCCCAGACCGCCCTCGTGCGTGCCGTCGGGCCGCACCAGCAGGGCGTGGCCGAGGAGTTCGGCCGGGCCCCGGACGACCCGGGCGAGGGCGGCCGGCTCGCCGTGGGCGGCCGCCGAAAGGGCCGACGCCAGGGCCGTGCGGGCGGGCGCCGGGGCGCCCACCGGCGTGATCAGCACGTCGATGGTGCCGCCGCAGGTCAGACCGACGGCGAAGGCGTCCTCGTCGCTGTAGCCGAACCGCTGCAGGACGCTCTCGCCGGTCTCCAGCGCCTCCTGGCACAGGTCGTACACGGCGCCCTCCACGCACCCGCCGGAGACCGAGCCGATGACGGTGCCCTCACGGTCGACGGCGAGGGCCGCGCCGGGCTCGCGGGGCGCGCTGCCGGCGACGGCCACCACGGTGGCGACGGCGAACTCCCGGCCCTCCTCGATCCAGTGGTTCAGCTCCTCGGCCAGGTCAAGCATCCGGCGCTCCTCCGGCGGCCGTGAGGACCCGGTCGGGCCGGATGGGCAGGCTGCGGTGGCGTACGCCGGTCGCGTGCCAGACCGCGTTGGCGATGGCGGCCGCGGCGCCCACGATGCCGATCTCTCCGATGCCCTTGATCCCTACCGGGTCGTCGGGATCGGTGTCCTCGATCCAGTCGGCCTCGATGTGCGGTACGTCGGCGTGCGTGGCCACGTGGTAGCCGGCGAGGTCGGGGCCGACGTGGCCGCCGCTGGCGCGGTCCCGGACGGCCTCCTCGTGCAGGGCCATGGAGATGCCCCAGATCATGCCGCCCAGGAACTGGCCGCGTGCGGTGAGCGGGTTGACGATCCGGCCGGCCGCGAAGATGCCGAGCATGCGGCGCACGCGTACCTCGCCGGTGGCGACGTCCACGGCGACTTCCGCGAACTGGGCGCCGAAGGAGTGCCGTTCTGCGGGGGTGAGGGCGCCGATGGCCGCGGTGGTGTCCGACCGTACGGTGATGCCCTCCGCCGGGATGTCGGTGCTCAGGGCGAGTCGTTCGCACAGTTCGGCGGCGGCTGTCGTGACCGCCCAGGACCAGGAGCGGGTGCCCATGGAGCCGCCGGCGATCATCGCCGGGCCGAAGTCGCTGTCGCCGATGCGGACCCGGACGCGATCGGGGGCGACGCCCAGGGCGTCCGCGGCGACGAGGGTGAGGGCGGTGCGGGCTCCGGTGCCGATGTCGGCCGCGGCGATGCGGACGGTGAAGGTGCCGTCCGGGTGGGCGGTCGCGGTGGCGGTGGACGGTGCGGCTCCGGCGCCGAAGGATGCCGCGGCGGTGCCGGTGCCGAGCAGCCAGCGGCCGTCACGGCGTCGTCCGGGGCGCGGGTCGCGGTCCGCCCAGCCGAACCTGCGGGCGCCCTCCTGGAAGCAGGCGGGCAGGTTGCGGCCGGCGAAGGGCAGCCCGGAGACCGGTCCCCTCTCCGGTTCGTTGCGCAGGCGCAGTTCGATCGGGTCGACGCCGCACTTCTCGGCGAGTTCGTCCAGCGCCGCCTCCAGCGCGAACGACCCCGGTGCCTCACCCGGGGCCCGCATCCAGGTCGGGGTCGGCATATCGAGCCGTACCACGCGGTTGGCGGTGTGGTGGGCGTCGGCGTCGTACATCACCCGGGCCACGCCGGCGCTGGGTTCGACGAACTCGTGCACGGTGGAGGTGACGCTCACCGAGCGGTGCTCCAGGGCGCGCAGCCGGCCGGTGGCGTCGGCGCCCAGCCTGACGTGCTGAGTGGTGGGGCTGCGGTAACCGGCCAGCGAGAACATCTGACGCCGGGTCAGCACGACGCGTACGGGACGCCGCAGGGCGGTCGCCGCCATCACGGCGGCCACCTGGTGGGCGCGGACGCCCTTGCTGCCGAAACCGCCGCCGACGTGCTCGGAGCGCACCCGCACCGAGGCCGGGTCGAGCGAGAAGAGGTTGGCGAGTTCACCGACGACCCAGGTGGCGCCCTGGTTGGAGTCGACCACCTCGAGCCGGCCGCCGTCCCAGCGGGCGGTCGCCGCGTGCGGCTCCATCATGTTGTGGTGCTCTTCGGGGGTGGTGTATTCGACGTCCACGACATGGGCGGACGCGGCCAGTTCGGCGTCGAGGTCGCCCTTCTCCGTCACCGCCGGCATGAAGCCGTCCACCGGGTAGGCGTCCGGGTGCTCACCGTCGAAGTCGATGTCGTGGGGTTCTTGTTCGTAATGCACGACGAGCGACTCGGCGGCCTCCCTGGCCTGTTCCGACGTCTCGGCGACGACCAGCGCCACCGGCCACCCCAGGTGCGGCACCCGGTCGTGCTGGAAGACGGCGCAGGTGGGGTCAGGGGGCGTGCCCAGCATGCCGACGTAGTCGGTGTTGACGCGCGGGGCGTTGCGGTGGTCCAGGACGGCGACGACGCCCGGCATGTCCAGGACGGCGTCGGTGTCCAGGGCGCGGATGCGGCCGCGGGCGACCGTGGAGAGCACCAGCCAGCCGTGCGCCAGGCCCGCGAAGGGGATCTCTCCCGAGTAGCGGGCGGCTCCGGTGACCTTGTCCCTGCCCTCGACGCGGGTGTGCGCGGTGCCGACGGAGGTTGCCTGCGTGGGGGTGCCGGTCGTGACGGTGGTCATCGGGCGGCCTCCTCGGCGAGTTCGGTCAGGACGGCCACCATGAGGTTGCGCATCAGGGTCACCTTGTATCCGTTGTGGGGCAGCGGCCGGGCCGCCGTCAGTTCGGCGTCCGCGGCGGCGGCGAAGGTCTCGGCGCCGGCGGGGGCACCGGTCAGGACGCGTTCGGCCGCGTGGGCCCGCCAGGGGTGGGAGGCGACCGCGCCGAGGGCCAGGCGTGCGTCCCGGACGACTCCGTCCTGGATGTCGAGCGCGGCGGCGACCGAGCCGATGGCGAAGGCGTACGAGGCCCGCTCGCGCACCTTGCGGTAGCGGGAGTGGGCGGCGACCGGCGCGGGCGGCAGCGAGACACCGGTGATCAGGGCGCCCGGCGGCAGAGCGGTCTCGTGGTGCGGGGTGTCACCGACGGGCAGGTAGAACTCGGCGAGCGGCAACTCGCCCGGTCCGTCCGCGGTTTCGAAGTGGACGACGGCGTCGAGCGCGGTGAGCGCGACGCCCATGTCCGAGGGGTGTACGGCCACGCAGTGCTCGGACGTCCCGAGGATGGCGTGGTTGTGGTGCTCGCCCTGGACGGCGGGGCAACCACTGCCGGGAACACGCTTGTTGCAGGGTTTGGTGATGTCGGTGAAGTAGCCGCAGCGGGTGCGCTGCAGCAGGTTCCCGCCGACGGTGGCCATGTTGCGCAGTTGCCCGGACGCCCCGGCCAGCACCGCCTGGGCCAGCACCGGGTAGCGGCGCCGGATCGCGGGGTGGGCGGCCAGGTCGCCGTTGGTGACGGTCGCGCCGATCCGCAGGCCACCGTCGTCGGTCGACTCGATCTCGTCCAGCGGCAGTTCACGGATGTCGACGAGCCGTGTCGGCCGCTCCACACCGGTCTTCATCAGGTCGACGAGGTTGGTTCCGCCGCCGAGGAATCGCGCGTCCGGATCGGCACCGAGTACCGCGACGGCACCGACGACATCGGACGCCCGCTGATAGCCGAACTCCTTCATGCCACAACCCCCTTGGTCTGCGCCGCCGGGGCGGTGGAAGCGGCGGTGTCCGTGCCGGGGTCCGCGTCGGTCCCGGCCGCACGGGCCACCGCCTGGACGATCGAGACGTAGGCGCCGCAGCGGCACAGGTTGCCGCTCATCCGCTCCCGGATCTCGTCGGCGGTCAGGGGTGGTGGTCCCGCTTCGGGACTGATGTCGCCGGTGACGGCGCTGGGCCAGCCCGCCGCGTGTTCCTGGATCACCCCGATCGCCGAACAGATCTGGCCCGGTGTGCAGTAGCCGCACTGGAAGCCGTCCAGGTCGAGGAAGGCCTGCTGGACGGGATGGAGCTGATCGCCGTCGGCCAGGCCCTCGACGGTGGTGATCTCGCGGCCCTCGGCCGCCACGGCCAGTTGCAGGCAGGCCACGGTCCGGCGCCCGTCCACCAGGACGGTGCAGGCACCGCACTGGCCCTGGTCGCAGCCCTTCTTGGTGCCGGTGAGATCGAGGCGCTCGCGCAGGGCGTCGAGCAGGGTGGTGCGGTGGTCGACGGGCAGTGTGTACTTCTCGCCGTTGATCTTCAAGGTGATGACACTGGACGTCGATGAGGCCATGAGCAGCTTCTTTCGCATTTCCAGGAAGATGGGGGGGTGGCCCGGCAACGGAGTGCCGGGCGGTGCGGAGAGTGCGTGGTGCGGGCCGTTGCCGCAGGGGGCGAAGCGAGATGCGGGGCGCTTGGACCGAAAGGACGGACGCGGACTGCCGCGGGTTCGCGGCCCCGGCTATCGTGGACGCAACAACCGGACAGCTGTCCGCTACCTGGAAAACGTAACGGACAGCTGTCCGGTTAGCAAGGGCGAGGTTCGGCCACGGACCTGCGAGGAGGACGAGTGCCACTCAAAGACGACTCATCCCGGCGCTCGGACGCGCAGCGCAACCGTGAGCGCATCCTGGAGGTCGCCCTCGTGGAGCTGACACGCTGCGCGGACGCCCCGCTCAGCGCGATCGCCAAGAAGGCGGGTGTCGGGCAGGGCACGTTCTACCGGAACTTCCCCAATCGTGAGGCGCTCGTCCTGGAGATCTACCGGCACGAGATACAGCAGGTCGCCGACAGCGCGGCCCAACTGCTGCGGACGCGGCCACCCGAGGAGGCCCTGCGCGCCTGGATGGACCGGCTCGCCGAGTTCGCCATGGCCAAGGCCGGCCTGGCCGACGCGATCCGACAGGTCACGGGCACGCCGGGCAGCCCGGCGAAGCCGACGCACACTCCGGTGACCTCCGCGGCGGAGCTGCTGCTGCGCGCCAACGAGGATGCCGGCACGATCCGCCCCGGCATCACGGCGGACGACTTCGTTCTGGCCATCGCGGGACTCTGGCAGCTCGACCCGCACGACGACTGGCGGTCACGCGCCGCCCGGCTCCTCGACCTCGTCATGGACGGCCTGCGCACGGGAGCGCCCGGAGCGCAGGGACGGTAGGCGCTGCGCGACCCCGACCGGGGCGCAGGGACGCGGTATGCGTTACGCGATCACGGCCGGAGTGCACCGCACCTCCGGCCGCGGCGCGGAGATCACCCGCCGGTACCGTGTCGCGGAAGCCCAGATGGACGACCCGCTCGGCCGGCCGGCGGCTCCGGCGATCCCGGGCGGCCGGGCGGGCGGGCCGCCCCCATCCGCGTCCCGGAAGGTCACCGCCCATGTCCGAGTCCGCCACCGCCACCGCCACCGCCACCGCCACTACAGCCGTAGCCGACCCCCGCACCGTCCCGGTCCTCGCCGAGGTCGTCCGTTCCGGGTTCGTCGAGGGGCGGCACCGGGGCAGCCTGGTACTGCTCGCGCCGGACGGCTCGGTGGAGCTGGCGCTCGGTGACGTGACGTCCCCCGTCTTCCCACGGTCCGCCAACAAGCCGATGCAGGCGGCGGGCATGCTGCGGGCGGGACTGCGGCTCGCGGGCGAACGGCTGGCCCTGGCGGCCGGCAGCCACTCGGGCGAGGCCTTCCACCGCGACCTGGTGCGCACGATGCTCGACGAGCACGGGCTGAGCCCCGAGGACCTGCGGTGCCCGCCCGCCCTCCCCCTGGACCAGGAGGAGCAGGAGAGGTACCTGGCGGCGGGCGCCCATCGTGATCCGGTGGCCATGAACTGCTCCGGCAAGCACACGGCGATGCTCGCGGCGTCCTCGTTGCGCGAGTGGCCGCTGGAGTCCTACCTCGACCCCGGGCACCCGCTCCAGCGACTCATCCGGACGGCGGTGGAGGATGCGGCCGGGGAGCCGGTGGCGGCGGTCGGCACGGACGGCTGCGGGGCACCGCTCATGGCGATCAGCCTGACCGGCCTCGCCCGCGCCTTCCGTTCCTACGTCCTCGCCGAGCCCGGCACGCCCGAGCGACGGGTCGCCGACGCCATGCGCGCCCATCCCGAGTACGTCGCCGGCACTCGCCGTCACGACACCTGGCTCATGCGGGAGCTGCCGGGCACCCTGGCGAAGGTGGGCGCGGAAGCCGTCCAGGGGCTCGCCCTGTCCGACGGACGCGCCCTGGCCCTCAAGATCGAGGATGGCGGCGGCCGGGCCCTGGGACCGGTCCTGGCCCGCGCGCTTCACCTTGCCGGTGCCACGGCACCGGTGATCGACCGTGTGGGCCGCATGCCCTTGCTGGGCGGCGGCCGGGAGGTGGGAGAGGTACGGCCGGTTTTCTGAGGCCAGTCGCCGGGGGCGCGGCTGCCGTTCCTCGGCGCCCGCCCCACCGGCCGGGGGGCGCCGGGCGCCGCCGGGGTCCCGCGCTCAGTTCGCCGTGGAGGAAGCCCGGCGCGGCAGCTTCCAGTCGGGGCGCGGGAAGTGGCAGGTGTAGCCGTTCGGATAGCGCTCCAGGTAGTCCTGGTGCTCGGGCTCGGCCTCCCAGAAGTCGCCGACGGGCTCGACCTCGGTGACCACCTTCCCGGGCCACAGTCCGCTCGCCTCGACGTCGGCGATCGTGTCCACGGCGACGCGGTGCTGCTCCTCGTCCGCGTAGTAGATCGCGGACCGGTAGCTGCGCCCGATGTCGTTGCCCTGGCGGCCCCTCGTGGTCGGGTCGTGGATCTGGAAGAAGAACTCCAGGATGTCGCGGTAGCTCGTGGCCGCGGGATCGAAGACGATCTCGATGGCCTCGGCGTGGTCGCCGTGATCGCGGTAGGTGGCGTTCGGCGTGTCACCGCCGGAGTAGCCGACGCGCGTGGACACGACGCCGGGCTGCTTGCGGATCAGGTCCTGCATGCCCCAGAAACAACCGCCGGCCAGTACGGCTCGCTGGGTTCCCACTGTCATCGGTCGCTCCCTCGCCCTGCTGCTTCTACGTTCGTCCAGCCTAAGGTCACGCCCGGCCGGGATATTCCCCGGCCCGTGGCGATGCCGGGTCCGCGACGATCAAGAGGGCGAGGGCGGCCGACGACCGGCGTGCGCGCCCCGGGCGCCGTCGACCGCGTGTGCCCAGGCCGGCGTCCGCCGCGTGTGCCTAGACCGTCCTTCGCCGTACGTGCGGGACGCCGTCGGCCGCGTGCGCCAAGACCGTCCTTCGCCGTACGTGCCCAGGCGCCGGCACCGCCACACCCATTCGGCGGTACGTCCGGCCTCCCAGCAGGTGTGTCGATTGACAGCCGCGGGACCGTGGCGGACGCTCGCCGCATGCCGAGTGAGACCGCACCCGCCGGACGGCCGGCACCCCCGCCCCCGGCGTTCGGCACCCCGCGCAAAGCCGCCGCCGAGCGGCGGGAGGCCCGGTCATGACCGGCGCGTCGCCGCCGGGCGGGGCGGCCGGCGACGGCCACTACGGAGAAGTCCTCTTCGAGCCGGGGCACCCCCAGGAGACCGAGCGCATCGACGCCGCCGCCCTGGCGTACGACCCCGTCACCACCGGGAGGCTCCGGACGCTGGGCGTGGGGCCCGGCAGCCGCTGCCTGGAGGTCGGGGCCGGGACCGGCACGGTGACCCGCTGGCTGCTGGAGGAGGCCGGAGCGGCGGAGGTCGTCGCGCTGGACCGGGACACCAGCGGCCTGAGCGCCCTGACGGACCCGCGGCTGCGGGTGCTCACCGCCGACCTCGCGGACGAGAGTCTTCGGCCCGGCACCTTCGACCTGATCCATGCCCGGTTCGTCCTCATGCACCTGCCCGAGCGGCGCGCGATCATCGCGCGGCTCGCGGGATGGCTGAAACCCGGCGGCCGGCTGGTGCTCGCCGATGCCGTCGAAGTGGCGGATCCGCTGGACACCTCGTCGGCCTACCGGCGGGTCATGGACGCCATGTGGCAGGCGCTGAAGTCGACGATCGGCACCGACACCTCCTCCGTCCCGGCGTACCCGCGCTTCCTGCGGGAGGAGGGCCTCTGCGACGTCGCCGCGGAGCTCTTCTGCCCGCCGATGGTCGCGGGCAGCCCGCTCGCCCTCTTCTGGTCCGAGACGTGGAACCGGATGCGGCCCGAACTGGAGGAGACCGGGCGGGTGGACGGCGCCGTCATCGACGAGGCACTGGCCTACCTGGCCTCGCCCCGGTTCGCCGAGTTGGGCCCGGGCATGGTGATGGCCTGGGGGCGGCGGCCCTGAGAACGGAGAACGGCCGATGACGGAACGTCATCGGCCGTTCGCATGTCGGGGGGCTCAGCGTCTGCGGGACCACGTGGAGCCGATGCCCGCCACGTGCAGCGCCAGCAGGGTCAGGCCCAGCAGCATGACGTTGACCGAGGAGAACGTGTCGTTGGTGCCGAGGTCCGCCGCGTTGATCAGGAATGCGATGAAGAACAGTACTGCCGCGCCTATGCCGAGCATGGGTGGATTCCTTTCCTGAGAAGTTCCTTCCCAGCCCCGTCTGCCCCCTGTACGCCGGGGCAGGCTCACGGATCCGCCCATTCCTCGTCCGTGCGGGCCCGGCCCGGGCCACCCGCCGTCGATGCGGTGGATGGACCGGGCCGGTGACGGTCACAGCAGCGACCCCGGGCAGCGGTACGGCGGTTCGCGGGGAGGCGACGGCCGCTGCTGCCCCGAGGTCAGGCGCAGCCCGCCACGACCGCCCGTGACGCGTCGTCGATCAGCGCGTCCTGGGCCGCCTTCAGTCGCCGCACGTCGGGCTTGGTCACCTTGCGGTCGTACGTCATCAGGCCGTTGAGCTCGCCCTCGACGTCCGAGATCTGCGTGTACACGGCGCCGTTGCCGCCCTTGCAGGCCAGCGCGTGCACCTCGCCGAGCTTCTTCAGGTAGTCGTCGGTGTAGGTGCTGGGATCGACGTCGACGTACGACTGCTGCACCGACCAGGCGTGGCCCGGCACCGCGAGGCCGAGACCGCCGTACTCGCCCGCGACGAGGGCGCGTTCGCCGTCCGGATGCGGTGGCAGGGCCGGGCTCGGATAGCCGTGCTCGTCCATGATGTCGCCGGCTCCGCCGTCCGCGCCCAGGTTGAGGCCGGACATGTTGTTCACCAGGCGGGTGGGGTCCCAGGCCTTGGCCTGGGAGGCGACGCGGCCGATGTCGTACTGGCCCCAGCCCTCGTTGAAGACCACCCACATGACGACCGACGGGCTGCTGATGTGCTCGTCGATCATCTGCTTCATCTCCCGCTCGTACTCGGCGCGGGCAGCGGTCGACGGGTTCACCCCGGCCGTCATGGCCGGCATGTCCTGCCACACCAGCAGGCCGAGCCGGTCGGCCCAGTAGAACCAGCGGTCGGGTTCGACCTTGATGTGCTTGCGGACGGAGTTGAAGCCCATCCGCTTGTGCATCTTCAGGTCGTAGGCCAGTGCCTCGTCGCTGGGCGCCGTGTGCAGGCCGTCGGGCCAGAAGCCCTGGTCGAGGGTGGCCATCATGAAGACCGGCTTGCCGTTGAGGACCGTGCGCGGCACGCCGTTGACCTTCTCCACGGCGATGGAGCGCATCCCGAAGTAGCTGCCCACGCGGTCGTCGCCGGCCTTCACCTTGAGGTCGTAGAGGAACGGATCGTCCGGCGACCACAGACGGGCCTTCGGGATCTTCAGGGTGAGGGGCCCGCCGGTGCTGCCGGTGACCGTGGCCACCCGGCGCTTGCCGTCGTAGGCGGTCGCGGTGACCGGTACGCCGTCGCGCACACCCTGCGGCTCCACGGTGAGCGTGCCGGTGTCGACGTGCGGGGTCAGCTTCAGCTGGTCGACGTGGTCGGCGGCGACGGGTTCCAGCCACACGGTCTGCCAGATACCGGAGGACGGGGTGTACCAGATGCCGCTCGGGTCCAGGCGCTGCTTGCCCATCGGCGGGTTCTCGCCGCCCGAGGCGTCCGTCGGGTCGTAGACGCCGACGATCAGTTCCTGGGTGCGGCCGGGCTTGAGGGCGTCGGTGATGTCGGCGCTGAACTTGTCGTAGCCGCCCTCGTGTTCGGCGACCCTGGTGCCGTTGACGTAGACCTCGGCCTGCCAGTCGACGGCGCCGAAGTTCAGCTGGAGCCGCTTGTGGTCGCCGACCTTCCAGCCGGCCGGGACGGTGAAGGTGCGCCGGTACCACATGCGGTCCTCGTGCCGTTCGATGCCCGAGAGCTGGGACTCGACGGGGTACGGGACCAGGATCCGCTCACCCAGGGTGCGGCCCACCGGCGGCTGTTCGCCCTGCTTGGCCGCGGCGAACTGCCAGCTCCCGTTGAGGTTCCGCCAGGCGTCGCGGGTCAACTGCGGTCTGGGGTACTCGCGGTGTGCGGTGGCCGGGGTGACGTCGTCGGCCCACTTGGTGCGCAGTTCGTAGGTGGAGTGGTTGCCGCCACTGCTCCAGAACGCGCTGACAACGTTGCCGTCCTCGCTGGTGAGTCCGCCCTCGCCGTCGTAGCGGACGTCCGCCAGGCCGGGCGCGGTGCCGGACTTGTCGCCGACGACGGGTTCCTTCAGGGAGACCAGCAGGGATCTGGGGTCGGCGGGGTCCAGCCGGGCGCTGCCGAGCGGCCAGGTGGCGCCGCCGATGACGGCGTCGAGGTGACTGGTCAGCGCGGCGGTGGGCTTGGCCAGCGCCTGGGCGAAGTCGAGCCGCAGGGTACGGCCGTCCTTCAGGACGGTGGTGGCGATGGCGCCGTCGTAGGCGTATCCCTCGGGCAGCAGGAACGCCGACTGCGGTACGGCGGCCTTGGTGCCGCCCGGCGGCGTCCAGCGCAGGTGGAGGTTGGAGCCTCCGTAGTGCTCGAAGTACTCGACCTTGATGTCGTACGCCTTGCCGGCGGTCAACTCGACGGGTCCGCCGGTCTGTTCGCGGTCCCAGTCGTCGACCCAGTGGTCAATGACGAGTTTGCCGTCGACCCAGAGGCGGAATCCGTTGTCGCCGATGATCGAGAAGGTGGTGGCGCCGGTCTTCTCGGGCACGATCCGGCCGGTCCAGCGGACGTTGACGTCGTCCGACCGTCCGGTCGCCGAGTTCAGGCGGGACTCCAGGGAGTCGAAGTCGAGTTTCGGGTCGAATCCGGTGGCCTTGAGCTGGTCGAAGTCGAAGGCTCCGGGGGCGGACTGGGTGTAGTACTCGCCCTTGAGGCCATGGACCTCCACGGGGTCGTCCGCCGCGGTGGCGTTGGGCGCCGCGGTCAGTCCGGCCACGCCGAGGGCGGCCGCCAGGAGGAGTGAGAGTCGATGTCGGAGTGATCTGATGCGCACGGATCTCCCTGTGGCTGAGGAAGGGTGGCGGCTCTCTGCTTCAGTCTGTACAACGTTGGAAGCACAGCAGTTGGCATGAGAGCACGGCTCCCGGCCGCTGTCCAGAGTCACGACATGGCTCCGCCCTTCGGAGCTCCCATCGATGCGAGGAGATCCCCTTGCGGGTCAGCCTGAAGGACGTGGCCGAGCGGGCCGGCGTCTCGATCAAGACCGTGTCCAACGTCGTGAACAACTATCCGCACGTCACACCGGCGATGCGGTCCCGGGTGCAGCAGGCCATCGACGAGCTCGGCTACCGGCCGAACCTGACCGCCCGGCACCTGCGCAAGGGCCGCACGGGCATCATCGCGCTGGCCGTGCCGGAGCTGGGCAACCCCTACTTCGCCGAACTGGCGAGCGCGGTGGTCGACGCGGCGGCGGAGCACGAGTTCACCGTGCTGCTGGACCACACCCGCGGCAGGCGTGAGCAGGAGGTGCTGGTCAGTCAGGGCTTCCGGGCCCGGGTGATCGACGGACTCATCCTCAGCCCGCTGGAGCTGGAGGCCGAGGACCTGCAGGGGCGGTCCGACGACGTTCCGCTGGTGCTGCTCGGCGAGCGCGAGTACGACGCCCCGCACGACCACATCGCCATCGACAACGTGGCCGCCGCCCGGGCCGCGGTACGCCATCTGCTGGGCCGGGGCCGCACCCGGATCGCCTACCTGGGCGCCCGCACGGACTCCGCGAACCGCCCGGCCCACCTGCGACTCGTGGGCTGGCGGCAGGAGTTGGCGGCGGCCGGGGTGCCGGCGCCGGACGACCTCGTGGTCCCGGTCGGCGGCTGGGACCGGGACGACGGCGCCCGAGCCATGGCCGAGCTGCTCGACTCGGGTGTGCGGCCGGACGCGGTGTTCGCGCTGAACGACCTGATCGCGATCGGTGCGATGCGGGTGCTGCACGAGCGCGGTCTGCGGGTGCCGTGGGACGTCGCCGTGGTGGGTTTCGACGACATCGCCGAAGGCCGTTTCGGCGCGGTGTCGCTCACCACGATCGCGCCGGACAAGCAGGCCATCGCGCGGATGGCGGTGGGCTCGCTGCTGCGCAGTCTGTCGGGGCGCGAGGCGCCCGGCGGACGCGAACTCACCGCCGAATTCCGGCTGGTGGAGCGGGAGAGCACACTCGGGCGACGGTGAGGCCGAACCCCGGGCGCCTGACCGGGATTTCGGACGGGAGGGTTTACAACGCTCTTCCAACGATGTAAAAACCTCCCCTGAACGACGTGCACGCCGCGTTGACCGCAAGCCGTCCTACCCCCGTGAGCGCCAACGGCGCGCCGGGGCCACGCCGTTTGGGGACTCCCATGAAGCCCACAGCACCACTGCGTCGCGCCTGTACGCGGACCCTCATCGCCGCCGGACTCGCCACGAGCCTGGCCCTCATGACCGGATGCGCCAAGTCGGAGGACGACTCCGGCGGCGACAAGGCCGCCTCGCAGGACAAGGACGCCGGCCAGGTCGTCGCCTCGCCGAGCGGCGGTTCCGGACCGTCCTGCGCCATCGACGCCTACGGCGGCAAGAAGCTGGACCTGAAGTCCGCCACCGTCGGGTTCTCCCAGTCCGAGAAGGAGGCCAACCCCTTCCGGATCGCGGAGACCGCCTCCATCAAGGCGGAGGCACGGAAGCGGGGCGTCAAACTGCTCACCGCCAACGCCCAGTCGCAGTTCTCCAAGCAGATCAGCGACGTCCAGGACCTCATCGCCAAGGGTGCCGACCTCCTGGTCATCGCGCCGCTCAACTCGGACGGCTGGGAGCCCGTGCTGCGCACGGCGGCCGCCAAGCACATCCCGATCGTCACGGTCGACCGCAAGATCAACGCCACCGCCTGCAAGGACTATGTGAGCTTCATCGGCTCCGACTTCGTCGAACAGGGCAAGCGGGCGGCCGACCAGATGATCGCCGCGACCGGCGGCAAGGGCGAGATCGCCGTCCTGCTCGGCGCGGCCGGCAACAACGTCACCACCGAACGCACCAAGGGCTTCGAGGACCGCGTCAAGGAGAAGGCGCCCGGCCTGAGGATCGTGTTCCGGCAGACCGCCGAGTTCGCCCGGGAGAAGGGCCAGTCGGTCACCGAGAACCTGATCCAGTCCAAGCCGGGGATCAAGGGCATCTACGCCGAGAACGACGAGATGGGCCTCGGCGCGGTCAACGCCCTCAAGAGCGCGGGCAAGAAGCCCGGTGACGTGAAGATCGTGACCATCGACGGCACGCGCAACGCCGTGCAGGGCATCGTGGACGGCTGGATCTCCGGTGTGATCGAGTCCAACCCGCGCTTCGGGCCGCTGGCCTTCCAGACCCTGGACAGCTTCACCCAGGGCCAGAAGGTCGCGCAGGACATCGTCATCCAGGACAGCTCCTACACCGAGGCCAACGCCAAGTCCGACCTGGGCAAGGCCTTCTGAGATGCTCACGGTCACCGGACTGTGCAAGACCTTCCCCGGCGTACGGGCGTTGTCCGAGGTGGACTTCACCGCTCGCGCCGGGGAGGTGCACGCACTGGTGGGTGAGAACGGCGCGGGCAAGTCGACCCTGATCAAGGTGCTCACCGGCGTGTACCAGCCCGACGCCGGCGAGATGTCCTACGACGCCTCCCCGGTCCGCTTCGCCACGCCGCTTCAGGCGCAGCAGGCGGGGATCTCCACCATCTACCAGGAGGTCAACCTCGTCCCGCTGATGAGCGTGGCGCGGAACCTGTTCCTCGGCCGCGAGCCACGCGGCCGGCTCGGTCTGATCGACTTCCGCCGGATGAACCGGGAGGCGGAGGACACCCTGCGTGGTCTCGGCATTCGGGTCGACGTCCGCCGTCCGCTGCGTGAACTGGGCGTCGGCGCACAGCAGATGGTCGCGCTGGCGCGGGCCGTGGCGCTCGACGCCCGGGTCGTGATCATGGACGAGCCCACCTCCTCACTGGAGCCCCGCGAGGTGCGCACGCTGTTCGGGGTGATCCGGACCCTGCGGGAGCGGGGCATCGCGGTGATCTACGTCAGTCACCGCATGGACGAGCTGTACGAGATCTGCGACACGGTCACCGTGCTGCGGGACGGCCGGGTGGTGCACACCGGCCGGCTCGCCGAGCTGGACCGGCTCCGGCTGGTCGCTCTCATGCTCGGGCGGGAGATCGGCGACGTGCGCAAGGAGGGGCTCACCAAGTTCACCGGCTCTCACGACGCCGCGGCCCAACCGGTGCTCGAAGCGGAGGGGTTGAGCATCCGTCATCAACTGGCCGGCGTGTCGGTCTCCCTGCGGCCGGGCGAGGTGGTCGGGCTCGGCGGACTGCTCGGCTCGGGACGCAGCGAGACCGCGAAGGCCATCGCGGGCGCCCTGCCCGTCGACGGCGGGAGGGTCGTGGTGGCCGGTGAGCCGGTACGCGGGGGCTCCACCGCGGCGGCGATCCGGGCCGGCATCAGCCTGCTCCCCGAGGACCGCAAGACCGAGGGCATCGTGCCGGGCCTGTCGGTACGGGAGAACATCGCGCTCGCCGCGCTGCCGGGGCTGTCCCGGTTCGGCCTGGTCGACGACGCCCGCGTGGACCGGATCGTCGACACCTTCATGAAGCGGCTGCGCATCAAGGCGGCCGGACCGCACCAGAAGGTGGGCGAACTGTCCGGCGGCAACCAGCAGAAGGTGCTGCTCGCCCGATGGCTCGCCCTGCACCCCAAGGTGCTGCTGCTGGACGAGCCGACCCGGGGCATCGACGTGGGTGCCAAGGCGGAGGTGCAGGCACTCGTCGACGAACTGGCCGACGACGGCCTGGCGGTGCTGCTGATCTCCTCCGACACCGAGGAACTGATCGAGGGCAGCGATCGTGTGATCGTCCTCAAGGACGGGGCGGTGGTGCGCGAGCTGACCGGCGACGCCGTCACCGAGGACGAGCTGATGCGCGCGATCGCCGCCGTACCGGCCGGAGGGCACGATGACTGAACTGAGCCTCGCCCGAGGCACCGTGGACCGGGACCGGGCGTTGCGCCTGCTGCAGGACTACGGCGTCTACGGCGGTGTGGTGGTCCTGCTGCTGTTCAACTTCGTCTTCACCCCGTACTTCGCCTCCGCGGCGAACTTCCGCACCCAGGCCGTCCAGGTCGCGCCCGTGCTGATCGTGGCGCTCGGCATGGCGCTCGCCATCGGCACCGAGGGCGTCGACCTGTCGGTGGGCTCGGTGATGGCACTGTCCACCTCACTGCTGTCGCTGTACCTCGGTTACGGCCCCTGGATCGCCACGCTGATCGCGGTCTTCGGCGGCGTGGTGGCCGGCCTCGCGAGCGGGGCGCTGGTCGCCTTCGTCGGCGTGCAGCCGATCGTCGCCACGCTCGCGCTGATGGTCGCCGCCCGGGGGCTCGCCCTGGTGCTGCTCCCCCAGCTCAAGGACGTCCACGACCCCGGCCTGGCGGCCCTCGGCTCCGGGGACGTGCTGGGCGTCCCCTATCTGGTGCTGATCGCGGCGGCGCTGGCACTGCTCGTGGCGTTCGTCGTGCGGCGCTCCACGTTCGGCAGGCAGTTGCTGGCCATCGGCGACAGCCGGCCGGCCGCCCGCCTCGCGGGACTGCCCGTGCGCCGCGTACTGGTCGTGGTGTACGTGTGCTCCGGCGCGCTGGCCGCGGTCGCGGGCGTGCTGGCGACCGCCCGGCTCACCGCGAGCGACCCCACCTCGCTGGGCACTCTGATGGAACTGTCCGCCATCACCGCGGTGGTCGTCGGCGGCACCCCGCTCAGCGGCGGCCGGGTCCGCATCGGCGGCACGGTCGCGGGCGCCGTACTGATCCAACTGCTCACCACCACGCTCATCAAGCACGACCTGCCCCCGTCATGGACGCAGATCGCGCAGGCCGTGGTGATCGTCGGTGCCGTGTACGCGGCACGCGAACGGGGGAAGCGATGACCACGGATGCCGGGGAAGCCACCAGGCGGAAGGATGCCCCCACCGCCCAGGCCGGCGAGGAGCCGCCGGGCGCGAGCCGTTCGGAGCGGCTGAGCGCGCTCGCCCAGCAGCACGGCGCGCTGGTCACCCTGGTGCTCGCGATGGTCGTCGCCTCACTGAGCTTCGACACCTTTCTGACCGGTGACAACCTGGAGAACATGGCGCTGTCGTCGGCGTTCCTCGCCGTTGTCGCGCTCGGCATGACCTTCGTGATCGTCACCGGCGGCATCGACCTGTCGGTGGGTTCGCTGTTCGCCCTCGGCGGGGTGCTCGCGGCGTGGGGCTCGCAGTACGGCACCGCGGTGGCGCTGCTGCTGCCGCTCGTGGTGTGCGGGCTCGTCGGCCTGCTCAACGGGCTGCTGATCGCGCGCTCGGGGCTGGCCCCGTTCATCGTGACCCTGGCTTCCATGCTCGGTGCGCGCGGCGTCCTGCTCGTGCTGACCGACGAGGGCTCACGGACGTATCTCGTGGACAAGGGCGCCTTCTTCACCCGGCTCGGGCAGGGTTCGCTGCTCGGCGTCGGCGTGCCGGTCTGGATCACGTTGGCGCTGTTCGTGCTGGGCGCGGTGGTGCTGCGGCGCACGCGCTTCGGTCAGTACGTGTACGCGGTCGGCGGCAACGAGGACGCGGCGGCGCTCATGGGCGCGCCGGTGGCCCGCACCAAGGTCGCCGTCTACACCGTGTCCGGGCTGTGCGCGGGTCTCGCGGGCGCGCTGAACGCGGCGTGGCTGCTGTCGGGGGTGACGATCCTCGGTTCCGGCATGGAACTGGAGGCGATCTCGGCGGTGGTCATCGGCGGCACTCTGCTGACCGGCGGGTTCGGGTTCATCAGCGGCTCACTCGTCGGCGTGGCGCTGCTGAAGGTCATCCAGAACGTCATCAACCAGATCGGCTCCCTGGACTCGGCCTACCAGCAGGTGGTCAGCGGCGCCTTCCTCGCGGTGGTCGTCATCGCCCAGACATGGCTGGGACGCCGGCGCCGGGTGCTGTGAACCGCCGGCCCGCCGCCGCTCGCGGCTCCGCCGGATTCCCGGTGCGTCGGGCCCCGCGAAATCGCCCGTAGGCCCGCGCGCCCGTGAACACCGACCGGGCCCGCGGGCCTACGGGTCACACCGGCTTCACGCGCGCTGCCGGAGCCGGCAGGTAGGGTGCGCCCGCAAGCAACAGGTCGGTGAGGGACAGGAGTTGGGGTGGGCGGGAATCTGGCGGCTAAAGGCAACAACCTGATCCACAGGTCTTGACTGTTGCTCCGCCGGGCCACTATGGCCCACAAGTGACAACCCGGTTCACACACCCCTGAGTGACACCGGACCCGTACGCGGCGCCCGCGAGCGACACCCAGGCTCACACGCCCAAGAGTGAGGCCGGGCTCCTGCGTACCCCACGAGTGACAACGGTCGCGCTCCGCACGAGGCTCGGCCCGGCGTGCGGCCCATCGGCCCCGTGCCGCCCGCCCCGCAGGCGCCTCCGCCCGTCCCACCGCAAGTCCACTCAGCCCCCGGTGCTCTCCCGCACGATCACCCGGTGGCCCGCGACCCGGTCCTCAGGGGAGCCGGACTCCGGGTCGTCGATGCGGTCCAGCAGGAGGGACACGGCGCTGCGGGCGATCTCCTCCTTGTCGGGGGCGACGGTCGTCAGGGAGGGGACGCTGAAGCGGGAGGCCTCGATGTCGTCGAAGCCCATGACGTCGAGGTCGCCGGGCACCGACCGGCCCGCCTCGTGCAGAGCGCGCAGCGCGCCCAGCGCGAGGTGGTCGTTGAGGCAGAGCAGGGCGTCCGGCGGCGCGGGCCGGTCCAGCAGCGCGGTGGCCGCGCGGGCGCCGTCCTGCCAGTGGTACGCCCGCACCGGTACCACGAGGTCCTCCGCGAAGGGCAGTCCGGCGGCGGTCAGCGCCTCGCGGTGGCCGTCGGTGCGCAGCCGGTCGGTGCCCTGCCGGCCGCGGACCGAGCCACCGATCACGGCGATGCGCCGGCGCCCGCGGGAGAGCAGGTGCTCGGTGGCCTCGCGGGCGGCGCCGACGTTGTCGATGCCCACGTGGTCGGTGGTGCCGGCCGCGGAGCGCTCGCCGAGCAGGACGACGGGCAGTCGCCGGTCACGGGTGGCGAGGTCGCGCGGCAGCAGGGACAGCGGGCTGAGGACGACGCCGTCGGAGAACTGCGCGTCGAAGCCGTGCAGCGCGGCGAGTTCACGCTCCCGCGCTCCCCCGGTCTGGTGGAGCAGCACGGTGCGGCCGCGGCGGTCCGCCTCGGCCGTCACATGCTTGGCCAGCTCGGAGAAGTAGGCGACGTCCAGCTCCGGAACGGCCAGCGTGATCATCCCGGTACGGCCCTGGCGGAGCTGGCGTCCCGCGATGTTGACCCGGTAGCCCAGGGCGTCGATGGCCTCCTGGACGGCGGTCCTGGTCCGGTCCGAGACGTGCTCGAAGTTGTTGATCACGTTGGAGACGGTCTTGGGTGAGACCCCGGCGTACTCCGCCACGTCCTTGATCCTCGGTCTGGCTGCCACGCCGATCATCCTCCCGCCTGCCGTGGATCATACCGATGGGCACGGTCCGGTTCCGAGCCGATCCGGGCGGCCCCCGTCCCGGCCCCGGTCCTCTTCCGTCCCAGGTGTTTACATCGATGTAAATCTCATGATGCCATGTGCTCGCACCGAACGGCACCCCGGACGCAAGGAGCACCATGCCCGTCCCGCACCCCACGGACCTGCCCCGACCCGAGTACCCCAGGCCGCAGTTCGTCCGTGAGGCATGGCTGAATCTCAACGGCGAGTGGCAGTTCGAGATCGACCGCTCCGACACCGGCCTGGAGCGCGGGCTGAGGGACCGCCCGCTCACCGGCCGCATCGTCGTTCCGTTCTGCCCGGAGTCGGAGCTCTCGGGTGTCGGCGAGACCGACTTCCTCGAGGCGGTCTGGTACCGGCGCACGGTGACGATCCCGGGCGACTGGACCGACGCCCGCGTGCTCCTGCACTTCGGGGCCGTCGACCACGACACCGCGGTGTGGGTGGACGGCACCGAGGTGGCCCGGCACCGGGGCGGCTTCACCCCGTTCAGCGCGGACCTCGGCGACCTGGCCGCCCCGGGCCGGGAGCTGACCGTCGTGGTGCGCGCCCGGGACAGCCGGCACGGCGTCCAGGCCCGGGGCAAGCAGGCCACCTGGTACGCCAACTCGCACTGCCACTACACCCGTACGACCGGCATCTGGCAGACGGTCTGGATGGAGCCGGTGCCCCGCTCGGTCGCCCTCAGGCGCCCGCGCGTCACACCCGACCTGGCCTCCGCCTCCTTCCATGTGGAGCTGCCGCTCACCGCCAACGCGCCCGGCCACCGGGTCCGCGCCATCCTGAGCGACCCGGACGGCCCGGTCGTCACCGCCGAGTCCCGGGCCGACCTCGGCCTCACCCCCCGCCTGGTGCTGGCCGTACCGGAGGACCGGCGCCGGGTGTGGTCGCCCGCCGACCCGCACCTGTACGACCTCGACCTGCAGGTGCTGGACGCCGGCGGCGAGGTCGTCGACTCCGTCCGCTCCTACGCCGGTCTGCGCTCGGTCGCGATCCACGGCAAGCGGCTGCTGCTCAACGGCGAACCGGTCTTCCAGCGCCTGGTCCTGGACCAGGGCTACTACGCGGACGGGCTGATGACCGCGCCCAGCGACGCCGACCTGGTGCGCGACATCGAACTGGGTCTCGCGGCGGGCTTCAACGGCGCCCGGCTGCACCAGAAGGTGTTCGAGGAGCGCTACCTGTACCACGCCGACCGCCTCGGCTACCTGGTCTGGGGCGAGTTCGGCGACTGGGGCTGCGAGACCGGTGTGCGCGACGACAACCAGCGCCCGGACGCCAGTTACGTCGCCCAGTGGCTGGAGGCGCTGGAGCGTGACCACTCGCACCCCTCGATCGTCGGCTGGTGCCCGCTGAACGAGACCTACCAGCACCTGCACGACCGCATCACCGGGCTCGACGACGTCACCCGGGCGATGTTCCTCGCCACCAAACAGGCTGACCCCAGCCGGCCCGTCGTCGACGCCTCCGGCTACGCCCACCGGGTGGCCGAGACGGACGTCTACGACTCCCACTGCTACGAGCAGGATCCGGCCGCCTTCGCCAAGACGATGGCCGGTCTGGCGGCGGACCGGCCGTACGTCAACACCGGCCCGGACGGCCGCCCCTGGTCGCTGCCCTACCGCGGTCAGCCGTACTTCTGCAGTGAGTTCGGCGGTGTCTGGTGGGATCCGCAGGCAGCGGCGAACGCCGCCGGTGACGACACCGAGGCCTCCTGGGGCTACGGCGAACGCCCATGCACCGCCGAGGAGTTCGTCGAGCGCTTCACAGGGCTGACCGCCGTGCTCCTCGACGACCCGGACATGTTCGGGTACTGCTACACCCAGCTCACCGACGTCTTCCAGGAGCGCAACGGCGTCTACCGCTTCGACCGCTCCGAGAAGGTCGACACCGCGCTGCTGCGCGCCGCCCAGACCCGTCCGGCGGCCTTCGAGAGCACCCGGTGACATCTCACCCCTTCCCGCGACCGCGGGAGGGACGCACGACCATGCGATTTACATCGATGTATGTCCATGGGGTGGCACCCGCGGGGCGCGAGGGGCGTCCCGCGGGCCGCCGCCCGTAGGAGAGGAGCTGTATGACCGGCATACCCGCACCCGTCGGTCCGCCCGCGCCCTCGCGGCGCCGGGTGCTGACGGCCGCGCTCGCCTCCGGTGCCGCGGTCCTGGGCGCCGGTGCGCTCAGTGGCTGCGGTTCCGCCCAGGCGGCCGACGCCTCGACCGTCCGTCTGTGGGACCTGTTCAGCGGGGCCGACGGCGGACTGCTCAACGACATGGTGCGCGCGGCGCGCCCCGGCATGCCGGGCACCCGTATCGAGCGCACCGTGCTGGAGTGGGGCACCCCGTACTACACAAAGCTCGCCATGGCCTCGGCCGGCGGGCGCGGCCCCGACATGGCGATCTCCCACATGTCCCGGCTGGCCGGCTACGCCCCCACCGGACTGCTGGACCCGTGGGACCTGGACGTCCTGGCGGAGTACGGCATCACCGAGGACGCCTTCACCGACGCCGTGTGGTCCCGGACCCAGTTCGACGGCCACACCTACGCGATCCCGCTGGACACACACCCGTTCATCGTCTTCTACCACCCGGAACCGGCCCGCGAGGCCGGCCTGCTCACCCGCGACGGGGCGCTGGACACCGACGCGTTCTCCTCCCCCGGCCAGTTCCTGGCGGCGGGCCGCGAACTGGCCAAGGCCTCGGGCAAGCAGGGCATCGCCTTCGGGTACGTCACCGACACCGCTCAGGGATGGCGGCTGTTCTATGGCCTGTACCGGCAGACCGGCGGGGCGTTCCGGCTGCCGGAGGGCGGGCCCGCCGAGGTCGACGTGGACCGGATGGCCGAGGTCATCGCCTTCATGGCCAAGATCGTCGACGGCCGCGTGAACCCCAGGCGGCTCGACTACGCCTCGGCGATCGCCGCCTTCACCAACCGGCAGACGGCGATGATCCTTTCCGGTGAGTGGGAACTGGGCACCTTCCGCACCTCGGACAAGAACGTGGGGGCCGCCCCGTTCCCGACGGTGTTCGGCACCCCGGCCGTCTACGCCGACTCGCACTCCTTCGTCCTTCCGCACCACCCGGACCCGGACCCCGAGCGCCGCCGTCGTACGCACCAGGCGGTGGCGGCGCTGCTGAAGGCAGGCCAGATCTGGGCGACGGCCGGGCACATCCCCGCCTACGGCCCGGTCACCCGTACGTCGGCGTACGCCGGACTCCAGCCGCAGTCGCACTACGCGAAGGCCCAGGACCATGTGGTGCTCGACCCGTCCGTGTGGTTCGCGGGCGCCGGCTCGGACTTCCAGAACGCGATGTCGCAGGTCCTGCAGCAGGCCCTGCTCGACGGTCTCGCCCCCGACCGCGCGGCGCGCGCGATGGTGCGGCGCCTGAACACCTTCCTCTCCAAGCCCAGCCCGGCCTGACCCGGCTGCGATCCACCGCGCAGGAGGCACAACGATGTCCTCTCCCCATGCCTCGCCCCGCACCGGGGCCCCGTCGGCGCGCCGGCTGCTGCCCCCGGGCCTGCTGTTCGCGCTGCCCTTCCTCGTCCTGTTCGCCCTCTTCATGGTGTGGCCGCTGGTCCAGGGCCTGTGGATGAGCCTGACCGACACCTCGCTGTCGGCCCACGCGCCGTCCTTCGTCGGCCTGGACAACTTCACCGAGGCCCTCGGGGACGCCGAGATGTGGCGCTCACTCGGCCACACCGTGTGGTTCACCGCCCTGTCGACGGTCCCGCTCGTCGCGGTGGCGCTCGGCATGGCGCTGCTCGTGCACACCGGCCTGCCGGGCCAGTGGGTGTGGCGGCTGGCGCTCTTCGCGCCCTATCTGCTCCCGGTCGGCGTGGTGAGCCTGCTGTGGATCTGGCTGTACCAGCCGGACCTCGGGCTCCTGAACCACCTCCTGGAGGTGGCCGGCCTCGGACCGGTGTCCTGGCTGAGCGACGAGTCCGTGGCGATGTGGGCGATCGTGCTGACCACCCTGTGGTGGACCGTCGGCTTCAACTTCCTGCTGTACCTGGCCGCGTTGCAGGCGATTCCGGACCACCTGTACGAGGCGGCGGCCATCGACGGGGCGGGTGCCTGGCGGCGGCTGTGGTCGATCACGCTGCCGCAGCTGAGCCGGATCACCGGCGTCATCACCGTGTTGCAGATCCTGGCCTCGCTGAAGGTGTTCGACCAGGTGTACCTGCTGACCAAGGGCGGACCGAACAACTCGACCCGCCCGGTCATCGAGTACATGTACGACGTCGGCTTCACCGGCTACCGGCTGGGCTACGCCTCGGCGGTCGGCTACGTCTTCTTCGCCCTCGTCCTCATCGCCTCCGCGGCCCAGTACGCCGCCCTCCGCCGCCGGGAGAAGTGACATGACCTCCACCGAACTGCCCGTCCGCCCGGCCGCGCCGGTCCGCGCCACGCGTCCGTCGAGAGGCCCGGGCGGGCCGCGCCGGGCCGCCCGGCCGGAAGGGAACCTCACCCTCGGGGAGAGCCGGCTCGCCCGGGGACTGGCCCTGGCCGTGCTCGCGGTGCTCGCCCTGGTGTGGCTGCTGCCGATGGCCTGGGCCCTGCTCACCGCGTTCAAGTCCGAGCAGGACGCGAGTGATCCCGGGCAGTGGTTCCTGCCCCGGCACGGCTTCACGCTGCACGGGTTCTCGACGGTGTGGGAGCGCGGCGACCTTCCGCTGTGGATGCTCAACAGCTTCCTGGTGTCCGCGGCGGTCACGGTCATCACGGTGCTGGTCTCCGCCATGGCCGGATACGCCTTCTCCCGCACGGTGTTCGCCGGGCGCCGGTGGCTGTTCGCGCTCACCGTGGCGGCGGTACTGGTGCCGCCGCAACTGCTCATCGTGCCGTGGTTCCGGCAGATGCTCGCCCTGCACCTGGTCGACACCTACGCGGCGGTGATCCTGCCGCAGACGGTGGCGCCGGTCATGGTGTTCATCCTGAAGAAGCACTTCGACTCGCTGCCGCGGGAGCTGGAGGAGGCCGCGCGCATCGACGGCGCGGGCCACTGGCGCATCTTCTGGTCCGTGCTGCTGCCGCTGTCGCGGCCCATGCTGGCCGCCGTCGCGATCTTCGTGTTCATCGGGGCCTGGAACAACTTCCTGTGGCCGTTCGTCTCGACGTCGGACCCGGGGCTGATGACCCTGCCGGTCGGTATCACCTCGGTGAAGGACGCCTACGGCATCCAGTACGCGCAGACCATGGCGTCCGCCGTCCTCGCGGCGCTCCCCCTCGTCGTGGTCTTCGTCTTCTTCCAGCGTCACATCGTCAAGTCCGTCGCCACGACCGGACTCGGCGGTCAGTGACCTGCCCTGCGTCCGGACCACGCGCCGCGCGGGGCGGCAGTGCCCCGCGCGGCGCGGTCGTCTCAGATGCCGAACGGCACGGCGTAGCGCACGGTTCCGGCGGGCAGCGGGCTGCCGGCGTCCAGGGTGAGGGCCATCAGGGCCTCGTCCGGTACGTCGATGGTCAGGCCGATGCCGTGGGCGCGGGCGCGGCCGAAGCCGAAGCGCGGGTAGTACTCCGGGTGTCCGAGGACGACGACATGGCGCTCGCCCTGGGCCCCGGCGGCCCGGAGGGCGGCGCGCACGGCCGCCGATCCGGCGCCGGTGCGCTGGTGCTCGGGGTGTACGGCGACGGGGCCGAGGCACAGGGCCGGAACGTCGCCGATGTGGCACCGGGTCAGCAGCGCGTGGCCGGTCGGTGCGCCGTCCGTCCCGGAGCTGACCTGGGACAGCCCGTCGATCCAGGCGGGGTCGGCGCGCAGGGCGTCGACGAGGTCGGCCTCCAGCGGGGTGCCGAAGGCGGCGAGGTGGATCTCGCGGACGGCGGCCGCGTCGGCGGCGGTCTCGGGGCGGGTGGTCCAGGTGTCGCGCATCGTGGGTGGAGATCCGTTCCGCGGTGGTGTCGTCACGCGGACGGTCTCGCGGCCCCCGGTCCCGGGGGCCGCGGGTGGGGGTTCCGCGCCGGCGCGCGCAACCCCCCGTGCTGCCGCGTGCGGTCAGTAGGTGTGCAGGGTCAGACCGTATCGGTTGAGGATCTCGTTGACCGGCTGGAACCAGGTCTCGCCGCCGCTGGAGCAGTTGCCCCAGCCGCCGGAGGTGACGCCCTGTGCCTGGTCCCCGGTGATGAAGGAGCCGCCCGAGTCGCCGGGTTCGGCGCAGGCACTGGTCTTGGTGAGCTGGTGCACCGCGCCCTGGCTGTAGTTGACGGTCTCGTTCAGCGCCAGCACCGTGCCGCAGTGCCAGTGCGAGGTGGAACCCGAGCGGCAGACCGAGGAGCCGACGGGCGCCACGTTCGAGCCGCGTACGAGCTGGTCCGGCACCGTGCCCCAGCCGAGCACCACCGGCACCGTCCACCAGCCGCTGCCCACGCTGACCCAGGCGTAGTCGTTGTCCGGGAACGAGGAGCCCTGGAAGGTGCCGATGTAGGAGTGGTCCCAGCCGCTGACACCGGCGCCGGGCTGCCCGCAGTGCCCGGCGGTGACGAAGCCGCCGTACACCGAGAAGCCGATGGAGCAGCGGACGTTGCCGGTGTAGTACGGGTCGCCGCCCACGGTGCCCGCGGCGAGGGTCCTCGGAGCCGCGGTGGCCTCGACGGTGACGGGCCCGGTCCGGCGGGCCCGGGACAGGAAGCGCTGGACATCGTTGTCGGCCCGCTTACCACGCACGACCTCGACGACGACCGTGCCGGCCTTCGGATCGACATGCCAGCCGCTGACCCCCGAGGGCGCGGTCAGCCGGTCGATGCGCGCCTTGGCCGCGTCCAGTTGCCGGGCGCTGTGCCCGGCGGTGCGGACGGTGGCCCCGGATCGCTCGATCGCCCGGCGTGTGGCGGCCGGGGCGTTCGGGGTGAGCGCCACGGTCAGGCGCCCGCTCGGGGCGTCGAACCAGGAGCCCGCGTAGGCGGCGCCGGCCGTGCGGCGCACCTTGGGGGCGAGGGTGGCGGCGGTCTTCTCGGCGGCGAGCCGGGCCACCGCCTGGGTTCGGGTCAGACCGAGGTCCCGCTGCATGGCGGTGACGATCCCGCCGGAGGCGGGCTCGGCGGGTCGTGCGGAGGTGGCGGATCCGGCGGCGGAGCCGGTCGCGGAGGCGGGGAAGGTACCGGCCGCGCTCAGTCCGCCGAGGACGAGGAGTGCGGCCAGGGCCGCATGCGCAAGTCTGGTGCGTCTCATGGGGGTTGCCCTTCGTCGTTCCAGGAGTGGGGGTGGAACAGCCGATGTCTGAGAGCGCTCTCATGCGTGGCGGGGCAGAGCCTAGTCCCGGTTCGTGCGTCAGGTCCATGCCAATGCACGGTGCACTTCAACGATGTAAGCGGCGGCCGGTACGCCGCCGGGCGGGTGACGGCTCATCGGGTGAAGTCCGCCGACCGGACGGCACGTCACCACGTACCCGCGTCCGGCCCGCGGACCTCCCGTCACGGGGCGCCCCGGCCGCGTCATGGCCGACGGCTCCCGTCAACCCGGGCGCGCCGCCGGGGGATCCAGCGGGGGCGGCGCCGGCCGGGCCGGGATAGAGGAGAGTCATGAGAAAGTCCCGAATAGCGCCCTGGGCGGCCGCCCTTCTCCTCGCGGCCGCCTGCACCCTCGCCGGTCCCGCGGCCACAGCGGCGGCACCCGGCATCGCGGCCACGGGCTACGTGGCCCTCGGTGACTCCTACTCGGCGGGGGTCGGAGCCGGCAGCTACCTCACCGCCGCGCCGCGCTGCCTGCGCAGCAGCCTGTCCTTCCCCGCCCTGTGGGCCGCGGCCCACTCCCCCTCGTCGTTCAGCTTCACGGCCTGCGACGGCGCCAAGACCGGCGACGTGCTGAAGAAGCAGCTCGGCGCGCTCGGCCCGCGCACCGGCCTGGTCACGGTCACGGCGGGCGGCCGGGACGCGGGCTTCACCAGCGTGATGGCGGCCTGCGTGCTGGGCGGCAGCGGCACGTGCCTGTCCGCCGTGGCCAAGGCCCGCTCCGCCACGGACGGGGCGCTGCCGGGCGACCTCGACCGTCTCTACTCGGCCATCCGCGGCAAGGCGCCCGCCGCCCGCGTCGTGGTGCTCGGCTATCCGCGCCTGTACCAGTTGCACGGCAGTTGTTCGGGCGGCCTGCCGGACACCGAGCGGTCCGCGCTCAACGACGCCTCGGACCATCTCAACCAGGTGCTCGCCGCGCGCGCCGCCGCCCACGGCTTCACCTTCGTCGACGTACGGACCGTCTTCGACGGGCACGAGATCTGCTCGGCCGAGCCCTGGCTGCACAGCGTCGACTGGCTGGATCTCGGCGAGTCCTACCACCCGACGGCGACCGGACAGTCCCTCGGCTATCTCCCCCTGCTCACCGACGCGCTCTGAAACGGGAACGGGTGCCGGTCACATACCGGCCGTCGCCTTGCGCCGCGCCTGCTCGAACTCCTGGACCGGGTCGCCGCCGGCCCGCCAGGGCCAGGCGGTGACGGTGCCGTCGAGCACCTCGAAGACCGCGCGGGCCTCCACCCGCCGGTCGGCGGCCAGCAACGCGTAGGCGAGGACGTTGAGATCGGCCGGGGCCGCGGCGTGGTTCAGGAACCCCGGCCGCACCCAGGTGTGGACGACACGGTCGAGGGCCTGGGCCGCCATCGCCTGGGACCAGTGGTTGCGCGCCACCAGCGCCTCGAACCCGCCCCGGTCGAGCACGGCTTGGTACTGCTGGACCTGGGCGGTGAGTTCCGTCGCCGCGCAGGGGGCGTTCGCGGGCATGCGGGCCCGCAGGGTGTCCACGAACTCCAGGACCTGGATGCGCGATCCGGCCTCCGCCGGGCTCAGATAGCCCAGCATGCTCAGATAGGCCTCACGGTTCCAGCGGTCACGCGCGAGCACCTCGTTCCACACCCCGAACACCCGGGGCTGCGCCCAGCGTTCCACACGTGCCACCGCCAGGAGGACGACCCATGGGGTGGGATCCTCCGGCGCCAGTTCGGCGGCCCGCAGACAGCGGTCCACCGTGCCGGCCGCGTCCTCCAGGCTCCCCCGCGCGCGGGCGTGGGCGACCTCGGTCCAGGCGTGCAGGACGAGTGCGTTCGCGTCGCGCGGCTCGCGCGTGGCCCAGGACCGCGCCAGATGCGATCCGGCCAGGAAATCGGCCAGCACACTCATGCGGTGCGTACGGCGGTCCCAGTCGCCCGGCTCCTGCCCCAGGAGCCGGGACAGCTGGGCGGCGCACAGGTCCGTCGTCGCGATCGTTCCAGTCCTCGTGGTCGCCAGCAGGGACTTCAGCAGCCTGCCCAGGTCCTGGTC
This sequence comes from Streptomyces sp. NPDC058145, assembly GCF_042884245.1. NCBI lineage: Bacteria > Bacillati > Actinomycetota > Actinomycetes > Kitasatosporales > Streptomycetaceae > Streptomyces > Streptomyces sp. NPDC058145. The sequence goes on along the minus strand of NZ_JBHVUH010000010.1, from coordinate 152,058 downwards.
GCCGAGCTCCGGCGCCAGGCGTGCCCCTCGGCGGCGACGCGATAGAAAAGCCATGGCCGGAGGCTAGAGGGGCATGTGGATTACGCAAGGTGTTCGCCGAGATCGTTATCTGTCACCGACCGGTTGCCCGCCCCCGCGGAGTGGAACTCTGCAGGCATGAGCAAGACCGCGCTGATCGTCATCGACATGATCAACACCTATGACCACAAGGACGCCGAGCTGCTGCTCCCCTCGGTGACCTCCGTCGTGCCCGTGCTGACCGACCTCCTGGGACGGGCCCGGCACAACGACGTGCCGGTGATCTACGTGAACGACAACTTCGGCGAGTGGCGCTCCCACCACGGCGAACTGCTGGAGCACGCGCTGGCCGGGCCGCGTGCCGAACTCGTCGAGCCGCTGCGGCCCGACCGGAGCTCCCTGTTCGTGGTCAAGGCCCGCCACTCGATCTTCTTCGACACCCCGCTGGCGTACCTGCTCCACCAGCAGGGGATCGATCGGCTCGTGCTGTCCGGCCAGGTCACCGAGCAGTGCGTGCTCTACTCGTCCCTCGACGCCCACATCCGCCATTTCGACGTGGTGATCCCCCGGGACGCGGTGGCGCACATCCACGCGGACCTGGCGGAGGCGGCACTGCGCATGATGGAGCGGAACATGGGGGCCCGGGTGTGCGACAGCCGGGAGCTGTGGGCCTGACCCCGCGCGTACCGCTCAGCGCCCCTCCGGCCGGCCCAGGAGGCCCGAAACCTGCTCCCGGACGGCTTCCCAGGCCACCGGCGGCAGGCCGCCCAGGGACCTCTCGCGCAGTACGCCGAGGGTGTCCTCGGCGTCGGCGCCGCGGTCGACGTCTTCACTGAGCACGTCGTAGCCGGTGCGCACGGCGACGCGCAGGCGCGGGCCCGGCTCGACGTCGTGCAGCGCCGAGGCGACGACCAGGGGCGGCGGCCCGCCGTCCGCGCCGGGGAACTTGCGGTACGCGGCGGCGACCGGCTCCCGCCAGTGGACGCTGAGCAGCACCGCGCGTCCGGCCGCCGCATCGGCGAGGCCGGTCTCGCGGACGCCGTCCGGGCCCAGCACCCTGGCTCGGGCGTCCAGGACGAGCGCGGGCGGGAGCAGACAGCGCAGGGTGCTGCCCACGAGGTTGCCGCCGACCGTGGCCGTACGGCGCACGGTTCCGGTGCCCACCGAGGCGGCCGCGCGGCGCAGCACGTCCGGCACCCGGTCGTCGAGGCGGGCGAGGACCACGGCGGCGCCCAGCGCCTCGCGACCGATCACATTGGCCTCCGGCAGTTCCCGCAGGGACATGGCCCGCGCGGGGAAGCCGTCCCGCTGCCAGGCGGCCCACACCAGGGTCGCCCCGCCGATCGGCACGGCGCCCTCGGCCAGACACTCCTGCGCTTCGGACACGGACGTGGGCAGCCGCAGCAGCACGGGGCCGACCTGCCTTCCTGGGGACGACTGGGCAGCCGGCGTGGCGGCGCCCCGGTGTCCCCCGGTGTCCCGCTCGCCGGCACGGCGGATTCTGCTCGCCCGGGCGGGGGCGCGTACAGGGCTCACCCGAGCATGGGCGCGCCGGCCGGACGGAGCGTGAACGGCCTCGGGGGCGTGCCGGGGACCGCCGGTCGGGTGATCCGCCGCGCGCCCCCCGGCCACCGGAGGGCCGGTAAATCCCGGCATGTAGGTCATTCGTAATAAACATGACCAAGGCCGCGAAGTGGCAGCCTCACGGTGATCGACCGAGACTGAAGATGGCGGTTCGTGATCAGGAATGACACGCCAAGAACCTCCGACGGCCCGGTCGGGCCGCGTCCCGGTCCACTGGGGCCGGGGACCGACCGTGCCCCGCCGTCGGCTGTCCCAGATGCCCTGCAGGAGATCGAATGGTGGAACAGTCCTCCGAGGTCCAGATAGCAGGATCGGACGAAGGCACGGTCACCAGTCGGAATGTCGCGGGCCCGGCGGGAGCGGACACCGAGACGGAACTCGCCGTCGCGCTCGCCGACGTCGTGGGCGCCGCGCACGTACCGCTGGACGGGCACTTCTTCACCGACCTCGGCGCCAACTCCCTGGTGATGGCGCAGTTCTGCGCCCGGGTCAGGAAGCGGACCGACCTTCCTTCCCCGTCCATGAAGGACATCTACCGGTATCCCACGATCCGGAGCCTGGCGGCCGCTCTCACTGAGACCGCTCCCGCGGCCGCCTCGTCACCGGCACCGGCCGCTGTACCGGACCGGGTACCGCGCGCGAGCAGCCGTAATCATGTCCTCTGCGGTTTCTCCCAGTTGCTGATTTTCCTGCTGTACTCCCTGGTCGCCGGGTTCGTCACGGACCGCGGGTACCAGTGGATCGCGGCCGGCTCGGGACTGGCCGACATCTATGTGCGGTCGCTGCTGTTCGGGGGCCTCGGGTTCATCGCCCTGTGCGTGTTCCCCGTCGCCGCCAAGTGGGTGCTCGTGGGCCGCTGGAAATCGGGCGAGTTCCCGCTCTGGGGCCCCCGTTATCTCCGGTTCTGGCTCTTGAAGGTACTGCTGCACGCGAACCCGATGATCCTCTTCGTCGGGAACCCGCTGTACGTGCTGTACCTGCGGGCCCTGGGCGCGCGGATCGGCAAGGGGGTCACGATCCTCACCCGCTCCGTGCCGGTCTGCACCGACCTGGTGACGATCGGCGCCGGAACGGTGATCCGCAAGGACTCGTTCCTCCTCGGCTACCGGGCCCACTCGGGGCGGATCCAGACCGGCCGGATCACCCTCGGCAGGGGTGTGTTCGTCGGCGAGAAGACCGTCCTGGACATCGACACGTCGATGGGCGACGACGCTCAGCTCGGCCACTCCTCGGCCCTGCACCGCGGCCAGGCGGTCCCGGACGGCGAGCGCTGGCACGGCTCCCCGGCGGAACCCGGCGGGACCGACTACGTACGTGTCGAACCGGCCGCGTGCGGGACCGTGCGCCGGGCCTGGTTCGGGTTCGTCACGCTGGCCCAGCTCTTCTTCCTGTACATCCCCCTGGCCGTCGGCGGAATGTACATGCTGTTCATCGAGGTCCCGGCGCTCGGCAAGCGGCTGGACCCGCAGACGGCCGCGCTGTCGCGGGCGGAACTGATCCCCGACGCGCTGCTGCTGTCGCTCGTGCTGTTCGCGGGCTTCGTGGTGGGCGGCCTGCTGGTGCTGTACACCGTGCCGCGCCTGCTGAATCTGCTGGTCAGGCCCGACCGGGTGTATCCGCTCTACGGATTCCACTACGCGGTGCACCGGGCGACGGCCCGGATGACGAACATCAGGTTCTTCGCCTGGCTGTTCGGTGACAGTTCCTACATCGTGCACTATCTGCGCGGGCTCGGATACGACCTGTCGCACGTCGAGCAGACGGGGTCCAACTTCGGCACCGAGGTGCAGCACGAGACTCCGTTCCTGGTGTCCGTCGGCAGCGGCACGATGGTGGCCGACGGACTCTCCGTCGTGAACGCGGACTACTCCAGCACGTCGTTCCGGCTCTCCCGGGCGTCGATCGGGGCGCGCAACTTCCTGGGCAACAACATCGCGTATCCCGCCGGAGGCCGGACGGGGGAGAACTGCCTGCTGGCGACGAAGGTGATGGTGCCCCTCGACGGGGAGGTCAGGGAAGGCGTCGGACTGCTCGGTTCGCCGTGCTTCGAGATCCCCCGGACGGTGGAGCGCGACGCGCGGTTCGACGACCTCAGGACCGGCGAGACACTGCGCCGGCGTCTCGCGGCGAAGAACCGCTACAACCTGCGCTCGATGGCCGTGATGCTGTTCGCCAGGTGGGTGCACACCTTCGGGCTCGCGCTGTTCGCCCTCGTCTCGGTGGACCTGTACGGCGCCGCCGGGCAGGCGGTGATCGCCCTCTACCTGGCGGCCACGCTCGTCTTCACCACCGTCTACCACGTCCTGGTGGAACGCCTGATCATGAGATTCCGCCGGCTGCGCCCCATGTTGTGCTCCATCTACGACCCCACCTTCTGGCGGCACGAACGCCTGTGGAAGGTTCCGGACCGTTACCTCAACATCTTCAACGGCACCCCCTTCAAGAGCCTCGTCTGGCGCCTGATGGGCGTGCGCATCGGCCGCAGGGTGTTCGACGACGGCTGCTACCTGACGGAGCGGACCCTCACCGTCATCGGCGACGACTGCACCCTGAACGCGGGGAGCAAGATCCAGTGCCACTCGCAGGAGGACGGCACCTTCAAGTCCGAGGGCACCACCCTCGGGGACGGCTGCACGCTGGGCGTCGGCGCCCATGTGCACTACGGCGTGACGGTGGGTGACGGCGCGGTACTGACGGCCGACTCCTTCCTGATGAAGGGCGAGGAGGTCCCGCCGCACGCGCGGTGGGGCGGCAACCCCGCCGTGGACATGCCCGAGGCCGCCGGCCGGCCCGGTGACGGCGACCTGGCGGCACCCCCGTGCCCGGCCGGCGCCACTTCGGTGACGGTGAGTTGAGGAAGGCCATTCGATGAGAGCGCGCGTGGATACGGACCGGGAGTTCTGGAGCCGTGTGCTGACCGCCGGCGGCTCCACCTCGGTGCCGCGGTGGGTCCGGGAGCCGGTGCCGGGAACGGCGGAGCACGAGACAGCCGTACCGGACGAAATCGGCAAGGCCCTGCGCGGCCTCGCCGAGCGGTGCGGGGCGCCGGCCGGAGCGCTGCTCCTGGCGGCGCACGCCAAGGTGCTGGCCGCCCTCTCCGGCGAGCAGGACGTGGTGACGGGGCTCGCCGCCGGCGCGCGCGGAGAGCCGCTGCCCTGCCGTGTCACCGTCCCCACGGGATCCTGGCGGGACCTGGTGTCGGCCGCCCGGCGGGCCGAGGCGGAGGTAAGGGCGCACCGGGAGTTCCCGGTGGCGGAACTGCGTCGGGAACTGGGCGTGACCGAGCCGTCGTACGAGGTCGTGCTCGGGCCCCCGGACGCCGAGGACGGGTTCGCCGACGAGGGTGTGCTGCAGGTGCGGTGGTCCGACCGGGACGGGCGGCCGGTGCTGCGGCTGCGGTACCGCACGGACGTGCTGGACGCCGACTGCGCGGACCGGATCGCCGGCTACCACCTGACGGCGCTGCGGCTGATGACGGCCGACGTGGACGCCGGGCACGCGCGGCAGAGCCTGCTGGGCGACGACGAGGTGCGTGAGCAGCTCGACGGGTTCGCCGGACCGCACCGGTCGCTGCCGGACGCGCGGGCGCACGAACTGTTCGAGCGGCGGGCCCGGGAGCATCCGCGGGCCGTGGCGGCGGCGCGGGGCGACCGGGAGTGGACCTACGGCGAGCTCAACGCGCGCGCCAACCGGCTGGCACGGGCCCTGCTGGCCCGGGGGGTCGGCCGCGAGGACGTGGTCGCCGTGGTCACCGAGCGCGACCTCGACTGGCTGGCCGCGACGCTGGCGGTGTTCAAGGCGGGAGGCGTGTACCTGCCGATCGAGCCGCACTTCCCGGCCGGCCGGATCGCGGCGACCCTGTCCCGGGCCGGCTGCCGGCTGGTGCTGACCGAGTCCGGCAGCACCGGCACCCTCGACGAGGCGCTGGCCACGCTCACGGACACGGCGAAGCTGCCGGTCGAGGAGGCCTACGCGGAGCCGCACGCCGACGACGACCCCGGGGTGCGGGTCGACGCCGGACAGCTGGCCTACATCTACTTCACCTCCGGCTCCACCGGCGAGCCGAAGGGAGCGATGTGCGAGCACGCGGGCATGCTCAACCACCTCTTCGCCAAGATCGACGACCTCGGGATCGGCGAGGGCTCGGTGGTGGCGCAGACGGCTCCGCAGTGCTTCGACATCTCGCTGTGGCAACTGGTGTCCGCGCTGCTGGTGGGCGGGCGGACGCTGCTGGTCCCGCAGGACGTGATCGTGGACGTGGAGCGGTTCGTCGACACACTGGCCGGGGGCCGGGTCACCGTGGCGCAGGTCGTGCCCTCCTACCTGGAGGTCGTGGTCGCTTATCTGGAGCGGCACCCCCGCGCCCTTCCCGATCTGCGCTGTGTGTCGGTGACCGGTGAGGCGCTGAAACGGGAGCTGGTCCAGCGATGGTTCGCGAGCCGGCCCGGGATCGGGCTGGTCAACGCCTACGGCCTGACGGAGACCTCGGACGACACCAACCACGAGGTCATGGACCGGGTGCCCGAGCGGGTGCTGCTGGGCCGCGCGGTCAACAACGTCCGCATCCACGTCGTGGACGAGCGGCTGGCGCTGGTTCCGCTGGGCGCCCCGGGCCTGATCGCGTTCTCCGGCGTCTGTGTGGGCCGGGGGTACGTCAACGATCCGGAACGCACCCGGGAGGCGTACCGCGAGGACCCGTACCGACCGGGTGAGCGGCTCTACCTGGGCGGCGACTGGGGGCGCTGGCACCCGGACGGCAAGCTGGAGTTCCTGGGCCGCCGGGACAACCAGGTCAAGATCCGCGGCTTCCGGATCGAGATCGGCGAGATCGAGAACACGCTGCTGCGGGCGCCCGGGGTGCGGGACGCCGCCGTGGTGGTCGCCGAGCAGGGCGGCGGGAGCAAGCACCTGATCGCCTACTACACGGGTGAGCGGCAGCCCGTGGAGACGCTGCGGGAGTCGCTGGGTGCCGTGCTGCCCGGCTACATGGTGCCCTCGGCCTTCCACTGGCAGCCGGAACTGCCGCTGACCGCCAACGGCAAGACCGACCGCAAGGCGCTCACCGCGCGGGCCGAGCAGGTGCCGGAACCCGTGGCGGGCGACGGCGCAGCGGAGCGGGACGGTGCCCCGCTCACCCCGACCGAGCGGAAACTGGCGGGCGCCTGGGCCGAGTTGCTCGGCGTGCCCGAGCACCGGATCGGCCGGACGGACCACTTCTTCGACTCCGGCGGCACCTCCCTGACGGCGGTCCGCCTCACCATCGCGCTCGACCGCGCGGTGTCCCTGAAGGACATCACCCGGCACCCGGTCCTCGCCGACCTCGCGGCCCTGCTCGACGGCGCGGGCCGGCAGCGCACCGAACTGCTCCAGCCGCTGTCGCGGGCGGCCGCTACCGCGGAGTACGCACTGGTGTGCTTCCCCTACGCGGGCGGCAACGCCGTCAACTACCAGCCGATGGCGAGCGTGCTGGCCGGCAGCGGCCTGGCGGTCCTCGCGGTCGACCTGCCCGGCCACGACCTGTCCGACCGCCCCGAGCCGTTCGCGTCGATCACACGGGTGGCGGAGCGGGTCGCCGACGAGATCGCCGCGCGCGGTCTGACCCGGGTCATGATCTGGGGCCACTCGTCGGGGGCCGCGCCGGCCGTGGAGACGGCCAGGCGGCTCGAGGAACGCGGGGTGGACGTGAGCCGGGTGTTCCTCGGCGCGCAACTGCTCGGCACCGCCGACGAGCGGCGGGCCGCCGCCGAGGAGCTGACCGGCCGGAGCGACGCCGAGATCGCCGCCCGGCTGACCTCGGACAGCGGCTACACCGAACTCGGGGAGCTGAACGACCGGCACGCCGGACACATCGGTGCCGCCTACCGGCACGACTGCGTGTCCGCGCACCGCTACTTCCGCGACGCGCTGCAGAGCCCGCCGGCGGTGCGGCTGACCGCGCCGGTCTCGGTGGTCGTCGCCGCCGACGACCCGCACACCGCCGGGCACACCGACCGCCACCGGGACTGGCTGCTGCTGGCCGACCACGTGGAACTGCACGAACTCCCCGACGGCGGCCACTACTTCCCACGCACACGGCCGGCCGAGGCGGCGCGGGCCGTCCTGACCGCCGTAGCGCCCCTGGCCCCTTCCTGAACCTCGCCGAGCCCGCAGCCGGGCAACGAAAGGAATCCGAGATGTCCTCCTCACCTCTGGCCACCTCGCTCGACGTGGAGCCCCGGCCGGGCAGTCCCGCCATCCTGCGCGTCGACTCCCCCGGTAACGCGGCGAGTTGGGCGGCCGAGCACCGTGAGTCACTGCGCGCGCAGGTCACCGAGCACGGGGCGCTCGTCGTCCGCGGCCTGCGACTGCGGGACGCGGACCGGGCCGGAGCCGTCTTCGCGGAGCTGGCCGGTGTCCTCATGACGGAGCGGGAGGCCTTCGCCCCCCGGGAGCCCCTCGGCCCGGGGCTGTACTCCTCGACGGCCTGGCCGGCCAACCAGCCGATGTGCATGCACCACGAGCTGAGTTACACGCTGGAGGTGCCCGGCCTGATGCTGTTCGCGTGCCTGAGCGCGCCCGACGAGGGCGGTGCGACCGCGGTGGCCGACGCCGAAGAGGTGCTCAAGGCCCTGCCCGCCGGTCTGACCGAACGCTTCGAGCGCGAGGGCTGGCTGCTCACCCGCAGCTACAACGACGAGATCGGGGCCTCCCTGGCGGAGTCGTTCGGCACCGAGGACCGCGGCGAGATCGAACGCTACTGCCGTTCCCACGCCATCGACTTCCACTGGCAGCCGGACGGTTCGCTGCGCACCGAGCAGCGCCGCAGCGCCGTGGTGCGGCACCCGCTGACCGGCAGGCGCTGCTGGTTCAACCAGATCGCGTTCCTCAACGAGTGGACGCTCGCCCCGGAGGTGCGCGAGTACCTGGTGGACGAGTACGGCGCGGACGGCCTGCCGTTCAACACCCGCTACGGCGCCGGCACCCCGATCGGCGAGGACGTCGTCCAGCTGCTCAACGCGACCTACGAGAAGCACACCAGGCGCGAGCCCTGGCAGGCCGGTGACCTGCTGCTGGTGGACAACATCCGCACCGCGCACAGCAGGGAGCCCTTCACCGGTGAGCGGCAGGTGGTGGTCGGCATGGCCGAGCCGCAGCGCCTGGCCGACGGCTGCCCGACCCCGGAGGCGAGTGAGCGATGACCCATCTTCTGTCGACCGGGACCCAGTCGGCCACGCCCAGCCCGGCCACCGCGCCGACGTTCGCGGTGATCTCCGGCGAACAGGTGCAGCAGGCGCTCGGCGGCCGCGAGAAACAGATCATGGAGCTGGTCGAGGCCACCTACCGGCTGCACGGCGCCGGGGACTCGGTGAACCCGCCGTCGTACTTCCTGCGCTTCCCCGACCGGCCCACCTCCCGGATCATCGCGCTGCCGGCCTCCATCGGCGGCTCGGTGCGCGTGGACGGCGTGAAGTGGATCTCCAGCTTCCCCGAGAACGTGAGCGCCGGGCTGCCCAGGGCCTCCGCGGTGCTCATCCTCAACGACCATGACACGGGCTACCCGTTCGCGTGCATGGAGAGCTCCATCATCAGCGCCACCAGGACCGCCGCGTCCGCCGCGCTGGCGGCCGACTGGCTCAGCCGCACCCGTGCCCGACCGACCCGCGTGGGCTTCTTCGGCACCGGCCTGATCGCCCGGTACATCCACACCTTCCTGGCCGGCACCGGCTGGGCGTTCGACTCGATCGGCGTGCACGACGTGTCCGCCGACAGCGCGGCCGGCTTCAGCGGCTATCTGCGCGGGACCGGCACCGCGGCGCGGGTCACCGTCCACGACAGCGCCGAGGAGCTCGTCCGCTCCAGCGACCTCGTGGTCTTCGCCACCGTCGCCGGCCGGCCGCACGTCACGGCGCCGGCCTGGTTCGACCACAACCCCGTGGTGCTGCACGTGTCGCTGCGCGACCTCGCCCCGGAGATCCTGCTCGGCGCGGCCAACTTCGTCGACGACGTCGAGCACTGCCTGAAGGCCGACACCTCCCCCCACCTGGTCGAGCAGCGCACCGGCGACCGCGACTTCCTGAACGGCACCCTCAACGACGTGATGCTCGGACGCGCCGCGCCGCCGCCCGACCAGCCGGTGATCTTCTCGCCCTTCGGTCTCGGCGTCCTCGATCTCGCCGTCGGAAAGTACGTCTACGACGAAGTGGCCCGGGCGGGGAACCTCCGCCTCGTCGACGACTTCTTCCACGACCTGCGTCGGTACGGCTGAGGCCTTCCTCAGCCGGGACCAGGAGGCCCGCCGTGCCCGTCATTTCCTCCCCCAACGCCTTCAACGAAGGCAACCTCTTCGTCGACCTGGAGTCGATCTTCGGGTGCCCCCTCTACCTGAAATGCGAGGGCTTCAACTTCGCCGGCTCCATCAAGCTGAAAGCCGCGAACGAGATGGTGGAGAGCGCCGAGCGGGACGGGATCCTGAAGCCGGACTCCATCCTCGTGGAGTCCTCGTCGGGGAACCTGGGCGTGGCGCTCAGCATGATCGCCGCGAGCAAGGGTTACCGGTTCCTGTGTGTCACGGACGCCCGCTGCAACCTGTCGACCAGGCTGCTGATGGAGGCCCTCGGCAGCCAGGTGCACGTGGTGGCCGACCTGGACGCCAACGGCGGCTTCCTCGGCACACGGCTGGAGTACGTCCGATCGCTGTGCGAGTCCGACGACCGGTACGTGTGGCTCAGCCAGTACACCAACGCGGGCAACTGGCGGGCGCACTACCGGACCACCGGGCCGGAGATCGCCAGTCACTTCCCGCGTCTGGACGTGCTGTTCGTCGGTGCGGGCACCACCGGGACCCTGATGGGCTGCGCGCGCTTCTTCCGGCAGTGGCACCGCCCGGTGCGGATCGTCGCGGTGGACAGCGTGGGCTCGGTGGCCTTCGGTGGGGAGCCGGGCCGCCGGATGATCCCCGGCCTTGGCATGAGCATGCGCCCGCCGCTGCTGGACGAGTCCTATGTGGACGAGGTGATCCGGGTGGAGGAGGCCGACACCATCCGCACCTGCCACCGCATGGCCAGGCGCGGCTTCCTGTTCGGCGGTTCCACCGGCACGGTGGTCAGCGGGGCGACCGACTGGCTGGCCGAGCACGACACCGGCGGCATCACCGCGGTGGCCATCGCGCCCGACCTCGGCGAGCGCTACCTCGACACCATCTACCAGACCAACTGGCTGCAGGATCTGTACGGCGAGCACATCCTCGACCCGGTCCGGGACCCGGTCCAGGTGGACGGCGCCTCCCGGGAGGTCGACTCCGCCGGCCGCTCGCCGGGGCGCCGCCGGAGGCGGTAGGGCGCCCGTGCGCCCGGGCCCTCGCCGAGGAGTACAGTATTCATCAGCCGATGAATTAATGTTCTCCGGAGAGGCGGGGGCATGATGGAGCGGACCACGTGCTGCGTGGTGGGAGGCGGTCCCGCCGGCATGGTGCTCGCCCTGCTGCTGGCGCGGGCCGGCGTCGACGTCACGGTGCTGGAGAAGCACGGCGACTTCCTCCGCGACTTCCGCGGCGACACCGTGCACCCCTCGACCCTGGCGCTGCTGGACGACCTGGGGCTGGCCGAGCGCTTCGCCCGGCTGCCGCAGCGCAGGGTGCGTACTGTCCAGCTCCCCGTGGGCGAGGGGCGTTCGCCGGTGACGGTCGCCGATCTCTCGGTGCTGCGCGGCCCGTACAACTATGTGGCCATGGTCCCCCAGTGGGACCTGCTCGACCTGCTGGCGGCCGAGGCCGGGCGCGAGGCCTCCTTCCACCTGCGGATGAACACCGAGGCGACCGCTCTGCTGACCGAGGGCGGCCGGGTGACCGGGGTGCGCTACCGCACTCGCGACGGCCGCACCGGCGAACTGCGCGCCGTGCTCACCGTCGCCTGCGACGGCCGGGGCTCCCTGGCGCGCGGTCGGCCGGAACTGGGGCTGCGCCGCTTCGACTGCCCGATGGACGCCTGGTGGTTCCGGCTGCCGCGCCGCGAGGGCGACCCGAGCGGACTGGTCGGTGGCGCCGGGGACCGTTTCCTCACCGCGATGATCGACCGCGGTCACTACTGGCAGTGCGCGACCCTCATCCGCAAGGGCACCGACCTCCAGCGCCGGGCGGCCGGCCTGGAGCGGTTCCGGGCCGACTTCGGCGCCGCCGTCCCCTGGATCGCGGACCGCACCGGGCAGCTCCGCTCATGGGACGAGGTCAGGCTCCTCGACGTACGCCTGGACCGGCTGCGCCACTGGCACCGGCCGGGGCTGCTGTGCATCGGCGACGCCGCGCACGCGATGTCCCCCGTCTTCGGCATCGGCATCAACCTCGCCGTCGAGGACGCCGTGGCCGCGGCGCGGTATCTGACCGCGCCGCTGCGGCGCGGGGCCGTGGGGCTGCGCGACGTCCGCAAGGTGCAGCGCCGGCGCCGCCCCACCACGGTCGCCACCCAGGCGCTGCAGCGGGCGGCCCACGCCCGGTTCGTCGCCCCGGTGCTGGACGGGCGGCCGCCGCTCGGCAGCGCGGCGCGCGCCCGGCGCCTCGCCGCACTGGTCACCGGATCGCGGCTCGGCCGGCTCCCGGCGTACTTCATCGGGTACGGCGCGCTGCGGGAGCGCCCGCCGGAGGCGGCGGTCCGGTAGCCGCCGTCCGCGAACGGTCCCGCCGCGCCCCGGTCGGCCGGACGTCAGATCCGGCCGCCCGTGAACCGGGTGATCGGCCCCAGGGTACGGCGGCCCGACCGGCGGCCCACTGCGTAGGACGCGACGCCCACCGCGGTCACGCCGGCGCTCACGCCCGCGGCCACCAGCTTGCGGTGCGCGAGGACCGCCCACGCGGTCGTGGCCACCGTGGCGACCCGGCCCGAGGCCACGACGGCGGCCCGACGCCCCGCTTCGACACCCTTGGCCGCCGCGCTCACCGTGCCGGCCATGCTGTCGGCGGCGCGCCCGGCGGCCTTCTTCGCCACTGACGCTCCGTCACCGGCCGCGGCCTCGGCCTTCTTTGCCACGCCGGAGGCAGGAGCGGTCGCCTTGGCGGCGGTGCGCCGGGCCGCAGAGGCGGCCGTGCGCTTCTTGTCCTGCGTCTGCTGACTCGTGCCCTTGTTCGGTTCACTCATGGAATGCGGCTTGCCCCTCACGGAGCCCGCAAACGTGGCCGAACCCCGGGGCCGGTGCGGGGGTGGGGCCGCTCTCCGGGCGGTAGCCTGCTCGTGAGGACAGTCATGGCCGATGAGGTACGTATCCGGCTCCTCGGCGGTTTCGCCGTGGCGGTCGAGGACCGCCCGGTCGCCACCGGGGCGTGGCGGCTGCGCAAGGCCCGGACCCTGCTCAAACTGCTCAGCCTGGCACCGGGCCACCGGCTCCACCGGGAACGGCTCTACGACCTCCTGTGGCCGGACCTCGACGTGACGGCGGCGTCGAACAACCTGCACCAGGTGCTGCACGCCGTGCGACGCGCGCTGGCCTCCGCCGGGGCGCGGGGCGAGATCGTCGTGCTGCGCGACGACATGGTGCTGCTCGGGCCGGACGGCGGTGTGCGCGTCGACCTGGACGGGCTCGACGAGGCGATCCGGCGGGCCGCGTCCGGCGGCACGGCGGCGGACCTCCGTGCCGCGCTCGCCCTGGCCGCCGCCGAGCTGCTGCCCGAGGACCGCTACGAGACCTGGGTGGCCGAGGCGGCCGGGGCGCTGGAGACCCGGCTCACGGCGGTCCGGCTGGGGCTTGCCGAGGCGCTGGAGCGCGATCACCGCACGGCCGAGGCGGTGGACGTGCTGCGGGCCCTGGTCGCCCGGGACCCCCTGGACGAACCCGGACTGCGGGCCCTGATGCGGACCCTGGCCGAGTCCGGGCAGCGCAGGGAGGCACTGGCGGCGTACGAGTGTCTGCGCGACACGCTCCACCAGGACACCGGTGCCGATCCCGACCCGCAGACCCGCCGCCTCTACCGGGCTCTGCTGGCCGACTCGGTGGAGCCCGGCGAGCGGTCGGCGGACGGTCGGCGGGGCCGGCTACCGACGCCGGCGACCGAGCTCGTCGGCCGGGAGCGGGAGATCGCCGAGGTGCGGCGGCTGCTCGGGCGCAGCGGCCTGCTCACCCTCACCGGGGCCGGCGGCTGCGGCAAGACCCGGCTGGCGCTCGCCGTGGCGGACCGGAGCGGCGACGCGTTCCGGGACGGGGCGTGGTTCGTGGACCTCTCCGCGCTGACGGAGCCGGACCTGGTCCCCGAGGCCGTCGCCGCCGTGCTCGGGCTGCAGCTACCGCCGTCCGGCAGGGCCCGGGAAGCACTGCTGGCACAGCTCGGCGGCCTGCGGACGCTGCTGGTGCTGGACAACTGCGAGCACCTGGTCGACGCGTGTGCCGCCCTGGTCTCGCAGATCATCGCCCGCTGCCCGGGGGTGGCCGTGCTCGCCACCAGCCGGGAGCCGCTGCGCAGTTACGGGGAGCGCACCTTCCGGGTGCCGTCCCTCGGGCTGCCGGATCCACGGCGGCTGCCGCCCGTCGGGGAACTGGCCCGGTTCGCCTCCGTACGGCTGTTCGTGGACCGGGCCGCCGACGCGGCACCGGGCTTCCGGCTGACCCCGCGGAACGCGGCGGCCGTGGCGCAGATCTGCTTCCGGCTGGACGGTATGCCCCTGGCCCTGGAACTGGCGGCGGCCCGGGTGCACTTGCTGGCCCCGGACCAGATCGCCGAACGGCTCGACGACGCGCTCGCCCTGCTCAGCCGGGGCAGCCGGCACGGCGCGACCCGGCAGCAGACGCTGCTGGCCACGCTGGAGTGGAGTCACCGGCTGCTCGACGGCGATGAGCAGTGCCTGTTGCGCAGGCTCTCGGTCTTCACGGGCGGATTCTCGCTCGCGGCGGCCGAGGACGTCTGCGCGGACGGCGTTCCGGCCGGCTCGGTGCTGGACCTCCTCGGCCGGCTGGCCGACAAGTCCCTGGTGTGCGTGGAGCCCGGGCCGCACGAGGCCCGGTACCGGCTGCTGGAGACGATCCGGCAGTACGCCGCCGAACTCCTGCGCGGCAGTGCGGAACCGGCCGCGGTCGAGGCCCGGCACCGGCAGTTCTATCTGCGGCTCGCCGAGGCACGGGATCGTGAGCCGGCGACCGGGGTCGCCGGTGCGACCTCGCTGGAGCTGGAGGCGGACTACGGCAATCTCCGGGCCGCCCTGCGCTCGTTCCTGCGCCACCGGCCCGAGAGCGGGCTGCGCCTGGCGGTGGCGCTGCGCTCGTTCTGGCCCGAGCGCGGGCGGCTCGCCGAGGGCCGGCGCTGGCTGGACGACGCGCTGGCCGCCGCACCGGAGCCCACTCCGCAGCGGGCGAAGGCCCTGATGGGCCGGGCCGTGCTGGCGATCCGGCTCGGTGACGGCTCCCCGCTGGAGGACATCGCCGCAGAGATCGTCGGCATCCAGCAGCGCCGGCCGGACCGGGCCGCCCTGGCGTACGCCTACTACCAGCAGGCGATCCTGTTGTGGATGCGCGGTGCGTGGGCGCGGGGGCGCGCCGCGCTCGACCGGGCCCGCGCGCTCGCACAGGAGGCCGGTGAGCCCTCCGTCCTCGCCGCCGTCGCCCACCTGGACGGCATCCGGGCCGCCTGCCGCGGTGAGGGCGTGACGGCCCGCGCGGCCTGTTCGGAGAGTCTGCGGCTGCTGGACGACGTCGGGGTGGCGACCGGCCCCTTCTTCCCGGTCATGACACCGGGTTACGCGGTGGAGGGCGACGGCGGCGGCCAGGTGACGGTCCTCTTCGAGGAGACCGTGCTCACCGGCCGCACGGTAGGTCCGTCCCGGGCCCGCGGATACGTCCTGACGACCCTCGCGTGGGCCGCCCGGCTGCAAGGTGACACGGACGCCGCCGCGGCGGCGGCGGAGCGCGGCGCCGACAGCTTCCGCGCGCTCGACGACCAGCACGGGGAGTCCATGGCCCTGAACGCCCTCGGGAACATCCACCGCGGCACGGGTGGCCACGATGTGGCGCGCAAGCACCTCGAGGCGGCCCTGGCCATACGGCGCCGGCTCGGCGACCGCCGGGAGGAGGGCATCACCCTCGGCTGCCTCGGCCTGCTGGAGCTGGCCGCCGGTGACACCGAGAGCGCGAGGGCCACCCTCGAGACGGTGCTCGCCGGTTTCGAGGACAGCGACGACCGCCCCGGCGCCACCAACAGCCTGCTGCACCTCGGGCTCGTGGCCCGGGCCGCGGGTGACTGGGCGCGGGCCCGTACCCTGCTCACCCGTGCCCGGAGCCTGGAACAGGTCGCCGGGTCGGTGCCCGCCGCCGGCTGGGTCGAGCTGATGCTGGCACATCTGCTCCGGCAGCGGGGCGAAGACGAGGCGGCCGTCGCGGCGGCCGCCCGGGCCGAAGCCCAGTTCGCCCGCCTGGGCGACCGTCGTGGCCTCGCCGCGCTGCGGCGCCCGGTGCCGCCGCCGACGGGTCAAAGCGGTTGCTGAGTGGTTGCTAAGAGGCGCTGCCTACGGTCACGGGTATCAGCGCAAGCACTCGTGACCGAGGAGCCGACCATGTCGATCGACACGGCACAGGGCGTTCTGGGGGACGCCACCATCGCCGAACTTCAGGCAGGCCTGCGCGGCACCGTCGTCCGCCCCGGCGACGCCGCCTACGACGAGGCGCGGGCGGTCTGGAACGCCGCGCACGACAAGAAGCCGGCGCTCGTCGTGCGCTGCGCCGGCACCGCGGACGTGATCCGTGCCGTCGAGTTCGCCCGCAGCCAGGATCTGCTCGTCGCCGTGCGCGGCGGCGCGCACAGCATCGCCGGGTTCTCCACCTGCGACGGCGGCATCGTCATCGACCTGTCGCCGATGAAGGGGGCCATCGTCGATCCGGTGCGCCGGCGGGTCGTCGCCCAGGCGGGGATGACCTGGGGCGACCTCGACCACGAGACGCAGGCCTTCGGCCTCGCCGTGACCGGCGGGCTGGTCTCTTCCACCGGCATCTCCGGGTTCACGCTCGGCGGCGGGGTGGGCTGGCTGGTGCGCCGCCACGGGCTGGCCTCCGACAACCTGGTGGCGGCCGAGGTCGTCACCGCCGACGGTCGTGTGGTTCGCGCGGACGCCGAGCAGAACTCCGAGCTGTTCTGGGCGCTGCGCGGGGGCGGCGGCAACTTCGGTGTCGTCACCTCGCTCGAGTTCCGGCTGCACCCGGTCGGGCCCCAGGTGCTGGGCGGGCTGATCTTCTACCCCCTCGACCAGGCCCGGCAGGTGGTCACCGGCTGGCGCGACCTGACGCGCGGCATGCCGGACGAGCTGACGACCATGGCCGTCCTGACGACGGCGCCCCCGCTGCCGTTCCTGCCACCGGAGGTGCACGGCACCCGCGTCGTGGTACTGGCCGGCATGTACGCGGGCGACCCGGCGGCCGGCGAGGCGGCGGTCGGCCCGCTGCGCACCCTGGGGACACCCATCGCCGACCTCATGGGCCCGATGCCGTACACGGGCATGCAGTCGCTGCTCGACCCGATGTGGACGCCCGGCGCCCACAACTACTTCACGTCGGCGTTCATCGAGCCGTCCGACGACGCCCTCGACGCGGTGCTGCGGCACCACCTCACGACACCGACGCCGTTCAGCGAGGTGCATCTGCACCAGCTCGGCGGAGCCTTCGCCCGGTTCCCGGCCGAGGCCACGGCGTTCAGCCGGCGCGCGCCGGGCATGCTGTGCAACGTGATCGCGCGGTCGCCCGACGCGACGGACTTCGACGCGCATGTCGCCTGGGCCCGCGGGACCCGTGAGGACATCGCGCGGCACGGCGACGGCTCGATGTACGTGAACTTCACCGGGGACGCCGCCGAGAACCGGGTGCGTGCCTCGTACCCCGGCGCGGTGCACGAGCGGCTGGTGCGGGTGAAGGACGCCTACGACCCGACCAACATGTTCCGTCTCAACCAGAACATCCGCCCGTCGGCGGCTGCCTGAAAAGTCCGGAGCGCGGGCCGGGCGGGGGTCTCTCACCCGCCCGGCGCGTCGCGTCGCTCCGGCACGCGGGCCGCCGCCTCGGCGCGCCGCACCCTCGCCATCAGCCGGTCCCGCCGCCTGGGCCACCAGATCAGGTCCAGCGCCACCAGGACGACCACCAGCCACGACACCAGAGCCTCCCGCGCCGTCCCGGCCACGGTGTCGTACCCGGCGAGGGCCAGTGCCACCGCGGCCACCAGCGCCATCACCCACCAGCGGAGCCGGTCCCGCTCAGCGGTGACGCGCAGCGCCTCGGCGTAACGGACGACATCCGGCGCGAGCCGGGGGTCCCGGACGGTCTCGCCGCGCCGGGTGGCCCGTACCACCGCCGCCCGGTCCGCCGGGTCGAGGTCCGCGCCGGCGGGCCAGACCCTGCTCATCCGCCGTGCCACGCGCACGCCGTACAGCGGGGTCAGCACCAGCAGGACGACGGCGGCGGCCGCCCACATTCCGGACTCGACGAGGACGAAGAGAGCGAAGAAGACACCCGCGGCCGACCCGGCGCCCAGCGCCCTGCGCACCGGGCCCCCTTGCCACACCCAGCCGGGAACGAGAACCACCCGCCCATGCTGACGATCACCGGTGCCCCGGGCAACCACCGCGCCCGCGAGTCGCCCCTCAGCCGCCCAGGTGCGCCTGCGTGATCGCCAGCGCCGCCGCCATGATGCTCAGCTGGGGGTTCACCTGCGGGCAGCTCGGGAGCACCGAGGCGTCGGCGACCAGGACCCCGTGCACTCCGCGGAGCCGGCCGCGCGGGTCCACCGGGAAGAGCCGGGGACTCGCGCCCGCCGCGACCGTGCCGGTGGGGTGGTACGCCGACAGGTGGAGCTGCCGCGCCGTCGTACTGGCGAGCACGGCGTCCAGTTCGGCGAGCCGGTGGACGCGGGGTGTGCCGGGGATGCCGGTGAGCACCTCCTCGGCGCCCGCCGCGAACAGCAGTTCCCCCATGGCCCGCACGGCCCGCGTCAGCCGGCCGGCGTCGCGGCGGTCCAGGTCGTAGCGGAGCAGGGTGCGGTCCCGGCCGAGGACCCGGCCGGAGGGACGGTCGGCGATCATCGCGCCGAGCGTGGCGAGCCGGTCGGCGCCCTCCAGTTCACGGCGCAGCTCGCCGCCCAGCCCGGGGAGGACGAAGGAGCCCATGCCGGGCGGGGTGGCGGTGGCCTCGATGAGGATGCCGTCGGCGTGGTGTTCCTCCACGCCGACGCTCTGCAGCACGCCCTCCCACGCCGTGACCGGCTCCGCGAAGCGTCCCGCGACGCTCGTGGCCGGGTGGACGCTGAGGTTGCGGCCGAGGCGGGGGTGCCGGCCGAGTCCGGAGCGGCGCAGCAGCGGCGGAGACTGCAGCGCGCCGGCCGCCACGACGACCAGCGGCGCGAGGATCTCGAACGCGCCGTCCTCCCGGCGCACGCGGACGCCGGCCGCGCGGGGGCCGCCGGGGCGGTCGGGGTCGACGAGGACGCGTTCGACCCTGGCTCCGGTGACGATCCGGGCCCCGGCGGCGCAGGCCTCGGGCAGCACGGAG
Source organism: Streptomyces sp. NPDC058145 (assembly GCF_042884245.1). NCBI lineage: Bacteria > Bacillati > Actinomycetota > Actinomycetes > Kitasatosporales > Streptomycetaceae > Streptomyces > Streptomyces sp. NPDC058145. Next base: position 132,981 of record NZ_JBHVUH010000010.1, on the reverse strand, counting down.
AGCTGCACGCTCTGTTTGGCGCCGGTCGGGCAGCCCACCACGCACTGGCAGGAGCCCCGGCAGCCGGGCGCGTTACGACGCAACGGCGCGGCCCGCCAGCCGAGTTCACGGGCGCCGGCGAGGGTGAGACGGCCGTTGTTCCCCAGGACGTCCGTGGCCTGGACGGCCACTCTCAGGGTGCGCTCGACCTCGTCCAGGTGCCGGTCGAAGCCGTCGGCGAGCGTGAAGCCCAGGTCCTGACTCCAGTGGGCGAGGACATGGCCCGGAGTGCGGTAGCAGGTGCCGGAGTTGACGACCGTGGTGCCGCCGACGGCCCGGCCCACCGGCAGCAGCAGGGGTGGGCGGCCCACGGCGACGGTCGCTCCGCCGTCCCGGTAGAGCCGGGTGAACCGGTCGAGGGGCGCGCGCCTGCCGAAGGACTCGGTGGAGTGGTGCCGGCCTTCTTCGAGGACGACGACGTCGAGTCCGGCGCGTGCCAGGGTCCGTGCGGCCATCGCCCCGCCCGCGCCGGAGCCTACGACCACGGCGTCGGCGCGGGACCGGGCGGGCCAGTCGGCCGCGGGCGTCAGGTCGAGCGGCGGGTCCTCGCGGGCGGGGCCGCGCGGTGCGGGGCCGTCCTGGAGCATCCGCTCGGTCCCGGCCGCCAGGAGGACGGGCACCTTGAGGACGTCCAGGAGCGGCAGGAGGGCGGGCCGTGCGCCCAGTTCGTCCAGTACGGACTGCCTCTCGGGTGCGCCGAGGGTGTCGAGGGTGCGTCCGGTGCGCGCCAGGGCGTAGGCGTCCACGGCGCTCGCGGCCGCCCGGAGTCCGGCCCGGGCGGGCAGCGGCATCGTCGAGAGGACCGTGCGGAGTCTGCCGGGGACGCGCCGGGGCCAGTCGGCGGTGCCGTCGTCGGCGATGAGGGCGGACACCAGACCGGTGAGGCTCATCGGGTGCCCACCTCCGCGTGTGCCGTGCCGTCGAGCGTCCACTCGGCCTCGGTGCGCCAGCCGCCGAACCACCGCCGCTCCAGCAGCACGTGCGCGTCGGCGCGTTCGCTGTTGCGGCAGGTCGCGTGGCGGCCGTCGGGGTCGGTGTAGTCGAGGGCGAGGGTGCGGTCCGGGGGCTGGGTGACCTCGACCCGGATGCGGCGCAGGCCGCTGCGGCCGGTGACCTTCCAGGTGGGCAGGGCGAGGTCGGCGCGGAAGCGGCCGGCTCCGGCCCAGCCGAAGGCCGGACGTTCGGGGCGGCGGGGCCAGGTGCGGCCGGACCGGCGCAGCCGCAGGAAGACCAGCGGGGGAAGCCTGCGCAGGCCCGGGCGCATGGAGACGGCGGCGACGACCTCCAGGACGTCCCCGCCGCCGAGGTCGGCGTGCAGCCAGGCCCAGCGGCGGGCGTTGCCGTGACCGTAGATCCGGGCGGAGGCGCCGGGGGCCGCGGTGAGCGTCAGTGTCGTGCCGTCGTGGGTGAAGGTGCCGTCGTAGGCGGCGCGGGCGGCGGGGAGCATCTGGGCGGCCGGCAGCAGGGGCCGGCGCCAGGACCAGCGCGGAAAGGTGAACAGGGGCTCGTCCGTGGGGTGTTCGGTGAGGTCCCAGCGCAGGGCTCCGCCTTCGGCCGTGCCCGTCAGGTGCCCCGGTCCGGCCTCGACCCCGCCGGCGTGGAAGCCGGATGTTCCGGGTGTCCACTCGGCGGGGCCGAAGCGGGCGTGCCGCACAGGGCCGTCCTTGGGGAACACCGCGGCCCAGCCGTGCGCGTACGGCTCGGATCCGTCGGCGGGGGCGGTCAGTTCGTGGTGCAGCCACAGTCCGCTGCCGCTGTCCGGGTCGGTGAGGGTGGTGTACCAGACCTCGGTACGACCGGGCTCGCCGCGCCAGCGGGGCGCGAGGAAGGCAGCGGAGTTCGCGGGCCGGGGAAAGCGGAAACTCGCCAGGAACGGCAGGAGTTGGGTGCCGAGCGGGAAGCGGAGGGTGCCGGTTCCGATCCGCCGTCCGTCCTCGTGGAGGGTGTACGGCAGCACCGTCATCGAGGCCAGGGGCCTCAGCGCGCTGACCGACTTCCAGCCGTCGAGGGTGAGCCGACGGCCGCCGGCGCTGAACTCGAGGCGGTAGCCGATGCGGTGGCGGGCGATCGGCGAGATCTCCAACTCCCCCTCGGCGCGCGGATCGTCGGCCCAGCCGGCCACCCGTATCCGGCCGGTGGCGCGGGCCTCGGTCGTACCGAGGAGCCGCAGCAGACGGTCCGCGCGGACCGTCAGGTCGAGGCGGATCGGACGGGTGCGGTCCTCGCCGTCGAGCCGCACCGTGCCGAGCATCGTCTCGGCGAAAGCGGTGCCGCGGGCGGGCGCGCCGGCGCGGTTGCGGGTGCCCCTGCTCATGCGAGGCCCTCCAGCATGATCCGTTCGGTCACCGTCAGATACCGCTCGGCCGCACTCCGGGCACCGGCCCGGTCACCGGCCACGACCGCCTCGACCACCGGCGCCAGGCGTTCGCGGGCCACCCTGGCGTCGGTGAACGGACCGCTCAGCGCGGCGCGGACCGGCAGGTAGGCGTTGAAGAGGGTGTTGGTCAGCAGGACGTAGACGCGGTTGCCGGTGGCGCGGGCGAGGGCCCGGTGGACCTCGATGTCCGCGAGCTGAACAGCGTCGGTGTCCGCCGCCTCTCCCACCGCCGCGAGCAGGTCGCGCAGCTCGGCCCGCTGCCGGCCGCCGGCCCGGGTGGCGGCCCGCTCGGCGATCAACGCCCCGATGCCGCGCCGCACTTCGAAGACCTCGCGGATCCAGTCGGGGCTGTGCCGTACGAGCATCGGCAGCAGGTCGGCGCCGCCGAGGCGCAGGTAGTCCCGCACCCGGGTGCCGACACCGTGCCGGGTCTCCAGCAGTCCGGCCTGGGTCAGTCGTCCGAAGGCGTGCTTGAGGGTGGTGCGGGTGACGCCGTAGCCGTCGGCGAGGGTGCGTTCGGGCGGCAGGTAACTGCCCGCCGGATGGCGCCCGGTGAGGATGTCCTCCCGCAGCCGGCCCTCCAGCACGTCGACGATGGTCTCCCGGGGCAGTGCCTCCACGCGTCCTCCCAGTGGCTCAGTGGATGAGCCACTCAACCAACGCGAACGTGCGGCGTCAATGGGGGCGGCGCGATGAGCCGGAGTTCGGAGCACCCTCAACTCGCCGACCTGACACTGCGAGTGGCGTTTCGTCAGGACGTGGGATCGCGCTCCGCTTACGGTCCGACGGCCCCGCGTACGAGGAGGAGCAGGGCGTCGGCGAGGTCGTCCACGGGGCTGCCGGTGGCCAGGCGGCGCAGTTGAAGGCCCATCACCAGGGCGACGGTGGTGGCCGCGAGGCGTTCGGCGTCCGGGACGCCCAGTGCGGTGAGGATCTGGGTGGCGAGCCGGTCGTAGGCCCGGAACGCCTCCGCCGCCGACTCCCTGAGCCGTTCGTCGCGCCCGGCGTGCAGGTACAGCTCGAACGGCGCGAGATGGGCGCTGTCGAGCGCCGCGCCGCAGGCGACCTGGCCGGCGAGGGAGGCCGCGTCCGCGATGTCGAGGCCGTCCGTCTGGCACTGGTCGGCCAGCTCGGTGAAGTGCCGCGCCTCCTCGCGCACGAAGTGGAGCAGGCTCTCCCGCAGCAGATCGTGCTGGGTCTCGAAGTGGTAGGTGACCGAGCCGAGCGACACGCCCGCCTCCTTGGCGATCCGCCGGTTGGTCACGGCCGCGACCCCGTCCTCGCCGATGATCCGCAGGACGGCGGTGATGATGCGCTGGCGCGTCGGGGCGGCGGAGGCGTCGTTCGGCATGCCCCGCATTGTTCCACCAGTGGACATGACCTCCCCTCCTGCCTATTGTTCGTTCGAACGAACAAGACACCGGAGGATGACCGTGCGCATTGCTGGGGCAACTGTTCTGCTGACCGGGGTCACGGGCGGGATCGGCGGCTCGCTCGCCGCGGAGCTGTCCGCGCGCGGCGCGCGGCTCGTCCTCACCGGCCGGCGGCGCGAGGCGCTGGAGCCCCTGGCCGCCCGGTACGGCGCGCGCATGATCCTGGCCGACCTCGGCGACGCCGATGACGTGGCGCGCCTCGCCCGGGAAGCCGCCGGTACGGACATCCTGCTCGCCAACGCGGCGCTGCCCTCCAGCGGCGACCTGCTCGACTACACGCCGGACCAGATCGACCGGGCGCTCGCGGTGAACCTGCGTGCGCCCGCGATGCTCGCCCGGCTGCTCGCCCCGGCCATGGTGGCCGGCGGGCGCGGCCACATCTGCTTCGTCGGCTCGCTGTCGGGGGTGGCGGCGACCAGGTCGTCGTCCCTGTACAACGCGACGAAGTTCGGACTGCGCGGGTTCTCGCTGGCCCTGCGCCAGGATCTGCACGGCACGGGCGTGGGCGTCTCGATCGTGCAGCCCGGCTTCGTACGGGAGCTGGGGATGTTCGCCGACACGGGCTCGCCCACGCCCGGCGGTGTCCGCACGGTGGCGCCCGAGCGGGTCGTCAGAGGCGTGGTCCGGGCGATCGAACGCGATGTCGCCGAGATCAACGTGGCACCGCTCGAACTGCGCTTCCTGACGAAGGTGGCCTCGCACTTCCCGGGGTTCGCGGAGCGGGTGCAGCGACTGGCGGGGGCGGAGCGGACGATGGACACGATCGTGACGGCGCAACGCGCGAGCCGCTGAGCGGGGCCGGCGCGCGAGCCGCTGAGCCGGGCCGGGCCGCGGGTGCGGAGGCCGCCGCGCGGCCCGGGTTCAGGAGGGGCGGGGTGGTTTGACCCAGCCCAGGGAGCGTTCCACGGCTCGCTGCCAGTCCTCGTACTCCGCATCGCGCAGGGCGGAGTCCATGTCGGGCAGCCACTGGGCGGCCCGGTGCCAGTTGCGGCGCAGGACCTCCAGGTCCGGCCAGTAGCCGGCGGCGAGTCCGGCGGCGTAGGCGGCGCCGAGGGAGACGGTCTCGGCGACCATGGGCCGCACCACCGGGACGTCGAGCACGTCGGCGACGAACTGCATCAGCAGGTTGTTCGCGGTCATGCCGCCGTCCACCTTCAGCTCCCGCAGCGGCACCGAGGAGTCGGCGTTCATGGCGTCGACGACCTCCCGGGTCTGCCAGCCGGTGGCCTCCAGGACGGCCCGGGCCAGGTGGCCGCTGGTGATGTACGAGGTGAGGCCGACGATCACCCCGCGCGCGTCGCTGCGCCAGCGGGGTGCGAACAGGCCGGAGAAGGCGGGAACGATGTAGCAGCCGCCGTTGTCCTCGACCGTCCGCGCCAGGGTCTCGATCTCCGGCGCGCTGTTGATCAGCCGCAGCCGGTCGCGGAACCACTGGACCAGTGAGCCGGTGACGGCGATCGAACCCTCCAGGGCGTAGACCGCCGGCCGGTCGCCGATCTGGTAGGCGACGGTGGTGAGGAGCCCGTGCCGGGACCGTACGAGTTCGGTGCCGGTGTTGAGCAGCAGGAAGCTGCCCGTTCCGTAGGTGCACTTGGCCTCGCCCGGGGAGAAGCAGGTCTGGCCGAACAGGGCGGCCTGCTGGTCACCGAGGGCGGCCGTGATCCACACCCCGGGCAGGAGGGCGCGGGACTCGGCGTAGGGCGCGGCGGAGGACCTGATCTCCGGCAGCATCGCACGGGGCACACCGAAGAACGCGAGGAGTTCCTCGTCCCAGGTGAGGGTGCGGATGTTCATCAGCATGGTGCGGCTGGCGTTGGTGGCGTCGGTGATGTGCAGTCCGCCGTCGGTGCCCCCGGTGAGGTTCCAGATCAGCCAGCTCTCCATCGTGCCGAACAGCACCTCGCCGTCCCTGGCACGCTGTTCGAGGTCCTTGACGTGGTCGAAGAGCCAGCGCAGGCGCAGCGCCGAGAAGTAGGTGGAGGGCGGCAGGCCGCACCGGTCGAGGAAGAACTCCCTGCCGGGGTCCCGTCCCAGGGCCTCGACGAGCGGTTCGGTGCGGGTGTCCTGCCAGACGATCGCCCGGTCCAGCGGGGCTCCGGTGCGCCGGTCCCAGAGCACGGTCGTCTCCCGCTGGTTGGCCAGGCCGATGGCGGCGATCTGGGCCGGATCGACTCCGGCGCCGGACAGGGCCTCGGGCACGACGCGCCGCAGGTTCTGCCATATCTCGACGGCGTCGTGCTCCACCCATCCGGGTTTCGGGAAGTGCTGCTCGTGCTCCCGCTGCGCCACGGCCACCAGCCGTCCCCCGTGGTCGAACAGGATGCAGCGGGTGGAGTTGGTGCCCTGATCGATGGACATCACATACCGGTCAACCATGATCGGGTTCACCTTCCGATGCGTCGCGTCGGGGGCGGGAGGGGCCTACCAGCGGGCCGCGCCCAGGTCTCTGGAGATGGCCCGTGCTGCCTCCCGGATCAGGGTGATCAGGTTCGGCCGGGGCTGGCCCTGGTTGTCACAGATCCGCTCGACCGGCCCGGACAGCCCGATGGCGCCGACGACGAGACCGCCGTGTCCCCGGATCGGCACGGAGATGCCGGCCTCGCCCATGCTCATCTCCTGGATCTCGGCGGCCCAGCCGTGCTCCCGTACCTCGGCCAGCGCGCGGTTGAGCCGGTCGGGGCTGACCAGGGTGTGCCGGGTGTACGTCTCGAGGCCGGACTCCAGGGCCTGCTCGAAGGGCGCCGTGCCGAAGGCCAGCAGGACCTTGCCCAGCGAGGAGGCGTGCAGCGGCAGCAGCGAGCCCACGTCCAGCGTCTGGAGGGTGTCGTCGGGCCGGAACACATGGTGGACGACCAGGACCTTGCCCTCCAGCGGGGTGCCCAGGCGCACCGCCTCCCCGCTGCGGGCGGCCAGGGCGTCGGCCCAGTTGATGGAGCGCGACCGCAGTTCGTTGACGTCGAGATAGCTGGTGCCGAGGTGCAGCAGGGCGGCCCCGAGCTGGTACTTTCCGGTCGCCGCGTCCTGTTCGACGAAGTCCACGTGCTGCAGGGTGCGCAGGATGCCGTGCGCGGTTCCCTTCGCCAGCCCGAGCGAGGCGGCCACCTCGCCGAGCCCGAGCCGTCGGGGCCCACCGGCGAGCAGGCGCAGAATCGCCGCCGCCCGTTCGATCGACTGGACCGGACCGGCCATGCAGCGAGCCTATTACCGTTGCTGGAGATTCGCTTCGCGTGCGGGGGGACCGTACGGTAACCCCGCTCGGGCGGGGGCGTTCGGCAATGCCGACCCTTGTTCATTGACCGGCCCGCCGGCTCTCCCTAGCGTGCCTACAGAGCCCGGCACATGCCGGGACCGGGCGCCTGGCCCGCAGTGTTCACCCCCAGGAGACCAACATGGCGGTACAGCTCAATACGCTGGCGCGGGAGACACGCGAGCAGGTCTTCGTGTTGCCGCCCTTCGCCGGGGCCGTCTCGCTCGTGCGCCGGCGGGTGACCGCGATCCTCGAGGACTGGAAGGTGTCCCCGGCGATCGTCGAGGACGCGCTGCTGGTGGTGTCGGAACTGCTGACCAACGCGATCGTGCACGCCCTGCCACCGGCGGTGCTGCGGCTTTCGTGGGTGCGCGGCGACGGGCCCGGGGTGCTGCGGGTGGAGGTCACCGACGCGGGCCCGGCCCGGCCGGCGGGACAGTCACGAGTGTGGGCCGACCCGGACGAACACGGGCGGGGCGAGGACATCGTGCACGCTCTGGCCACCCGGCACGGCATACACATCCATCCCGGCGGGTGCACGCGCTGGGCCGACCTCGTGGCGGCCTGAGCACCGCTCTCAGCGGCCGCCGCCACGGCAGGTCACGGCCACGGGCCGGGCGCCGGACCGCACCGGCACGACTTCGCGCCCCGCGTCCGGCGCGCGGCCCGCCTCCTCCGGCTCGCCACCGGCCGGCTCCTCGACGGACTTCCGGAGCAGCAGCAGGGCCGCGTCGTCGTGCAGCCGGCCGCCCACGTGGGCCAGGAGGTCGGCGTGGACCGCGGAGAGGGTGCGGGCCGGCTCGTCGGACACGTGCCGCGCCACGCCTTCGGCCAGCGGGTAGAACTCACGCGCGTGGTCGCGGGCCTCGGTGACCCCGTCGGTGTAGAGCAGCAACTGGTCGCCGTCCGAGAAGGGCAGCAGGTGCAGCTCCGGATGTTCACCGGACAGCGCGCGCAGCCCGAGGGGCGGGGTGGGACGGGCGGGCTCCACCGGCTCCACTCCCCCGGACGCGGATATCAGCAGCGGGGGCGCGTGCCCGCAGTTGACCACTTCCAGTTCCCCGGGCCGCGGGCAGCCCACGACCACGGCGGTGACGAAGTCGTCCGGCCCGAGGTTGCGGGCCAGGCTCCGCTCGATCCTGCCGACGACGGCCAGGAGGTCGGGCTCGTCGCACGCGGCCTCGCGGAAGACGCCGAGGACCAGCGCGGCGGTGCTCACCGCCGGCAGCCCCTTGCCGCGCACGTCGCCGACGATCAGCCGGACCCCGTGCGGGGTGGGCAAGAGCGCGTAGAGATCCCCGCCGATACGGGCCTCCGCCGCCGCGGCGCTGTAGCGGACCGCCACCTGGAACGGGCCGACGGTCTCCGGGACCGGCTTGAGCAGTGCGTGCTGGGCGGCCTCCGCGACCGAGCGGACCGCCGCGAGCACCCGCTCCCGCCGGCCGCGCAGCTCGCTGGCCAGGCCACTCGCCGCGGTGACCGCGAGCACGGCGCACAGCACTGCCGCCGGCTCACGGCCCGGCGCGCGGTAGACCGTACTGAGGGTCGCGCACAGCGCCGCGGCGAGGAGACCTACGCACAGGACACCTCGCGGCCCGTTGGTGGTGGCGGCCAGCGCGGGCCCCGCCGCCAGCATGGGCAGCCAGGGCACGCCCGCTCCGGTCAGCAGGTCGACGAGCACGATGACCATGACGATCACCACCGGAAGCGCGCCGGCCGCCTGTGCGGCGGCGCGCCGTGGCGCCGACGCGCCGGGGGCCGCCCTGAGCAGCCGTGTCGCCCAGTGCTCGCCACCGTGCTCCCGGCGCCGGCTCGAGTTCTTTCCGGAGTCGCTCACCTGTCGCGCTGTTCCTCACCTGTCCGGGGGTACTCCCCTGTCCTGTCCCTCGCCCTGTTCCCGCATTCAAGGAAACGGGCTCGGCGGGACGGCTTCAAGGAGCGGATTTTCAGATAGTGAGCGAGAGGCTTCTGGTCACGCGGCTCGCGGCCGGCATCAGCCGGGCACCGACCTCAGGCAGCCGGGAGAGCCGCTCCACCGGCAGGGAGACGCCGAGCGACCCCAGGGTGTCCCCGCTGTAGACGGGCACGGCGACGCAGACGGTGCCGAGCGAGTACTCCTCGAGGTCCGTGACGGCCGGGGCCAGCGGGGCGGAGTCGAGCCGTCTGAGCAGTTCGGTCAGGCTGGTGACGGTCCGTGGGGTGAGGTCGGCGAGGTGGTGCCGGGAGAGGTAGTCGCGGCGGGAGTCGTCGTCCAGTTCGCGCAGCACGGACTTGCCCAGGGCGGTGGCGTGTCCCGCGTCCTCGAAGCCCACCCACAGTTCGGCGCGGGGCGCGCGGGGGCCGTCGACGATCTCGGCGACCCTGATCTCGCCGTCCTCGTAGAAGGTGAGGTAGGCGGCTCCGGCGAGCTCGTCGCGCAGCGCGGCGAGGGTCGGACGGACCCGGTTGAGCAGGACCTGCGCGCGGCTGGTGGCGTGCAGGGTCTGCAGCCTGTCGCCCAGGACGAAGCCGCCGTCGTCGAGCTTGCGCAGGTATCCGTCGTGCACCAGCGTCCGCAGCAGGTGGTAGGCGGTGGCGAGCGGCAGCTCGGTCTCCCGGGCCAGCTGCTTGGCGGGCGCGCCGTTCTCGTGCGCGCTGACCGCCTCCATCAGGCGGAAGGCGCGCTGTACGGACGTGATCAGCGTGGGGCTGTCGTGCGCGCGCATAGCAACAGCGTGCGCCGGACGCCCGGCGGGGGCAAGACACGGGCCGGGGCGGCCGCGCGCGCCCCGGCCCGTGTCCCCGACGGACGCCGGGCGGTCAGCCTGTGGCCACCCGGATGGAGAGGTCGTTGTCGAGCGTGTAGTAGGGCCGCAGAACCGCGCCGGCCGCGCGCGCGGCCGGGTGGACGAACGACGCCTTGCGGTCCGCCACGTCGTCGAGGAGCCGGGCGACCCGGATCGGGGGCGCGCCCGCGGCGGGGTGGACGAAGACGTCCCAGATGCCGCCCTCGGCGGCGGTGCCGGCGGCCAGGTCCTCGTGGTCGACGGTGAAGCGGAAACCAAGGTGGTCGCCGTCGGTCACCGGTCGCACGTCACGCTCGGGGGCATCACTCCCCCGCATCCGCAGGCGGACGACGGCGCCGTCCTCGAACGTGGCGCCGTGCAGCCGGGCGGTGACCGTCGTCGACCGGTCGCCGACGTCGATCCGGCCGGCCTCCGCGTGGGCCGTGCGCAGCCAGGCCCGTACCGCGAGATAACCCTCCTTGGTCACGTACGGGATCCGCACCGCCACCGGGGAGGGCCGGTCCCTGAGATGCCCGTCGACGAGGGCCCGCAGGTCGCGCAGGCCGGGCCGCAGCCGCTCGGGTGCGGTGTCGTCGGGTCCGTTCAGCAGGAACGCGTCCCAGCGGCCCTCCTCCAGGGCGGGCAGCGGTTCCAGGACGGCACGCGCCGGCCCGTCCGCCACCGCTTCGAGGGGGACGGTCCGGCTGACGGTGACGGGTTCGCCCTTCTTGGGCCGCAGCCGCAGCAGAAGGTGTGGCCGAGTGGCCGCCACGGGCGCCGGCAGTTCGAGGGCGACGCGGCCCTCGGCGTCCACGACGCAGTTCACGCGCGCTCCGGCGCCGCTTTCCGTGGTCACCGCTGCCCCCTGCGCAGAGTCCTCAGCACCCGCCCGGTGGCGGTGTGCGCGATGTCGCGGGCCGCGAACCCGTGGCTCACCAGGGTCTGCCGCACGTCGTGCGGCGTCTTTGTGGCGCTCCGCCCCGCGGACCGGGCCGCGACGGCCTCCTCCAGCAGGCGCTCCGCGTGTGCCACCACGTTCCGGGGAGCGAAGCGGCGGGCGTTCTCGGCGGCCGCCCGTCCCATGGCCCGGCGGCGTTCGTCGTCGCGGACCAGCTCCAGCAGCGCCGAGCCCAGCCGGTCCCGGTCCCCGACCGGCACCAGCCGGCCGTCCACCCCGTCCTCGATGATCTCGGCGGGACCGTGGGGGCAGTCGGTGCTCACGACCGGCAGGCCGCAGCGCATGGCCTCGACGATGGTCATGCCGAACGGTTCGAAGGAGGAGGTGGACACGCCGATGGACGCCTTCACCCACTCCGCCTCCATGGGCGCTGCGGGGCCCATGAGAAAGGCGTTGTTGCTCAGCCCGAGCCGCTCGATGCGGGCCCGCAGCGCGTCCCGCTGCTCGCCCGCTCCGTAGATGCGCAGGTGCCAGTCGGGGTACTCGCAGGCGACCCGGGCGAACGCCTGGATGAGCAGGTCGTAGCGTTTCACCGGGACGAGCCGGCCGGCCGCCACGATCATCTTCGCGTGGCCGTCGGCGGGCGGCAGCACGGGATCGGGCACGCTGTTCGGCAGGGCCTCGACGCGGACGCCGGGCAGGTGCATCCTGCGCCGGTAGTCGCGGGCGTCCGCCTCCGTGACCGTGGTGAGGACGTCGAGACGCCGGTAGGCCCGGCGCAGCGAGGTGCGCAGCGGTGCCGGGTGGTTGTCCAGCGTGAGGTGCTCCTGGCCGACGCGCAGCACGCGCTCGGGGGCCTGGAGCGCGAGGTGCACGTTGAGTCCCGGCCGGGTGCCGATGACCACGTCGGCGTCGGTGGCCGCCAGGCACTCGGCGATCCGCTCGTCCGTCAGCCGGCTGTACTGGCGGTAGCGGTACTCGGCGGAGGGGAACACCTTCGCCGGTGTCCGGTGCGACGCGTGGTCCTTCTCCTCCCGCAGGTCGACCAGCGGCCGCAGGCTCACCCGTGGGTCGGGGGTGATCTGGGGGCGCTTGCGGTGCCGTAACACGGAGACGATCTCCACGTCGTGCCGCTCGGCCAGTGCCTGGGCCAGGTTGAACGTCGTGGTGATCGTCCCTCCGATCCCGTAGGCGTTGTGGAGCAGGAAAGAGATCTTCATGCCGGTGCAGACCTCGTCGACTCCGGTCCAGTTGTGCGCTGTTACCAGTTCGTGTCTCCGGACACGGGCCGGTGCGGCCGCCGGCGGGCGGTTGAACATGCCGCTGGGTGGAGCAATCGCCGGTGCGCCGGGGCCCGGCACACCAGGCTGGGTCTCGTCCGGATCATGTGACGGGAGTGGCGAGTGCGAGGGGTGAAGCACGGACGTACCGGTCACGGGCCGGTGTACGGCACGGTCTCGCGGATCGGGTTACCGGCGGCACCGGCGTGGATGCGCTGGCTGCCGGTCATGTTCGTCGCGGCCGTGCTGCTGCTCGAACCCGTCACCCCCGTGCAGTGGCCGGTGAGTTTCGTACTGATCGCGCTGCCGCTGGTGACGGCGTTCGCCCACCGGCCCGTCGTCGTGGTCGCCGCCGCCGCGTTCGCCGTGTTCCTCGAAGGCGTGCTGGCCGGCACCCCGTGCTGCGCGGGCCGGCAGGTGGGCTACCTGTGGGAGCGCCATTACGTGGCCGCGTACGTGTGCACCGCCCTGGTCGGCGCCCTCGGCACGATCCTGGCCACGCACCGCATCCGCCGCGAGCGCACCCTGGCGGACGTGCGCTTCGTGGCCGACATCGCGCAGCGGGTCCTGCTCCGGCCGGTGCCGCACCGGATCGGCAACCTCCGCCTGGAGAGCCTGTACCTCTCGGCGGCGGCGGAGGCACGCATCGGCGGCGACCTGTACGAAGCCGTGCCCACCCGGTTCGGCGTCCGGCTGCTCATCGGCGACGTCCGCGGCAAGGGGCTGCTCGCGGTGGAGACCGCGGCCGCCCTGCTCGGCGCCTTTCGCGAGGCCGCGCACGACGAGTCCGATCTGGCCGCCCTGGCCGACCGGGTGGAGACGAGCATGAGCCGCAGGGCGACGCAGTTCGGCGGAAACGAGGCGGGCGAGCGGTTCGTCACGGCCGTGTTCGCCGAGATCCCGGGCGAGGGCCAGGTCGTCCGCGTCGTCAACTGCGGCCATCCGCCGCCGCTTCTCATCCTTCCCGGAGAGGTGCGCGAGCTGGACCGGGGGCGGTCGGCGCCGCCGCTGAACCTCGGCGTGCTGGTCGGGGACGCGTATCACGTGGACGCCTATCCGTTCCGGCCCGGTGACCAGCTTCTGCTGTACACGGACGGTGTCACGGAGACGCGGGACGCGGACGGCTCCTTCTACCCCCTGACCGAGCGCCTGCGCCAGTGGGGTCCGCTGCCGCCCCGGGAACTGCTGGACCAGCTCCACCACGACCTGCTGGCCTACAGCGACAACCGCCTGCAGGACGACACCGCGGCGCTGGCCGCCTGCCTGCTCTCCGGCGAGCCGAAGGCAGGCGAACCGTAGGAAGCGGCGGCCGGGTCAGAAGGCCGTGTGGGCGAACCAGCGGTCGAGGGTCGCGGCCTCACCCGACACGTCGAAGACGGGCTCCTGGTGGGACCTGCGGCCGTAGAGCAGGAGCAGCAGGTCCGCCGCCGGCCCGTGTACCGCCGCGGTGCACGGTTCGGACCGGGCGGTGCCGTCTTCCCCGAGCGGCAGCGGGCGGAAGCCGTCCGGGTCCAGCCGCACCCGCCACTCCTCGCCGGTGTCCGCACAACGGAACGCGATGGTCTCGCCGTTGCCCCGCAGCTCCCGCACGCCGGGGGCGAAGAGGCCCGCGTGGGGCAGGTTGACGAGGAACTCGTCCACCCCGTCCGCCGCCAGTGCGCTGTCGATGTCCGGCTCCCGGCCGGCGGCGCGCTCCGCGTCCACCCGGTGCACGAGTGTCTCGAAGAGCATCCGGCGGACCCAGAACCGCGCGTGCTGGTCCTCACCCCAGGCCCACATCGGCGCCCCGGGATCGGTGTCCCGCAGCACGGCCGCCACGGCGGGCACCCCGGCCGCCACCCAGCCGGGGTACTCGGCCGCGCTGTCCGGCAGCCCCAGCTCCACGTCGCGGGAGCGGGGCGGCTCCTGCACCAGCCGGGTCAGCAGCGTGCAGAACCACCGCTGCAGCGCACCCACGTGCCGGGTGAGGTCGGCGAGGGTCCAGTCGGGGCACGAGGGCACCGCGCTCGTGGGGTCGGCGCCGTCGACCGCCTCGGTGAAGCGGAGGGTCTCGCGTGCGATCGCCTCACGGTAGGTGTCGTACGGCAGCGGGTGCCCTGCCCTGCTCGTCGTGTCCATCGGCTGCGCCCATCCTCGTCCCCGGTACGGATTCCGTCGCGCTAAGTGTGGACGCTGGAGTCCGCTCGAAGGCAAGCCGGGCCGGCCGGCGGTCGGTCAGCCGAGTCCGAGGACGGTCATGGTGCGCTCGGCCATGCGCTGTTCTCCCAGGGCGTTGGGGTGCACGGGGACGATGTTCTGCCCGAACAGCAGCGGTTCGATCCAGCGGGTGCCGGGGGCCTGACAGGCGTCGTGGCCGGCGGACGCCTGCGCGAAGTCCACGTACGTGGCCCCCGTCTCCTCGGCGGCGCGCCGGACGACGGCGTTGAGATGGGCCTGCATGGCGTGCAGGTAGGGGACGTCGCCGGAGGCGATCGGCAGTTTGGCGAAGCAGGACGGGTCGGCGGTGGCCGGGGTGATCCACGGGTAGCCGAGCACCGCCACGCGGGCCCCCGGCGCCTTGGCCCGGACGCTGCCCAGGGCCTTCTTCAGGGCGGGGTAGGTGTTCGCGTCCATGGCGTCGTCGAAGGAGGTCCCGTACTTGTCCTTGCAGGGGCTGCCCTGACCGCCGCTGAGGACGCCGGCGGTGCCGCAGGACAGGATGGCGTTGATGAAGGTGCCGTTGTCGTTGCCGCCGATCGTCAGGGTCACCAGGTCGGTGTCCGCGGTGACCGCGTTGACCTGCGGCGCGACACCGAGGTACTGGGACGCGGTGAAGTCCTTGGTCTGGGCGGCGCCGCAGGTGACGTCCGTCAGGCGGGCGCCGGTACGGGATGCGAGGACGTGCGGGTAGTTGGCCGTGGACCGCAGACAGAGCGGGCTGGAGAGGTCGACGGGGAGGACGCCCGAGGCGGCGCTGTAGCTGTCGCCGAGGGCCGCGTAGTGCAGCGGGGTGGCGGCCTGGGCGGTGGAGCCGGTGAGGCCGAGCGCCAGCGCACCGGCGGCGGCGGCTGTCGCGGTCATGACATGGCGCAATGCGGGCATGTGCATCTGCTCTCTCTTCTCGGTGGGGGCGCGTGGGGAGCACGCGGGCACGGCGGTGCACGCGGACCTGGTGCGCGAGAACGGGGCGGCTCGAGCAGGGGGGGAGTGCCGGCCGGCGGAGCGTGGGCGGAAAGGCGCACGTCGACGTCCGTGAAGGACCGTCACGGGATTACCGGGCGGTTCTACTGATAGGTAATGTGCGGGCGCCGCAGCGGCGAGTCAACAATGTTGACCGAACTTCTTGAAACGCTCACGTATCCCGATCTTCCAGCCGGTCAGGGGCCGGTTCACGCCCTGTTCGCGGAGCAGTCGAGGAGAGCTCGCGAAGCCGGGCGGGGCGCCGCATAGGCTGTGCCGCATGCTGCAGACCGGTTCCGGTTCCACCACCCGTGACGCCATCCACGAGGCCGCCGCCCGTCTGTTCCGGGACCAGGGGTTCGCCAGGACCACCGTCCGCCGGATCGCCGCGGCCGCCGGGACCGACCCGGCGCTGGTGATCCGTCACTTCAAGAGCAAGGAGCTGCTGTTCCTGGAGACGATGCACCTGGCGATCGACAACGAGCCCCTGTTCGACGTACCGCTGGAGCAGTTGGGCGAGCGGCTGGCCGAACTCCTCCTCGACCTCGACGGCACCGCCCGGGGGATCTTCCTGGCCCTGGTGCACGGCAGCGGCGAACCGCAGATCCTCGACCGGCTGCGCGAGACCCACGAGAAGGTGCTCATCGCGCCCCTGCGCGACCGGCTCCGCGGACCCGACGCCGACCTGCGCGCCCGGCTCGCGGCGTCGATGTCCGGCGGCCTGCTCTACGGCCTGTGGGTGGCCCGGGACGAGGGCCTGCTCCGCACCGACCGCAAGGAACTCATCACGCGCTACGGCGCGCTCCTCCAGGAGGTCCTGACCCCACGCGAGTGACGGACTCGCCCGCACGCGCGTGTGCCCCGCGAGCGGTGCTCAGTTGGCGCCGGGTCGCCTCCCACCGGGCGTGTAGCCGCTTATCTCGTAGCGGACTTCGTCGTCGACGGCGGTGGCCGACCAGTCCACGGTGATACGGCGGGGGTACCCGGCGGACGCGTACTCCGCGTCGGCCCGGTCCGCGCCCTCGCGCCGCGCCTGCTCGACCTCCCGCACCAGCGTGCCGATGGTGGGCACGATCGTGGGCGAGCGCCGGACCACGGCCCGGCTCTCCGCGTCCAGACCGTCCGCGCGCACCACCTTCCCCGCCCGCACACTGACCCGGAACGAGCCGATCAGCGCCCGCTCCCCGCCGGTCGAGCGCAGGAGGTACGTGTAGGCGGACGGTTCCTGCCAGGCGGTGCCGGCGGTCCGCGCCGGATGGGTGGACACGCTCGGTCCCTGGCAGGCGGCTGCCACGCAGACCAGACCCGCGATCGTCGCGAGGCGCGGCAGCGGGGAGCGGGATGTGGAACGTACGCGTGTCATGGGGCGCCTCTCAGCTTCGCCGGCGGTCTCTCCTTCGACGCCGGTGGACGGCCGGACGTTCGCCGGAGGTGCGCGGCGCCTGCGTCACCGGTCGGAGGTCCGGGACAGGGTGCGGCTCACCCGTACGCCCACGGCCGCTACGAGCAGGACCGCGCACCCCGCGAACACCAGCCCGGCGCCGCGCAGCCCCAGCGCCGACGTCAGGGCGCCCACCCCGACGACCGGCAGCGAGATCCCCACGTAGGCGACGACGAAGAACGCCGAGATGGTGGCGCCCTGGTGGGCCTCCGGTGCCGCCGAGCTGACCTCGCTCAGACCCGCGCGGAACGCCATTCCCTGGCCGGTGCCGCCGGTCAGCGCGCCCGCGAGCAGCACCGGGAAGGACGTCAGCAGCAGCGACAGCGCGATGAGGAGGAGTCCGGCGACGAGCACCGCGCAGCCCCAGGGCAGGGCCCGGCGCGCACCGATCCGGCCCATGAGCAGTTGCCCGCAGGTGGAGGCGCAGAACACGCAGAAGACGACGGCACCGGCGACCGCCAGGTTGTGCTCCCCCAGGGTCTGGTTGAGGAAGGCCGGCGCGACCGCCGTGAACAGCCCGAGCATGGAGAAGCCCGCGAAGGCGGCGAGGGCACAGGGCGCGAACACCTCGCGCACCTCCGGCGGCACCGTCATTCCCTGGGGCCGCAGCGACCCCCGCGGATGCGAGCGGTGCACGGTCTCGGGCAGCAGGCAGACGACCACAGCCGCCACCGCGAGCAGCGCGAGATGGACGACGAACGGCAGCTTCAGCGGCTGCGGCGCGTACTCGGCGAGGATGCCGGACACCAGGGGGCCGAGCCCCAGCCCGCCCATGTTGGCCGCGGTCGCCGCGAACCCGGCCCGGGCGTGCCTGCCGGGCGGGGCCAGTTCGAGGACGGCCGCGGTGCCCGTGCCGCTCAGCAGCCCGGCCGAGAAGCCCGACAGAACCCGGCCCGTGTACAGCAGTGGCAGTCCGCCCTCGGTCAGGAAGCACACCGCGCTGAGCGCCGCCAGCCCCAGCGCCGCCAGCAGCACCGGCCGCCGCCCCAGCACGTCGGAGAAACCACCGGCGATCAGCAGGGCGGTGATGACGCCGACCGCGTAGGCGGCGAACACCACCGTCACGATGAGCTCGGAGAAACCGAGCTGCTGCCGGTACAGCCCGTACAGCGGTGTGGGCAGGGTGGTGCCGAGCATCCCGACGGCGAAGACGGCCGCCGCGGCCAGGTAACCCGGCCGCCACCGGTCCGCCCGCCGGTCCTGCCGGTGGTCCTCCGTGGCGCTACTGATCACACTCCACCTTAGGCACCGGGCGCCCGGCCGCCGCGTACCGAGGATCGCCCGTTCGGGGGCCGGCGCGGTTCCGGCCGGGGCGGATTCGACCGGACCGGCCGAGCCCGCGCCTTCCCTAGGCCGAGTCCCGGACCACCAGCTCCGGGTCGAACACGACCGAGGTGGGGGCGGTGCGGATGCCGTGGATGTGCTCGTCGAGCAGCCGGGCCATGTCGGCCGCCATGTCCTCCACGGGCTGGCGGACGGTGGTGAGCGGGGGCCGGCAGGTGGCGGCGACGGTGGAGTCGTCGAAGCCGACCACCGCGATGTCCTCGGGCACCCGGCGGCCGTGTTCGCGCAGCACCTGGCAGGCGCCCTGGGCCATCAGGTCGTTGGCGGCGAACACCCCGTCCAGATCGGGGTGTTCGGCCAGCAGGTCGGTCATGGCGGCGATGCCGCTGTCCAGTGTGAAGCCGCCCTCGGAGACGGGCACGTAGGGGTGGCCGTTGCGGGCGAGGGTGTCGCGGAAGCCGGCCAGCCGTTCCTGGCTCGCGGCGACCGCCAACGGGCCGCAGATCGTGGCCAGTCTGCGCCGGCCACGGGCGAGCAGGTGTTCGGCGGCGAGCCGGCCGCCGTCCCGGTGGGCCAGGTCGACATAGCTGAGCGGGACCGGGCGGGAGGGGCGGGCGAAGAGCACCGCGGGCAGCCGTGCCTCGGCCAGCAGGGCGGGCAGCGGGTCGTCGGCGTGGCTGGAGACGACCAGCGCGCCGTCGGCCCGGCCCTGCCGCAGATAGGTCAGCACCTCCTGGCGGGCCTCGGCGGACTCGGCGAACATCAGCACGGGGTGCACCGAGCGGGGCCGCAGATGGCCCACGATCCCGGCGACCACCCGCCCGAAGAAGGGGTCGGCGAACACCCGGGCGGCGAAGGCCGCCTGGGCCTCGTCGGAGGTCTCCCCGGCGCCGGACACGACCAGGGCGACGGTCTCGGCCCGCCGGGTGACGAGGGAGCGGGCGGCCCGGTTGGGTGCGTACCCGGTCCGTTCGATGGCTCGGCGGACCACCTCCTGGATCGCCGGGTCCACGTTGCGCACGCCGTTGACGACCCGGGAGACGGTCGCCCGGGAGACACCGGCCTCCCGGGCGACGTCCTCCAGCGTGGGGGCCTGTCTGCTCATGCCCGCACCCTAACGGCCCGGCGGCCCGCGCGGATAGAGCGCTCTCCTGCCGCCGCGCGAGGTGCTCAGCGCCGGTCGAGCACGTCCACCTCCAGTCTCAGGGGCAGGTCTCCCGCCGAGCGTCCCGCGAGTACCCGGCACGGCCCGGGTTCCGTCCGCCAGGCTCCCGCGGGGACGTCCCAGTGGCACAGGGCGCGCGCCGGGATCCGCACCTGTGCGACAGCGGTCTCCCCGGGCCGGGCCCGTACCGCCGCCCAGCCGGCGAGCCATCGTTCCGGGTGGTCCACGGAGGTCGGGCGGGGGCGGGCGAGATAGATCTGCACGACCTCCCGGCCGGCGCGCGCGCCGGTGTTGCGCAGCCGCACCCGTACGGTGAGGTCCTCCCCGGCCTGCGTCCGCTCCGGGCCCGACAGTTCCTCGTACTCCCAGGTGGTGAAGCCGAGTCCGTGCCCGAACCAGTACGCGGGGGTGCGCCGGGCGCGGAGCCAGCCGCGGTGGCCGACGTGCACGCCCTCGTCGTAGGAGAACCGGCCGGCGTCCGGCCGGGTGCGGGTGACGGGACTGTCCGTGAGCGCGGCGGGCCAGGTGGTGGGCAAGCGCCCGCCGGGCTCGGTCCGGCCGAGCAGCACGTCGGCCAGGCCGCCGCCGGCCTCCTGGCCGGGGAACCAGGCGAGCAGCAGGGCGCCGACCTCGTCCCGCCAGGGCAGTTCCACCGGGCCGCCGCTGTTGACGACGGCCACCGTGCGCGGGTTCGCCCCGGCGACCGCACGGACCAGGGCGTCCTGTTCCGGGCCGAGCCCGAGGTGCGTGCGGTCGCGCCCCTCGGACTCGTGCTGCTCCCCGGTGCCGACCACCACCACCGCCACGTCCGCCTCGCGCGCCGCCCGGGACGCGGCCGCGAGGGCCTCGGAGGCGGCTGGGGCGGGGGGTTCGGCGCCGACGACGGTGGCCCGGCCGGTGCCGGGGGCGAGTTCCCGGCGGGCGACCAGCAACGGAGTCGTGCCGGCGGTCAGTCGCGCCGTGACGACCTGAGTGGGCGGGCTCACGTGGATCACGGCCGGGTCGTCGGTCGTGGCGGCGAACTCATCGTCCAGCAGCGGGCGTCCGTCGAGGTGCAGGCCGAGACGGCCGAATCCGGCGATGCCGATCCGCCAGGTGCCGGAGGTGCGGGGGTGCAGTCGTGCGCTGATCTCCACGGTGTGCGCGCCGGCCGGCAGCGGTGGCTCCAACTGCCGCCCGCCGCGCCGGTGTCCGGCGTACAGCTCGGCACCGGAGGAGTCCAGGACGCGGAGCAGCACGCCGGGGGCGGCGGTGCGTGGGTCGCCGGCCAGGATCATGTCCAGGGGCGGAGGCGGGCCGTCCAGGGCCGGGCCGGGTACGTGGACGACCCGGGCGCGGCCGCGCAGACCGGCCCGGATGCCGTCCAGCAGCGAGACCTCGTCCTGGGGCAAGACGCCGGCGCTGCCGCCGCCCTGGGTACGGGTGCGGGCCGCCGGAGTGCCGATGACGGCGACCGTGCCGAGGCGTCCGGGGTCCAGGGGCAGGACGCCCCGGTTGGCCAGCAGTACGGCTCCGGCCGCGACCGCCCGCCGGGCCAGGACCCGAGCCTGCCGGGACCGCAGCAGCGGCCGGGCCGGGCGGTCCGGGCCGCCGAGGACGCCGCACCAGGCGGCCAGCCGCAGCAGCCGGCGCACCTTGCCGGTCACGGCCCGCTCCTCGACCTCGCCCGCCTCCACGGCCCGCGCCAGCGACTCGCCCCACTCCCCCGCCGGGCCGGGCATCTGGAGGTCGAGACCGGCACGGGCCGTGTCCAGGGTGCCACGTACCGCGCCCCAGTCGGAGACGACGACGCCGTCGAACCCCCACTCGGTCTTCAGGGGCGCGGTCAGGAGTTCGTGCGCGGTCATCGTGGTGCCGTTCACGCGGTTGTACCCGGCCATCACCAGCCGGACGCCCGCCGCCACCGCCGCCTCGAACGGTGCGAGGTGAACCTCGCGCAGCGTCCGCTCGTCGATCGACGCGTCGGCGGTCAGCCGGTCCGTCTCGGCGTCGTTCGCCACGAAGTGCTTGGCCGTGGCGGCGACTCCGTGCGCCTGCATGCCCCGGATCAGGGCGGCCCCGGTCCGGGCGGTCAGCAGCGGGTCCTCCGAGAAGCACTCGAAGTGCCGCCCGGCCAGGGGGCTGCGGTGCAGATTGAGATTGGGGGCGAGGACGACGTGCACGCCCTTGCGCCGGGCCTCGGAGGCGAGGAGGCCGCCCAGTTCCTCGACCAGCGGTTCGTCCCAGGTGGCGGCGAGCGCGGTGGCCGAGGGCAGCAGGACGGAGGTGTCGCGCTCGTCCCAGCCCTCCCCGCGTACCCCAGCCGGGCCGTCCGACAGGACCAACTGGCCCAGCGCCACCGAGGGTTCGGCCGCCGTGCGCCAGGTGGTGGCGCCGGTCAGCAGGCGGACCGCGGTCCGCAGGGTCAGCTTGTCGAGCAACCGGTCGAGTTCGTCCTCGTCGGCCATCCTCACCCCTTCGTGTCGCCGACCGCCCGGGTCAGCTGTAGACGCCGAACTCGTACAGCGAGTAGCCCCAGCCGGTGCCGCGCGCGGTGCCGTTGACGCGCACGAAGCGGCCGGTTCCGGTGACGTCGAAGTCGTCCACGCCGCCGTTGCCGTCCGTCACGGTGCGCACGGTGCGCCAGTTCTGCCCGTCGTCGGAGGTCTGCACGGTGTACGCCTTCGCGTACGAGGCCTCCCAGAGCAACTGGACGTGCCGGAACGCGGTGCGGCTGCCGAGGTCGACCTGGATCCACTGCGGATCGCTCCAGTCGCTTGCCCAGCGGGTGTTCTGGTTCCCGTCGACCGCGTTGGCGGCGGTGCACGGGCAGTCGCCGTAACTCGACTGGTACGAGGAGGCGGTGGCGGGCTTGCCGAGGGCGAGGTTCGTGCCGTTCGGGGTGGGCGGGACGACCCTGACGGACCGGGTCTCGACGCCGACGTTGCCGTGGCCGTCGGTCACCTTGACGTACATCTTCCAGACGCCGGGCCGGTCGGGTGCGGTGACCCTGAGGCGGCCGCCGCCGAGGTCGGTGAGGGGCAGCGGGGTGAGGTCCTTGCTCTTGTCGATGTACATGCTGTTGTCCAGGACCTCGTAGGAGAGCGCGTCCCCGTCCGGGTCGGTGGCCCTGACGGCGAGGGTCAGGTCCCGGCCCGCCGGTACCCGGCCCGCGTCGCCCTCGACGGTCAGGTCGGAGACGACCGGCGGGGTGTTGTCGTGGGAGGTGTCGCCGCCGTAGGCCCTCTTCACCGCGTAGTACGACAGCCGTTTCTGGCCGGCGGGCAGCAGGTTGAACCAGATGCCGCCGAAGTCGTACTCGGTGCCGTAGTGGAACATCGTCGCGCCGAGGGCGACTCCCCGGTGCCCGGTGACGCAGCCCCAGGCCCGGGTGTATCCGTCGGCCTTGGCGCGGTCGCCCGGCTCCAGGGGCACCCCGTTGGCGTCGTCGGGCACCTCCCACTCACCGGCCGGACCGGTCTCGGTGATGATGTACGGCTTGGTGTAACCGCCTTGCTCCCAGGCGGACTTGATGTCACAGACCGCGTTGTAGGAGTTGACGGCGTACAGGTCGAGGTCGGGTGCGTTCCTCTTGAAGTACGGCCAGGCGCCGACCCAGGCGTCGGTGGAGGTCACCGGGTGGTCGGGGTCGACGGAGTGGATCCGCTTCGCCACGTCGTTCACGAAGGAGGTGTAGGCGTCGCGCTGCCGTTCCAGCTCGGTTCCGCTGTAACAGTTCTGCAGGCCCAGCACCGACTCGTTGCCGACGTCCCACATGAGGACGCCGGGGTTGTCCTTGTAGGTCTGGACCCACTTGGGGAACTCGTCCAGCATCTGGTTCTTGTAGGCGGTGTCGGTCACGTAGTTCACGCAGCCGCCGCTGCCCGGTCCGCCGCCGGGCTGCAGCCAGAACCCGGCGATGACCTTGACGCCGTGCGCGGCGGCGGAGTCGAACAGCGGCTTGCTGGTGGCGTCGGTCCCCCAGGTGCGGATGGTGTTGACGCCCATGGACTTGAGGTCGGGCAGGTACCTGTCGGCGTCCGCCGTGGACGGGCCCCAGGTCAGGCCCTTGATCTGGTACGGCTTTCCGTCCACGGTCAGCTGCCAGTTGCCCTGGGTGCCGGTCACCTTGACGATGCTGCCGGCCGCGTGGGCCTGCGCGGCCGGCAGGGCGGTGAGGGCGCCGACGGTCAGCACGCCGGCGGTGAGGGGCGCGGCGAGGCGGCGCGCGCGGGTGCGGTGTGGTGGGGTCATGGTGGTGGGCTCTTCCGCTGTGGGGGCTAGGTCCTGTCGTTTGGATCAGGCCGGATCAGGGAGCGGGGTCTGGTGCCGTGCCTCGCAAGGCGGAGGAGGGCGACATGGCGGAGCCATGGCAACCGACGACAACGCGGCGAGGGGCGGTGCCAGGGCCCGCGAGCCCGGCCTGATCCAAACGAGAGGACCTAGGGGAGGCGGTAGTCGGCGCCGAGGGCCGCGCCCGCTTCCGGGTGCGTCTCGTCGTAGCCGCGGGCGTCGCACTGGAGTCCGCCGACGACGCAGTGGTCGACCAGCGCCTTGAGCGTGCGGTCGTCCCAGGCGTTGAAGAAGTCGTGGTGGAAGCCGTGGCCGGGTCCGCTGGCCAGCCGCACCTTCGACATGTCGCCGTTGACCGGGAACGCCATCTTGAACTCGATCATCGGCAGCGCCACCGGATGGTCGGCGGGGCAGACGTTGTCGTTCGTGCCGGGCTTCACCACCGGGTAGGCCATGTGGCTCTTGTGGTCGGGAGTGTCCAGGTATCTGCCGTCCCAGCAACTGGGCGCCTGGAAACGGATGTTGAGCTGGACGTCGGGCCGGGAGGGGCAGCTCGCCGGGAACTCGGTGTTGAAGAAGCTGTCGCCGCACTCCCAGCCCTCGACGAAGCCGGGGTGGTGGCGGAACTCGTCGGCGCTCTGCATGGGACTGCCGACGACGAACCTCAGCCCCTTGGGGAAGGGCCGGACGCTGGTGTAGTCGGTGACGCCGGCCTTGTAGTAGATGACCTGCGGGCCGACCGGCAGGACCGGCTTGTCCCCGTTGTAGAGGGTGGGCATCCAGTAGCCGGAGAGGTCACCGGGGGCCTTGCAGGTGGTGCCGCCGGCGCTCAGGGTCGCGGTCGTACTCCCCGCGTTCGTGGTGGTGTTGCCCATGAACGTGTGGTCGTGGGACTTGCCGGGCTGCTGCGGATAGACGATCGGGTCGTCCGGCCTGGTGTGGCTGACCGAGCAGTTGGCCTGGAACTCGTGGAAGTAGCGGTGCGGCGGGTTCTGCGTCGACGGGGTGACGCCGGTGACCGGGGGGTTGGCGGGGATGTAGCCGTCGCCGTCGGGGTCCTCGGGTGAGGAGGCGGTGGACAGCGCCATGGTGTGGCCGGTGTGCACCACGGCCGCGGACGGCGTGGAGGACGCGGCGACTCCGCTGAGGCCGAGCGGGGTCAGCAGCAGGGCGGAGGTGATGAGCGCGCCCGAGAGGATCTTCGATCTCCGTGACATACGGGCTCCTCGGAGGGAGGTGGGGGCTGGAGGTCGTACGGAGCGGGAGAGCGCTCTCCCACCGCTGGAGTGTTGGGGCGGTGACGAGAGGTGTCAAGAGAATCGACCAAAGGATCAGCGATGGGCTATCGCTCACTTCTCGAAGGCATGGGTGGGAATGTGACGGTCACTCAGGGGGCCTGTGGGGAAATCCGGTCGTAACTCTTGACGCATGGTTCACGCCAATGAAGCATCCATCGTCGAGAGAGCGCTCCCACGCCCTGCATCGTTCACTTCCTGAACCAGGAGAGCCGCGCATGCCCCCCTCCTCCCCCACCTCCCCCTCCTCCTCTTCCTCGCCGTCCGTCGGCCGCCGGACCGTGCTGGGCGCCGCGGCGGCGGCCGTGCCGGTGCTGGCCGGTGCGGCCGCCCCGGCCGGCGCCGCGACCGGGCGCCGCAGCTCCCCGCGCGCCCTCCCCGGTGGCGGCGACCTGGGTCCGAACGTGCTCGTCTTCGACCCGGCGACGCCCGGCATCCAGGCCGAACTGGACGAGGTCTTCGCGAAGCAGGAGTCGGCCCAGTTCGGCTCCGGCCGCTACGCGCTGCTGTTCAAGCCCGGCACGTACAACGGCCTGAACGCGCAGATCGGCTTCTACACCTCCATCGCCGGCCTCGGCCTGTCCCCCGACGACACGACCATCAACGGTGACGTGACGGTCGATGCGGGCTGGTTCGACGGCAACGCCACGCAGAACTTCTGGCGTTCGGCGGAGAACCTGGCCGTGGTCCCCGCGAACGGCACCAACCGGTGGGCGGTCGCCCAGGCGGCGCCGTTCCGCCGGATGCACGTACGGGGCGGGCTCAACCTCGCGCCGTCCGGCTACGGTTGGGCGAGCGGCGGCTACATCGCCGACAGCCGGATCGACGGCCAGGTCGGGCCCTACTCGCAGCAGCAGTGGTACACCCGCGACAGCGTCATCGGCAGCTGGCTCAACGGCGTGTGGAACATGGTGTTCTCCGGCGTCCAGGGCGCCCCGGCGCAGGGCTTCCCGAACCCGGTGTACACCACGCTGGACACCACCCCGGTCTCCCGCGAGAAGCCGTTCCTGTACGTCGGCGGCAGCGAGTTCCGGGTCTTCCTGCCGGCGAAGCGGACGAACGCCCGCGGGGTGACCTGGGGCAACGGCACGCCGAGGGGCACGTCCCTGCCGCTGTCGCGGTTCTACGTCGCCAAGCCGGGCGTCAGCGCGGCCACCCTCAACCAGGCGCTCGCGCAGGGCCTGCACCTGCTGCTCACGCCCGGCGTCTACCACCTGGACCGGCCGATCCAGGTCGACCGCCCCAACACCGTGGTGCTGGGCCTCGGTTACGCCACTCTCGTGCCCGGCAACGGGACCACGGCCCTGAAGGTCGCCGACGTCGACGGCGTGCGGCTCGCCGGATTCCTCGTCGACGCCGGGCCTGTCAACTCCCGAACCCTGCTGGAGATCGGCCCGGCGGGTGCCGTCAAGGACCACTCGGCCAACCCGACCACGGTGCAGGACGTCTTCGTGCGCATCGGCGGCGCGGGCGCCGGCAAGGCGACCACCAGCATGGTGATCAACAACCGGCACACCATCGTCGACCACACCTGGGTGTGGCGCGCCGATCACGGCACCGGCGTCGGCTGGGACACCAACCGCGCCGACTACGGAGTGGTGGTCAACGGCGACGACGTGCTCTGCACCGGACTGTTCGTGGAGCACTTCAACAAGTACGACGTGCAGTGGAACGGCCAGCGGGGCCGCACGATCTTCTTCCAGAACGAGAAGGCGTACGACGCCCCGAACCAGGCCGCCGTGCAGAACGGCAACGTCAAGGGCTACGCGGCCTACAAGGTCGGTGACCACGTCACCGCCCACGAGGGCTGGGGCCTGGGCAGCTACTGCTACTACGACGTCGACCCGGGCATCGTCCAGCACCACGGCTTCTCGGCGCCGAACCGTCCGGGCGTGAAGTTCCACGACCTGCTGGTGGTCTCGCTCGGCGGCAACGGGCAGTACGAGCACGTGATCAACGAGACGGGGGCCCCGACCTCGGGCACGTCGACGACGCCGTCGACGGTGGTGTCGTACCCCTGAGGCCCCGGCGCGCGGGGGCGGCGGGCGGGGCTACAGGTCGAACTCTACGCGCTCGAGGTCGGTGAACTGCCACCTCGAGGCCGTGGGCGCGGCGGCCGCTGTCGCGGAAGTAGACCTCGCCCAGGGCTCCCGCAGCCGGTCCTCGGTGGCCCCCGCCTCCTGCGCCTCGAAGAGGCGGGTGGCGTGCTGGGAGGACAGGGTCAGGGTGAGGTGGCGCAGCCCGGCGTCGACCGTGGAGCCGGGTGCGGCCGGGTAGCCGAACCGCGCGCGGGTGCCGATGACGATGCCGGCGCTGGTGGCGGCGGTCCGCCTCACCCTGGGGCGGATCCGCGGCTGCCGGCGCCTGGCGACCTCGCGTTCCAAGCCGGGTCGGTGCTCCTTGCGCCGCCTGCCGTCCGCGTCGGGTTCACTCGCCCGGGAGGGCGGGTTGAGGGCGGTCATCAGCTCCGGCCCGGTCGCGGCGGTGGAACCGTGCGGTGTCATCACCCGCCGGGCGTAGGTACCGAGGCCGCAGGCGGGTTCCGCGGGCGCGAGCTCGGCGGCCGCCCGGTCCCGTCCAGTGCGAGCACCTCGGCCAGCCGCGGCACCAGGGCCGGGGCGTACGGCAGCCGGCCCCGCCCGTAGTGGACCGCGGTGCCGGCGAACAGGGTTTCGTCCCAGGTCCAGCCCTCGGCCACGACGGACTCCTCTCCCCCACCGGCTCCGTCCCGCCGATCATGTCACGGCGCGCGTTCCGGTAGGGTTCCGTATGGCGCCGGCAGTCCGAGTCGCCTCGGCCGCCGGTGACGACACCGGGCGTCCGGGCGGACCCTTCCGCGCGCCGGGACGCCGCTCGACGGTAGGTTGATCGCCATGAGTGACAACGTGTACTTCGACATCACGATCAACGACGAGCCGGCCGGCCGGATCGTCTTCAAGCTGTTCGACGACGTGGTTCCCAAGACCGCCAGGAATTTCCGCGAGCTGGCCACCGGCCAGAACGGCTTCGGTTACGCCGGTTCCTCGTTCCACCGCGTCATCCCGCAGTTCATGCTGCAGGGCGGCGACTTCACCCGGGGCAACGGCACCGGTGGCAAGAGCATCTACGGCGAGAAGTTCGCGGACGAGAACTTCAACCTCAAGCACGACCGTCCGTACCTGCTGAGCATGGCGAACGCGGGCCGGAACACCAACGGCTCGCAGTTCTTCGTCACCACGATCGTCACCGACTGGCTCGACGGCAAGCACGTCGTCTTCGGTGAGGTCGTCGAGGGCCAGGACCTGGTGAAGCGCATCGAGACGCTCGGCAGCCGCAGCGGCACGCCGAGTGCGAAGGTCACGATCGCCGAGAGCGGAACGGTCTAGCAGCCGACCCGCCCGATGATGCCGCCCCCGCCCGGCCCGCGCCGATGAGCGGCCGCACCCGGAACCGGGCCCGGCCCGCTCCGCTGCGCTTCGACGGCTGGATCGCGGGGGTCGGGACGTCGTCCGGCACCCGTCTGGTGGTGGGGCACTGGGTCCGCTCACCCTTCGGCCCGTTCAGCGACGTGATGCTCGAACGGGCCGACGGCCACCGGCTGCTGCTGGCCCCCACCCCGCGGACGGCGCGGTTCATCGGCAGTACCTACACCTTCGACGAGGTACGGATCGTGCCCGTACGGGTGCGTGCGGACGATGGCTGCTGGAGCGTCGAGGCCGAGCCGCTGCTCCGGCTGCGTTTCACCGTCGGGCGGCGCGGAGCGACGGGGCTGCTGCTGAGGGCCGTCCCGGGGGCGCTCGCCGCGTCGGCCGCCTGGACCGCCGTGACGGATCCGCTCGCCCGCCTGCTGATGGGCGTACGCACGCGCGGGAGCGCCGGCGGGGGCAGACGCGAGTGGTACGGGGCGCGTGATCTGCGCGCGCTGACCACGGCGACGGCCACGTTCGAGGGCCGGGACCTGGGCGCGCTCACGCCGGTCGCACCACCCGTGCGCTTCGGTTTCGGCTCCACCCCCCGCCGGCCCTCCCTCGTGCGCGTGACCACCACGGTGCGGCAGACGCACGGGTGACGATGCCCACGGACCGGCCGGGACCAGGGCTCCCGGCACCGTCCGGCCGGGTGTACTCCCCTCGGCGACGGGGACCCGGCAGCCGGAGCTGAGCGTGCTGCCCACCGGAGGGGGACCGAGCGGACCGGCACCTTTCGTCGGATCATGGCACCAGGGGCTCGACCGGTGCCGCCCGCTCCAGGGGGCGGCGTTCGGCCGTCGGCGACGAGCCCGGGTGCGGCGAGCACGGGAGGGACCCGTGAGGCAGTGGCGGCGCGGCCTCCACCGCGCGTGGGAGTGGATCGGTGTGCGCGCGCTGTTCCGGCGCGGGCGTGATCTGGAACTGATGCACCGGGCGATGGGGTTCGCCACGCTGGCCCTGGTGACGCTGGCCCCGCTGCTGATCGTGGTCGCCGCCGGCGATCCGCTGGTCCGGGGCGGCTTCGCCTCGTGGCTCACCGACGGCATGGGCCTGTCCGGCCAGTCCGCCGCCGCGCTCACCGGCATCATCAGTCCGCCGCGCAAGGTCATCGGCACCACCAGCGTGCTGAGCCTGGTGCTGCTGGCCGTGTTCGGGGTGTCGTTCGCCGGCAGTGTGCAGAACGGCTACGAGCGCGTCTGGAGTCTCACGGCCGGCCCCTGGCACCGGGTCTGGCGGCAGACGACCTGGCTCGTGGTGCTGACCGGCTACCTCTACCAGGAGGTGCAGACCCGCCCGGCGCTGCACGGGACGCCACGGATCGTGGTGTCCGTGCTGAGCGGGGTGCTGTTCTTCTGGTGGGGCCAGCGGTTCCTGCTGGGCGGCCAGGTCAACTGGCGCCGCCTGCTGCCGGGCGCGATCGCCACCGTCGCCGGCCTGGCCGGGCTGCGCGTCTTCTCGTATCTCGTCTTCACCCCGCTCATCGTCACCAACGCGCTGAACTACGGTGCGGTGGGGACGGTGCTGGTGGTCGAGTCATGGCTGATCGGGGTGGGCTTCGTCGTGTACGGGGGTGCGCTGTTCGGCCGCTGGTTCTGCGAGCACCACTGGATGCCGTCCCACGAGGAGTGAGGGTTGCGCTCATGAGGCGTGGGCGGGCGCGGCGAGCAGGTCCGGCCAGTCCTGGGCGGCGGACCACTCGGCGAAGGTGTGCCAGCCGACCTCGGGGTGGGCGCGGCGCAGGGCGGTGACGTCGACGTCGAGGCCGGTGGTGCTGAAGTACCCGAACATCGCCGCGAGGTCGTGCGAACGGGTGCGGACCTGGGACAGGGGCACCTCGTGGTGCCCGACCGGGAGGCCGGTGACCTTGGTCAGGACCGCGGCGATCCCGGCGGCGGTGAGTTCGTCGGAGGCGATGTCGATCCGGCGGCCGGTGAACTCGGCGCGACGCACCAGGGTCAGGGACGCGAAGGCGCCGATGTCCTCGGCGGGGATGAGCGTCAGGGGGCGGTCGGCCGGCATGGGCCAGGCGAAGGTGTTCTCGCGCAGGCCCTCCAGCGTCCAGCCGGAGGCGAAGTTGTCCATGAAGGCCGCCGGGGCGACGACCGTCCAGGGAACGCCCGTCGTCCGCAGGTGACGCTCGATCTCGGCCTTGCTGTCGTAGTGCGGAATGCCTGTGCGGCGGTCGGCGTGCGCCGCCGAGGTGAACACGATGTGCCCGAGGCGGGCGTCCGCCGCCGCGTCCAGCAGGGTCCTGCCCTGGCGCACCTCGGTCGCGGTGTCCGTGCCGAACGGGGTCGTCACCGCGAAGAGGGAGTCTGCGTCCGCGAGGGCGGCGTCCAGGGAGGGACGGTCGTCGAAGTCGGCACGGCGGACGTCCGCGCCGAGCCGGCGCAGGGCCTCGGCCGCCGGTGCGGCCGGGTCACGGGTGAGGGCGCGGACGCGGTGTCCGGCCGCGAGCAGCGCGCGGGCGGTGGCACCGCCCTGGGCGCCGGTAGCGCCGGTGACAGCGATGGTGAGCATGGAAGGTCTCCTCGGGAGGGAGTCGGACTTCAGGGGTGGGCGCGGGAAGGCGCGCAGCGAACACTGCGCAGCACATTTGCTGCGTCGCGCAGAAACATACCTTGATTCCGCTGCGCCGCGCAGCTAATAAATCGTCGGCGAGCGACTCCCCCGGCCCCGAGGGGTGCGGACGCTCAGGGCTCGCGGTGTTCGTGCGCCGCCTGCTCCAGGGCCTCCGCCTCGGCCTCGGCGAGGCGGGTCTCGGCCTCCACATCGATGGAGCGCGTCAGCCACCAGTACAGGAGCGCGGAGACCGGCAGCCCGATGAACAGCGAGATGTCGGCTCCGCCGAGCGCCTCGGCGGCGGGGCCGACGAACAGCTTCCCGACCGAGAAGAACGGGACCATGACGGCGAAGCCGACCAGGTAGGCGATGATGCCGTGCCACCCCCAACGGCCGTAGATGCCCCGCGGGTTGAAGATCTCGGCGATGGCGTAGTGGCCGCGGCGCACGACGTAGTAGTCCATGAGGTTCACCGCGGTCCACGGGATGAACAGGTAGAGCACCAGCAGCAGGAAGTCGTTGAAGTTCTCGAGGAAGTGGGCGGTCGCGGCGAGCGCGCCGACCAGCGAGAGCGCCGCGGTCAGCCCGATGGTCAGCAGCCGTACGCCCAGGGTGGGCCGCACCCGCCGGAAGGAGTCCATGCCGCTGATGAGGGTCAGTGAACCGCCGTACATGTTCAGCGCGGTGACGGAGATCAGGCCCAGGGAGGCGAAGAGCAGCACGATCGCGCCGAACCCGTCGAACACCTTGTCACCGGCGGCGTTGATGGACCGGATCGTCTCGAAGTCCTTGCCGGCCCAGGCGGCCAGCAGTGCGCCGAGCACCATCAGCCAGATGCCGCCGAGCGCGGAGCCGAAGTAGGTCCAGTAGAAGGTCTTGCGGACCGTCACGTCCGGCGGGAGGTAGCGCGAGTAGTCCGAGACGTAGATGGCCCAGCTGATCTGGTAGCCGGCGACCACGCCGAACTGGGCGAGGAACGGGGTCCACCGGAAGCCGCCGAGGTCGAAGGAGCCCGCCGGGTAGTGCAGGGTGACCAGGACGCCGACGGTGAAGACGCCGAAGACGACGAGGAAGGCGTAGGTCAGGAGGCGTTCGGCCTTGTGGATGATGTCGTAGCCCACCAGCGCGATGACGAGCGCGACCGCGGTGACCACGACCACCCACAGTTTGACGCCTCCGTGCAGCGTGGTGTGCAGGGCGTCGGCGGCGAGGATGCTGTTGAAGACGTTGAATCCCGCGTACTGCACATACGCGAAGAGCCACACCAGGAGGGCGCCGACGTAGCCGAACTGGGGCCGCGACTGGATCATCTGCGGCAGGCCGAGTTGAGGGCCCTGGGCCGAGTGGAAGGCCATGAAGAAGGTGCCGATGACGGTGCCGGCGACGATGGCCAGCAGCGACCAGAGCAGGTTGCCGCCCCCGGTGATGCTGATCAGCCCCACCGCCAGGGTGGCGATCTGCGCGTTGGACATGAACCACAGCGGGCCCAGGTGCCAGAGCCTGCCGTGCCGCTCGTTCAGGGGCACGTAGTCGATGGACCGGACCTCCAGCCCGGACACCCTGGACTCGCCTGATGTGCTCATGACGCCTCCCGGAACTGTCATGCCTCCGTGGTCTCATTCTGCGCCCACCGGGATCTGTTGCTCTGCTCACATATCGCCCTGAAGGGGCCTTTTCGTGGCAGCGGTCACTTCACAGAGCGGGTGTTCTGGCTACGTTCGCAAGTCCGTGTCCCTGTCCCCCGCACCGCCGAGGCCTGCCACCATGCCGTTCCGAACCTCCCCCTTCCCGCGCCCGGGCAAGCGCGCGGCCGCCTGCGGCGCGCTCGCGGCGGCCGCGGCGACGCTTGTGGCGTCCGCCGCCGCGGCGGCCCCCACTGCCGCGCGGGCCGCCGCCGGCCCGGCGGACTTCCCCGCGTCGGTCGGGGCGCACGGCAAGGCACGGGTGACCGCCGCGGTCCTCGACCTGGACCGCCCGGGCCACGCGCCCACCGTGTTCGGCGAGGACACCCCCTACGACACGGCCAGCATCATCAAGGTCGACATCCTCGCCGCGCTGCTGCTCGAGGCACAGGACTCGGGGCGCGCCCTGACCGTCCAGGAGCGCGCGCAGACCAAGAAGATGATCGAGCACAGCGACAACGCGGCGGCGAACGCCCTGTGGCGGCGCATCGGACTCGCGCCGGGCCTCAAGGCGGCGAACAAGCGGCTGGGACTGACCGAGACCCAGGGCGGCCCCGGCGGCAAGTGGGGCCTGACCCGGACCACGTCCGCCGACCAGATACGGCTGCTGCGCGCGGTGTTCGACACCGGGCAGGCCACGAAGACCGGTTCCCGACCGGCGCTCGGCGCCGCGTCCCGCGCCTACATCCGCACGCTGATGAGCCATGTCGCCGACGACCAGTCCTGGGGCGTCTCGGCTGCCGGCCGCTCCGGGCGGGCCCTGAAGAACGGCTGGCTGCAGCGCGACACGACCGACCTGTGGGACGTCAACAGCGTCGGCCGGATCACGGCGGGCGGACACCACTACCTCGTCGCGGTCCTGTCGGACGGCAACAAGACGATGAAGGACGGCGTCTCGCTGGTGGAACGGGCGGCCCGGACCGCCGTGTCCACCACGGCGGCCCGCGCTTTCTAGAGCCCCCAGCGCAATCCGGTGCCGAGGCGGCCCGAGGGTGGGGACGCGCCCGTCAAGCACTGCGGGTGCTGTGGCGCCGGCCCCCGTACTCGGCGGCGGTGACGTGCGCCGGCCGGTCGACGTCGTCGCTCTCCCCGCGGCGGGTGGGCCCGACCGCCGCCGATACCGAGGAAACAGCGGGCCAAGGGGTGGGGTCTGCCGATACAGGTACTGGCCGGGCCCCCACACGGGTACCACCCGGTCGGGTCACTGCCGTGCGGGACCGCTCCGTCAGCCACGCCGCGGAACGACCGCGCTTCGACGCGGGGCGGCTGACGGAAGGGTCCCGCCCTGTGTCGCCGCTCCGCTCGCTCAGGGCCTGGCCAGGTCCTCGGGCTGCCCGTCGACGACGGCGACGCCCAGTCGGCCGGCCACCGTGGTGAGGGCTGCTCCCAGGGGGAGCGCGACGCGGGTGAGGGCGTGGCGGTCGCCTCGGGTGGGGGCCTGGTTGATGATCACCACCGGCTTCTCGGACTCTGCCGCCTGACGGACGAACCGGAGGCCGGACATCACCGTCAGGGAGGAGCCGAGGACCAGCAGCGAGGAGGCCTGGCGGACCAGGGTGCGGCAGTGCTCGACCCGCTGCGGCGGAACGGCCTCGCCGAAGAACACGACGTCGGGCTTGAGGATGCCGCCGCAGACCGTGCAGGGCAGGACACGGAAGTCGCCGACCTGGTCGTCGGTCAGGTCGGCGTCTCCGTCCGGGTTGATGCCCGCGGCCACCGGATCGAAGCCCGGGTTGGCCTCCTCCAGGCGCCGGGCGAGTTCGCGGCGCGGGCTGAAGACGCCGCAGGAGAGGCAGACGACCCGGTCCAGGCTGCCGTGGAGTTCCACGACGTCCTCGGTGCCGGCGGCCTGGTGCAGGCGGTCGACGTTCTGGGTGATCACGCCAGAGAGCAGGCCGTGCCGTTCGAAAGCGGCCACGGCCCGGTGTCCGGCGTTGGGCCGCGCGCGGCCGAAGGTGCGCCAGCCGAGGTGGCTGCGCGCCCAGTACCGGCGCCTGGCCAGTGCGTCGGCGGTGAACTCCTGGTAGGTCATCGGGGTGTGCCGGCTCAGGCTTCCGCCCTCACCCCGGTAGTCGGGGATGCCCGATTCCGTGGAGATGCCGGCCCCGCTGAGCACCAGCACACCGCCGATGCTCAGCGCCTCGGCTACCGGCTCCAGGTCCGTGGTCCCCGGCGGCAGGTCCTCCGCGGGGGTCCAGCTCAGGGTGGGGCGCATGCGCATGCCGCCAGGGTACGGAACCGGCGGCCGCGGCCCGTCCCCGCGTCGGTCGTCCTCGTCCTCGGCCGTGCCGCGGGGGACGCGGGTCAGACCGGCTTGACGGACGCCACCGCGGTCGCCGTGACCTTGTTGTCGCACTCGGCGAACACACCATCGTCCAGAGCCACCTGATGCGCCCCCGCGCCGGGCAGGCCGACCACCAGCGTCGGGTAGGCGGCGGGCTTCGCACCGGAGGCGCAATAGCCGTCGCCCTCGCCCTGCACCTGTACGAAGGTCAGCTTCACCCACGCCTTGCCGCCCGGCGTGAGCCGCACGCTCGACGCGGTGCCCTGCGGGGTGACCGACAGCGGGGTGTTGTGCTCGGGCGAACCGTTGCCCGCCCCGGCCACCGAGGGGTGGCCCCGCAGCACGCAGGACCCGCCGGAGACGTTGGTGAACTCCACGACCGCCGCACCGGTGCCCGTGCCGTCCGGGCGGTCGGCGGCCTGGTACGCCCTGGTCTTCAGGGCCGTCGCCGGGCACGGCGGCGCGGGCTTCGCCGAGGTGCGGGACACCGGCGAGGCGGGGGCCGCAGTGGCGGTCGGGGTACCGCCGCCGGCGGGCCGGGAGGCCGCGGGGGCCGGGCTCGTGGGGGCGGAGGCGGCGGGGGCGGAGGCAGCGGGGGAAGCCGCGGTGGTGGCCGGTGTCCGGGAGGCCCCGGCCGCCGGCTCGTCGCCGCCGGACTGGCATGCCGTCAGCGACAGGGCGGCCGCGATCACGGCAGCGGCGGATGTGGTGACTCGGACGGTGTCGCGGTACGGCATGGGATCCCCCGATGGTTCGAAGTGCTCAGGTCGACCGGCTCGGCGCCGGTGCTCACCCACCCAGACAGAGCCGCCTGACCAGGGGTTCCACGGCGCTTCACCTGTGACACGGCGGTGACGGTAACGGGGTCGTATCGGCACGGAACCCGGCACGGGAGCCGCTCGGCCGGACGCGCGATCAGGGCCGCGCCCGGGATGGGCGGGCCGCGGCCGGGTGGCGCGGGAGGTGCCCGCCGGGTTTCCCGGCGAGGATGGACTCCTGGGCGAACCGGCTGGGAGGCGGCTATGACGGTGAACCGTGTCGGCCTGGTCGTGCACGGCGGACGGGCGGAGGCCGTGGCCGCCGCCCGTACCCTGCGTGAGTGGTGCGTCGAGTACGCGGTGGCCTGTGCCGACATCGACGTGTGGCAGGAGGGCGAGCGGCACAGCGCCCGTGAGGAGATGGACGCGGCCGGCGATCCGGACCTGATCGTCACTCTGGGCGGCGACGGGACGTTCCTGCGCGGTGCCCGGCTGGCGGCCGAGAACGACGCCCTGGTACTGGGCGTCGACCTCGGGCGGGTGGGCTTCCTGACGGAGGTGCCCGCCCCGGCGGTGCGCGCCGCGCTGGACGCCGTACGGGAGGAGCGGATCACGGTCGAGAACCGGATGCTGCTCACCCTGCGCGCGTCGTGCCGGCTGGAGGTGCCGGAGCACATGGAGGCGCTGGTGCGCTACGGCCGCGGTCCCATGCTGCCGCCGCCCCGGGTGCGCGCGGAGTGCGAGATCGGTGACGACTGGGGCGTCGCCCTGAACGTCATGGCGCTGAACGACGTGGTGCTGGAGAAGCTGACCCGGGACCGGCAGGTGTCGGTGGGCGTCTATCTCGCCGGCCGGCTGCTCGCGGCCTACTCCGCCGACGCGCTGCTGGTGGCCACGCCCACGGGCTCGACGGCGTACAGCTTCGCCGCGGGCGGCCCGGTGGTCTCGCCCCGCGCGGAGGGTCTGATCTTCACTCCGGTCGCCCCGCACATGGCGTTCAACCGCTCGGTCGTGGCCGCCCCGGACGAGCCCATCGCGCTGCGCGTGCTGGAACGATCCGGGGCGGCCGCCGTCAGCATCGACGGCCAGGTGCGCGGCGTGCTGAATCCCGGGGACTGGATCGGTGTGTACGCCGCTCCCCGCCGGCTCAAGGCGGTCCGGCTGGGCCCGATGGACTTCTACGGGCGGCTGCGCGAGCGCATGAACCTCACCGACGCTCCCGCCGCGCTCGCCGACGGCGAGGCCGCTCCCCTGTGGCCGGTGACGACACCGCCGCCGGGCGACCTCGCGCACCTCGCGCTGCCCACCGCCCCGCACCGGGCGCCACCGCTGTCCTGACCCCTCGGCGGACGCGCGCGGTTTCCCCCTCCCCGGGTGCAACCATTTGCCATACCCGCATGTCTCATCTCATAACAGCATGGCGTGACCAAGGGGGACATCATGCGGAGAACAGGGGTAATAGCGACAGCTCTCGTCCTGGCGGGTGCCGGACTGGGCGGCGTGGCGACGGCCGCGGACGCGGTTCCGGCGGCCGCCGCGCGGGCCACGGCCTGTCCGACCGGCTGGGGCAGCGGAGCCAAGGGCGGTACGGCCACCGGGGCGGTGCCGCTGAAGAACATCAGGACCGGCCGGCACGACTGCTACGACCGCATGGTGTTCGACGTGCCCGGCGGCGGCCGCGCCGTCGGCTACCACGTCCGGTACGTCGACCGGCTCCGGCAGAGCGCCACCGGGCACACGATCCCGGTCGGCGGCGGGGCCGTGCTCGACGTCCATGTCGGCGCACCGAGCTACGATCCGGCGACCGGCGCGGTCACGTACCCGGGGCGGGTGGGCCGCACCCTGCCGGGCGTGAACGTCCACGGGTACCGCACCTTCCGGGACACCCGGTTCGCCGGCAGCTTCGAGGGCGAGACGCAGGTGGGTCTCGGCGTACGGGCCCGGCTGCCGTTCCGGGTCCAGCAGGTGTCGGGCCGGCTGGTCATCGACGTGGCCCACAACTGGACGGGCAGCCGCTGAGCGGATCCGCGGGGCCCGGCCCGCGTCACATCTGGGACCGGGTGGCGCCGAAGTGCGTCTCGTGGTTCCAGACGTGGCGGCAGGACGGGCACTGCAGGTGCAGCAGGCTGCCGGTGTTGGAGAGCAGGTAGCGCCAGTGCCCGCGGCACGGGCGCCCCTGCTCGCAGGTGGCGCAGCCGCGGCGGTCGTCGCACTTCGGGCAGGCCACCCAGGCGCGACGGCCGATGTCGGCCTGCGGATCAAGCGGCAGCATCGCCGCCGCCGCGCCGGGGCAGCACACCGGCCGCGATCAGTTCCTCGTACAGCCGCTGCTGTTCGGCGTCGAGGCCGGAGTACAGCAGGTCGTACGCCGCCTGCTCGCCGTGCAGTGCCGCGACGGGGTCCCAGCCGGCGCCCAGGGCGGCCACGGTGTGCGTGCGCCGGAGCATCTCGTGGGAGCTGAGGTCGACGGTGAACTCGACCGGCTCGGCGGTGCCGGGCCGGTCCGCCGGAAGTTTGCCCGCCGCGACGGGTTCGTCCGGTTCGCCAGGAATGATGGGTTCATGGGTGGACATGCGTCCGAACGTAGGTACGCCCCGGCCGCCGCGGCAAGAGCAGGTGGGCGAAGTCACAGGGTCAGCGGGCGATGAGTCCGGCGAACCTCTCGGTGTCGATGTTGCCGCCGGAGGCGATGACGCCGATCCGCCGCGGCGGGTTGTCGACGCGCCCGGCCATCAGGGCCGCCAGGGCGCTCGCACCGCTCGGTTCGAGGACGATCTTCAGGCGTTCGAAGGCGAACCGCATGGCGTGGACGATCTCCTCGTCGCTGACGACGGAGACGGCGTCGACGAGGCGCTGGTTGATCGGAAAGGTGATCTCGCCGGGCGTGGCCAGGGCCTGGCCGTCGGCGATGGTGCGGGGCACGGGGATGGTGACGCGTGCGCCGCTGGCCAGCGAGAGCCTGGTGTCGTCGCCCGCTTCGGGCTCCACGCCGATCACGCGGATGCCGGGGTGCAGCGCCTTGGCCGCGGTGGCGCTGCCGGCGATGAGGCCGCCGCCGCCGACCGGCACCAGGAGCGCGTCGAGCGCCCCGGTGTCCTCGAGGAGTTCGAGGGCCGCGGTGCCCTGGCCGGCGATGACGTGGGGGTGGTCGTAGGGCGGGATCAGGGCCAGGCCGCGGTCCTCGGCCAGGGCCTCGCCGAGCGCGGTGCGGTCCTGGGCGTAGCGGTCGTAGGTGACGACCTCGGCGCCGTATCCGGCGGTGGCCGCCAGCTTGGAGCGGGGGGCGTCCTCGGGCATCAGGATGACGGCGCTGGTACCCAGTTCACGGGCGGCCAGCGCGGTCGCCTGGGCGTGGTTGCCGGAGGAGTAGGCGGCGATGCCCTTGGCGAGCTGCTCGGGCGAGAGCTGGGCGGCGGCATTGTAGGCGCCGCGGAACTTGAAGGCGCCTACCCGCTGGAAGTTCTCGCACTTGATGAACACCTCGGCGCCGACGGCCGAGTTCAGCGTGCGGGAGGTGAGGACGGGGGTGCGGTGGGCGATGCCGCGGAGGCGTGCGGCGGCTGCCCGGACGTCGTCGAACGATACGGGTGATGCGGCGGCCATGCTGGTTCCTTAGGGCAGGAGCGGGCGGGGATGACGGGCGGGGCGGTGGCCGGTGGAGGCGGCCTGCGGGGTGCGGGTCACCAGCCGGCGACGCGGTTCCAGACCGCCTGGATCGCGGGCGCGGGGTGGCCGGGCCGGGCGCCGTCGACGACGTGGTAGCCGTGGTGCTGGGCGGCGGTGGCGCAGGCGTGGTTGGGCAGGACGCGCAGGCGGGTGCCGATGGGCAGGTCGGGCAGCCGGGCGCCGTCGCGGGCGGTGAGGGTGCCGTGCTCCTGGCTGGCGGCGGTCATGACGAGCCCGGGGACGAGCCGTCCGTCGAGGTCGGCGACCAGGCCGTAGCCCTGGTCCTGGGGCTGGGCGGAGGTGCCGCGGTCCCGGGACATGGCCATCCAGCCGCCGTCGGTGATGATCCAGCCGTACTCGGGGCGGTGGCCGATGACGGTGACGACGACCGACAGGGCGAGGTCGTCCAGGTCGCAGACGCCGAGGCCGGCCATGACGAGGTCGAAGAAGACGTAGTTCCCGGCGCGCAGTTCGGTGACGCCGGTGAGGTCCTCGGCGGCGTGGGCGGTGGGGGTGGAGCCGACGCTGACGACGGGCACGGGCAGGCCGGCGGCACGCAGCCGCCGGGCCGCCGCGACGGCGGCGTCGCGTTCCCGCTCCGCCGCCCGGCGCCGCTCCTCGGCGGTGTGGGCGAAGTAGGACTCGCCCGCGTGGGTCAGGACCCCGTCGAGGCAGTCCGCGTCGTGCAGGACGCGGCCGATGCCGACGAGCCCCGGCGCGTCGGGGCGCAGGCCGCCGCGGTGGCCGTCGCAGTCGATCTCGATCTGGGCGGGGACGGCGATGCCCGCCTCGCCGGCCGCTTCGGCCACGGACGACGCCTGTTCCGCGCTGTCGAGCAGGACGCGCAGGGTGACGCCGCGGCGGAGCAGGGCGATCACCCGGGGCAGCTTGTGCGGGTCGATACCGACGGCGTAGGTGATGTCGGTGTGGCCGCCGTCGGCGAACGCCTCGGCCTCGGCGAGGGTGGAGACGGTGACGGGGCCGGGTGTGCCGTCGTGCAGGAGCGCGGCGACGTCGAGGCTCTTGGCCGTCTTGACGTGCGGGCGCAGGGTGACGCCGAGGCGGTCGGCGCGCCGGGCGACCCGCTCGATGTTGCGCCGCACCCGGTGCGCGTCGACGACGGCGAACGGTGTGTCGGGGTCGGCCAGGGTCCGGGCGGGAGCGGGGGGCGGGGTGGTGGTCACAGGCTGATGTCCATCTTCTTCGGCAGGGCCGGGTACGACCGGCGGACGGCGGTCCGCGGCGGTCATGGGCGGCCTCTCACCTGGTGTAGTTGTAGACGGTGGCGCGGGACACGCCGAGCAGGTCGGCGATGGTCCGGGCGGCGTC
This sequence comes from Streptomyces sp. NPDC058145, assembly GCF_042884245.1. NCBI lineage: Bacteria > Bacillati > Actinomycetota > Actinomycetes > Kitasatosporales > Streptomycetaceae > Streptomyces > Streptomyces sp. NPDC058145. Next base: position 92,596 of record NZ_JBHVUH010000010.1, on the reverse strand, counting down.
GCGCGAGTCGAAGTGGCCCTCGGCGTGCAGGTGCCGTACGAGCGCCTTCTTGGCGTCCCGGCTCAGCGAACGCGGTGTGCCGCCGCGCTCGGCGGCGAGCGCCTCGACCGCCCGGCGCAGCTCGCGGGCGTTGCGGTCGCGCAGTGTCTCCAGCGGCTGTTCTCGGCGGTCGGTGTCGGTGGCGACGAGGTTGGACAGGGCGAGCGTGACGGGTGAGAGCACGGAGACGTCGAGGTTCAGGCAGAGGGCGGCGATGTAGTCGCCGGCGCTGTTCTTGATGCCGATCGAGGTGCTTTTCGCAGGGCGGCCGTCGGGGAACCGGTTGGGGTAGTTCTGGATGACGCCGGGGTACTCCGGGTCGGCGATCCGGGCCAGGCCCAGCTCGGTCGCGGAGTCCCCGATCCGGCGGCCCGAGAGACTGTTCTCGATCGCCCGGATGGCGTGCCGGGGGTCGCGCAGGTCGTGCAGGACCACTTCACACAGGCCCGGGAACATGCGTCCGAGTGCGACGGCGATCTTCTCCGCCTCACGGATGAGATGTTCGTCCGCCTCGGCGGCCGCGGACGCCGCCGCACCGGTGCGGCGGTCCGGCCCGGCGCTGTCCATGACGTGGTCCATCGGCATCCGCTCCGGAATCTGGACTGGAAATCCAACTCTGGACAGGAAGGCTAACCCGGGGCCTCGCCGCCGTCCAGAGCCGGATCGGCCCGGCTCAGCGGGCGGGCAGGCGGACACCCAGCTCCGCGGCGGCCGACCGCAGCACGGGAACGAGGGCGACCAGGTCGTCCACGCCGCGCCGGAACGCGGGCGCGGCGGTGGAGAGGGCACCGAAGAGGCTGCCGTCCGGGCGGAGGATCGGGACGGCCACGGCGCGCAGCCCGGCGTGGTGCTCCTCGTCGACGGTGGCGTAGCCGAGGTCGGCGGCGCGGGCGACCTCCGCACGCAGGACGTCGCGGTCGGTGATGCTGTTCGGCCCGTGCGGAGTGAGCTCGACGCGGTCCAGCAGGTCGGCGCGCACCTCGTCGGGGGCGAAGGCCATGAGCACCTTGCCCATGGCGGTGCAGTGCAGCGGTCCGTGCCGGCCCGGCTCGCTGCGCACGCCGACCGGGAGGGGGCCGTCGACGTAGTGCACGTACAGGTGCCGGGTGCCGTCGAGCACCGACATCAGGGTGGCTTCCTCGGTCTGCCGGGTCACGCGCTGCATGACGGGCAGGGCGGTGCCGGCGAACCCGTAGGCCTGCCCGGCCTGCTGGCCGAGCTGGAACAGCCTCAGCCCCGGCTTGTAGCGCTTGCCGTCGGGCTCGAACTCCACCAGACCCTCGCGGCGCAGCGTGTTGAGCAGCCGGTGGGCGGTGCTCACGGGGACACCGCTCTCGCGGGCCAGCGCGGACAGGGTGCTGCCGTGCGCGTGCTCGCCGACCAGGACGAGCAGCCGGATCGCCCGGCCCACGACGTCTGCCGGGACGGCACTGGAGTCATTGGAGGTCACAGCGACAAGGTATCCAAATTTCCACTGAGCGGAAGGATATTTCACTCAGTGGTTGACATTGATCCTCACGCATGCCCACGATGCTTTCCGTTGAGCAGACAGACTTTCCACTCAATGGGAAAATGATGGCTGCTGCTGGATAGCGGTCGAGGGCACCCAGGAGGACGACACACATGAGCCACCCCCTTTTCGACGTCACCGGCAAGGTGGCCCTGGTCACCGGGTCGAGCCGCGGTATCGGCAAGGCACTGGCCAGGGGTCTGCTGGAGGCGGGCTGCACGGTCGTCCTCAACGGCCGTGACGCCTTGGCACTGGAGTCGGCTCGCGCGGAGCTGGCGGCGGAGTTCGGGGACGCGGTCGTCGCGGAGGCCTTCGACGTCACCGACTCCGCCGCGGTCGCCGGCGCCGTCGCCCGGATCGAGGACGAGGTGGGGCCCGTCGGCATCCTGGTGAACAACACCGGGGCCCAGCGCCGCGCGCCCCTGCTCGACTTCACCGACGAGGACTGGCACGGCCTGCTGGACACCAACCTCACCAGCGCCTTCCTGGTCGGCCGCGAGGTCGCCCGGCGCATGGTGCCGCGGGGGCACGGCAAGATCGTCAACATCTGCTCGCTGCAGAGCGAGGTGGTACGCCCCGGCATCGCGCCGTACTCCGCCACCAAGGGCGGCCTGAAGATGCTGACCAAGGGCATGTGCGCCGACCTCGGGCCGCACGGCATCCAGGTCAACGGCATCGGCCCCGGCTACTTCGACACCGAGCTGACCTCCGCGCTGGTCGCCGACGAGGAGTTCAGCGCCTGGGTGCGCGGACGCACCCCGGCCGGCCGCTGGGGCGCCGTCGAGGACCTCGTCGGCGCCCTGCTCTTCCTCTCCTCCCCCGCCTCCGACTTCGTCAACGGGCAGCTGCTGTACGTCGACGGCGGCATGCTCTCCGTCCTGTGACCGTGAAGGAGCCCCTGACCATGCGAGCCTGTGTCGTCCACGGAGCCGGCGATCTGCGGATCGAGGAGCGGCCGTTCACCGGCCCCGGACCGGGTGAGATCGCGGTCGCCGTCACCCTCGGCGGGATCTGCGGATCCGATCTGCACTACCACCACCGCGGCCGGGTGGGTGACTTCGCGCTGCGCGAGCCGATGGTGCTCGGGCACGAGGTGGTAGGCCATGTCGCGGACCTCGGACCCGGCACCGGCGCACCGGACGGACCTGCGCCGGGCACTCCCGTCGCGATCCATCCCGCCACCCCCTGCGGCACCTGCGAGGAGTGCGCGCGCGGCCGGCGCAACATCTGCGGCCACACCCGCTACCTGGGCAGCGCCGCCCACACCCCGCACGTGCAGGGCGGCTTCGCCCAGCTCATCAGCGTGCCCGCCGACCAGGTCCGGCCGCTGCCGCCCGGGCTGAGCCTGCGCCGCGCGGTGCTCGCCGAGCCGCTGTCGGTGGCACTGCACGCCGTGCGCCGGGCGGGCGAGGTGCGGGGCAGGCGGGTCCTGGTCACCGGCGCCGGGCCGATCGGCTGCCTGGTCGTGGCGGCCCTGCGGCACGCCGGGGCCGCCGAGATCGTCGTCAGCGATCTGCACGAGGAGCCGCTGCGGATCGCCGCGGCGATGGGCGCCACCGCCACGGTACGCGCGGACCGGCCCGGTGATCCGGCCTGGTCCGGTGAGTTCGACGTCGCCGTCGAGGCGTCCGGCGCGCCGGCGGGGCTGCGCACCTGCGTGGAGCGGGTGCGCCGCGGGGGCACCGTCGTACTGCTGGGGCTGCTGCCGCCGGGCGAGGTCGGGCTGCTCGGCAATGTCACGGTGACCCGGGAGCTGGAGCTGCGCGGGGCCTTCCGCTTCGACACCGAGTTCGACGAGGCGCTGACCCTGCTGGCCCAGGGCCTGCACGTGGAGCCCGCCGTCACCCACGTCTTCCCGCTGGAGCAGTCCGCCGCCGCGTTCGCCACGGCCCGGGACCGCACCGTCGCCTCCAAGGTCCTCCTCGACCTGTCCGGGGACTGAGGAGGGGCTGGAGGGGCTGAGGTGGCTGAAGGGGGCCTGCCGACGGACACTACTGGTGGACGGACGTTTCCCGTGGTGTGCTGGAGGTAGCGGGAAGGACTCCTTGGAGACGCGGAGAAGCGGCTGGCGGCCGTGCACCGCGCAATCAGGATCCACGAGAAGCGGATGGCGTCCTTCCCGCCCGTCATGCGTCCTTCCCGTCACGCGTCCTTCAAGGCCTTCACGTCGGGGCCGAAGGGCCCCCGGTTCGGGCCCGAGCGGCCCGTGGTGCCAAGGGCCCGGGTGGCCCACGCTGGCAGCAGACGCCATGAAGGGAGCCGGTGCCATGACCTCCGCCACCACCACCTTGAACGCGGCTTTGCCCGCCGAGCACCGTGAACGCCTGATGCGGGCCGCCCGCGAGGTCTCGTTCGAGAGCGGTACCCGCCTGTTCGAGGAGGGCCGGCGGGCCGACCGCTTCTGGATCGTGCGCACCGGCACCGTGGCCCTGGACCTGCGGGTGCCCGGCCGCCGTCCCGCCGTCATCGAGTCGCTCGGCCACGGCGATCTGGTCGGCTGGTCCTGGCACTTCCCGCCGCACATCTGGCAGTTGGGCGCCGAGGCGCTGAGCCCCGTGCGGGCCTGGGAGTTCGACGCCGGGACCGTCCTGGAGATGTGTGCCGAGGACCCGGAGTTCGGCCGGGCGATCGCGGTCTGGGTCGGGCGGGTGGTCGCGCAGCGGCTGCACGCGTCCCGGATCCGGCTCCTCGACCTCTACGCCCCCTACGGCAGCGGCGGCCTGGTGTGAGCACCCGGCCCGGCGAGGAGGACACCATGCCAGGCACCCCGTACCGGGTGAACGACGTCATGACGCGTGCCGTCGTCGCGGTGGGCCGCAAGGCCCCGTTCAAGGACATCGTCGAGCGCATGGAGCAGTGGGAGGTCAGCGCACTGCCCGTGCTGGAGGGCGACGGCCGGGTGATCGGCCTGGTCTCCGAGGCCGATCTGCTGCCCAAGGAGGAGTTCCGGGACAGCGATCCGGACCGGCGCACCCAGTTGCGCCGGCTGCCCGACCTGGCCAAGGCAGGGGCGGTGACGGCGGACGAGGTGATGAGCGCCCCGGCCGTCACCGTGCACGCCGACGCCACGCTCGCCGAGGCGGCGCGGATCATGGCCATGCGGCACGTCAAGCGGCTGCCCGTGGTGAACGCCGAGGGCGTGCTCGAGGGCGTCGTCAGCCGCTCGGACCTGCTCAAGGTGTTCCTGCGCCCGGACGACGACCTCGCCGACGAGATCCGGCGCGACGTCGTCGACGTCCTCTTCCCGGCCCCGGTCGAGCCCGTGCACATCACGGTCTCGGACGGCGTCGCCACCCTGACCGGCCGCGTCACCGACGCGACCCGCATCCCCCTGGCGGTCGGCATGGTCCGGGCCGTCGAGGGCGTGGTGGGCGTGGACTGCCACCTCACCTCGGCCGACGACTGACGCCCACGACACGGGGCGACAGGCCCCGGCGGCGAGGGTCGGGGCGGCTCCCGCTCGGCTCCCGGCGACTCGGGTACGTGGTCCCGCCACGCGTAGCGGACTCGATCCCCCGGCGCGGGGCCACGCGGCAACCGGCGGGAGCGACCCCGGACTGACCGCCGGGCCCGGCGCGCCGGCGGTCAGTCGGGCTCGGACCCCACCCCTCCCAGGCTTGGCCCCAAGGCAGTCAGCGGGGCCGGGCCGCACAGCGTGGGCACCCCGGCAACCGACGACGACCGAGCGAGCGGAGCTCGCCTCGGGCTGACCACCCCGCCCGGCCCGCCGGCGGCCCCGGACCCCACACCTCCGACGGACTCGACCCCAAGGCAGCAACAGACCCGGTCACCACCACGTGGGCACCCCCGACAGCCGACGACGACCGAGCGGCGGACCCGACAACCCGGCAGCGGGCCCCGGCCCTCAGTCCCTGAGCCCCCGCTCCTCTCCTCCCGCCCTCACCCCCGCCCCCCGCTGAGGTTGCGCCACTCGGGGCCGACGCGTTTCCACTCCTCGTCCCATTCGGTCAGGCGACGGCGTACGAGGGCGGCTCGGAGCAGCCGGCCGCCGGCCCAGATCGCCCCGGCGGCGAGGGGGCCGACGAGGATGCCGGTCAGGGCCGCCTGGAGGGCCGCCTCCGTCCTGCCCAGGGGTTCCGCCACCACCCGGTCGGCGTTGTCCGTCCACACCGTGAGCCGGGTGCCTGCCGGGGCGCCCGGCAGCACCTTGGCCTGGGCCTGGTGCACCGAGCCGACCGCGTCGGTCCAGCGCACGGTGACCCACACCCGGCCGTCGTCGCGTCCGCTCGTGGCGGGCGGCGTCGCCGGCGTGACGTCGGTGACCACGGCGGCGACCGGGTGCGCGCGGGCCCGACGCGCGGCGAAGTCCGAGTCCACCGTCCGTGCCGCCACCAGCCCCGCGACGGCTCCGCCGACGAAGACCAGGAGCCAGATGCCGAGCACGATCCAGGCCTCGACGACGTCGCTGTGCCTGCGCAGCGCGTTGCGCCGCCAACGCCAAAGCCTGACGGGGGGCTTGTTCGTGCGGGGTGACTTCGCCGGCATCGGGGGTGGCCTCCTCTCGGCTCCGCCTGCCGAAGGCCGCCGTCAGGCGGGGGCCGTCCGCCGCGGCTCCGGAAGGTCCGGACCGGCGTGCGGGTGGCGGCGCGGTCCGGTCAGGGCGCAGCGCACGTCGACAACACCGGGCACCGACCGTGCCAGCAGGGTGGCGAGCGGTACGAGCACGACGTCGTGGACGCGCCCGGTGAGGGTGACCACCCCGTCGCGCACCTCGACCCGCACCGGCGCCTCCACGGTGCCGAACAGCCGTACGACGACCTCCCGTTTGACGTCCTCGGCGATGTCCTCGTCGGCGCGGAGGAACACCTTCAGCAGGTCGGACCGGCTGACGACGCCCTTGAGGGTTCCGTCCTGGCCGACGACCGGCAGACGCTTGACCCGGCGGCGGGCCATCACGCGCGCCGCGTGGGCGAGGGTGGCCTCGGGCGGCACGGTGACGGCCGGGGCCGTCATCAGCTCCGCCGCGGTCACCGCGTCCGCCTTGCGGAGGTCGGCGAGGTCCTGCACCTGCGCGTACCGGTCCGGGTCGCCCTCGCGGTACTCCTCCTTGGGCAGCAGATCGGCCTCGGAGACCACACCCACCACCCGGCCGTCGGCGTCCAGCACGGGGAGGGCGCTCACTCGCCACTCCCGCATCGTCTGCACGATCTCCTTGAAGACCGCGCCGGTGCGCAGGGCGACGACCGTGCGGGTCATCACGTCGTTCACGACGGTCGGAGTGCCGTTCATGGCGTCCTCCCGGGGGCTCGGATCCCTTCCTGGGGCACCTTCAGCGTGCGGCCACGGCCTCGTCCGGGGGATGGGCCGAGTGGCCCGTTCCCGGGGCCGAAGCGGCCCGGACCACGGCCGGCCGCGTACGCCGAGGGACCTGTGGCCCCCCATCGGGGCCCATCGGCACTACGGACGGGGCGTGGCCTGGGCGAGAGTGGTCGCAGGAGCGGCACCGATCCCCCGCGGTGTCGCTCCGTCGTCCCGCGCCCGGCGAACAGCCCGTGGTCACGGCGCCGGACCGCCTCACACGGTGATCCGGCGTCCGGTGATGGTGAAGGGATCGATGCGCACCCACACGCTCCGGGGTCCCCCGGCCCAGGGCATGCTGTACGCCCGCTCGGCCAGCCTGAGCTGCTCATGCCGGTCCGTGACCGCGCGGGCGGGCCCGCGTACCAGGACGCTCCAGCCCTGGCTGAACGCGTCGTCGATGCGGTCCACCTCGAACGCCACATGGAGTCCCGCGGCCTGGGAGGGGGTCGCGCCGCGCGCGGTCCGGAAGACGATCGCGCCGTCCACGACTGTGTAGTTGACCGGCACGATCACCGGCCCCGACGGGGTGGGCACCGCGAGCCGCCCCACGCCGTGCATGGCCAGCAGGGTGCGGCACTCGCTGGGGCGCAGCTTGGTGAACTCCGGTGCGCGCCCGGCCCGTCCGGTGCCGGGCGGCAGGTCGACGCCACCGCCGGTGAGTTCGGTGACGGTGGTCTCCAGCGCCTCGGCCAGGTTCATCAGGGCACCGGTGCCCGGCGCGGCGCCGGGGTGCTCCTCCAGGTACCTGAGATAGCTGGCCGCCATCCCGGCGCGGGTCGCCGCCTGCCGCCGGGTCAGGCCGAGCTGCAGCCGTCGGGCGGCCAGCCGCCGGCCGAGGTCGCCCAGCGCCGTACGGGTGTCCACCTCCATGGGCGCGTCCGTCACCGCTCCCGCGGAGGGGGCCGCCGCCGTCCTCGCCCTTGTCCTGCCGGTCATGGTCGTTCGCCTCCTTCTCGCTTCTCGGTCAGGCCGCGGGGACGGCCAGTTCCGCGTGCTGCTCCCCGCCGAGTACCACCTTGAGCGCGCCGGTCTCGCCGGCCCGGGAGAAGATGTCGTACGCCTCCTCCATCTGCTGCAACGGGAAGGTGTGGGTGACCAGTTGACCGGTCGGCAGCCGGCCGGCCGCGGTCATCCGCAGCAGCGTCGGGGTGGAGTAGGTGTCCACCAGACCGGTGGTGATGGTCACGTTCCTGATCCACAGGTCCTCGAGGTGCAGGGTCGCCGGCCGGCCGTGCACGCCGATGTTGGCCACGTGCCCGCCCGGGCGCACCATGCCGGTGCACAGCTCGAAGCTCTCGGGGACGCCGACCGCCTCGATGACCACGTCCGCGCCCAGCCCGTCGGTCAGGTCGGACACCAGTTGCCGGGGCGCCTCGTGCACGTCGGCCACCGCGTCGGCGCCAAGCCGCCTGGCCGCCTCGAGCCGGGCCGGTGCCAGGTCGACGGCGATGATCCGTTCGGGCGAGAACAGGTGTGCCGTGACGACCGCCGCGAGTCCGATGGGGCCGGCGCCGACGACGGCGACGGTGTCACCGGGACGGACCCGCCCGTTGAGGACGCCGACCTCGTAGGAGGTCGGGAAGATGTCCGCCAGCAGTACGGCGTCCTCGCTGCGGACGGCGCCGGGCAGCGGGTGCACGGACAGGTCGGCGTAGGGCACGCGTACGTACTCGGCCTGGGTGCCGTCGATCAGGTGGCCGAGGATCCAGCCCCCGCCGCCGCGGCACTGGCCGTACGAGCCGTCCCGGCAGAAGCGGCACCGGCCGCAGGAGCTGATGCAGGAGATCAGCACCCGGTCACCGGGCCGCACGGTGTTCACGTCGCTGCCGACCTCGACGACCTCGCCGACCGCCTCGTGGCCGAGCACCGTGCCGGGGCGTACCTCGGGCACGTCTCCCTTGAGGATGTGCAGGTCCGTCCCGCAGATGGTGACGGCACCGACCCGCACGATCGCGTCGGTCGGCTCCTTGATCGCCGGGTCCGGGACGTCCTGCCAGGAGGCCTGCCCGGGACCGTGGAAGACATAGCCCTTCATGACGCTCCTCACCTCTTCGGTCTGCCGCGGGACCGGGGCGTCCGGCCGGGGCGCGGGCGGCGGCCGTACTCCGGCACGCTGCCGGAAGTGCCCCACGTATCCAGCTTGTGCGGTGCGCGGGGTCCGCGCATGGGGCCGACCGGCCCTCGCCCCCGGCCGGAGGGCGCCCGTCCGGGCCTTTCGCCCCCGCCGGGCCCTGTTTCGTGCCCCGCGGGCCCCGCGCACACGCCCCGCGGCCGCCGTTACGCACCCCGCGGCCCCCGTGCCGCACCCCGTGGGTCCCGTCGGCCCCGGGATGGGGCCGTCCGGCCCTTCCGCGCACACCCCCGCAGGCGTTTGTCTCGTTGCATGTCCGAGAACCACACGATGCCCAGCCCGGCCCCCGCGCTCCGCGAGGCCGTCGGCGCGACCGTCGTGGCCCTGAACGGGGAGATCGACCTGCTGTCCGCGGACGCGCTGGCGGAACGGCTCGACACGCTCACCGCGGGCCCGCGCCCCGATCTGGTGCTCGACCTGCGGCCGGCCACCTTCATCGACTGCGCCGGGCTGGGCGTCCTGTGCCGGACACGGAACCGGACGCTGGCCCGCCGGGGCCGGCTGCGGCTGGTCGCCGACGACAGCACGGGCTTCCTGCGCATGCTGCGCCTCACGGGCCTGGGGGAGGTCTTCGAGGTGCACCCGCGACTGCCCTAGAACGCGGCCCGTCAGCGAATCCGCCGCTCAACCCGCCGCCGAAGCCAAGTCCCCTCTTGGAGTCCCCATGTACGGCACCCCGCACATCGTCAGCGACGTCATGACGCACACGGTCGCCGCCGTCGGCCGCCGGGCCCCGTTCAAGGAGATCGTGGAGATGATGCAGGACTGGCGGGTCAGCGCCCTCCCGGTGATCGAGGGCGAGGGCCGGGTCGTGGGTGTGGTCTCCGAGGCCGACCTGCTGCCCACGGAGGAACTCCGGGACGACCCCGCCGAGGAGTACACGCGGCTGCGCCGCCCCGCCGACCTGGCCAAGGCCGGCGCGCTCAGCGCCGGGGACCTGATGTCCTCGCCCGCCGTGACCGTACGGGCGGACGCCACCCTGGCCGAGGCCGCCCGGGTGATGGCGCGGGCCGCGGTGAAGAGGCTGCCGGTGGTCGACGAACTCGGACTGCTGCAGGGCGTGGTGAGCCGCGCCGACCTGCTCAAGGTCTTCCTGCGCGGGGACGAGGACATCGCCGAGCAGGTCCGGCGCGAGATCGTGTCCTACCTTTTCCCGCCGCCGACCTCGTCCCTGCACGTGGTGGTCGAGGACGGGGTGGTGACGCTCGTCGGCAGGGTGCGCGACACCGCCCTGGTCCCCGTGGCCGCACGCCTGATCAGGGCCGTCGAGGGCGTGGTCGACGTACGGTTCGACCTGCCGCCTGGCGGCCGTGACGCGGTGGCCGGGCAGGGCGCCGCCACGGAGTGAGTGCCCCGGCCGGGCCTACTTCGGCTCGGGCTTCGGCGGCTCGGGGCGCACCAGCACGACCGGGCAGGTCGCGTGCTGCGTCACGTGCTGGCCGACGGAGCCGAGCAGGGCCCGGGCGAAGCCGCCCCTGCCCCGGCTGCCGACGACCAGCGCCTCGGCTCCCTCGGCGGCCCGCAGCAGCACCTCGGCGGGGTTGCCGTGCACCACGTGGGTCCGCACCGAGCCGGCCGCGTCCGCGCCGAGTACGTCGGTGAGCTCCTGCCGCATCCGGTCCCGGGCCTCGTCCCGGTCGACGTCCATGTCCACGGCGGGCCCCGACCAGCCGTAAAGGCCGGGCAGCTCCCACGCGGTGACGGCGTCCACGGTGGCGCCGACGAGGTCCGCGTAGCGCACGGCCCAGCGCAGTGCCGCGTACGAGGACGGCGAGCCGTCGACACCGACCACGACCTTCGGCCCGGAGACATTGCTGTCCACCTGTCCCACCTCTCTCGCGGAACGTGCGCCCGCCTGGACGGTCCATCTCCCCTCCACGGTGCGCGAGACACCGCCGCACCGCCAGAAGAGAGCGCCCTACCGGATGGCGGTCGGTGGCAGTTGCGCGGGGCTGACCAGTTCGCCCAGGACCTCGGCCATGAAGTGGACCAGCCAGCGCTGCGAGGGGCTGCGGGACGCCTCGTGCCGGGCGTAGAGCGCGATCTCGATCGGCTCGGTGTCGAACGGCAGACGGACCAGCCGCAGGCGATGCGAGGCGGTGAAGACCTCGCCGACGTACTCGGGGACGATCGCGATCAGATCGGTCCGCTCCAGCAGATACGGCAGCACCGAGAAGCGGGTGGCGTCCACGGCCACCCGGTCCAGCAGTCCGTGGGTGGCCAGCAGCGATCGTGGGACGACGTGCCCGCTGGGCCCGTACACCGACGCGTGGTGTTCGGCGGCGAGTTCGGCCAGGGTGACGCAGGCGCCGCGGACGCGGGGGTGGTCGGCGGCGACCATGCCGACGTAGCGCTCGTGGAAGAGCGGGATGCGCACGGTGCGGTGGGACGTGAGCACCGGTGTGGCCACGAAGGCGTCGAGTTCGCCGCGGCGGAGCTGGCTCTCGGCGTCGTCCACGTCCAGGGAGCGGACGGCGAAGGACACCCGGGGCGCGCGCTCGCGCGCCGCCGCCACCAGGCGCGGCAGCAGGGTCACCTCACCGAGGTCGGAGAAGGAGAGGGTGAAGCGGCCCCCCATGGTCGCCGGGTCGAAGTCGTCGGACTGGCGGATCGCCCCGTCGATGTCGGCCAGGGCGCGCTGCAGCGGCTCGTACAAGCGGCGGGCGCCGGCGGTGGGGGTGAGGCCGCGGCCGGTCCGGCGGAAGAGCTCGTCGCCGAAGTGGCGGCGGAGTTTGCCCAGGCTGTAGCTGACGGTGGGCTGGGTGACGTGCAGGGTCTCGGCGGTGGCCGTGACACTGCCGGTCTCGTAGAGCAGCACGAAGACCCGGGCGAGGTTGAGGTCGAAGCTGCTCATATCGACGGAGTCTATATCGGGGCCGGGCAACATCTATTGGTGACCATGTCGCGGGCTCCATACCGTGTGCTGCGTCACTTCCGAAGGGAAAAGCACCCGTGCCATCCGTGCGTCATGTCTCCCATGAGTTCCTGCGGCGTCAGGGGCTCACCACCGTCTTCGGCAACCCCGGCTCCAACGAGCTGCCCTTCCTCGCCGACCTGCCGGACGGGTTCCGCTACGTCCTCGGTCTGCACGAGGGGGCCGTGGTGGGCATGGCCGACGGCTACGCCCAGGCGACCGGCCGTCCCGTCCTGGTCAACCTGCACGCCGCGTCCGGCTCCGGCAACGCCATGGGCGCGCTGACGAACGCGGTGGCCTCGCGCACGCCCCTGGTGGTCGTGGCCGGTCAGCAGGTGCGGCCGGCCATCGGACCGGAGGCCAACCTCGCCAACGTCGACGCCCCCGCGCTGATGCGGCCGCTGGTCGGCTGGGCCGCCGAGCCGGCGTGCGCGCAGGACGTACCGCGCGCGCTCGCCCAGGCGGTCTTCGAGGCCCGGTTGCAGCGCCGGCCCACCTACCTCTCCGTGCCGTACGACGACTGGGCGGCCGACGCGGGCGAGAACTCCCTGGCCGTGCTGGACCGGCAGGTGGAGCGCGCGGGTGTGCCCGGCGGGGAGCAGGGACGCCGGCTGGCCGAGCAGGTCGCCGCGGCGCGGCGGCCCGCGCTGGTGCTGGGCGGGGACATCGACTCGGCCGGGCTGTTCCACGACGCGGTGCGCCTCGCCGAGCGGCTGGGCGGTCCGGTGTGGGCGGCGCCGTCGCAGTTCCGGCTGCCCTTCCCCAACCGCCATCCGCTGTTCCGCGGTGTGCTGCCGGCCGGTATCGAACCGGTCTCCCGGGCGTTCGAGGGCCACGATCTGGTGCTGGTGCTCGGCGCCCCGGTGTTCCGGTACCACGAGTACCTTCCCGGCCGGTACCTGCCGGAGGGCACCCGGCTGATCCAGGTGACCGAGGACGCCGCTGCCGCCGCGCGGGCCCCGATGGGCGAGGCGCTGGTGGCCGACCCGGCGGCGGTGATCGAGCTGCTGCTGAAGGAGCTGGACGCGCCGGCGGCGCCCACGGGCGAGTTCCGGCCGGTGCCCGCCCCGGCGTCCGCCGAGGCACCGCGCCTGCACCCCGAGCAGGTGTTCGCGGCCCTGCGGGACGAGCAGCCCGGCGACACCGCCTACGTCGTGGAGTCGACTTCGACGAACTCCGCGTGGTGGCGCCAGATGGACCTGCGCGAGCCGGGCTCGTACTACTTCCCGGCGGCCGGCGGCCTCGGTTTCGGGCTGCCCGGCGCGGTCGGGGTCGCCATGGCCCAGCCCGGCCGGCCGGTCGTCGGCGTGATCGGGGACGGCTCGGCCAACTACGGCATCACCGCCCTGTGGACCGCCGCGCGGCACCGGGTTCCGCTCACCGTGGTGCTGCTGCGCAACGGGACGTACGGGGCGCTGCGCTGGTTCAGCGGTCTCCTCGGCGTGCCGGACGCGCCGGGCCTGGACATCCCGGGTCTGGACTTCACCCGTATCGCGGAGGGCTACGGGGTGCCCGGCCGGCACGTCGGCGGCGTGGACGAACTGCGGGCCGTGCTGGCCGAGCGCCCGGACGGACCCCGGCTCGTCCAGGTCGACACGGCGCTCACCACGCCGTCCTGACCACCCTCCTGGCACGCCCCCCTCTCAGACAACTCGCCACCCGACGGTGGCGGAAGGGAAACCGATGACACTCCTGGACAGCGCCGTCTGGGGCAGGAAGCTCTTCAGCGACGGCCGGCGGGACGCCTCCCTCGACCAGCCGGTGACCGAGCCCGCGACCGGTGACCGGCTCGGCACCGTGGGCCTGGCCACGCCCGAGGACGTCGGCCGGGCCGCCGCCCGCGCCGCCGAGGCCCAGCGGGCCTGGGCCGCCACCCCCGCGGCGGAACGGGCCGCCGTGCTGCGCCGCGCGGGCGAGCTGTTCACCGAGCACGCCGCCGAGATCGAGGACTGGCTGGTGCGGGAGGCCGGCTCGGTACGGTCCAAGGCGGCCTTCGAGGTGGGGCTCGCCCAGGGCGAGTGCTTCGAGTGCGCGGCGCTGCCGACACATCCGCAGGGCGAGGTGCTGGCCTCGGAGGAGGCCCGCTGGTCGTTCGCCAGGCGCCGCCCGGCCGGTGTCGTCAGCGTGATCGCGCCGTTCAACTTCCCGCTCATCCTCGGCCTGCGCTCGGTGGCGCCCGCGCTGGCCCTGGGCAACGCGGTCCTGCTGAAGCCGGACCCGCGCACCGCGGTCAGCGGTGGCGTCGTCATCGCCCGCGTCTTCGAGGAGGCCGGGCTGCCCTCCGGTCTGCTGCACCTGCTTCCGGGCGACGGCTCGGTCGGCCAGGCCGTCGTCGAGGCGACCGAGGTGCGGGTCGTCTCCTTCACCGGCTCCACCCCGGTCGGCCGGGCGATCGGCGAGCGGGCGGGCCGGCTGCTCAAGCGGGCCCACCTCGAACTCGGCGGGAACAACGCCCTGGTGGTGCTGCCGGGCGCCGACGTGCGCAAGGCGGCCTCCGCCGGCGCGTTCGGCTCGTATCTGCACCAGGGGCAGATCTGCATGACGACCGGCCGCCACATCGTGCACGAGTCGCTGCTCGAGGAGTACTCGGCGGTGCTCGCCGCGAAGGCGGAGGCGCTGCCCGTGGGCGACCCGGCCCGGGAGGACGTGGCGCTGGGCCCGATCATCGACCGGCGGCAGTTGGAGCGGGTGCACGGCATCGTCACCGACAGCGTCGCGGCGGGCGCGAAGCTGGCCGCGGGCGGCGAGATCGTGGGCGCCGGATACCGCGCCACCGTGCTGACCGGCCTCACCCCCGACATGCCGGCCTGGCGCGAGGAGATCTTCGGTCCCGTGGCGCCCGTCATCGGCTTCTCCACGCCGGAGGAGGCCGCGCGGATCGTCAACGACTGCGAGTACGGGCTGTCCGTCGGCATCCTCGGTGACGTCGGCACGGCGATGAAGCTCGCCGACCGGATCGACTCCGGCAAGATCCACATCAACGAACAGACCGTCGCCGACGAGCCCCACGCCCCGTTCGGCGGGGTCAAGGCGTCCGGCACCGGGTCCCGGTTCGGCGGAGCCGCCGCCAACATCGAGGCCTTCACCGAGACCCAGTGGGTCACCGTACGGCCGGACATCGCCGACTACCCGTTCTGATTCCCGCGTTCCCGTTCCGCCGGATCTCCGCGCAACCGCTCCGGCTTCCGCTCACCCACTTCCGTCTCCCGTAGCCGCTCTGGGGGGAATGTCTCCATGACATCCGTCGTCTCTTCCGACGCGTCCGACGCGTCCAACACCTCCGCGGGCACCGGCGCCGCCGGCCGCAACGTCTGGACGGTGGTCCTGTGCTGGATCACCGTCATGCTCGAGGGGTACGACCTCGTCGTCCTCGGCGCCATCATCCCGACCCTGATCAAGACCAAGCACCTCGGCATCACCGCCGGGGACGCCACCACCATCGCCACGCTCTCGCTGGTGGGCGTGGCCATCGGCGCGGTCCTGGTCGGCCCGCTGGCCGACCGGCTCGGGCGGCGCCTGCTGCTCATCGGGTCGGTGGTGCTGTTCTCCGTCTTCACCCTGCTGGTGCCGCTCGCCTCCTCCGTGGCGATGTTCGCCGTGCTGCGGCTGATCGCCGGTGTGGGCCTCGGCGCCTGCATGCCGGTGTCGCTGACCATGATGGCCGAGCACATGCCCGCCCGGCGCCGGGCCCGCGCCAGCACGCTGACGATGACCGGCTACCACACCGGTGCCGTGATCACCTCGCTGCTGGCCCTGCAGGTGACCGACAACTGGGAGGTGCTCTTCTACGTCCTCGGCGCGGCCGGGCTCGTCGTCGCGGTCGTGCAGTGGTTCCGGCTGCCGGAGTCGGACGCGTTCGTGCGCGCACAGAAGGCCGGCGGGACCCAGCGCGTGCCGTTCACCGAGCTGCTCAAGCCGGCCTACCTGCGGGCGGGCATCGGCATCTGGGTCGCCTCCTTCATGGGCCTGCTGCTGGTCTACGGCCTCAACACCTGGCTGCCCAAGCTGATGAACGAGGCCGGCTACCCCGTCCCCACGGCCGTCACCCAGCTCCTGATCCTCAACGCCGGCGGTGTGGTCGGGCTGGTGCTGGGCGGCTTCGTCGCCGACCGGCGGGGCATCAAGCCGGTCACGCTCTGCTGGTTCGCGGTCTCGGTGGTGATGCTGGCCTGCCTCAGCATCAGGATGGACAGCGATCTGCTGCTCGACACCGTGGTCTTCCTGACGGGTGTGTTCGTCTTCTCGGCGCAGGTGCTCGTCTACGCGTATGTGACCAACTACTATCCGGCCGCCGTCCGCGGCACCGCCCTCGGTTCGGCCTCCGGCATCGGCCGCATCGGGTCGATCGTCGGCCCGTCGATCACCGGCGCCCTGGTCGCCTCCGGAGTCGGTCACCCGTGGGGCTTCTACTTCTTCGCCGCCGTGGCCGTCCTCGGCTTCCTGGCCGTGCTCACGCTGCCGGGCCGTGCCCACGCCGCCCAGCAGCCCGAGGTGGAGGCCGTCCAGCCCGCCGTCTGACGCGCCTCACGGCGCGGACACCCGCACGGTACGACCGCGGCGCGGGCCGGACACGGCCCGCGCCGCGGTCGTGTCCGGGCGCCGCTGGGAGAGCGGGACGCGTCCGGCTGGTGCAGCCTTGGTGTGCAGGCCACCAGTGGAGCAGGGAGCGGAGGATGCCGGCGGAGGTCGATCACGCGGCGCTGTTCGCCGCCACCCCGAGCCCGTACCTCGTCCTGGGCCCGGATCTGGTGATCGTGGACGTCAACCGGGCGTATCTGGAGGCGACCGGGCGGACCCGCGACGACCTGATCGGGCAGCACGTCTTCCAGGCGTTCCCGGACAACCCGAACGACCCGGAGGCCGACGGGACACGGAATCTCAACGCCTCCCTGCACCGGGTCCTGTCCAGCCGCGAGCCGGACACGATGGCGCTGCAGAAGTACGACATCCCCGTCGTGCGCCGGCCCGGAGAGTTCGAGGAGCGCTGGTGGTCCCCGGTGAACACCCCGGTCATGGGGCCGCACGGGCAGGTGGCGTGGATCATCCACCGGGTGGAGGACGTGACCGCGTTCGTCAAGGCCCATCAGGCCGGCAACCCCACCGGGGTCCGGGTCGGGCAGCGTCTGGAGGCCGCCCAGACGCTGGAGGCGGAGCTGTACGCCCGGGCGCGGGAGCTGCAGCGGCTGAACGAGGAGCTGCGGCAGGCCAACACCAGGGAACGGGAGGTCGCGGTCACGTTGCAGGAGGCCATGCTGCACGCCCCCGACCTGGCCCACCATCCGCACGACGTGGCGGTGCGCTATCTGCCCGCGATCGGCTCGCTGAACGTGTGCGGCGACTGGTACGACGTGGTCGACATCCCGCCGGACCAGCTCGCCCTGGCGGTCGGCGACGTCATCGGGCACGGCCTGGAGGCCGCCGCCGTGATGGGCATGCTGCGCAGCGCGCTGTCGGCGGCCATCCGGGCCCTGGAGCGGCCCGCGCAGGCCCTGGAGGTCCTGGGGCTGTACGCCCGCTCGATCGAGGGAGCCCTGGGCACGACGGCGTTCAAGGCGATCGTCGACCGGCGCAGCCATCTGATCACCTACAGCTGCGCCGGCCACCCGCCGCCGGTGCTGGCTCACCCGGACGGCCGCATGGAGCTGCTGGACCGGGCCACCGACCCGCCCCTGGGCACACGGCCGATGCACGTGCCGCGGCCGCAGGCCAGCATCCAGTACGCGCCCGGCGACACCCTGGTGCTGTACACCGACGGGCTCATCGAACGCCGCAAGGAGGACATCGACATCAGCCTCGACCGGCTGATGCGCGCGCTGGCGGAGTGCCAGAGCCTGGGCGCCGAGCGGCTCGCCGACACGCTGCTGACCAAACTCGGTGTGGCCAGCGGCGGCCGCGACGACATCGCCCTGATCGTGGTCCGGCTGTGAGGGAGCCCGAAGCAGGCGGGCCTCCGCTTGTGCGGCTCCGCCAACGTGTGGCAGCATCCGCCGAGTTGATCCACGCGCACTTCTGCACGGCGAAGGACTGAAGCCATTGATCGCGGCGTCCCACAGCGGCCGCCGTCGGCACTGACACCGCCCGCCACCACGGCGGCGACCGGTGCCCTCGCGTCTCCTCACGGCGGCCCCACGCGTGTCCCGTGTTCCCGGCCACGGCCGTTCCCGCAGCCTTGACGGCTGCCCTTCACCGTGAGGTCCCCATCATCGTGCACGACAACGTGCAGAACTTCGCCGTCGCCCATCTGCTCCGCCGTCCGACGCCGGTCGAAGCCGGCGGCTTCGTCGCGGGTTTCGATCCCGCGACGGACAGCCCGTACGTCAACTACGCGACCCCGTTCCCCGGTGCCGAGCCGGCCGACCGGGACGTCACCGCCCTGATCCGGGCGTTCCGCGAACGCGGTCTGCGGCCCCGCCTCGAGTTCGCCCCGGACGCCGCGCCCGCCGTCGAACCCGCGCTGCGCCGGGCGGGCTTCCGCACCGAGGCGGTCCACGAGTACCTGGTCTGCACCCCCGCGACCCTGGTGGTACCGGCGGACGGCGACGGGCCGGACGGGATCCCCGCCGTCCGGGCGCCGCGCACCGACGAGGACTACCGGGCGATCGACACCGCGCTGTCCGAGGCGTTCGCGGGCGAGTTCGGCCCCTCCGAGGCGGGCGCGGCCCGGCTGCGGCGCACCGCGGAGCAGGGCGGCGCCGTCCGCTTCGTGCGCGCGGCCGACGGCACCTGCGCCGGCGGCGCCCTCTGCTCCGCGCCCGCCGAGGACACCGCGGAACTGGCGGGCGTCGGCACCCGGCCCGCGTACCGGGGCCGGGGCATCGCGGCCGCCGTCACCGCGGCCCTGGCCGGGGACACGTTCGCCCGTGGCACGTCGTCCGTGTGGCTGGAGTACTCCGGCGAGGGCTCCCGCCGCGTGTACGAACGGGTCGGCTTCCGGCCCCGGGGCACGCGGCTGTACCTGACCCTGTGAACTCGGGGTCCCGCGGGGGCCGGGCGCCGCCCGGTCCCCGCCGGGCAGCGGGTGCTCCCCCCGGTCCGGGCCCGCGGGGCCGCTTTCTTAGCGGCATGTTAGATCTGCGCGCCGGTCCTTGTCCGGAGGTGGCGGGCGCCCGCATGCTCGGGCGCGTTCAGGTCCCGGGGGCACCCGCCCCGCTCCCCGGTCCCCACCGGAATTCCCCACCTGGAGCCGCCATGTCATCCTCCGCCGCCGTGCCCGGAACGCCCCCGGGCCACTCCCCCGGCAGCCGCCGCCTCGCCCTCGTCGGCGGGTCCCTGGGCAACCTCGTGGAGTGGTACGACTGGTTCGTCTACGCGAGCTTCGCGATCTACTTCGCCGACTCGTTCTTCCCCGGCGACGACCCGACCACCAAGCTGCTGAACACGGCCGGCATCTTCGCCGTCGGCTTCCTGATGCGCCCGGTGGGCGGGTGGATCCTCGGGCGGGCGGCGGACCGGCACGGCCGCAAGAGCGCGCTCACCCTCACCGTCACCCTGATGTCGGTGGCCGCGCTGCTCATCGCCCTCGCGCCCACCTACGGCCGGGCGGGCTACCTCGGCGCCGTGGTGCTGCTGCTGGCACGGCTGCTGCAGGGCCTGAGCATCGGGGGCGAGTACGCCGCCAGCGCCACGTATCTGACCGAGGCGTCGGCCCGGAACCGGCGCGGCCTCGGCTCCTCGTTCCAGTACGTGTCGATGACCTGCGGTCAGCTCCTCGGTCTCGCCGTACTGATCACGCTGCAGCACACGCTGACCACCGCTCAGCTGGAGAGCTGGGGCTGGCGGATCCCGTTCGCGCTCGGTGCGCTGTTCTCCCTGCTGGTGTACTGGCTGCGGCGGCGGCTGACGGAGACGGCGGCCTTCACCGAGGAGTCCGGTGCGGACGCGGGCCCGGACAGCGCGCGCGGCACGCTCGCCGCGCTGTGGCAGCACCGCCGCGAGGCCGGCCTCGTCATGGCGCTCACCCTGGGCGGCACGGTGGCGTACTACACGTACACCACGTATCTCACCAAGTATCTGATCGGCAGCGCCGGCATGGCCAAGTCCACCGCCACGCTGGTGAGTTTCACCGCGCTCGCCGCCTTCGCGCTGCTCCAGCCGCTCGCCGGGGCGCTGTCCGACCGGATCGGGCGCCGACCGCTGCTGATCACCTTCGCGGTGGGCTGCACGGTGGGCACGTACCCCATCATGACCGCGCTCGGCTCGGCGTCCTCCTACTGGCCGGCGCTGGGTCTCTCCCTGCTGGCCCTGGTGATCGTCACCGGCTACACCTCGATCAACGCGGCCGTGAAGGCGGAGCTGTTCCCCACCCGGGTGCGCGCCCTCGGCGTTGCCCTGCCGTACGCGATCGCCAACGCGCTGTTCGGCGGCACGGCCGAGTACGTGGCCCTGTGGTTCAAGGACGGCGGTCACGAGAAGCTCTTCTTCTGGTACGTGTCGGGCTGTGCGCTCGTCTCGCTGGTCACCTACGTCCTGATGCGGGACACCCGCGACGCCACGCTCAGCCGCGCCGAGGCGGCGACGGACGCGGACACCGGTCCCGACCGCGCCCGGACGCGGGCCGTCCGCTGACCTGGATGGTGACCTGGGCCGCGCCGTCTGCGTAAGCTGCCGCCCAGGTCACCACGGCACGAGGACTTCCGCATGCACGCGCTGCTCGTCGAGGACGACGACCGGATGGCCCAGGCGCTGGCCACGGCCCTCGCCCAGCGCGGGCACACCGTGCGCCGGGCCGCCCGGGCCCTGGACGCACTGCGGCACGTCCACGAGGCCCAGTTCGTACTGCTCGACCTCGGACTGCCCGACCTGGACGGGCTGGAGCTGCTGCGCCGGCTGCGCACGGTGTGCGACGCGCCGCTGATCGTGGTGACGGCCCGCTGCGAGGAACGTGACATCGTGCAGGGGCTGCGGGCCGGCGCCGACGACTACGTGGTCAAGCCGTTCCGGATGAACGAGCTGATGGCCCGGATCGACACCGTGCGCCGCCGCACCGGGGCGACGCCGTCCCACGCCGGCACCGGGGGGCGTTCCGTGCGCGCCGGGGACGTGGAGATCGACGTCGCGGGCCGTACGGTCACCGTCGCGGGCGTGGAAGTCCGCCTCACCCGGCGGGAGTTCGACGTGCTCGCGGTGCTCGCGACCCGGCCCGACGAGGTGCACTCCCGGGAGGAGATCCTGGACCGGGTCTGGGGCGACGCCTTCCTCGCCGCCTCCCGGTCGCTGGACGTCCATGTGGCGGGCATCCGCGCGAAGACGGGCCGCGCCGGGCTGGTGGGCACGGTGCGGGGCTTCGGGTACCGGCTGGGGGCGCCGGACGGTCCTGCGGCAGGGCCGGGGAGCCGATGAGGCGCAGACTGCTCGCCGTCCTGATGGTGCTCATGGGGGCCGCGACCCTGCTGCTGTCCGTGCCGCTGGCCGGCTCGTACGCGAGTGGGCGCACGGAGCATCTGCTGCTGCAGCGGCGTTCCGACGCGGTACGGTTCGCCGATCTCGCCGACCGGGTACGGACCGCGGCCGACCGCGCCGAACTGTCCACCGAGATCCGCCGGTACGCCGGGCTGTACGGCGCCTCGGTGACCGTGGTGGACTCCGCGGGGCGGACCCTGGCGCGGGCGGGAACGGGCGTCTCCGCGTCCTCGGCGGACGAGATCCTGGGCCGGGCGCTGACCGGCCGGTCCACCGAGCGGCTGCCCACCGTACGGCCCTGGGGCCCGGACCGGGTGGTGCTCGCCGAGCCGGTGGGGCGGGACGAGCGGGTCAGCGGGGCGGTGCTGCTGGCCGTGCCGACCACGGCCGCCCGGCGGGACGTGACCGTGCGCTGGGCACTCATCGCCGGTGGGGCGCTCACCGCCTTCGCGGCCGCCGCGCTGGTCGCGGCCGGCATCACCCGCTGGCTGATGCGCCCGGTGCGTGATCTCGACCGGGCCGTCGCCGGTCTCGCCTCCGGCAGCCTGCAGACGCGGGCCGTCTCCGACACCGGTCCGCCCGAACTGCGGAGCCTGCGACGGCACTTCAACGCCATGGCGGAGGCGGTCGCCGACTCCCTGGGGCGCCAGCGCGCCTTCGTCGCGGACGCCTCGCACCAGTTGCGCAACCCGCTGGCGACCCTGGTCCTGCGACTGGAGAACGTCGAGCCGCATCTGGTGCCGGGCCCCGGCCGGAAGGAGCACGCGCGTGCCCTGGACGAGGCGGAGCGTCTGGAGGAACTCCTGGACGGACTGCTCGCGTTGGCGCGTGTGGAGTCCGGTGCGGTGCGGCGGACGGAGCAGGACGTGTCGCGCGCCGTGCGTGAGCGGGTGGCGGCGTGGCAGCCCGTCTTCGAGGCCTCGGGGCTGACGCTGAGCGCCACCTGCGTACCGGAGGGGCCGCGGGCGCGGGCGGTGGCGGACGCGGTGGGCCGGATCCTGGACGCCGCGCTGGACAACGCGGTGAAGTTCGTCCCGTCCGGCGGGGCCGTCCTGGTGGCGGCCACGCTCGTGGACGGCGAGGCCGTGGTACGCGTCGCCGACGACGGGCCGGGCGTACCGGACGACCAGCTCCCCCTGCTCACCCGGCGATTCGCACGGGCTCCCGAGCACCAGAACGTGCCCGGCAGCGGCCTCGGACTGGCCATCGCCGACGAGATCGCCCGGCTCAGCGGAGGGCTGCTCGGCACGTCCCGCAACCAGCCGCACGGCCTGGTGGTGGAGTTGCGGCTGCCGGCCGTCTGAGCCGGGCGGCACGAGCCGCGACCCCGTGTCAGCCGTAGACCGAGCGGTAGTAGGCCACGGCCCCCGGATGCAGGGGTACGTCACCCGTGGCGACGGCGAACCGGGGTTCGAGCCGGGCGCCCGCGGTCACCCCCCTCAGCAGCACCCGCCACCGGTCGAACACCACGCGGAGCACCTCCTCGGCGGCCTGCCGGGGCACGCGGGGGCGGGCCAGCAGGTAGTTGCCCACCCCGATGGTGGCGACCGGTGCGGTGAGCCCGTACACGCCGGCCGGGAGGGTGACGGTCGTGTAGACGGGGCCGTAGGTGTCGCGCAGGGTCCCGGCGGCGGACTCCAGCGGCAGGAAGCGCAGGGGCAGTTCACGGGCCAGGGCGGACAGGGCCGGGGTGGGGACACCGCCGGCCCAGATCAGGGCGTCGACCGTGCCCGTGCGCAGGGCCTCCAGCGAGGCGGCGAGCCCGAACCGCCGCTGCCGCACCGACCGTTCGCCGGTCAGCCCCGACACCCGCAGCAGCCGGCCGGCCAGCACCTGCCCGCCGGAACCCGCCGCGCCCGTGGCGACGGTCCGCCCCGCCAGGTCCCGCACCGACCGCACGGGGCCGCGGGCCGGCACGACGAGGTGCGCGTAGTTGACGTAGACGCGGGCGAGGGCGGTCACCCCGGTCGGGCGGGTGAACGGCGGCCGGCCCCGGACGGCGTCCTCGGCGGCGTCGGCCATGGCGAGGCCGAGGTCGGCGGAAGCGTGGGCGAGCATGCGCAGGTTGTCCACGCTCGCCGCGGTGCCGAGCGCGGTGATGCGCCATCGGGTGTCACTGCGGGCGGCCTCGGCGGCGAGTGCCCGGCCGAAGGCGTGGTACGGCCCGCCCGGCGCTCCCGTCGCGAGTCTGAGCCGCCGCTCGGGGCCGGTGTCCGCGGAGCAGCCGGCGACGGCGGCGGCCGGACCGAGGCCCGCGGCCCGCAGCAGGCCGCGGCGGCTCATCGGTCGACCGGTCACTCCCGCAGCGTAGCGGCTCCCCGGGGACGCGGACGCCGGGGCTTCGCATGTCCCGACGGCGGACGTGGGACTATCGTTGCGCCCTGTAACACGGCTCGGGGAAAGGATGTCGGTGTGGCGATGAAGGCCTTGCGTGCGGCGTTGGAAGCGGTCTACGTACGGCGCCTGAACCGCAAGCTGGAGGGCCTGCCCCGGCCGCGGCACGTGGCGATCATGCTGGACGGCAACCGGCGCTGGGCCCGGGGCGCGGGACACAGCGACGTCCGCGAGGGCTATCGCGTCGGCGGTGCCAAGGTCACGGACTTCCTGCACTGGTGCACCGACGCCGGGATCAAGCACGTCACGCTGTGGATGCTGTCCGACGACAACCTCCACCGTCCGGCCGACGAACTCGGCCCGCTGCTCGCCATAATCGAGGAGACCGTCCAGCGGGTCTGCGCTCCCGGGGAGCCCTGGGAGATCGAGATCATCGGCGCCCTGGACCTGCTGCCCGGGAACACCGCCCGCGTCCTGAAGGAGGCCGCGGCGGGCACCACCGGCCGGGGCGGGCTCAAGGTCGACGTCGCCGTGGGCTACGGCGGCCGCCGGGAGATCGTCGACGCCGTCAGGGCGGCCTTCGACAAGCACATCGGCGCCGGCGGCGATCCCCGGGACCTGGCGGCGGAGTTCGACCTGGAACACATCAGCGACAACCTGTACTCGCCGGCCGGTCACGACACCGACTTCATCATCCGGACCTCGGGCGAACAGCGGCTGTCCGGCTTCCTGCTGTGGCAGTCCGCCTACGCGGAGGTGCACTTCGTCGACGTCCTGTGGCCCGCTTTCCGTCAGATCGACCTGCTGCGCGCCCTGCGTTCGTACGCCGACCGGGACCGCCGCTACGGCCGCTGACGGGACTCCGTGCGACCAGGCCGGTGTTGGACGGATCGGCGCAGGTCTCTTAGCGTGCCGCGCATGACGATGCGACGTGCGATCCTCAGCGGTTCCGTCTTCGAGGAGCAGATCGGGTACGCCCGCGCCGTGGTGGACGGCGACTGGGTGCATGTGTCCGGGACGACCGGGTTCGACTACGCCACGATGACCATCTCCGACGACGTGGTGGAGCAGGCCGAGCAGTGCCTGCGCAACATAGAGGCCGCGCTGGCCGAGGCCGGCTGCGGCTTCCCCGATGTGGTGCGGGTGCGCTATCTCCTGCCCGAACGCGCCGACTTCGAGCCCTGCTGGCCGGTGCTGCGCGGGCGCTTCGGGGAGGTGCGGCCCGCCGCGACGATGCTCGTGTGCGGTCTTGCCGACCCCCGCATGAAGATCGAGATCGAGGTGTACGCGCGCCGCCCGTCCGCGGTCTGACGGATGCACGGACGGACCCGAGGGCGGGGCCGGGCCGGGGTGATCGGGGCGGCGGACGGCCGTTCCCGTCCCGGGGCTTCCTTCGTTGTCCCGGAAGCACCCCGGAATTGTCCTTGATCGGTAACAGCGGGATCCTCGGGCCGTTCCCGCCCGTCCTGTCAGGTGCACGGGGACACCAACACGGCAGGAACGGGGCGGGACATGGCACGGCACGGCGGGCGGGGATGGTACGGCCGGGTGGTCGCGGCGGCGGTCGGGGTGACGGCGGTGGCCGCCGCGACCTCGGTGTGGACCGCGCAGGCGGGCCCCGCCGGCGGGAACCAGGCCGCGGCGAAGCCGGCCGCCCCGAAGACGGCCCCCGTGTCCGCCGGCATCGTGCACGCCTCCGACGGCGGCGACCACGCGGTCAACATCACCATCGACGACGGTCCGGACCCGACCTGGACCCCGCAGGTGCTTCAGGTGCTGCGGGACAACGGTGTGAAGGCGACCTTCTGCATGGTCGGGCCCCAGGCCGAGGCCCACCCGGACCTGGTCAAGCAGGTGGTGGCGGGCGGGCACCGACTGTGCGACCACACCGTGTCGCACGACACCACCATGGACAAGAAGCCGCAGTCCTACCAGTCGGAGCAGATCGTCACCGCCGAACGCCAGATCACCAAGGCGTCCGGCGGTGTGCGCCCCCTGTACTACCGTGCCCCCGGCGGTGCCTTCACCCCCTACAGCCGGCATCTCGCGGCCTCCCACGGCATGCGGCCGCTCGGCTGGAACGTCGACTCCAAGGACTTCGAGCGGCCCGGCACCGAGGCCATCGTCGCCACCGTCCAGCGGGAACTGCCCAACGGCCCCACCCTGCTCTTCCACGACGCCGGCGGTGACCGCTCGCAGACCGTGGCCGCCCTGCGGACCCTGCTGCCCTGGCTGAAGCAGCAGGGCTACTCCTTCGGTTTCCCGGTGCGCTGAACGGGACGGCAGGCAGCCGGGGCGTGATCCGGCCGGGCTCAGGACGTGGGCAGCCGGACGCGCATGCCGCCGTCCTGGGTAGAGCACAACCCGTCCTCTCGGAGCTGGTGACGGCTGCGTCCATGTACCGGGTGGCATCAGCCCGAACAGCGCGGTCGCGGCGGCCAGTTCGTGGCGGGGCACCACCGCCTCGATCCGATCCCACATCGCCTCGGAGACCTCTTTGGAATCGATCATCCAGGGAACCGGAAGGCGCTCTACCGGCGGACCGCCGAGATCAGTCCACCGGGCCGCTCCTCGCGCTGCGGCGGGGTGCTGATCGGGCGGCCGTAGGCGGCAGCGCGCTCGCGCAGAGTGTGGCTGTCGGCCTCCCAGCCGTGCCCGGCCAGCCAGCCCACCGGGTCGTCGGGCATCTCCGAGATCCACATGGACGCCGCCGATCCCGGCGCGGCGTCCACGCCGAAGCGCTCGATCACGCCGCGCGAGCCCAATGTCAGCCCCATCCGACTGCCTGCCGCCGACTGCGTGCTGATCCGGGCCAGCAGTTGCTCCACCGCATCCTCGGGCAGATAGATCAGCAGTCCTTCGGCGATCCACGCGGTCGGCACGGCCGGGTCGTGCCCCGCGGCGGCCAGCGCGCCTGGCCAGTCCTCACGCAGATCCACCGCGACGGTGATCCGCTCGCAGCGCGCGACGGCCCGCTCCTGGCGCAGCACCGAAGCCTTGAAGTCCAGTGGGGCGGCGGTGTCGACCTCGAACAGCCGGGTGCCCTCGGGCCAGTCCATCCGGAAGGCCCTGCTGTCCATGCCGGCGCCGAGCAGCACTACCTGCCGGACCCCGGACGCGGAGGCCTGCCGCAACAGGTCGTCGAGGAACCTCGTCCTGATGACGATGGAGAACGACACGGCCAGCCGGCGGCGTCGCGCGGCCTCGTCATCGGGCAGCGGCGGCGAGGAGGGCCACAGGCCGCCGGCGGTGGCGAAGGCCTGTGCCAGCGGGTCGCGGAACAGCGCGTTCTCCCGCTCGGTCTCCAGCGCCCGTACTCTGGCCACGCCCACCGCCGTTGCCCACACTCCCGACGGCTGCACCCGCTCCCGCTCATCAGTCACCGCGCCAGCCTAGACGGTCGATTCCAAGGGGCCTGATGAGTGGAGCCGGCTTCATGCGCGGCCAGCCGGTCATGCGCGCACTGACCGCCTACGACCCCCAGAACCACCATGAGGCTGACAGCCACAGTGGTCCGGCTGATTACCGTGGAGGCCAAGCCCCACCCCGACACGGGGCGGCCTCGACGAACCGGCCGAATACGCGACACCTCTACATGCGAGCCCACCAGTCTCAGCCCCCGGCACCGACCCGGGTGTCAGCGGGGCGTCAGGGCGCGGTCAGCGGGGCCTGGCAACGTAGTGCATGTGAACGGCACGGGAGACCGGGCCGGAAACAGGGAGAGGTGCCCGGAGTGGTTGATCGGGGACCAAGAGCACGTCTCGAGGTCGGGCCCCGCGAGGGGTCCACGCAGGTTCGAATCCTGCCCTCTCCGCCGCTCGCCGGCACGGAAAACCGCTGGCCGCATGGCATACGCCATGCTGGGATGGCCGGATGCGAGATGTTGCGTCACCGACCGTGGACCGGGGCGTCTACCCGGACACGGTGATCCCCTGGGAGCAGCGGAGCTGGCGGTCCGCGGCCCTCGGCTGGCTGGAGGACGGGCTCACCGCCCACAGATTGCGGGTGTCCGGCGGGCTGCGGGTACGGCTGCGGCCGTGGTCCGTGCTGGTACGGGTGCCCGTGGCGGGCCGGAAGGCCATGGCGGGCGGGGAGACCGTCTGGTTCAAGGCGAATCCGCCGGCCAGTGGTTTCGAGGGCGCGCTCACCGCCGCGCTCGCCCGCTGGGTGCCGCGGCACGTCCTGGCGCCGCTGGCGATCGACGCCGCCCGCGGCTGGTCGCTGCTGCCCGACGGGGGCGCGCTCTTCCGGGACGTGCTCGAGCGGGAGCCGGTACGGCCGGAGGCCTGGGAGGACCTGCTGCGCCAGTACGCGAGCATGCAGTGCGCGCTGATCCCGCACGCGCGGGAGCTCGAGCGGCTGGGTGTGCCGAGCGCCCGCACCATGGAACTGCCGTACGTGTTCGACGAGTTGGTTGCCGGCAGCCCTGCGCTGCGGACGGACGATCGCACCCGGCTGGCGGAACTGAGGCCCCGGCTGGCGGACTGGTGCGCCGAGCTGGCGGCCCTGGGCGTGCCCGACTCGCTCGACCATGTCGATCTGCACGACGGCCAGTTGTTCAACCCGGAGCCGGGCCGGTTCACCTTCTTCGACTGGGGCGACGCGGCCGTATCCCACCCGTTCTGCAGCCTGCGGGTCCCGGCCCGCAAGGCCTGCGAACGGTACGGGCCGGGCGTACTGCCGCGGCTGCGCGACGCCTACCTGGAGCCGTGGACGGGAGCCGGCCGCACGACGGCGGAACTCCGGCGGGCGGTGCGTCTCGCCTGGCGGCTGAGCGCCCTGGGGCGGGCCCGGGCCTGGGGCGGTCTGTTCCCGTCCGCGGCCGAGGCCTCTCCCCTGACGGCGGAGAGCGCCCGCTCGCTGCTGGAACTCGCCGAGGAGCCCCCGCTGTAGCCGGGGGGGCCGACCGTCGCACTCGGGTCAGGGCAGCGGGGTGCCGCCGGTCGCGTTGAGGATCTCGGCCGTGACGAAGCTCGCCTGGTCGGAGGCGAGATAGACGTAGGCCGGAGCGAGTTCGGCGGGCTGGGCCGGGCGGCCGAGCGGGCTCTGCTTGCCGAACTCGGCCGTGTCGGGCAGCGTCGCCGGGATCAGGGGCGTCCACACCGGGCCGGGCGCCACCGCGTTGACCCGGATGCCGCGCTCGGCGACCATCTGGGCCAGCCCCTGGGTGAAGGTGACGATCGCACCCTTGGTCATGGCGTAGTCGAGCAGGTGCGGACTGGGCTTGTACGCCTGCACCGAGGTGGTGTTGATGACGCTGCCCCCGGCCGGGATGTGCGGCAGGGCGAACTTGGTGAGCCAGAACATGCCGTACAGGTTCGTCCGCAGCACCCGGTCGAACTGCTCGGTGCTGATCGCCTCGATGCCGTCCGGCTGGGACATCTGGTAGGCGGCGTTGTTCACCAGGACGTCGATGTGCCCGAACTCGTCGACCGCCCGCCCGATCAACGCGCGGCAGGCCTCCTCCTCCCTGATGTCGCAGGACACGGCGACCGCCTTGCGGCCCGCGTCCTCGACCAGCCGGGCGGTCTCGCGTGCGTCGTCCTCCTCGTCGGCGAGGTGGGTGAACAGCACATCGGCGCCCTCGCGGGCGAAGGCCAGTGCGACCGCGCGGCCGATTCCGGAGTCACCGCCGGTGATCACGGTCTTGAAGCCGCTCAGGCGGTCGGCGCCCCGGTAGGACTCCTCGCCGTGGTCGGGCGGCGGGTCCATCGGACCGGTCCAGCCGGGGTGCGGCTGGTCCTGGGAGGGGAAGTCCGGTCGGGGGTGCCGGGTGGTCGGGTCGGGCTGCGGACTCTGCTTGTCCGTCACGTCGGCCTCCGTCGTCTCGGGCGGGCGGGACAGCCGGCCGGGTTCCCCGATCGTCCCGGCCGAAAGCCCCCGGCCTGCGGAAACTCTGGTCCGCCCGGCCCGAGCCAGGAAGCCGGGCGGTGGGTCAGGCCTGGGTGGCCCGGTGACCCGAGGTGCGCAGCAGCTCCCTGCGGGCGTTGTTGCAGATCCGCAGCAGGTGCTTGGACACCGCGCAGGGCACGGTGTCGGCATGGCACTGGCGGCAGGTCCGCATGTGGTGCTCGTACGTGAGGCGCGCGTTCTCGAAGGCTTCAGAAGGCATGGACTTCTCCGGGCGGAGCACGCCCGTCGGACGTGCGAAGTTGACTGACTGGTATAACCGAGGAGAAGGTCATCACGTTACTTGCGGTAGTGGAAAATCGCGGTTGGCGGGCCGGAGCGGGACGCCGGTGCACGGCGTCCCGCGGCACGGATGCCCGCGCGGATCGGCTACGGGGTGACGACCTTGCCGCCGAAGGTCACCACGAGGCTGCCGTTCGAGGCGAAGGACCAGCCGAGGGCGCCTGAGTAGGAGGCGCACCGGGAGCCGTTGGTGCCGGCCCAGAACTGGTTGGAGCTGTCGGCGTCGCCGACCGCCTTGTCGTTGGACCCGCCACTGGAGAAGCGGCACGAGGTGTTGGCCCGGAACACCGAAGTGCCCTTGTCGAACGAGTAGTTGCGTTCGGCGTTGTCGATGCCGACGTTGCTGGAGATCTGCATCGAGCCGGGGTTGCTGTTGTAGGTGAACCCGTGGTGGCCGTTGCGGTAGGCGATGCTGTGCCGGACGACGTGGTCGACCGCGATGTCGTCGCCGCCGAGCTTGTAGCCGTTGCGGTCGCCGTTGGCGTTCACGGTGCCGTCGGAGAGGGTGCCGTTGCTGTAGGACAGGGAGTTCTCGATGGTCACCGGGCCGATGGCGCCGGTGTCGGTCTTGGTGTAGAGGTCCCAGCCGTCGTCGATGTTGTGATGGGAGACGTCGTAGCGGAAGACGTTGCCCGTGCCGACGGTGAGCTTGGCCGCGAAGCCGTCGGCGTCCTCACCGTCGGAGTCGGCGTTGTCGTGCGACTCGGCGCTCACGACGAGGTTGTCGGACGGCCACTGGCTCTTGGGGGTGCTGGAGGCGATCCGCCCGAGCTGCAGACCCGTGTCCCGGTTGAAGCGCGTCACCGTGCGCTCGATGACGTTGTGACTGCCGCCCACATAGACGCCGTTGTCGCCGGCGTGCTCGACGACCAGGCCGTACACATGCCAGTACGAGGCGTTCAGCTGGAGGCCCCGATTGGACGAACTCTCGTTCTGGGCACTGAAGTCGAGCACCGGAGTCTCCCCCGGATAGGCGCTCAGCGTGGTGCGGGCGCCCGAGGTGCCGTCGCCGCCCTCGGGCACGGTGACCGTCTGCGCGTAGGCGTAGGTTCCGCCGCGCAGATAGATGGTGCCGCCGGGGGTGACGCGGCTGATCGCGGAGGTGAGGGTGGTCGGGTTCGACTGGCTGCCGGACGCGCTGTCGGTGCCGTTCGGGGAGACGTACAGCACGGAGCCCGAAGGGGGCGGGGTGGTGTCCCCGGCCACGTCGACGTCGAGGTAGTCGAGGTTGGGCAGTCCGTCGGCTGCGGTCGGACTGAACCGGATGACGTTGCTGCCGGACTTCACCGGCACGGTCAGCGTCTTCGTCGCCCAGGTACTCCAGGCACCGGTGCCCTCGAAGGTGACCGTGGTGGCCGTCGCCCCGCTCACGGTGACGGTGGCGGGCCGGGCCGTGGTGGTGCCGTTGGCGAAGCGCACCTTGAGGGTGGCGGTGCCCGCGCTCGGGGCGTTCACCGTGAACTGGGCGGCGGCACCGGTGGCGTTGGTGCCGTTGCAGAATCCGCTGCCGGAGTATCCCGCCCAGTCGGAGTCGATGGTGCCGGTGCAGGAGGCGGGGGAACTCTCCGCCTCGTAGCGGGTGGTGGCGGCCTGCGCCGTGGGGCCGGACAGCGCGACGAGCGTGCCGGCGGTCAGGCAGGCGCAGGCGATGGCTGCTCTCAGGTGCATCGGCTTGTCTCCAGGATGGTGGGGGTCGGCTGGGCGGGTGCGGTGCCTTGATGCCGTGGAGCCTTGGTGCGATGCCGGCGGTTCCGGTGAGTGAACGCGCCTGCGGGACCGCGCAGTTGCCGGACCGCAGGCGCCATTCACGGGAGAAAGCGCTTTCTCCCGAACCGTAGGGAGGCCGCCATGAGCGCGTCAACAGTCTGGTGCGTGGTTTGTGTTCAGATACGTGGACCAGTCCGTCGGCGCTGCGTCTGCCCTGAGAGCAGGTCGAGCGGCTCTACTCGCCAGGTGCGAGAGCCTCGGCCAGCACGGCGGCGGCATCGCGGATCAGCCGGTTGTCGACGGGCGCGTCCTTGGTGTCCTTCGTGGACAGCACGGTGAGCAGCAGGGGTGTCCCCCGGGTCGTCCAGGCGACGCCGATGTCGTTGGCGGACGCGTAGTCGCCGGTGCCCGTCTTGTCCGCGAGGACCCAGTCCTGCGGCAGTCCGGCGCCGAACCGCTCGCCGCTGGTGGTGTTGCCCTTCAGCCAGGTGACGAGCCGCTCGCGGTCGGCGCGGGCCAGGGCCCGGCCGAGGGTCAGCCGCTGAAAGCTGCTGCCGAGGGCTTCCGGCGTGGTGGTGTCACGCGGGTCGCCGGGGACGGCGGTGTTCAGGTCGGTCTCCCAGCGGTCGAGCCGGCTCACCCGGTCACCGAGCGACCGGAAGAACCGGGTGAGCCCCTCCGGACCGCCGATCTGACGCAGCAGCAGGTTCCCCGCCGTGTTGTCGCTGTACTGGATCGCGGCGGCACACAGGTCGCCCACCGTCATCCCCGTGGCCAGATGGTCCTCGGACTGCTGGGAGTTGGCGAGGATGTCGCGCGGCGGATAGTGGATCACCTTGTCCAGCGGTGCGCAGTCACCGTGGTCGCGCAGCACGGCCGCGGCTGCGAACGCCTTGAACGTGGAGCACATCGCGAACGGCTCCCCGGCCCGGTACGCCACGGTCCGGCCGGTGCGCGCGTTCCGGGCGTGGACACCGAGCCGCGCGCCGTACCGCTGCTCCAGCTCGCTGAACCGAGCCCGTAGCTCATCCGGTTGGGCGTCCGGTGCCGCCGCCGAGGCGGGGGCGGAGATCAGGGCGGGGGCCACCGCGGCGGCGGTGGTGAGTGCGATACCGGCCTTGAACAGGCGACGGCGCGGCATCGGGGCAGCACTGGTCATGTGCGGAGTTCTCCCAGGTCGTCGGTGATCGGGCGTCGGCTTGGTGGATCTTCGTCGACGGGGACAGCGAAACAGCAGGACTCCACTCATGTCCAAGAGTGAACTTTGAAGATCCCATACCCAATTGATATGACTGCTGGATGGATCTGCTCGCACACCTCGAGGCCTATGTCGCCACCGTGGACGAGACGAGCTTCTCGCGCGCGGCCGACCGGCTCGGGATCGCGCAGCCGCTCCTGAGCCGCCGTATCAAGACGCTGGAGGCGCACTTCGGCGGCCTGCTGTTCGACCGCTCCCGGCGGCAGGTCGCGACGACGGAGCTGGGCATGCTGCTGCTCCCCTACGCGCAGGACGTCCTGGACCGGGCCCAGCGGCTCGAACAGGTCGCCCGGTCGGCCCAGCAGGCCCAGGCCCGGGCCGTCGGGGTGCCCGCCGACCGTGCGCCGGCGGCGCTGGCACGGGTCATCCGGGCCGGGGCGGAACGCGGCATCACGCTCGGGGTGCGCGAACTGCCGCCCCAGGAGCGGGCCGGCCGGCTGGCGGACGGCTCGCTCGCGTACGCGCTGCTGCGCGTCCCGCCCGAGCACGCCGCGTACCGGGTGTCACTCGGCCTGGCCGGCCCGCGGCCCCTCGACGCGGAGCGGCCGGCACGCGCCGCCGCCCGCGCCGGCCGGGGGCGTCCGATCCACCTGGAGGACCTGCGGCCGCGCCGCGGCGGCGCCACCGGGGAACGGACCGTTCCCCTGCCGATCCTGACCCTGCCGGAGGACGAAGTGCCCGATGCGCGGGACAGGCTGGGCCGCGCGGTGGCCCGCTCCGGGCTGTCCGAGCGGCTGGTGCGGCCGGCCGGACCGGCGGCCACCGCGCTCGCCGAGACACTGGCCGGCCGGGCGATGCTGCTGTGCGACGAGCCCTTCGCACGGCGGCACGGGGCCGACTGGGCGCCGCTGGCCGACGCCTCGCTGCACCGGGGTTACGACGTTGGGGGCACCCCGCGTCTGCCGAGCGGCGACGTGCCGGAGTGGCTGTCCGCGGTGCTGGCGGCGGCGGCCGGTGCCGAGAGCGCCGTACGCGCTGCTGGGCGGCCGGAGTCCACGGACGCCACGTCGCGGCTGGCGGCACGCGGATGACCGGGGACACGGCGCACCGTCCGGCGCAGGTCCGCGGTGACGGCCCCCTCCTGGACGTCGCCGAGGAGATCGCCCGGGACTGGGCGGCGCTCGGCGTCCGCGGCTCGTTCCTCGCCCGCGACATCGACACCGGCGCACAGCTCGGCTTCGACACCGAGGAGCCGATTCCCCTCGCGTCCGTGGTGAAGGTGCCGTTCGCGCTGGTCGTGCTGGACCTGATCGCGGACGGCGACCTGGACCCGGCGCTGCCGGTGACGGTCGACCCGGCCACCAGCAGTGTCGGCCCCACCGGCATCGCCGCGTTCCGCCACCCGGTCACGATGGCCGTGGGTGACCTGCTCCTGCTCATGCTCTCGGTGAGCGACAACGCCGCCGCCGACGCGCTGTTCGACCTGGTGCCGGTGGCCGACGTCGACGCCCGGCTGCGCGCCTGGGGCTGCGCCGGCATCCAGGTACGGCACCGGATGAACCACATGTACGAGTGCGCCGCCGGTGCCGCCGGCGACGACTTCTCCCTCGCCCTGGAACTGGCCGTCCGCGACGAGCGGACGGGACGGCACACCATCGAGACGCTCGACCCCGCGCACGCCAACCTCGGCACCGCCACGGCGCTGGTCGGCCTGCTCCAGCGGGTGTGGCGCGACGAGGTGGCGCAGCCCCGCGCCACGGCCGAACTGCGGCGGCTGATGGGCCATCAGGTCTTCACCCAGCGGCTGGCGAGCGAACTGCGCGCCGACAGTCTGCGGCTGAGCGGGAAGACGGGCACGTTCCTGCATCTGCGGCACGAGATCGGCGTGGTCGAAGCGGACTCCGGGGCCCGGGTGGCCGTGGCCGCGCTCACCCGGGCGGACCGGCGGGCGGCGCAGGCACCGGACATCGATCTGGCGATCGGGATCGGCGCGCGGCAGGCGTTCGAGGCGCTGCGCGGGTGAGGAGCGGACGGAGAGATGAGCGGACGGGGTGAGGTGGGGACGGGGCGAGGGGCGGGCGGCGTGAGGAGCGGGCGGGTGAGGCGGCGCGGAGGGGCGGGGCGGGGCGGTCAGCCTCGGCCGCCGCTGAAGTTGCGCCACTCGGGTCCGACGCGCTTCCACTCCTCGTCCCATTCGGCCAGCCTGCGCCGCACCAGCCCGTTGCGGACCAACCAGCCGCCGGCCCAGACCGTCGTGCCCGTGACCTGGGCGACCAGGGCGCCGGTCAGGACCGTCTGCAGCATGGCCTCGGCCGCGGAGGCGGGCGCGGGCACCGCCCGGCCCGTGCGGTCCGTCCACACAGTGACCTGGGTTCCGGCCGGAGCGCCCGGCAGGACCTTCGTCCGGTCCATGTGCACCTTGCCGTCCGGGCCCGTCCAGCGGGCCGTGGCCCAGACCCGGCCGTCGTCGTAGCCGCTGCCGGCGGGTGAGGTCTTCGCCGCGCCGTCGGTGAGGACCGCGGAGACGGCGCGCACCTCGGCCCGCCGTGCGGTCAGCGTCGAGTCCACGGAGTGGGCCGCCGCCCAGCCCCCGAGGGCCGCGCCCAGCAGGGCGAGGAACCAGGTGGCGAGCACGACCCAGCCCTCGACGATGTCGCTGTGCCGGCGCAGTGGGTTGCGCCGCCAGCGCCACAGCCGGTCCCGAGTCACCGTCGTGGGAGGTGTCCGAGTCATCGGCCGCCGCCTCCTCTCCCGTGCCGGCGGCCGCGTGCCGGGACGCGCGGGCCCGCTCGGCGTCCGGAGGATCCGGATCGGGATCCGGATCGCCACCACACCATCGTGCACCCCGACCGCCGCGACCGCAGTACCGGCGACGGTCTTCGATGCCGGTCCTCTTCGGCCGGGCGACGCGGGCGGGGTACGGCCGCGCGCGCCGGTGCACGGCGAGGGCGCCCGGTCCGGCCCGTGCGGGCCGGGCCGGACGCCCTCGGTGGGTCGGTCAGGCCAGGTCGAACCGGTCGAGGTTCATGACCTTGTCCCAGGCGGCGACGAAGTCCTTCACGAACTTCTCCTTCGCGTCGTCGCCCGCGTAGACCTCGGCGAGCGCGCGCAGCTCGGAGTTCGAGCCGAAGACCAGGTCGGCGCGGCTGCCGGCCCACTTCACCTCGCCCGTGGCGGCGTCCCGGCCCTCGAACGTGGCCTGGTCCTCGGTGGTCGCCGACCACGTCGTGCCCAGGTCGAGCAGGTTGACGAAGAAGTCGTTCGTCAGCGAGCCGGGCGTCCTGGTGAGGACGCCGAGCTGCGAACCCTCGGGGCCAACGCCCAGCGCCCGCAGGCCGCCGACCAGGACGGTCGTCTCCGGGGCGCTCAACGTCAGCAGGTTGGCCCGGTCCAGCAGCAGGAACTCGGCCGGCAGGCGGTTGCCCTTGCCGAGGTAGTTGCGGAAGCCGTCCGCGGTCGGCTCCAGCGCCTCGAAGGACTCGGCGTCGGTGTGCTCCTCACCGGCGTCGACCCGGCCCGGCGTGAAGGGCACCTCGACCTGGAAGCCGCCCTCCTTGGCGGCCTTCTCCACGGCCGCGACACCGCCGAGGACGATGAGGTCGGCGAGGGAGACCCGCTTGGCGCCGGAGGAGGCGTTGAACTCCTGCTGGACGCTCTCCAGGGTGCGCAGCACCAGCGCGAGCTGGTCGGGCTGGTTGACCTCCCAGCCGCGCTGCGGCTCGAGGCGGATGCGGGCGCCGTTGGCACCGCCGCGCTTGTCGCTGCCGCGGAAGGTGGAGGCGGAAGCCCAGGCGGTGGTGACGAGCTGGGAGACGGTCAGGCCCGAGTCGAGCAGCTTGGTCTTGAGGGCCGCGATGTCGGCGTCGCCGATCAGTTCGCCCTCACGCTCCGGCAGCGGGTCCTGCCAGAGCAGGGTCTCCTCGGGAACCTCCGGGCCGAGGTAGAGCGACTTCGGGCCCATGTCGCGGTGGGTCAGCTTGTACCAGGCGCGGGCGAAGGCGTCCGCGAACTCCTGCGGGTTCTCGTGGAAGCGGCGGGAGATCGGCTCGTAGATCGGGTCGAGGCGCAGCGCCAGGTCGGTGGTGAGCATCGACGGGGCGATCTTCTTCGAGGAGTCGTGGGCGTGCGGGACGGTGCCCTCGCCCGCGCCGTCCTTCGGCTTCCACTGCTTGGCGCCGGCCGGGGACTCGGTGAGCTCCCACTCGTAGCCGAAGAGGTTGTCGAAGAAGCCGTTGCTCCACTGGGTGGGCGTGTTGGTCCAGGTGACCTCGAGACCGGAGGTGATGGCGTCGGCGCCCTTGCCGGTGCCGTAGGTGCTCCGCCAGCCCAGGCCCTGCTCCTCGAAGCCGGCGGCCTCCGGGTCGGGGCCTACGTGGTCGGCGGGGCCGGCGCCGTGGGTCTTGCCGAAGGTGTGGCCGCCCGCGATCAGGGCGACGGTCTCCTCGTCGTTCATCGCCATGCGGCGGAACGTCTCACGGATGTCGCGGGCCGCGGCGATCGGGTCCGGGTTGCCGTTGGGGCCCTCCGGGTTGACGTAGATCAGGCCCATCTGGACGGCGCCGAGCGGGTTCTCCAGCTCGCGGTCGCCGCTGTAGCGCTTGTCGTCGAGCCAGGTGGTCTCGGGGCCCCAGTAGACGTCCTCCTCCGGCTCCCACACGTCCTCGCGGCCGCCGGCGAAGCCGAAGGTCTCGAAGCCCATGGACTCCAGGGCGACGTTGCCGGCGAGGACCAGCAGGTCGGCCCAGGACAGGCTCTGACCGTACTTCTTCTTGACCGGCCACAGCAGCCGGCGGGCCTTGTCCAGGTTGGCGTTGTCCGGCCAGCTGTTCAGCGGGGCGAAGCGCTGCTGGCCGGCGCCGGCGCCGCCGCGGCCGTCGCTGATGCGGTAGGTGCCCGCGCTGTGCCAGGCCATCCGGATGATGAAGGGGCCGTAGTGGCCGAAGTCGGCCGGCCACCAGTCCTGGGAGGTGGTGAGCACCTCGGCGATGTCCTGCTTCACGGCCGGAAGGTCCAGGGACTTGAACGCCTCGGCGTAGTCGAAGTCCGCGCCCAGCGGGTTGGCGACGGCCGGGTTCTTGGCAAGGATCTTCAGGTTGAGCCGCTCCGGCCACCACTGACGGTTGCCACCACCCTGGGTCGGGTGCAGGGCTCGCCCGTGCGTGACGGGGCAGCCGCCGCTCGTCTCCTCCGACTTCGCGTCTGTGACGATCGCGTCGTGGTTCTCAGTCATGGCAATCCTTCCGAACGGAACGGAACTCTGTGCTCAGGAACTCTGGAACTCAGGAAATGCGGCCGGTGGAGCAGTCGGGGCAGGTGCCCCAGTAGACGACCTCGGCCTCGTCGATCGAGAAGCCGCGGTCGTCGGACGCGGTCAGGCAGGGCGCCTCGCCGACCGCGCAGTCGACGTCGGCGAGGGCACCGCACGACCGGCACACGATGTGGTGGTGGTTGTCGCCGACGCGTCCTTCGAACCGGGCGGCGCTGCCGGCCGGCTCGATCCGCCGTATGAGGCCCGCCGCGGTCAGCGCGTGCAGTGCCTCGTAGACGGCTTGCAGGGAAATGTGGCCCACACGGTCGCGGACCCCGGAAGCGATCGCCTCGACGCCGAGGTGGTCACCGTCCCGGACTGTCTCCAGCAGCGCGACACGGGCCGCCGTCACGCGCAGGCCGGCACCGCGCAGCTCCTCGGCGGTGGTCGGAGTACCGGATGCGGTCATGGGCCGAACCTACCCCTGTAAACACGAAGGGTTCAATAAAACGAACGATGCAATTCTGGCCTCTTGCCGACGCCTGGTGTTTGCCTGTGCGTGGCTTTGCCCGGCATCGCCGGAGGCGTCATGTGAACGCATCATGTGGCCGTACGGCTCACCGGGCGGGGCGCCGAGCCGACGGGTCCTCCGAACGGGTGAGCGCGGGGCGATTCGACGTCAGCGGAATGTCAGGGCGCGGTCAGCGGCCCCTGCCACTGTGATGCATGTGAACGGCACGGGAGACCGGGCCGGGAACAGGGAGAGGTGCCCGGAGTGGTTGATCGGGGACCAAGAGCACGCCTCGAGGTCGGGCCCCGCGAGGGGTCCACGCAGGTTCGAATCCTGCCCTCTCCGCCGCTGGGGCCCCGGCCCCGGTACCACGCCATCGCCGCGTCGCGGCGGCCGCGTCCGGCCGCCTGGGCCGCCGGCCTCCTCGTCCGCCGGTGACATGCCAAGGCCCAGCCGCTGCTCGAACCCGGCGAGGAGCGGCGCCGGGCGCACCGCGAGCTGGACGGTTCCCACTGCGTCTGCTCGCCCACCGACGGAACGAACGCCGCCCCCGCCCCACTCCCCCGCGTGCACCCGCACCGTGAACGAACCGGCGAGGAGTGCCGCCGGCGGCCGGCCGAGCCCTGCGAAACCCACCCGCGAGAGGCGATCACCGTGGAGCGGACGGCGGGGGGCCCGCAAGCACGCCGGATCGACCGCCTTACGGGCGGAACGGCGGGCCGCCGGCCAGGACACCCACGACCGGACCGCGACGCGCGGCGACGTGGTCAACTCACGTACACCCGTGACTCGTTGCCGTCAGCCGGTCACGGGACCGCCATCGGGCCGGTGGGTGGCTTGGCGGGGACACGGGCCGTTCACTCGTAAGGCTGCCCGGGCGCGGCCTTCCGTGGCATACGGCGGGCCGAATCGTTCGGCAGCAGTGTGATGTTCGCAACGTGATGTGAATGCAAAGGGGCGAACGGGCAAGGTTCCCCTTTATGCCCCACGCAACCCTCCTGCGGCAGGTGATGTGATGACCACGGCGACGCCCCGGACGACCCGGACGCCGCCCGCACGGACCGGCGAGACCAAGGCGGGCTCCGCCCCGCCGACCCCCCGGCCCGCCCTGCCGTCCCTGACCGGGCTGCGCTGGGTGGCGGCCCTGCTGGTCTTCGGACTGCACGTGAACAACTTCGGGTACTTCGGGGGCGAGGCCGGCCGTATCGTCCTGTGGGGCTTCGGGGCGGGCGCCACGGGCGTGTCGTTCTTCTTCGTGCTGTCCGGTTTTGTACTGACGTGGTCCGCGCGGCCCGGCGATCGCGCACCGGCCTTCTGGCGGCGGCGGATCGCACGCGTCTACCCGGTGCACCTGGTCACCCTGGGCATCGCCCTGCTCATGGCCTACGCGCTGCCCCACCAGACGAGACCGACCTCCGACCAGGCTCTGTCCAACCTGCTGCTGGTGCACTCGTGGTGGCGTCCCTGGTGGCAGACGCTGAACCCGGTGAGCTGGTCGCTGGCCTGCGAGGCGTTCTTCTACGCGGCCTTCCCGCTGCTGTTCCTGCTGCTGCGCCGGCTGGGCGCCCGGGGCGCGACGGTGCTGGGTGTGCTGTCGGTGGTGGCGGTGCTGGTGCTCGCCCGGGCGGACGCCCACCACTGGACGGACCAGGCCCTGTACTCGATGCCCGCCGCCCGGCTCCCGGAGTTCGTGCTCGGCGCCGTCACGGCCCGGCTGGTGCTGCTCGGCCGGTGGCGCGGGCCCGGACTCGAGGCCTCGCTGGCGCTGGCGGTCATCGGCTACTTCCTGGTGCCCCAGGTGACGCCCGGCTACTCGGCCACCCTCTGCACCATCGCCGGGTTCGCCCTGCTCATCCCGGCCGCGGCCGTCGCGGACCTGCGCGGACTGCCGTCGCTGTGGCGGCGCCGGCGTCTGGTGCGGCTCGGGGAACTGTCGTTCGCCTTCTACATGATCCACCTGCTGGTCCTGCGCGCGGGCACTCAACTGCTCGGCACGAAACCGCACTTCGGCCTGCTCGCGGGCCTGGCGGTGACGGCGGTCGCCTTCACCGTGTCGCTGGCGCTGTCCTGGGTGCTGTACGAGGCGGTGGAGCGGCCCGCGAGACGCCTGCTGCTGCGCAGCCGGCGCACCGGCCGCGAGTCACGGGAGCAGCGCGAGCCGGTGGCCGGCACCCGGGAGGCCCCGGCCCCGGCCCGGGACTGACGGGCGCCGGCCGCGTCCACGCCGCTCACCCCATGTCACTCGTTCGCGGGATCGTGTGCATGACCGGGCGGCAAAGAGGAACCCGCTCCTCGTACAGCCGACGAGAACGAGAGGTGTTCCTGTATGTCGCAGGTCGAGGAATCCGTGCGGGTCGGCGTCCCGGTGCGCACCGCCTACAACCAGTGGACCCAGTTCGAGACGTTCCCGGAGTTCATGGAGGGGGTGGAGCGCATCGAGCAGCGCAGCGACTCCCTCACCCACTGGGTGACCAACGTCGGCGGGGTTCGGCGGGAGTTCGACGCCGCGATCACCGAGCAGCGGCCGGACGAGCGGGTCGCCTGGACCACCGTGGACGGCGAGGCGAAGCAGGCCGGCGTCGTCACCTTCCACCGCATCGACGACTCCACCACGAAGGTCATGCTGCAACTGGAGTTCGAGCCCGAGGGCCTGGCCGAGACGGTCGGCGACAAGCTCGGCATCGTCAAGCGGCGGGTCTCCGGGGATCTGCACCGGTTCAAGGAGTTCATCGAGCAGCGCGGCGGCCTGGAGACCGGTGCGTGGCGCGGCGAGATGGGCGGCGGCCCTGGCGGCGGCGCGATCTGATCCGTCGCACGCGCGAGTGATGTGCCTAACAGTGCGGACAGGTCTCCCTGATCCCGGGTAGACGGCATCCGACACCGGCCCGGCGGCTTCGGCTGCCGGGCCGGCCGGGGTTCGGCCGCTCGCCGGCACGGACCCCGCTGTCTGTCGTATGGAGGCCATCGGCCCGGAACCAGCCGGACCAGGCGGAGCCGGGCTGTGCGGAAGGGAGAGGATGTACGTGCCGGAGCAGGATGCGGACGAGTCGGTGTCTCGTGTGGTGAGCGCCTTTCTGGAGCGGCGTCAGGAGCAGATCGCGCAGCGCTGGGCGGACGCCCCCCTGTTCCGCTCGGTGTTCACCGTCTCCCGTGACGAAGCGATCGAGGCGTGCAAGGCCGTGCTGGACGCGCTCTCGGACGTGGCGGTGAGCGGCCGGTTCGAGGACATCGACGCCCCCGGATTCGGCACGGTGCGCGAGCAGCTGGGCCGTATGGCCGCGACCCGGTCCCGTACGGGGTCCAGCCCGGCGCAGATCTCCGCCGAGGTGGCCGCGCTGCGCGGCCCCGCGGCCGATCTGCTGCGCGAGGAGTTCCCCGACCCGGCCGGCCCCGAGGCGCAGGAAGGGGTGCTCGCCCTGACCCTGATCATGGGCACCCTGCGTCTGGTGGTGATGGAGACGGCGCTGCACGAGGGTGAGGACCTGATCCACCGGCAACGGCAACAGCTCCTCGAAGTGGCCACGCCCGTCATCCAGTTGTGGGAGGGCACCGTCGCCGTGCCGCTGATCGGCACCCTGGACAGCGCGCGCAGCCAGGTGGTCATGGAGTCCCTGCTGGAGGCGATCGTCGAACAGCGGGCCCGGTACGCGATCCTGGACATCACCGGTGTGCCCACGGTCGACTCGCTGGTCGCCCAGCACCTGATGAAGACGGTGGCCGCCGCACGGCTGATGGGGGCGGAGTGCATCGTCTCCGGCATCCGGCCGGCCATCGCCCAGACGATCGTGCAGCTCGGCATCGACCTCGGGACGGTGCTCACCCGCGCCTCGCTGGCCGACGCGCTCGCCTACGCCCTCGGCCGGCAGGGCATCGAGGTCTCCGCCCGCGCGGACGCCCGGGCGGTCGCGCGGTGAGCCAGCCCCTTCCCGGTCAGGCACAGGTGCCCGTACTGGCACTGGGCGACATACTGCTCGTCTCGCTGCAGGGCGAGTTGCACGACGGCATGGCCGAACAGCTCCAGCACGACATCTCCAGCCGCATCGCCACCAGCAGGGTGACCGGCGTGGTGCTCGACATCTCCGGGGTCGACATCGTGGACTCCTTCCTCGGCCGGGTGCTCGCGGAGATCGCGTCGACGGCCCGGCTGCTGGCGGCCCGTACGGTGCTGGCGGGCATGCGGCCGGCGGTGGCGATCACCCTGGTCGAACTGGGGCTCACGCTGCACGGTCTGACCACCGCTCTCGATGTCGACCGCGCCATGGAACTGCTGTCGCCGGAGGAGAAATGATGCCGGCGTCGTCCGGCCAGGCCTGCTCGACCTGCCTGCCCATCGGCTCGGACGGGGATCTGGCCTACGTCCGGCAACAGGTGCGGCAGTACGCGGCGCAGCTCGGCTTCGGCCTGGTGCAGCAGACCAAACTGGTGACCGCGGCCAGTGAACTGGCCCGCAACACGCTGGTGCACGGCGGCGGCGGGCGGGCGGAGATCACCCCGTTGGACCACGGTGGCGTCCGCGGGCTGCGGATGCGCTTCGTCGACGAGGGCCCGGGCATCCGGGACCTGGACCTGGCGATGACCGACGGCTACACCTCCGGCGGCGGCCTGGGTCTGGGACTCAGTGGTGCCAAACGGCTCGTGCAGGAGTTCGCCGTGGACACCGCGCCCGGCCGGGGTACCACGGTCACGGCGCTCGCCTGGG
The DNA here is from genome assembly GCF_042884245.1 of Streptomyces sp. NPDC058145. Taxonomy (NCBI): domain Bacteria; kingdom Bacillati; phylum Actinomycetota; class Actinomycetes; order Kitasatosporales; family Streptomycetaceae; genus Streptomyces; species Streptomyces sp. NPDC058145. Next base: position 49,392 of record NZ_JBHVUH010000010.1, on the reverse strand, counting down.
TCACTCCGGTGCCGCCGTCCAGGACGAGGGTGTGATGAGCAGGGTGTGGGAGATCCCGGTGCACGACTCGACGCGGGTGCGTGACGTCCGGGTCGCGGCCGAGGCCGCGAGCGCCGCCGCGGGTCTCGGTCAGGAGCGCACCGCGGCGGCCGCGCTGGTCGCCACCGAACTGGCGACCAATCTGCTCAAGCACGCCGACGAGGGCCGCATGGTGCTCAACCTGGTGGACGGGCCGGCCGCCGGCTCGCCGTCGGTGCAGCTGTGCTCGCTCGACCAGGGGCCGGGCATCGCGGACGTCGGCACGGCCCTGCGGGACGGTTTCAGCACCACCGAGGGATCCCTGGGAGCGGGCCTGGGCGGTTGCCGCCGGCTCGCGAACGCCTTCCACCTGCACAGCGTCCCGGGCCGCGGAACGGTGGCGACGGCCCGCGTCGACCCGGAGGCCGCCCACACCGGCGCGTCCGCGGGGGAGGTGCCGGTCGGCGGGATCACCGTCGCGCTCGACCAGGCGGAGCACTCCGGGGACGCCTGGGGCTGGGCCCGCTCCGGTCCCCTGCTGACGCTGCTGCTGGCCGACGGTCTCGGGCACGGCGCCAAGGCCGCCCACGCCTCCACCGCGGCGGTCGAGGAGCTGCACGCCGGCGCGCATCTGCCGCCGGTGGAGATACTGCGCCGCCTGCACACCGCCCTGCGACGCACCCGGGGCGTGGCCGCCGTCGTGGCGCAGGTGGACACCGAGCGGCGGGAACTGCGCTTCGCGGGGGTGGGCAACGCCGGCGCCCGGCTGCGCACGGGAGACACCTGGACGTCCCTGATCTCCCATCCGGGCATCGTCGGGGCGTACTTCCCGGCGCGGGTTCCGCTGCGGAAGATGCCGTGGCACGCGGACAGCCTGCTCGTCGTGCACAGCGACGGGCTGCCGAGCCGCTGGTCGCCGCCCGACGACCCCGGGCTGCTCGCCCGTGACCCGTCGGTGGTGGCCGCTACGATCCTGCGCGACGCGAGCAGTCCCGCCCGCCCCGTACGCGACGACACCAGCGTGGCCGTAATGGCCCCCGACCGCCGGACCAGCTCCCATGACAGCCGCCCGTGACATCTGGACCATCGCCTCGACCGCCGACGCGGCCCGCGCCCGGGCCGTGCTCGCGCGGCTCACGGCGGACGCCGGCCTGCCCGCGCTCGACCGCGCCCGGTTCCTGACCGCGTTCACCGCGCGGCTGCGCCGCTGTCTCGGCGAGGGCGGCGCCGAGGTCGCCGTCCGCTCCGACACCGCCGGGCAGTTGCACATCGCGGTACGGCGGCCCGGCCGGCCCGGGGCGTGGCGGCACACGCTGACCTGCCCGCGCCCGGTGGCTTCGCCGCTGCCCACGCCCGCCGAGCTGGACGGCACACGGCTCGCCGAGGCGCTGCTGGACGCCGACGCGGACGCGGACGCGGTACTGGAGAGCCTGACCGAGACCGAGGAGATGGTCAGTTTCCACCGGGACGAGCTCCACCAGACCAACCAGGGGGTGCTGGCGCTGCACGCCGAGCTGGAGGCGGCCGCGCTGGCGCAGCACGAACTGCTGGACGCCGAACGGGCGGCACGCACCACGGCGGAGAACGCGCGGCGGCTGCTGACCTTCCTGGCGAACGCGAGCGCCGCCCTGAACGCCTCCCTCGAGCACGACGGCATCCTGCGCAGGCTGCCCGATCTGCTCGTTCCGGAGTACGCCGCCGACATCGACATCTGGCTCGCGGACGACGAGCGCACGCTCCCGGACGACCGGGCGGCCGCCACGCTCACCGCGGCCCGCACGGGCCGCCCGCAGCACGCGGCCCGGCACCCCGGCGAGCTGCCCGGGGTGGACGACCTGCCGCCCTCCCCCCTCTCCCCCGACCGGCCGCTGCTGTGCATCCCGCTCGGCGCGCGCACCGTGCAGGGTGTGCTGACGCTGACCGCGCCGGACGACCGGTTCGACCCGGACACCACCGTGATGCTGCTGGAGCTGGGCCGGCGGGCGGGGATCGCGCTGGACAACGCCCGCCAGTACGAGCAGCACCGGGACGTCGCCGAGGCGCTGCAGCGCGCCCAGCTCACCGAACTGCCCGACGTCCGGGGCGTGTCACTGGCCGCGCGCTATCTGCCCGCCACCCGCGGCCTGAACATCGGCGGCGACTGGTACGACGCGTTCCCGCAGCCCGACGGCAGTGTGCTCGCGGTGATAGGGGACGTCACGGGACACGGGCTGCGCGCGGCGGTGATCATGGGGCAACTGCGCACCGCCCTGCGCGCGTACGCCGTCGAGGGCAACGGCCCGGCCCGCATCCTCACCCTGCTGCACCGGATGCTCCGCCACCAGCAGCCGGAGCTGTACGCGACCTGCGCCATCGCCCGTTTCACCCCGGGCGATCCGGCCGTGGTGTGGGCCGCGGCCGGCCATCCGCCGGCCGTCACCCGGGATCCCGGCGGCGGGGTGAGCGTCCTGGACCTCAAGCCGGGGATCATGCTGGGCGTGCCCATGGCGTACGAGTACGAGGAGAACACCGTGCGGCTGCCGGCCGGGTCCACGCTGGCGCTCTACACGGACGGCCTGGTGGAGCGGCGGGCGGCCGGGATCGACGCGGGCATCGACCGGCTGGCCCGGGCCCTGGAGACGCTCGGCGCCGCGGAGCTGGAGGATCTGGACGCGGCGGCCGAGTCGCTGCTGAAGCCGATGCTGCACGACTCCGAGCACGACGACGACGTCTGTCTGCTGCTCTGCCGCACCTCGGCGTCCTGAACACCCGTGCGCCGGCCCCCCGCGCGAGGGGGCCGGCGCACGCGACGGTGTCACTGCGCGGTGCAGGTGCTCCCGCCGGCCGGGTTCAGCAGCCCGATGACATCGATGCTGTCGCCGCACAGGTTGAGGCCGAGGCCGACCGGGACCTGGGTGACGTTGCCCGAGAGGACGCCCGGGCTGTTGCTGGCGGTGCCGGTCGTGGGGTCCGGGTCGGCCGCGTGGGCGGCCGTCGTGCCGGCCAGCGCGAGGGAGCCCGCGAGAACCGCCGCCGTGGCAAAGCTGCGCATACGCATGTGTGTTGCCTCACTGGTTGACGTAGGGACCCTCTCATCACACCGGTTGCGCACGGCGGCCGCCTGTTGGGATACGCCGTTGGGTGACCGGCGTAGGTCAGGCGGCGGCGGGGAAGCGTTCCCAGACCCGGTGGGCGCCGAGCAGCCCGTTGAGCTGCTGCAGCACGGCTGGGGCGCCGTCGCCGGCGACCACACCGGGCGCGTCGAGCGGGATGCCGGCCGCCTCCAGCGCGGCCTCGCCGCCCTTGGCCGCACCGATGGCCTTGCCGTGCCGGTACGCCTCCGCCAGCAGCAGCCCCACCCGGGGGTCGGGGGTGCCCTGCGGGGCCGTGGGCAGCCCGGCCTTGGCGTCACGGGCGCCGAAGGCGTCGGCGCCGACCCCGGGGGTCCCGGCCACCAGCAGGGCGTCGAACTCCACCGAGCGTGCGGTGGAGTAGGTGCGCTGGACGGTCAGGGCGTCCACGCCGTCGCCGAGGGTGCCGCCGCTCGGCGCCACGATCAACGGGACCATGCCGCTGTCCAGCACTGCCTGGCGTACGGCCCGGACACCGCCGAGGTCACCGTCGGGACCGGTGATGATGCCGATGATCCGGCCGTCGGTGGGCCAGGTGTGACCGGTCTGGGAGAGGACGGGGCTGGGTTCGACGTCGGCGAGAGGCACGGTGGGCTCGGGTGCGGGCAGCCCGAGGCTCGCGGCGACGGCCGTGCACAGCTCCGGGTCGATGTTGGCGAGAACCTGCAACGCCCTTTCCTTGATGACCTGTTCGTAGCACTTGCCGAGTTCGAAGGCGTAGGCCCCGATGATGTGCTCCCGCTCCACGGAACTCATGCTGAGCCAGAACCGGCGGGGCTGGCTGAAGTGGTCGTCGAACGACTCGGGTGCCTCCCGGACCTTGGTCGCCTCCGGCACACGTACGGGCGCCTCGACGAACGCGCCCATGTCGGCGCCGGCGGTGAACGGGCAGCCGCCGTCGAGGGAGTTGGGCCGGTAGGGAGCGACGCCCCGGTGCACGGCCGTCTGGTGCATGCCGTCGCGCAGCATGTCGTTGACCGGGGACTGCGGCCGGTTGATGGGGAGCTGGGGGAAGTTGGGGCCGCCAAGGCGGGTGATCTGGGTGTCCAGGTAGGAGAAGAGCCGGCCGGCCAGCAGCGGGTCGTCGGTGACGTCGATGCCGGGGACGAGGTGGCCGACGTGGAAGGCGACCTGTTCGGTCTCGGCGAAGAAGTTCGACGGGTTGCGGTCCAGGGTGAGCAGTCCGATGGGCTGCACGGGGGCGAGTTCCTCGGGGACGATGTTCGTCGGGTCCAGCAGGTCGATGCCCTCGAAGGTCTGCTCGGGGGTGTCGGGGAAGGCCTGGACGCCCAGCTCCCACTCGGGGTACGCGCCCGCCTCGATGGCGTCGGCGAGGTCCCGGCGGTGGAAGTCGGGGTCCACCCCGTTGATGATCTGCGCCTCCTCCCACACCAGGGAGTGCACGCCCAGCTTCGGCTTCCAGTGGAACTTCACCAACGTGGTGCCGCCGTCGGCGTCGACCAGCCGGAAGGTGTGGACGCCGAAGCCCTCCATGGTCCGGTAGGAGCGCGGGATGCCCCGGTCGGACATGTTCCACAGCGTGTGGTGGGTGGCCTCGGTGTGCAGGGTGACGAAGTCCCAGAAGGTGTCGTGGGCGCTCTGCGCCTGCGGGATCTCCCGGTCGGGGTGCGGCTTGGCGGCGTGCACGACGTCGGGGAACTTGATGGCGTCCTGGATGAAGAAGACCGGGATGTTGTTGCCGACCAGGTCGTAGACGCCCTCGCTGGTGTAGAACTTGGTCGCGAAACCCCGTGTGTCGCGGACGGTGTCGGCGGAACCCCGGGAGCCGAGCACGGTGGAGAAGCGCACGAAGACGGGTGTCTCGACGTCCTCGGCGAGGAACGCCGCCTTGGTCAGCCGGGCGGCGGTGCCGTAGCTGCGGAACACACCGTGCGCTCCGGCGCCCCGGGCGTGGACCACGCGCTCCGGGATGCGTTCGTGGTCGAAGTGCATCACCTTCTCCCGCAGGTGGTGGTCCTGCAGGAGCACCGGGCCGCGGGGGCCCGCCTTCAGCGAGTGGTCGGTGTCGTACAGCCGGGTGCCCTGGGCGTTGGTGAGGTAGCTGCCGCTCTGGGCCATCCGTGCCTGGTCGGAGCCGGTGGGCTGACCCGTCGGCGAGACGGTGTCCGGGCCGGTCTGGTCGGGCTTCGGGGGCAGCGGCTCGCGGGGTTCGGCCGGCTCGGCGACCGACGGCGTCTCGGGGGCCGGTTTACCGGGGATGCTCTCGCTCATCACTACCATTCCTTCGCTGGTCACAGGGCTGCCCATGCCCGGCACGGGCGGTCCGGGAGGTTCGGCGCACGGAGGCCGCCCCACGCCCAGGGGCGGGCGACCGGCGGTGTGCGGGGGCGCGGCCCAGGGGCCGAGCGGGACCCGCACACCGAGGTCCCCGGGCCGGGCGTCCGAAACCGGGAGCCGTGCGGCTTGTCCCGTGGGGTGAAGTCGGGTCGGGTGCGCGGCGTGTCGCCGCGCGTCCGGCCCTTCGGACATGCGCCCGGACCCGGGGACCGTCGGCGGGGTCAACCGCCCCCAGCCGAAAGCGGGTTCGGAGGAGGGCCGTTTCTTGACCCGCGAGCGGACCGGCACGCGGCCCGCCCGCACCCGCCACCCTAGGTGCTGGGCGCGTGCCGCGCAGTTCGGCCGGCGCCGGTCAGGGGCGGGTCAGCACCCGGAAGGTCTCGAGCGAGGGGTCGGCCGCGTCGGAGACCAGGAAGCCGTGCTCGATGCCGCTGCGCAAGTAGTCGACGACCTCCTCGGTGATCACCTCGCCCGGCGCCACGACCGGGACGCCCGGGGGGTAGGGGCTGATCGTCTCGGCGGCGATCCGGCCCACGGCCCGTTCGGCCGGGACCTGTTCGGCGGGGCCGAAGAAGGCCGCACGGGGCAGGACGGCCTGTTCCAGTTCGAGCGCGCCCGGCTCCGGCAGGTGGACCGGGCGCTGCCGTTCGATCGAGCCGGCGCCGTCCACCAGGGAGCGCAGCGCCTCGAGGAGGATCTTCTCGGTCTCGTCGTCGTCGGAGTGGGTGATCGAGGCACTGATCCGGCAGGTGTCGGAGCCACCGACGTCGACGTGCCGCTCGGCCCGCAGCCACTCGGCCGCCTGCATGCCGGTGATGCCCAGGTCCCGTACCTCGATGACGATCTTCAGGGGGTCGAACTCGGCGGCCAGGCCCTCGCGGACGATGTCCTCGCCCATCACCCGCAGCCCGGGAAGTTCGTTCAGCGCGGCTCGCAGCCGTTCGGCACGGCGCAGGGCGGCCTGGAGCAGCTCGTGCCCCTGTTCCGCCATCTGGCGCCGCCAGCCGTCCAGCGCCGCGTACACCAGGGAGGAGGCGCTGGTGGTGCCGAGCAGGTCCTCCCGCTGTTTGAGCACTTCGGGCGCCACCCGGTCGTGCTGGAGGTGGAAGACCGAGCTCTGCTCGATCGCGCCGCCCATCTTGTGGACGCTGGTGACGACCAGGTCGGCGTCGGCGTCCATGCCCCAGGCCGGCAGGTCCGGGTGGAAGGGCAGGTGGGCGCCCCAGGCCTCGTCCACGATGAGCGGTACGTCCACGGCGTGGCAGACGTCGGCCACGCCGCGGATGTCGGCGCAGGAGCCCAGCTCGGTGGGCGTGATCAGCAGCATGCCCTTGGCGTCGGGGTGTTCCCGCAGCCGCTTCCGCACGTCGTCGGGCTCGGGCGGGTGGGCCATGTGCCGCTCGGCGTCGAACTTCGGGTGGACCCAGATCGGCTCCACCCCGTTGATGATCACGGCCGCGATGACCGACTTGTGCGCGTTGCGGGACAGCAGCAGTTTCTCCCCCGGGCCCGCGACGGAGAGCATCGCGGTCTTCACGGACAGAGAGCTGCCGCAGGTCGAGAAGAAGGCGTGTTCGGCGCCGACGGCGTCGGCCATCAGTTCCTGTGCCTGTTCGAGGACGCCCTGGGACTCGCGCCGGTCGTCCAGGCCGTTCAGGCTGAGCACGTCCGAGCGGAAGACGTCCAGGCCGAGGACCTCGGCGACTCGGGGGTCGGTCCCGCGGCCCTGTTTGTGGCCCGGCGGCCCGAACACCACGTCCCCCCGGCGCCGGAATTCCTGCAGGGCCTCCAGCACGGGTGCGCGTGAGTGGTCCATGGCCGTCCTCCTCCTGGTCCGGGCGTGAGCGTGAGGCACCGCGCGACCGAGCCGGTGTCCGGGCGGCCGTGAGCCGGTGCCCGGCCGGCGCCGTGGCAGTGCGGGTGCGGCACTCACCGTGTAGCACCCGACGTCCGCTCCAAACCCCACGACGACCGGTGTCGGGCTGCCGGGCCGTTCACTCCAGGGAGCCGCACCGCGCCGCCCATGCGTCGTACCGGTCGGCGGGCACGAGGGCCGTCGCGTCACGCTCCTGCTCCATCGCCTCGGTCAGCGCCCGGTCGATCGGTTCGGGCAGCGATCCGGAGGCAGGCCACTCCACCAGGCGGCGCGCGACCTCCCGCAGTTTGATGTTGGTGTGCTGCGAGACCCGCACCAGCACCTCCCAGCCCTGCCCGGCGCTCAGGCCGCCGACGGCGACGACCACTCCGATCGCCTCGTCGATGACGGCATGCGAGACAACGGCGTGCCGCAGCTGACTCACTTCCTTTTGAAGTGCGGCGAGCCGGTCGGCCCGTCACCGTCGCGGAGATCGCGGGGGCGGCGCGGGTCACCGTGCGGGGGCTGCAGTACGCCTTCCGCCGCCATCTGGACACGACCCCACTGGCCCACCTGCGCCGGGTGCGGCTGACGCACGCCCACCACGACCTGCTCGCCGCCGATCCCACCGACGGCGCCACGGTCACGGACATCGCCGCCCGGTGGGGCTTCTACCACCCGGGCCGCTTCGCGTCCCTGTACCGGGAGACCTATCGGCGCGCTCCCCGTCTGGCGCTGGCCGGGGATTGAGCCCGCTCCCGCGCGCCGGGCGGACGCGCGGGAGCGGGGCGTGCGTCACGGGAACGAGGTCACCTTGGAGGGGACGGTGTCCGTCCCCGAGGTGGGCGCGCCCGTGCTGTTGACGACATGGGCGTACTGGCCCTTGCCGCCGAGGGAGATCACCTGCAGGTCGTGCATCCTGATCCCCGAGGTGGCCGGGACCTGGAAGCCGTGCGCCTGGACGATCGTGGGATCGGCCGTGTAGTTGCAGTAGCTGCCCAGGCCCCACGCCTCGTGTGTGGTGACCGGGTCGGCGACCTTGTAGGCCGCGTAGCCGACGATGCCGTCGTGGGTGATGGCGGCGGCGTTCGGGGCGTCGTACGCCTTCTCGTTCTGGAAGAAGATCGTGCGGCCGCGTTCTCCGCTCCAGTACACGTCGTACTTGTTGAAGTGCTCGACGAACAGGCCGGTGGCGAGGACGTCGTCACCGTTGACCCGCAGGCCGTAGTCGGCACGGTTGGTGTCCCAGCCGGTGCCGCTGCCGTGGTCGGCACGCCAGATCCAGGTGTGGTCGACGATGACGTCGTCGCTGTTGACCACGACGGAGTTGGTGGCGAGGCCGGGTCCGGCGCCGCCGATGCGGACGAACACGTCCTGCATGGTGGTGGGGTTGGCGGAGTGGTCGGCGCTTGAACCGGGGTCGCCTATCCGCAGCAGGGTGTCGGAGTTGACCGGGCCCGCGTCGATGAGGAATCCGGCGAGCTTCACGCCGTCGACGTCGGCGACGTGCATGGCGTCGACGCCGTTGTCCGGGACCAGGGTGGCGAGGCCGAGCCCGAGGACCACGGTGTTGGCGCGGGTGACGTCGATCGTCCGGTCCAGGTGGTAGACGCCGGGGGTGAAGAGGAGGTTGAGGCCCTGGGCGAGGGCCGCGTTGATGGTGGCGGCGGTGGCGCCCGGCTTGACCACGTAGAACTGGTCCAGCGGCAGGGAGGTGCCCGCGTTGGCCGGCCAGGAGACGCCCCGGGCGTTTGTGCGCTTGGCCGGGACGAACACCTTGTAGGCGGAGCCGTCCAGGTAGAGGAACGGCTTCTCGCGCGAGACCGGCGTGGTGTCGAGGGTGGTGTACGGGCCGCTGTCGAAGTTGGTCGCCGGCGCGCCCTGCACGCCGGAGAACGTCATGTTCCACACGCCGTTGGTCCAGCCGCCGACGGAGCTGTCGCGGGTGTACCACTGCTGCTGGGAGTAGGGGCCGACGGTGCCGTCGATCTTCGAGTCGGCGATGTAGCCGCCGGAGGCCCAGCCGTAGCCGTTGGGGGCGAGGTTGAGGCCGCCCTGGACGTGGATGCGGCGGAACGGGGCGGCCTGGGCGACCGCCCAGCGGTCGGTCCCGTTGGACGGCCTGATGGCGAGGTTCTCCGCCGAACGCCAGAAGTTCTGCGTGGCGTTGCCGTTGAACCAGCCCGCGTCCACGGTGACGTCACCGTTGATCTGGGTGTCGTCGGGGTTCATGCCGAGACCGGAGATCGAGGTGTAGAAGCCGATCTGGGCGTTGATGCCGTTGTAGGTTCCCGGCTTGAGCAGGAACTGGTAGCGGCCGGTGCCGAACTGGTTCGACTCCTGCTGCTTGAAGACGTCGTCGAACTTCTGCTGGAGGTTCGGCGTGGAGGGGTCGACGACGATGACGTTCGGGCCGAGGTCGCCGCCGCCCTGGACGGGCGGTTCACCCGTGGCGCCGGTGTGCACGGCGACCTCCCACAGCGAATAGCCGTAGCCGGTGCCGCGGGCGGTGCCGTAGACCCGGACGTAACGGCCGGTGCCGCTGACGTCGTAGGAGGCGGTGCCGCCGGTCGCGCCGGTGACGCTCTTCAGGGTGCTCCAGGTCTGGCCGTCGGCGGAGGCCTGGAGCTGGAAGTCCTTGCCGTACGCCGCTTCCCAGTTGAGGTCCATCCGGCACAGGTCCTTGACCGAGCCGAGGTCCACCCGGAGCCACTGCGGGTCGGCGGCCTGGCTGGACCAGCGGGTCGCGGTGTCGCCGTCGAAGGCGGCGGAGGCGGGGGTGCCGGCGTTCTCGGTGGAGGACGCGGTGGCGGGCCTGCCCTGGGCGGCGTTCGCGGTGCCGCAGCCGGTCTGGCTGCCGCTCGCCGTGCCGTAGACCTGGAACTCCCAGAGGGAGTAGCCCCATTGGGTGGCGCGGTGCACGCCGAGCATGCGTACGTAGCGGCCCTGTCCGGAGACGTCGAGGGTGTCGACGCCGCCGTCGGAGCCGGTGACGGACTTCAGGTCGGTCCAGGTGCTGCCGTCCTTGGACAGCTGGACCTTGTAGTCCTTGCCGTAGGCTGCCTCCCAGTTGAGGACCACCTGGCTGACCGTGGCGGTGGCTCCAAGGTCGACCTGGAACCACTGGTCGTCGGTGGCGGCCGAGGACCAGCGGGTGCCGGAGTCGCCGTCGACGCCCTTGGCGGCGGCGGTGCCCGCGTTCTCCTCGGAGGACGCGGTGGCCGTCTTCCCCTGCGACAGCGGGGTTTCGGCCGCCGCGGCGGGTGGATGGGTGGTGGGCAGGGCGATCAGCGCCGCCGTGGCGGCTAGCGCGATGCCCAGGGATCTCAGTCTCATGTGGCGGCTCCATGCGGCTGCGGAGGTCAGGAAGCTGACCCCATGGCTTAGTTCATGTTTTGATTTAAGTGATGAGCCAAGCGGGCGGCAAGCCTTCGGAAGTCAAAACCTGAAATACGCGCGACCTGGCGTGCCGTGCGCCAACTCCGCTACCGCGTCTGGTTCTTGACCATCTCCAGCAGCGCGGCGTGCGTTTCGGCGTCGGCGGCCGCGATCAGTCCGCCGGCGCCGGTGTGCAGGGGCTGACCGTGGATGCCGGTGACGGTGCAGCCGGCGGCCCGGCACAGGGCGATCCCGGCGGCGAAGTGCACGCTGTCGCGCAGGTCGCCGTCGGTGACGTACGCGGCCCTGCGGCCGGCGGCGACCCAGGCGACCGCGAGGGTGGTGGAGACGACCCGGGGCCGGAACCGCCGGCCGAAGCCGGGGTCGGCCAGGAGCCGGACCGCCTGGAAGCCGGGGGCGTTGGGGAACGGCGGGTCGAGGTTGACGTCCACCAGCCGGGACTCCGGCGAGGGCGCCAACTCCTCGTCCTCGCCGTCACGGTGGACCCGGGCGCGGTGTCCGTCGGTCCAGAACACCTCGCCGCCGAACGGGTCGGCCGTCGCCGCCGCGGTGATCTCGTCGTCCTCCCGCAGGGCCACGTTCACCCCCACCAGCATGTTCCGCACGGCGTAGTTGAGGGTGCCGCACAGTGGGTCGACCAGCCAGCGGCGCCGGGCGTCCGCCGCACCGCTGCTGCCGCTCTCCTCGCCCGTGACGGCGTCGCCGGGCCGGGCGGCGCGCAGGACGTCGAGGATGGTCTTCTCGGCCGCGTGGTCCGCCGCCGTCGCGAAGTCACCGGCCGACTTCTCGAAGCGGTCCAGCCGTCCGCCGTACATCTCGCGGACCACGGCGGCTCCCGCCTGCGCCGCCGTGCGGGCGAGGTGGGCGTCCGACCCCGAGTCGATCATCTCCATGCGGGCAGGATAGCCCGCGCTCCCGCTGACCGAACTTCCGTTGCCGCCGGTCCAGTTGTCCCGCGCTCAGCGTTCCGCCAGGGGAACGTCGGCGAGCGGGGTCTCCCAGTCCAACTGGCGGTTCAGCGTGTCGTCCTCGCGGGGTGCGCCGGGAGCAGCGGAATCGTCGCGCGCCGGGGTGTGGGCGCCGCGCGAGATGGCGCCGCTGACGGAGATGTTGTGCTCGGCGCGCGGGCGGCGGTGGCGCTCGTACACGGTGAAAGCGGTCCGCGGATCTGGCAGGTCGCGCAGGGCCTTGGCGAGGACGACGGCGTCCTCCAGCGCCATGGAGGCGCCCTGGCCGGTGGCCGGTGAGGCCGCGTGCGCCGCGTCGCCGAGGAGCAGGACACGGCCCGTGTGCCAGGGGGTGCCCAGCGGCATCTCGGTGGCGTCGGTGGCCATGATGGTCTCGCCGCCGGCCGCGACGATGTCCCCGGCGGGTGTGGCGTCCTCGCGCAGCAGCGGGAGCAGTTCGCCGCGCAGACCGGCGGGTGTGGGGCCCGGCGCGTCACCGGCGGGCCGGGGGGCGCCGGTGACGCGGGCGAACCAGTACGTCTCCCCCGTCGGCGAGACCGCGTATCCGAACGCGGCCGCGCTGCCGCGCACCATGGTGATGGCGCCGGTCGGCCCCGGTGCGGGTGCCGCGTCCGTGTAGCCGTAGTACACGCGCTGGCCCGCGTACCGGGGCCGGGCGGCGGGCGCCACGACCAGCCGGCGCACGGCCGAGTTCAGGCCGTCGGCGCCGATCAGCAGGTCTCCGGTGGCGCTGCTGCCGTCGGAGAAGTGCGCGGTCACGCCGTCGGTGCCGTCGTCCACGGACACCAGCCGGGCACCGTGACGCAGGGGCGTGCCACGCCGGACCGCCTCGGCCTGCAGGGCCGCGTTCAGTTCGCCGCGGCGCAGGCAGCGGTAGCGCAGCGCGGGGTCGTCGGCACCGGCGAGCGGTGCGCGCGCCACCTCGCCGCCCTCGCTGTCGAGCAGGCGCAGGGAGGTCAGCGGAAAACCGATGGCGGTGACGGCGTCCGTGGCGTCGATCTGGGCCAGGGCGCGCATGCCGCCCGCCGCGAGGGTCAGGAAGGCGCCGATGTCCTCGGCGGTGTCGGGGTGCGCCTCGAAGACGGCGACGTCGTGTCCGGCCTTGCGCAGGCCCAGCGCGGCCGCCGTGCCCGCGATGCCGCCGCCGATCACCAGAATGCGTGCCATCGGTACCACCCACCGTTCCGTTCGCGTGCGCCGACGGGTGGCAGAGCTACGCCATGGAGGGCGGGGCGGGCAAACCGGCACGCCCACATTCGGTCGCTTCCGTCTCGGGGCGGAGGGCTTCAGGGGCGTGGGCCGCGGGTGCGCAGCTCTCCCACCGTCCTCAGCAGCCGGTCGGCGGGCTCGCGCAGCCGGGGATGGGCCAGGACCGTGTTCCGCAGGCCGCGCACCGGCCGGCGCCACATGCGCCGCGCGGCGGCCACCGGGTGCCGGCGCGCGGCGAAGCCCTCCCCCACCCGCAGTTCGCGGGTCTTGAGCCAGTCCTTGTACTCCTTGTCGCCCCGCCCCAGGTCGACGAGGGTCACCCCCTGCCGGGCGGCCGCCTCGGCGGTCCGCAGGTGCATCATCAACCCGGGTGAGTAGTAGTGCAGTTCGGGGTCGTAGGCGGTGAACCAGGCGGCCAGGACGGTGCTGGAGCGCGGGCCGAAGTGGGCGGCGACCGGGCGGTCGCCGGCGTAGAGCACGGAGAGCACTCCGGTGAAGTGCTCCTCGCGGACGTGGAAGAGGTGGTCGACCAGGTCGACGATCCAGGGCCGGGAGAAGCGGTCCATGCGCCCGGTGCGGCGGTACTGGGCGGACTTCCAGCGCATGAGGGCGCGCAGGACCCGTGGATCGCGCTCGTCGAACTCGAACCGCACCGCGCCGATGTCCCGCCCGAGCCGGCGCTCCTTCTTCAGGGTCGTCTTGGCCAGCCCCGGATAGGACCCGCGGAGCCACTCGGCGTACGTGCCGTCGCCGGGCTTCACGTCGATCACCGGCGAGGCGAAGGTTCCCGTGACGTGCGGGGCGAACGGCCGCTGCTCCTGGACGAGATGGTCGAACTCGAAGATGCTGAGGCCGCAGGCGCGCAGCAGGTCCCCGGCGTCCCAGGTGACTCCGGGCCGGTGCACGAGGGCCTGGCAGTCGGACAGTCCGAGCCCGACGGCCCGGCCGGTGCCGAGAGGGCCCCGCTCGTACGGGAAGAATCCGACCGGCTGCCCGTCCTCCCGCAGTACCGCGACCCGCACGCCGCCGCGGTGGCGGCCGACCGCGACGGTGAACTCCGGTGCCAGGAAGGGGTTCGCGTACTCGGGCGACTCGTCCATCGCCCGGTGCCAGGACCCGCACAGCGCGGAGGTCAGGTCCCCGGGTCTGTGGATGGTGACGTCCACCTCAGCTCGACCGCCCTTCGGCCCGCTCCGCCAGTGGCCCGCCGGGCTCGGCCGGGGCCGGTGAGGTGTGTGGATCATGGCTCCTGGATCGCATGGGCGACCGCTCCCCCCATGACGCGCCGGGCGCGTCCTGCCATTTGCTGCTGCCGTGTGCGGATCCCCGCCGTGCGCCGATGCTCAAAGTTCGCGAAACCGTACGCACCCTGTCAAGGGTGCCTCAGGCGACGGACGATCCGCCATGGGTATGCGCAATCGCGCACGAGTCCGGACGGACGGCGTGCAGCCCGCCCCCGGACGGCCGTCCGGGCGGCCGGGGACCGACTGGCGCGATGACGACCATGATCCCGGCCCGTGCCGGGCACCGCTGGCACACTGCCTGATCGCCGTGCGGAGCAGCACGGCACCCACGAGAGGCGGTACACCATGTCCCTGTCCGAGCCGGCCGCTCCCCGGCCCGCCGACCTGCTGGCCGCCATGCCGTTCGCGGCCGGCCTGGGCATCGAGCTGCACGAGGCCACGGCCGAGCGCACGACCGGCAGTCTGGCCTGGTCCCCGAAGGCCTGCACGGCGGGTGGCGCGCTGCACGGCGGGGCGCTGATGGCGTTGGCGGACAGCGTCGGCGCCGTGTGCGCCTACCTGAATCTGCCGACGGGGGCCTCCGGCACCTCGACGGTGGAGTCCAAGACCAACTTCCTGCGGGCGGTCACCGCCGGGCACGTCCACGCCACGGCCCGCCCGCTGCATCTCGGCGGCACCCTCCTGGTGGTGCAGACCGACCTGCGGGACGACCGGGACCGGCTGGTCGGTCAGACCACGCAGACCCAGATCGTGTTGCGTAAGAGCGAGGCCTGAGCCCCGCCGGCGGCGGCCGCGTCCCGCGCCTCGAGTAAAGAGATCGTATGGTCTAGTCCAAAGACCTCTTTGGACTAGACCAACTCATTGACGTGACCGCAACAGCTCCCGGAGGCTGGGGCGACTCCCCGCTGGGCAACTCCCACCCCCACCCCCTGGAGGCACGCAGTGAGACCCCTTCGCGCATGTCTGGGTGCGGCGGCCGCCGTCGGACTGGCCGCCGCGGGCACCACCGCCCTCGTCACCACCAGCGCCTCGGGCGCCACCACCGCGCTGAGCGACCGGTGGTACGCCGCGGCCCCCTATCTGATGCCGCTGGACAACGACCCGCCGAACGCGGCCGCCATCATGGACGCCACCGGCCTCAAGACGTTCCAGCTGGCCTTCGTGCTCGCCCCGAACGGCGGCGGCTGCTCCCCCACCTGGGGCGGCACGTCCCCCGTCTCCTCCGACACGGCCGTCCAGTCGGTCATCAGCGGCATCCGCGCCAAGGGCGGAGACGTCTCCGTCTCCATCGGCGGCTACGGCGGCACCAAGCTCGGCCAGGCGTGCGCGGACCCGGCCGCCACGGCCGCGGCCTATCAGCAGGTGATCACCAGGTACGGCCTGCACGCCATCGACTTCGACCTGGAGGAGCCGGAGTACGAGAACGGCGCCGCGATCAGGAACGAGATCGGCGCCGCGAAGATCCTCCAGCAGAACAACCCGGGCCTGTACGTCTCCGTGACCACCGCCGGCACGGCGGACGGCACCGGCTGGTTCGGCAAGCAGATGCTGCTCGAGGCCAAGTCGCAGGGGTTCACCCCGAACAATTTCTCCATCATGCCGTTCGACGGCGGCTTCAACGGGGCGGCGAGCCAGACCACGGCGCTGACCAACTTCAACTCGATCCTCCGGTCGACCTTCGGCTGGGACGAGGCGGCCGCCTACGCCCACGAGGGCTTCTCCGGCATGAACGGCCGCAGCGACACCGGCGAGTACTTCACGCAGGCCGACTTCCAGACCGTCCTGGACTACGCCACCGGTCACCACATGGACCGCTTCACGTTCTGGTCCCTGAACCGCGACCGCCAGTGCACCCCGGCCGACAACGGCGGCCGTACGTCGGGCACTTGCTCGAGCGTGGCGCAGAACTCCTGGGACTTCGCCAAGTACTCGGTGAAGTTCGCGGGCGTCACCCCGCCCACCACGACACCCACCCCCACCCCGACCCCGACGCCGACCCCGGGCACCTCCTGCAAGGCCGCCTGGAGCTCGACGGCGGTGTACACCAAGGACAACGAGGTCTCGTACGGCAAGCACAACTGGAAGGCCAAGTGGTGGACCCAGAACGAGGTGCCCGGCGCCTCGGAGTGGGGTCCCTGGCAGGACGAGGGCACCTGCTGACCCGCTTGACGTGTTCGGTCCAAAGCTGACGCCGAACGGCTGTCCGCACCGCGGACACGCGGCGCGACCTGCGCGATTGGTACATCCGGGCGTACGGTCGTAGCGTCGATGTGCACGCGGTCGGACACGGAACGGCAGTGGGAGCGGCCATGCGCGGATCATTGGTGGGAACGGCAGTCACGCTCGCGGCGGGAGCCATGCTCACGGCGGCCATGACGACGGCCTCCGCGACTCCGCCGGACACGTCGGCCGCGCAGGCCCGGCGCTCGCAGCCGGTGCTGGTCGACTGCTCCTTCCAGCGCAACGTCCGCCCGGCCGACTTCATCCTGGCCTGCGGCGACGGCAACAGCCGCCTGCTGGGGCTGCACTGGACCAAGTGGGGCTCCCGGGCGGCCATGGCCGAGGGCCTGAACGCGGTCAACGACTGCAAGCCGTACTGCGCGGCCGGCAAGTTCCACTCGTACCGGGTGACGGTGCGGCTGGACAGCCCGGCCCCGTGGAAGAAGCATCCGGGCGTCCAGCGGTTCACCCGGATGACCCTCACCTACGAGGGTGCCCGGCCCGAGGGCTTCAACCAGGTCGTGGCCTACCCGCTCTGGAGCTGACCGGCGCCTCCCGACCGGCACCGAGCCGGTTCGTACGCCCGCTCGCCGCGGCCGGTGACATCCGGCCGCGGCGGGCGGGCGCTGCCGTCAGGCGATCTCCACCAGCAGGTCGCCGCCCTCCACCTGCTGGATCCGGTTGATGGCCAGCCGGGACACCCGGCCCGCCTTCGGCGCGGTGATCGTCGCCTCCATCTTCATCGCCTCGATGGTGGCCACGGTGGCACCGGCCGCCACCTCGTCGCCCTCGGACACCGCGAGCGTCACCACCCCGGCGAACGGCGCCGCCACATGACCCGGGTTGCCCCGGTCCGCCTTCTCCGTCACCGGGACGTCCGAGGCCGCCGCCCGGTCCCGCACCTGGATGGGCCGCAGCTGGCCGTTGAGCGAGGACATCACGGTGCGCATACCGCGCTCGTCGGCCTCGCCGACCGCCTGCAGCTCGATCAGCAGCCGGACACCGGGCTCCAGGTCCACGGCGTACTCCTTGGCCGGGCGCAGGCCGTAGAAGAAGGCCTTGCTGTCCAGCACGCTGGTGTCGCCGAAGCTCTGGCGGTGCGTGTCGAACTCGCGGGTCGGGCCGGGGAACAGCAGCCGGTTGAGGGTGGCGCGGGCGTCCTTGGCCAGGCCGTCGCGGTCCTCGGCGGACAGCTCGGGGGCCGGCCTGGCCTCCGCCCGGCCCTGCAGGGCCTTGGTGCGGAAGGGCTCGGGCCAGCCGCCGGGCGGGGTGCCCAGCTCGCCGCGCAGGAAGCCGATCACCGAGTCCGGGATGTCGAACCGGTCCGGCGTCGCCTCGAAGTCCTCCGGCGAGACCCCGGCGCCGACCAGGTGCAGCGCGAGGTCGCCGACCACCTTGGACGACGGGGTCACCTTGACCAGCCGGCCGAGGATCCGGTCGGCGGCGGCGTACATCGCCTCGATGTCCTCGAAGCGGTCACCGAGGCCCAGGGCGACGGCCTGGGTGCGCAGGTTGGACAGCTGCCCGCCGGGGATCTCGTGGTGGTAGACCCGCCCGGTCGGGGAGGCGAGGCCCGCCTCGAACGGGGCGTAGATCTTCCGCACGCCCTCCCAGTACGGCTCCAGGTCACCGACGGCACCCAGGTCGAGGCCGGTGGGCCGCTCCGAGTGGTCGGTGGCGGCGACGAGGGCCGACAGCGAGGGCTGCGAGGTCGTACCGGCCATCGAGGCCACCGCGCCGTCGACCGCGTCGGCGCCCGCCTGGATCGCGGCGAGGTAGGTGGCGAGCTGGCCGCCCGCCGTGTCGTGCGTGTGCAGGTGCACGGGCAGGTCGAACTCGCTGCGCAGCGCGGTGACGAGCTTCGCGGCGGCCGGGGCGCGCAGCAGTCCGGCCATGTCCTTGATCGCCAGGACGTGGGCGCCTGCCTCGACGATCTGCTCGGCGAGCCGCAGGTAGTAGTCGAGGGTGTAGAGCCGCTCGGCGGGATCGTTGAGGTCGGCGGTGTAGCAGAGGGCCACCTCGGCGATCGCGGTGCCGGTCTCGCGCACGGCCTCGATGGCGGGCCGCATCTGGTTCACGTCGTTCAGGGCGTCGAAGATGCGGAAGATGTCGATGCCGGTGGCGGCGGCCTCTTGCACGAAGGCGTCGGTCACCTCGGTCGGGTACGGGGTGTAGCCGACCGTGTTACGGCCGCGCAGCAGCATCTGCAGGCAGATGTTGGGCACGGCCTCGCGCAGGGCGGCCAGCCGCTCCCAGGGGTCCTCGGCCAGGAAGCGCAGCGCGACGTCGTACGTGGCGCCGCCCCAGCACTCCAGGGACAGCAGCTGCGGCAGGGTTCGGGCGACCACCGGGGCGACGGCGAGGAGGTCCTTGGTGCGCACCCGGGTGGCCAGCAGCGACTGGTGCGCGTCGCGGAAGGTGGTGTCGGTGACTCCGATGGTCGGCGACTCGCGCAGATGCCGGGCGAAGCCCTCGGGACCGAGTTCGACCAGCCGCTGCCGGGAGCCGGCCGCGGGCTCACCGGCCGGGAGCGAGGGCAGCTTGGTGACCGGGTCGAGCAGGTCGGGCCGCTCGCCGTGCGGCTTGTTGACGGTGACGTCGGCGAGGTAGGTGAGCAGTTTGGTGCCGCGGTCGGCGGAGTGCCGGGAGGTCAGCAGGTGCGGGCGCTGCTCGATGAAGGAGGTGGTGACCCGGCCCGCCTGGAAGTCGGGGTCGTCCAGGACCGCCTGCAGGAACGGGATGTTGGTGGCCACACCGCGGATGCGGAACTCGGCCACGGCACGCCGGGCGCGTCCGACGGCGGCCTGGAAGTCCCGGCCCCGGCAGGTGAGTTTGACCAGCATCGAGTCGAAGTGGGCGCTGATCTCCGTACCCGCGTGGGTGGTTCCGCCGTCCAGGCGGATGCCGGAGCCGCCCGGGGAGCGGTAGGCGCTGATCCGGCCGGTGTCCGGGCGGAAGCCGTTGGCCGGGTCCTCGGTGGTGATGCGGCACTGCAGGGCGGCACCGCGCAGGGTGACGGTGTCCTGGGAGAGGCCGAGGTCGGCGAGGGTCTGACCGGAGGCGATGCGCATCTGGGCCTGGACCAGGTCGACGTCGGTGACCTCCTCGGTGACCGTGTGCTCGACCTGGATGCGCGGGTTCATCTCGATGAAGACGTGGTTGCCGTCGCGGTCGAGCAGGAACTCCACGGTGCCCGCGTTGCGGTAGCCGATCTCGCGGGCGAAGCGCACCGCGTCGTCGCAGATCCGCTCCCGCAGTTCGGGGTCGAGGTTGGGCGCGGGCGCCAGTTCGATGACCTTCTGGTGGCGGCGCTGGAGCGAGCAGTCGCGCTCGAAGAGGTGGATGACGTTGCCCTCGCCGTCGGCGAGGATCTGCACCTCGATGTGGCGCGGGTCCACGACGGCCTTCTCCAGGAAGACGGTCGGGTCGCCGAACGCCGACGCGGCCTCGCGGGAGGCGGCCTCGATGGACTCGCGCAGCTGGGCGGGGTCCTCCACCCGGCGCATGCCACGGCCGCCGCCGCCGGCGACCGCCTTGACGAAGACCGGGAAGCCGACGTCCTCGGCGGCGCGCACCAGTTCGTCCACGTCGTTGGAGGGCGCGGAGGAGCCGAGCACGGGTACGCCGGCGGCGCGCGCGGCGGCGACCGCGCGGGCCTTGTTGCCGGTCAGCTCGAGCGTCTGCGCGTCCGGGCCGACGAAGGTGATGCCCGCCTCCTCGCAGGCGCGGGCGAGTTCGGGGTTCTCGGACAGGAATCCGTACCCGGGGTAGACGGCGTCCGCGCCCGCCCGGCGGGCCGCGCCCACGATCTCCTCGACGGAGAGATAGGCCCGCACGGGATGCCCCGGTTCCCCGATCTCGTACGCCTCGTCGGCTTTCAGCCGGTGCAGTGAGTTGCGGTCCTCGTGCGGGAACACGGCGACCGTGCGCGCACCGAGTTCGTAGCCCGCCCGGAACGCGCGAATCGCGATCTCTCCACGGTTGGCGACCAGCACCTTGCGGAACATCCTGGATTCCCTTCAGCTGCCTGGCGGCGACAAACACCATGGTGTCAGCCATGCCCTGCCGTACGTCGCGGCAACATTAGGGGGTACCCGCACATGTCGAAGTGCGAAAAGCGTCACATTGACGCTTGCGGGGTTCCGCCCCGGGCCTCTCAAGGTCCGGGTTGACTTCGAGCGCGCTCCAGCTCGTAGCGTCACCGGCGTCCCGGGCCACCGGGCCCGCGCCGCCGGGTCCGCCGCACGGGATGCCGGGCCGCCGGATCCGTCGCTAGATGGATGAGGGGCGCGGGCGTACGGAACGCATCACCATCGAGTGGGCATGGAAAGGCTGGGACAGCACATGCGACAGCGCAGTCTGCGGGATCTCCAGGTATCGGCCATCGGCCTCGGCTGCATGGGAATGTCCGCCTTCTACGGAACCGCCGACCAGGACGAGGGCATCGCGACCATCCGCCGCGCCCTCGAGCTGGGCATCGACTTCCTCGACACCGCGCAGATGTACGGGCCGCTGACCAACGAGTCCCTGGTCGGCGAGGCGATCAGGGGGCACCGGGACGAGTATGTGATCGCCACGAAGTTCAATTACCGGATGGACGACGCGGTGCCGGGCGACATCAGCACGGTGGGCCGGCAGGACGGCTCCGCCGAGCATGTGCGCAGCTCGGTCCACGGCTCGCTGGAGCGCCTCGGCACGGACCACATCGACCTGTACTACCAGCACCGGGTCGATCCCCAGGTGCCGATCGAGGAGACGGTCGGAGCCCTGGCGGAACTGGTCACCGAGGGCAAGGTGCGGTACATCGGGCTGAGCGAGGCGAGCGCGGATACCATCCGGCGCGCGAACGCCGTCCACCCCGTCACCGCCGTGCAGAGCGAGTACTCGCTGTGGACCAGGGACGTGGAGGCCGAGGTGCTGCCGGCCTGCCGGGAGCTGGGCATCGGCTTCGTGCCGTACTCGCCCCTCGGCCGCGGCTTCCTCGCCGGCCGCTTCTCCTCCCCCGACGAGCTGGACGAGAACGACTGGCGCCGCAGCAGCCCCCGTTTCGCCGACGCCAACATCGAGGCGAACCTGCGGCTGGCGGCGAAGGTCAAGGAGATCGCCGCGGAGAAGGACGTGACCCCGGCCCAGCTCGCGATCGCCTGGGTGCTGGCCCAGGGCGAGGATCTGGTCCCCATCCCGGGCACCAAGCGCCGCACCTATCTGGAGCAGAACGCGGGCTCGGTGGACGTCGAGCTGACCAAGGAAGACCTCGCCCGCATCGACGCCGAGCTGCCGCAGGCGTCGGGCGAGCGCTACGACGAGGCCGGGATGCGGTCGGTCAACCGTTAGGGCGGTGCCGTCAAGCGCCGGGACCTCTCGCCGGGCGCTGGGACCTCTCGCCGTGCTCCCGTCGGACACGGCCGGTCACGACGGCGAGGTCCGGCGCCGCCGCGAGCGCGAGCGCACCCCGCGGATCAGGGCGAGGACGGTCAGCGCGCCGCTGCCGGGGCTGTCGCACGGGTCCGAGCGCGCGGGGGCCCGGACCGCGAGGGCGGCGGTCGCCGCGGCGGAGAACGGCAGGAAGACCTCGGAGAGCGGCAGCCGCAGGCGCAGGGCGCTACGGGGGTGACCGGTTCGGTGCCGGTGCGGGACGAGCGGCGGCCGGGGACGCCGGAGCGCGAGCGGGGCTCCGGCGCCGCTGTCCGCCCGGACCGGCCGTCCCGTGCCCGGTCGTAGTCGCGCACGTCACACCTCCCGCGGCCGGACCGTGTGGTCCGGCCGCCCTCCGCGCAGCCCGCGCGGGCGCCGGGCGAACGGCCGTCGCCCGCGGCCGTGACACAGGCCTGTGAGGAAGCCCACCCGGGTCCCAAGTCCGTTATGGGTGCGGAGCTTTGGGGTTCTCCGGGCCCCTCCGGGAGGCGGGGCGGCAGCGACTCGCCCGTCCCTTCTGCCACCATGGTCGGCGCCCTCCCGACCGGGCGGACGAGCCGTGCGGCGCAGCCGGTTCAGCCGTTCCGCCGGTCGCTCTTCCGACTCCCTTGGATGTCGAGCAGCCGCCTTGTCCTCTGCCCCTGCCCTGCCCACGCCCGGAACCACTCCCGCCGCGCGCCCGAGCGCCTCGCGTTCACCGTGGCGGTCGCTGCGTCACCGCGGCATGCGCTGGTGGTCGGTCGCGAACCTCGTCTCCAACGCCGGCACCTGGACGCAGCTCACCGTGCAGAACCTGCTGGTACTGCAGATCACGGGGTCCGCCGCGGCGACCGGTCTGTCGATGTCGGTACAGGCGGCGCCCGCGCTCTTCGTGAGCCTGCTGGGCGGCGCGGCCGTCGACCGCTGGCCCCGGAAGCTGACGGTCGCCGTCAGCCAGGCCCTGCTCGGCGCGGTGGCCTTCACCACCGCCCTGCTCGTGGCACTGGACCGGATCGACATAACGTCCCTGCTGGTGCTGGCCGGGGTGACCGGTGTCATCGCCACCGTCGACGGACCGGCCTGCGCGCTGCTCGGCAACGATCTCGTGCCGGTGGAGGACGTCCCCTCCGCGATCGGCGTGGGCGCCCTCGTACACAGCGCGGGCCGGCTCGCCGGTACGGCGCTGGCCGGAGTGACCGTCGGCTTCCTCGGCACCTCCGCCGCGTACGCCGCCAACGGGCTGTCGTTCCTGTTCGTGGCGGCGGTCGTGCCGTTCCTGCGCCCCGCGCCCGGGGCACACCGGGAGCAGGCGACCACCGAGCGCGCCGTACCGGACAGGGCGGAGATGAGCGTCGGGCAGGGCCTGGCCTTCTTCGTCCGCCGGCCCCGGCTGGTCGCGCTCGCCGCCGTCACCGGTCTCAGTTCGGTCTTCGGCCGCAACTACGGCCTCACCCTGGCCGTCCTCGTCACCGGGCCGCTCGCGGGCGGCGCCGGGGCGTTCGGCACGGTGTCCACGGTGCTGGCCGTCGGCGGCATCCTCGGCGCGATCCTCGGCGCCCGGCTGCGCAGCCCCTCGGTGCGGACCGTGGGTGTGCTCGCGGCGGCCGGCGGGCTGCTCCAGGTCGCGGCGGGGCTTTCGCCGTCCCTGGCCGTCCTGCTGGTGCTGGTGCTGCCGATGGCCGTGGTGGAGTCGGTCTCCGACACCGCCGGTACGGCGGTGCTGCAGACCGACCCGCCCGCCCATATGCGGGGCCGGGTGCTCGGCGTGTGGAGCTGCATCGGCACCGTCTGGGGCCTCGGCGGGCCGCCCGCCCTGGGTCTGCTGATGGAGTGGGCGGGGGCGCGGGGCGCCCTGGTCGCGGGCGGGCTGCTGATCGCCGGTGCGATCGGCGCGGGCCTGCTGCGGCGCCGGGTCGCGCTCCCCACCGCGCTGAAGCTGCCGGCGAAGGACGGCGACGTGACGGGCCGCGAGGCCCTGGGCACGGCCGCCTGAGACCTCGCCGTCCGCCGCCCGGTCAGGCCGTCGCCGCCGGCTCGCGCCCCGGCAGGTTGTAGACGTGGAACGCCTGGCC
This sequence comes from Streptomyces sp. NPDC058145, assembly GCF_042884245.1. Taxonomy (NCBI): domain Bacteria; kingdom Bacillati; phylum Actinomycetota; class Actinomycetes; order Kitasatosporales; family Streptomycetaceae; genus Streptomyces; species Streptomyces sp. NPDC058145. Next base: position 25,605 of record NZ_JBHVUH010000010.1, on the reverse strand, counting down.
GATCACCGGCTGTGCCACGTTGCGGACCCGGACGCCCCCGCTGGTCATCCCGTGCTCGGTGCCCGCGTGGGCGTGCCCGTGCACGGCGAGGTCGGGGCAGGCGGTGTCGATCGCCTCGGCGAGGAGATAGCTGCCGAGGAACGGGTAGATCTCCGGCGGCTCCCCGGCCAGGGTGTCCGGCACGGGTGCGAAGTGGGTCAGGGCGATCCGTACGTCGCAGTTCCACTCGTCGAGCTGTTGCAGGGCGGCGAGCAGTCCGTCGGCGCGCCGGCGGCTGTAGCGGACGAACTCCTTCATGATCGGCTCGCCGAACTCCCCGGCGCAGCGTCCCACGAATCCCCCGCCGAAGCCCTTCGTCCCGGCCACCCCGATGCGTGCCCCGTCGCGGGTGACGACGGCGGCCTGGCCCTCGAGGACGTGCGCGCCGGCGTCCCGGAGGATCGCGGTGACCTCCTCGGGGTGGTCGTCGTGGTGGTCGTGGTTGCCGAGCACGGCGACGACGGGGACGGCGAGGTCCTTGATCTCCCGGGCGACGACCCGCGCCTCCTCGGGCGTGCCGTGCCGGGTGAGGTCTCCCGCGAGCAGCAGGACGTCGGCGCACTCGGGCAGGGTCTCGAAGGCGGGACGCAGCGTGCCCTGGCTGTCCGGCCCCATGTGGATGTCCCCGACGGCGGCGACGCGGATCATGTGAGGTCCTCCCCGTGATCGGGCGAGGAGGTCCCGGCGACGAGGATGTCGCAGTGGACGGGGTGCCCCGCCAGCACCTCGCGGGCGAGGCCGAGGATCTCGTCCCGGCACTCGGTGGAGGGCACGGTGCCCGTCAGCAGTACGGAGTCACCGTGCGGGACCAGCCGTACGCCCAGTTCGCCGAGCGGTCCGGCAGCGATCCGTTCGGCCAGATGGGCGACGCGGTAGTCCAGGTTCTCGGCGGCCGGCGGGTCCGGCGGCCGGTGTGCGTCTCGGTCGGTCATGGCTGCCCCTTCCGGGGTGCGATCACGTTCAGCCGTTCGAGCAGGAAGAGGAAGGCGGCGGGCATCGGCTGGTCTCCGCAGGTCTGGCGCACCTCGTCCCAGTCGACCTTCTCGCGCACGGCGCGGGCCACCGGGAGAACCGCCCCGAAGTCGCAGTAGTGCTCCGAGAAGGCGCTGATCAGGCTGCGGATCAGATCGGTCGGGGACAGGACGGGCATGAGCACGGAGTCGACCGGCAGGCACGTCGCCCGGGCGAGCATGTCCTGGGTGACGGGCTCGTGCGCCAACTGGAAGATGACGTCGATGTCCTGCCCCCGGCAGGCCGTCTTCAGCAGCCAGTCCTCCGGCGGGGTACGCACGGGAAGACCGGCCTCGCGCAGGGTCGCTGCCACCGCGTCGGAGTCCTCGGGCAGCACGGCGAAGTCGGCGTCGTGCTGGAGGTCACGGCTCCCGCCGTGGGCGTAGACCGCCACGCTGCCCGCGAGGGCGAAGGGGTGGCCCTTCTTCTTCAGCAGGGCGCCGATCTGCTTGGCGGCCTCCAGGATCGCCTGGCTGCGGTCGTGCGGCAGGGGCTCCGTGACCGGTGCGGCCGGTACCGGCGGCGCCGGTCCGTCGCCGGCGAGGCGGAGCCCGGTGACCTCGGTCCGCCGGGCGGGGGTGGTTCCCTCCCCGTTCTGCGTCATGGTCTCTCCGTTCGCGGCGCCCTGCGCTCCCGGGCGGCCGGGACGGCCCCAGGAGGGGCACACCGGGTACCCGGGCCGGTGCCGCTCAGTCCTGGCCCGCCATCGCCGTCGGCCGCGGGGGCGGCCTGCCGGCGGGCGTGTGGTGCGACCCCGCACCACCGGCCCCGCACCACCGGCCCCGACGACCGCGCGGGCCCGCCCCGGGTGGGGCGGGGCGGGACCGCGGGCCCGCTCGCGGGGTCAGTCCACCGGCTTCAGACCGGTGATCTTCAGGGTCTGCAGATCGGACTGGACGTCGATCCTGGTGACCTGGGCGTTGCCGCCGTCGCTCCAGGTCAGCGTGACCCTGCTGGTGGAGTGGCCCATGCCGGAGCCGGTGTAGGCGACCTTCCACCTCACCGGCACGTTCTGCGCGAAGAGGATGCCGTCGGCGTGGTTCTTCTTCTCGTAGGCGCCGGCCTTCTTCTGGGCGGCGGCGGACAGGTAGAAGGCGCGCAGCGCCTTGGCGTTGGCGGCGGCCGCCGGGTCGTCGGCGGCCCAGACGGAGTCGATGTAGGCGCCGTAGAAGTCGGCCACGCGCTGGGTGGCGTTGCGCGGGTCGCCCTGGGCGGAGGACACGGCGGCGCGGGTGTGGTTCGCGCCGGTGCCGGCGAGGGCGGGCGTGACGGCGGCCAGGGTGAGGCCGGCCGTGACGGTGACGGCGGTCAGTAGAGTCCTTCGACTGCGGACGGGCATCTTTCTCATTCCCCCGTTTTATTCGCGACCGGGCCGATCCCGGGCGCCGACGGACCGTAAGACCTCGATTCCCTTCCGCCGGTTCCCTTTCCCTCCCTCTCTTTCCCGCCGGCCTATCCCCCGTGGGGGCCGTCGCCGGGCGCGGCGTCGGGCAGTACGCGGAAGCCGGACAGCCCCTCGGGCTCCTCGGCGGCGCCCGTGCAGTGCGTCACCGTGGCCGCCGGCGGGCCCTGCGCCGCCCAGCGCGCGAGGTGGGCGACGTCGTCGGAAGGCCCCTCGAACACGGCCTCCACGTCTCCGTCGTACAGGTTGCGCACCCACCCGGCCACGCCCCGCTCCTCCGCGAGCCGACGGCAGGTGTCACGGTAGAAGACCCCCTGGACGCGGCCGCTGACGCGCACGTGCTGCCGGACCGTCATCCCCGCGCACCCCTGCCCGCGCCCGGCTCCGTCCACGCCACGTCGCGGCCGTCGCGGGCCGGCGATCCGCCCCGTCCGGTTCCAGTGGCCCGCCGATGTGCGAGCAACGCCGCCGCGGCGGTGCGCAGTTGCCGTGCCGAAGCGCGGCAGGCGGCCGCCTGGCGTTCCAGGGCGGGGCGGCTCCACCCGGGCGCCGCTGGACCGGTCAGTGCCGCGGCGGTGGCGAGCAGCCGCCGGGCGTAACCGTCCAGCAGGTCGGCGTCGGCACGCAACGCGACCGCTCGGTCGAGCAGTCCGGCGGGTGTCGGCATCGTGCGGGGCAGCAGCTCGGTGACCACGAAGACTCCCAACTCATGGATCGATGCGTGCGGTTCAGCGCGGCAGGACGGCGCCGGCGCTGCGGTGGGCCGTGAACCGCGGGTTGTGCAGCACGAAGAGCGGCCGGGCCGCGTCGACGCCGAGCCGGCGCAGCTGTCCGGCCATGGGTTCGGCCGCCGCGGTGTCCAGGCGCATTCGCACCCGGGCGCCGGCGTGCAGCCGTGGCGCACCGTGCGCGCGGACCAGGGTGCGGACCGTGCTCTCGTCGCGCCGGCCGTACAGCACCCAGTCCGCCTCCGGACAGCGGACGCCGGGACCGAGGCGGCCTGCCACGACGAGCCCGATCTCCATGGTGGCGAACCTGAGGTGATGCCCCATCAGGTCGGCCACGGCCGAGCTGAGGGTGGCGGGCTGGCCCCAGATCTCCCGGGCGACGGACCGTGCCTCCTCGCTGCTGACGGCGAGGGAGAGGACGTGCCGGCCGGTACGGCGCAGGTCGGCGCGGCGCAGCAGATCGGCGGCGATGTCGTACGGGCGCGGCCGCCACAGGTCGGCCACCGGCACGGTCAGGGCGACCTCCGTGTGGGGGCCGATGGTCGAGCAGCGGTGCTCGTACAGCGACAGCACCGCCAGCGCCCGGCCGCCCAGCCGGCTCGGCACCGTCCGGGTGCCGGCGGGCAGCAGGCCCTGCGCCGCCTCGGCGTCGACGAGGTAGCACAGGTGGGCGGCGGAGGAGTCGTAGTAGCGCACCGGCACGTCCACCGGGCCGGTCGCGGTGGGGACGGAGGCGGTCGGCAGGGTGAGGAACGGGTGCCCCTCGGGCGGGTGGGCACGGTTGCGGAGTCGATAGGCCCGGGTGCGCACGACGGGGCCTCGGTAGGGCGTGAGCGCGTCGTCGACGGTCCCACGGGCCTGGGGGACGACGGACCGCAGATGCTCGATGTAGTCACGGACCGTGTGGCGCAGCGGAAACGGGCCGGCGGGTCCCGGGTAGTGGAGCTCGTACCGGTTGGGGTGCGGGTCGGGGGCGGGGCCGGCGTCCGGGCCGTCCGGGACGGGCACCATGTCGTGCTGGTCGGTGATGGCGGCGACCCAGGTGCGCGGGTCGGCGGTCCGCCGGCCGCCGGCCGGGGAGCCGACGGTTATGACGTGGGTGACCCGGTAGGCCCGGCAGAAGTCCGGGTCCCGGGCGAGGTTCAGCAGCGCGGTGCCGCCCTCGCCGTGTCCGATCAGGGCGAGGTCGGCGCCGCGCGGTATGCCGTAGTCCGCGAGGGCGAGCCGGATCGAGCGGGTGTGGGGCGAGTCGGTCGCGAAGAGGTCGTGCCAGGCGTCGGCGAAGTCACGCGGGCCGTCGTCGCGGGGCCGGCCGGGTGAGGTGCCGGGGGCCTGGACGACGTAGCGGACGACGCCGTCGGGTCCGCGCACGTTCTGCACCAGGATCCGCCCGTCGGCGGACAGCGCCTTGATGTTGCTCAGGAAGCCGAGGAAGGACCCCTCGGTGGCGATGGTCTGCCTCTCCTGCTCGGTCAGGTCGACGGCGTCGGCGGCTGCCTCGCCCCCGTCCCGGGCCTCGACCGGGGGCATGGGGCCGGCGGACGGCTGCCCGTCCGGTGGTCCGGGTACGAGCGCCCAGCCGGCCCCGTCGCCGGTCCGGGGGTTACCCTCCAGCAGCCGCCGCACGGCCACGAGTTCGGCCATCAGGGGGATGAGGCCGGACAGGGCGCGCTGCGCTCCCGGGTCCCGGAAAAGCGCACGCAGGGAGCGCACGGCCGCCGGGGCGCGGTCGGCCGCCAGGGCGTCCGTCAGCCGCCGCATGCCCGGGTCGCGGGCGAACTCGGGGTGACCGGCCAGCACGGCGGCGACCCTCAGCCGCAGGGCGGTCACCGCCACCCACGCGGGCAGGCCCGCACGGCCGGGCAGCCGTGCCGGGCTCTTCGGCAGCGTGAGGGCCGGGCGGCCGAGGCCCCGCCCGCCGGTCAGGGCGCGCAGCAGCGCCCAGCGGGCGGCGAGGGCGGTCCGGGGCCGGCGGTGTGCGGAGCCGGTGAGCCCCGGGTCGAGCAGCGCGGCGCCGGTCCGCGCGGACACCGCGCGGATCCCCTCCGCGACGTCCAGGACGTCCTGTGCGCACCGGCGGAGGAGTTCCCCGGCGTCCTGCTCGTCCGGTTGTCCGGGGGCGTGGCCGTCCGCTCGCATCCGACGCTCCCTCGGCTCGACGACGTGCGTGCGCGACCGAACCCGCGAAGGCCGGTCGCGGTCCATCGTGGGCGACGGACACCACGCCCGCACCTTCACCTGCCGGGCGGCTCCCTCCTGACCTGGTGGAACGGAATTCGGCCCGGTTGCCCTGGCACCCGAACGGCCCATCGGCGGGCGGGGCGGCCGCGTCGGTACGGTGGCGCCGTCAGGCGTCGTCCATGAGCCCGGCGGCGACCGTGGCGCCCAGCTCCCAGCAGGCCTCGAGGTCGGCCTTGCCGGGGGCGCCGGTGACGGTCACGGCGTCGGCCGAACGGCGCCAGCCGAGGCCGGTGGTGACGGACTCGACGGCGCGGACGGCGCCCGTGACGTCGTTGCCGCCGTGCACGTAGTAGCCGAACGGGCGGCCCCGGGTCTCGTCCAGGCACGGGTAGTAGATCTGGTCGAAGAAGTGCTTCAGGGCGCCGGACATGTAGCCGAGGTTGGCCGGGGTACCGAGGAGGTAGCCGTCGGCCTCGAGGACGTCGGTTGCGGTGGCGGACAGCGCCGCCCGCCGCACGACGCGCACGCCCTCGATCTCCGGTGTGGTCGCGCCGGAGACGACGGCCTCGAACAGCGCCTGGCAGTTGGGCGAGGGGGTGTGATGCACGATCAGCAAGGTGGGCACGCCCGAACCCTGCCCTGCCGGTGCCGTGCCCCGCAAACCGCGCCCGGCGCGCGGCGTTGTGGGGCGCGGGCCCGGAGTGCGACGATGCCGGGCACCTGCAGGGGACCACGGAAGGAGCCGTCTTGGCCGAGGACGATCACCGGGCACCGGCCGCCGTGCTGTTCGACGCGCTGGGGCTCGACTACGAGAAGGCGTTCGCCGCCTCCGAGGCGCATCGCGACTCCCTGCGGTGGCTGCTGGACCGGCTGGAGCCGGGCAGCAGGGTGCTGGACGTGGGCAGCGGAACGGGACGGCCGACCGCGCGGACACTCAGCGACGCGGGGCACGAGGTGCTCGGCGTCGACGTCTCCCCGGTCATGGTCGACGTCGCCTCCCGGCAGGTGCCAGGGGCCGTCTTCCGGCTCGGCGACATCCGTGACCTGCCGTTGGACGAGGGCTCGTTCGACGCGGTGTGCGGGTACTTCTCGCTGCTGCAGATGTCCCGCGCCGAGCAGGCGGCCGTGGTGGCGCGGCTGGCGCGGGCGCTGCGGCCGGGCGGGTACGCCGTGCTGGCCACCGTGCCCCTCGACCTGGAGGCCGTCGAGGGGCTGTTCATGGGGCAGCCGGTACGGGTGACCAGCTTCGCGGCCGGGGACTTCACGGCGCTGGTGACCGGGGCGGGCCTGACGGTCCTCGCGGAGGAGCACGCCGTGTTCGCCCCGGCCCATCCCGGCGCCGTACCCGAGCCGCACCTGTTCCTGCACTGCCGGCGCGCGTCCGGCTGAGCGCGCCGGCCGCGGTCAGGGCCGGACGGGCAGCGACCAGCAGGTGGAGCTCGCCGGCTTGCCGGAGAGCCGGTCGGTCAGCCAGTCGATGGCGTCGCCCTGGTCGGTGATCAGCGGGGCGAAGTGGTTGAGCAGCGAACGGCCCAACGGGGGCACCGTGACCGGCGCATAGGTGACGTCGGCGCCCTTGCGGCACCAGTCGACGGCGAGCGTCCGGGCCTGCGCGTGCGGGACGAGGTCGTCGTTGACTCCGGTCGCCACCCGGACCGGGCTCGCCGGCTTCGTCCGGCCGATGCGCTGCCGGTCGAGGAAGTCCCGCAGGGACGGCTCGGCCTTGATGACGTCGCTGATGGAGGAGCCGTCGGCGGTCCAGGCCGTGCTGTGCGCGGAGTTGTAGGAGAGGATCGCGTCTCCGACGCACATCGTCGACAGGTCGGCCAGCGCGGCCTTGCCCGCCGCGTTGAGGCGCTTGTCGGCGATCGGCCGCAGGGCGGGGTCGGCCTGCAGGAAGCCGTTGACGGCCCAGCCGAGGGCACCGGCCAGGTCGCTGCCGTCGATGGCCTTGGTGACGGCGGTCAGATCGGCGGGCGGCGCGCCCGAGTAGGTGCCGGCCAGGGTGACGTCGGGGGCGTAGGACGGCTGGAGTTCGGCGGCGGCGGCCGTGGCGCCACCGCCCTGGCTGTAGCCGTACAGCCCGACCGGCGAGGCGGCCGTCACGGACGTGCCCGCCAGGTTCCGGGCGGCGCGCACGGCGTCCAGCACGGCGTGCCCGCCGTCGAGGCGGTTGACGTAGGTGTGCAGCCGGTCGGTGGCGCCCAGGCCCGCGTAGTCGGTGACGACGACGGCGACGCCCCTGGCGAGCATGCGGTAGATCGCCAGGTCCTCGTAACCGACCGACAGGGTCTGGCCGTTGATGCCGAGCGGGTGTTCCAGGCCGAGTGAGGCGGCGCACTGGTCGCCCTGCCCCATGGTGCCGGGCGCCACGGCGACGAGGGGGCGCGGTCCGCCGTGTTTCCAGGCGGCGGCCGGTTCGATGTAGGCGCCGGTCACGGCGACCGGACTTCCGCCTGAGTCGGTCGACTTGTACATCAGCCGGGTGGCCCGGCCCGGCAGGGGGTCGTCGAGTCCGGGCAGGCTCAGCGCGAGCGGAAGGTGCTCGCTGCGGACGAGGGTGCCGTCGGCGGCGGGCAGGGTGGCGGGCGGGTCGTAGAAGGCGGGGATGGTGACGCCCCGGGACACGACGGTGTCCGAGGCCGTGGCGGGGAGTGCGGCGGCGGTCTGTGCGCCCAGGCAGGCGGCGACGGCGACGGCGAGCACCGGAAGTGGGGTGTGTGCGCGCATGGCGGACCTCCCGAGTGGTGGGGCAGGGGGTACCGAAGTGGGTGGCACGGACCTTACTGTCGAGTAAGTTACCGGCGGTAGCCCACGGTAGGTCACGGTTGGGCAATGAGACGCCCCGTCAGCAAGTGCCCCGCACCGTTGTTCCCCGCGACGCCGCCGACCCCTCGGCTACAGTGTCCGACCGGACCATTGGGGAGAAGACGGTGCAGGTCAAGGTGGGGATTGTGCGCGGCGGAGCAGTGGGTCTGGCGGCCGGAACGGCGCTTGCAGCGGCGGTACTGAGCGGGTGCGCCGAGTCGTCCGGAACGGACGACAAGGGTCAGTCGGGTTCGTCGGCGAAGGCGGAGGCGACGGCCGGAACGGCGGCGAGCGGAGGCACGATCGGCGCTGCCGGCTCGGCCTGTGAACTGCCCGTCGGCTTCGACATCGCCAAGCACTGGAAGGCCAAGGGCATCGACGCCGAGGCGGAGATGTCGAAGGCGTCGAAGGGCTCGGGCGGCGGCCTGCCGGGCGGCCTCGCCGATGCCTTCCTGCGCCAGGGACCGGTCACCACCGCCTGCGAGATCGACGCCAAGCCGGCCGGCAACATCGGCTTCCTGCGCGTGTGGACCGGCAGGCCGGGCGGCACGGACGCGCGCACCGCGCTGCGGGAGTTCGTGGCGGCCGAGGACAACGTCAGCGAGGAGAAGTACCACTCCTTCAAGACGGCCACCGGGGTGAGCGGTGTGGAGGTCGAGTACCTCTACACGAGCAAGCTCCTGGAGGAGACCAAGAAGGAGACCGCACTCGCGGTCGGCACGCCCGACGGGCCGGTCGTGCTGCACCTCGGCGGCATGGACACCGAGGAGCACGAGGAGATGCGACCCGCCTACGAACTCGCCAAGCGGACCCTGCGCGTTCGCTGACGGTCCGGTTCGGCCGGCAGCCTGGTTCAGTCGTCCGCCGTGGCCCGGCCCAGATAGGTGAGCGGGCCGGGGTCGCGGACCGGGACCTCGTGGAAGCCGAGGCGGTCGTAGAAGGCGCGGGCGGCCGTGTTGGCGGTGACCATGCCGAGATGGACGGCCAAAACCCCTTGCTGGTGCAGGGCGTCGAGCAGCGCGCCCATCAACTGGCGGCCGTGTCCGCGCCGCTGCCGTGCCGGCAGCAGGTCGATGTGCAAGTGGGCCGGATACGCGGCGAGTTCGGGGACGAGCATCCGCTCGGGATGGTGCAGGAGGCCGATCATCTGCTCGCTGGGTGTGCGCGGCGGTGCCGCCGGGGCCGGGTAGCGGGCGGTCAGCCGAGGGATCCAGGTCCGCCGGAAGTCCTTCACGAAGCGCTCGGTGTCCGCCGTGCCGATCACATAGCCCACGGCCCGGCCCGCGCCGTCGTCCAGGACGAAGGCGAGGTCCGGGTCGAAGTGGCAGTAGGGCTCGGCGAAGATCGCCGGCATGAGGCGAAGATCGGGATACAGGTCCCGGGAATCGCCGCCGTCGAGTGCGGTGCGGACGCAGACGTCGGCGACCGCGTCACGGTCGGCGGGGCGGTAGGGGCGGACGAACGGGCTCGGGGCGTTGGTCGGCATGGAGACATCCTCACGCCTTTGGGAGCGCTCCCACAAGTTGTTCGGCCGGCCTGGAGCGACGGAAAGGCGGCCGCACCCGCAGGGGGTGGGCCGCCGTCCGAGGATCAGGCCGGGGTCGGGTGGGGGGTCAGTGGGTCAGGCGCTTGGCCTTGATCAGCATGAACAGGCCCGCAAGCGCCAGCAGGGTGCCGATGCCCGCGGGCCACAGGTTGGCCCCGGTCTCGGCGAGTCCGCCCTGCCCGGCCGCCTGCGGTTCCGTCTGGGCGACCGGTGCCTGGGACTGCGTGGCCGGAGACTGGGCGGCCGGAGACAGGCCGCCGCCGTCGGCCGCCGGCGCGGGTGCGGTCCGGGTGGCCGAACCGACCTCGCCGGTGCCGCCCGAGCCGGCCGACGTCGCCGGGTTGTCCCCGGTCTTCCTGCCGTCATTGGCCGACTCGGTCCGCTTGCCGTCCTTGGCGGGCTCGGTCCGCGTGTCGTCCTTGGCGGGCTCGGTCCGCGTGTCGTCCTTGGCCGGCTTGCTGTGCTTGGTGGTGTTCGCCGGTGAGGTCGTCGCGTCGGTCCGCGGCTCCTCGGCCGGGGCGGAGGCGGTCGGTTCGGCCGTGGCCGTGGCACCCGTGCCGGGGTCGTCCGAGGCACCGCCGCCCGGGGCGTCCGTCGCACCGTTGCCGGGGCTCTGGCTCGGGGCCGCGGTGGCACCGGAGTCGTCGCCGCCGCGCGGACCGCAGGTGCGGCCGGAGTTGATGCAGTCGACCATGTCGCGCATCAGGTCCTCGTCGAAGACGTTGATGAAGTCGCCGTGGTCGGTGACCGGCTTGTGCAGCTGCTCCGGGAAGGAGTCCACGGCGAACAGCGGCACCGACCGCCCCCCGTCGTTCAGGCTGGGCGCCTTGACGTCGTAGACGATGCGCTGCACCAGTTGCGGGATCGCCTGGAAGCCGGCGGGGCACGCGCCGTCGGGCGTCGCGAACGCCACGTGCGTACGGTGGTTGGCGCTGTCGATGTTGCGGCCGTCCCAGCAGCTCTGGAAGCGGAAGGTGCGCACGACGTCACTGCCGGACGGGCACAGCGGGTACTTGTCCTTGAGCTGCCGGTCCTCGAACCCGGTGCAGCTCCAGGAGGCGTTGGCGTTGGTGGGGCCGTTGACGAAGGCCTTGGCGTCACCGGTGATGACGCGCAGCAGGCGCGGCATGGCGGTCACCTTGCCCTGCGGGCTGCCGACGAAGGTCAGCGTGACGTCCTTGGGCGTGACGATCTGGCCCGCGTTGCCTTCCGTACCGCCGCCGGGCGCACCGGCGTCCCGCTCCTGTGTGCCGTTCTGCAGGCGCACCACCGGCCAGTAGTACGTCGACCGGTCGCCCTTGTCCACGCAGCTCGTGTCGGCCTTGGCCAGGTCGTCGTCGCTGGCGAAGGCGGTGTTGGACTGGTTGCCGACGTAGTCGTGGAAGTGGTGGGCCCCGTTGGAGACGCCGGGGGCCACGATGACGTTGTCGGAGTTGAACAGGCCGTTCGCGTTGACGCCGCACTCGGTGGTGAAGGTGCCGCGCGAGGCGCCGTCCCCCTGGGGCGGCTTCGGCGCGTTGGGCTGTACGGCGGTGATGTCCGCGTAGTCCGAGGCGACGGGTCCGTTGCCGCCCTGACCGGTGCCCGCCTGCCCGGCGCCGTTCTGCCCTTGGCCGCCGCCCTGCTGGCCGCCGGCGCTCGGCGAGGCGGTGGCCTGGCCGGTGCCGTCCGAGCCGCCGCCCGCGCCGTCCTGGGCGGGGCGCAGGGTGCAGGCCGCCAGGGACTCCAGCCCCTCCGGCCGGTCCCCGACCCGGTCGATGGCGACCGCGATGCGCTCGATCGTCGCCGCCCGCTTCTCCTTCAGCGGGTTCATGATCGAGCCGTCGGCGACCTTCGGGTCCTGGCGGATCTCCTGTGCGGATGCCTGGAGTTGCTGGTAGGCGCCGGCCGTCTGCTGGTCCAGCTCGGCGAGTTCACGGTCGACGTCGGAGCGGGCGTCGTCCGGGACCGATGTCAGCCGGCTCCCCACGTCCGGGCAGTCGATCGTGGCCATACCGGCGGACCTGACCTGTCCGGTGGCGTCCTGGCCGGAGCCACCGCCCCAACCACCCTCCGTGGCCGAGGCATAGACGTTCGCGGCGACGAGGCCGCCCCCGCCCAGCATCAGGGCGACTGCTGCGAAGGTCGCGCGTCGTGCGCCGGTCGGGCGTCTGCGCCTGTTGCGTACCACGGTGGTCCCCTTGTGTGGAGCGGTCGGTCGGGCATGGAGTTCCCGCGTCCCATACGCAGGGCGGACCCGTAGCGTTCAACCGAATCCGCGATTCACCGGGATCTCACAGGAAACCGTGGTCACACCGGCGGCGGCAGCGTACGACAACGCGAGCCGGGTGGCAGGGCCATGCAAAAGGCGAAAAATTCTTCCCACTCGAACGACGCCGCGAACATCACAAATACGTATCGGACATTCCGCCCTGCAACCTTCACACCGAGCACACAAGTTGGCTAGGTTGACCGCCAGGCCGCCCGGCTGCCCCCAGCGAACTCGCCGTGGCGTCCCGGGCCGGGGCTCGACCGACCCCGAGATCGGCCCAACTGCCCCGCGGGGCAAGGAAGGAGCACGTCTTCCATGGTGCCGGAGGGCCGCGACGAGGTTCGGCGGCGGATCGACTTCCTCTACGAACAGGCCGAGAACGCGACCGGGAACTACAACGCGACCCGGGCCATGTCGGCGGCCGGCAGGAACCGGGGGGTCGCGCTGTCCAAGAGGTCCGGGCCGCGTCCGGACCCGGGCCTCGACGCGGTGGCCCGGCAGTGGTTCGACGCGGCGCGCGCCAAGCTCGGCCCGACGGTTCCGGCCGTGCTCCCCGCCGACCGCCTGCCCGAACCCCCGGCCGGCCCGGCCCGCTCGTGGGACCGCGCGAACCCCGGTGACCGGGACGCCCTGAGCGTCGCACTGCCCGAGCTGGCACCCGGCTCCGCCGGCCGGGCCCCCGATCGCGCGGTGGCGGAGCTGACGGGCGGGTCCTCGGCGGCATCGAACGGCCGCCCCCGCGCCGCCCTGGAAGCGGGCACGTCCGGCCTGACGGGCGCCCGCCCGGAACTCCCGGCCGCGCGTCCCGCTGAGCTCCCGGCCGCGCGTCCCGTCGAACTTCCTTCGATGACAGCCGAGTTGTCCGCTCCGATGTCACTCCGGCCGGCCGCCTGGGGTGCGGCGGAACCGGCTCACCTCGGCGTCCCGGAGACGAGCGACCCCGGCCCGGCGGAGACGGCCGTACTGCCCGTCGCCACCCTTCCCGAGCCGCAGGCCGCCCCGGCGTGGATGCCGAGGGAACTGCCTGCCTCCGGGGCCGCGCCCCGGCACCCCTCCCCCGCCGACTCCAAGGCGAGCCACCGCCGCAAACTGGCCGCGGCCCGGGACCTGCTGGCCCGGCACGCCGCCCAATTCACGTTCTCCGCAACGGCGTTCCAGCCGGTCGACGGGCAGTGGGAGCAACCCCCGTGGACGGCGCCCAGCACCGCGGCGACGCCGAGCGCGGCCGCCCTCGTAACGCCCGCCCTCGTAACGCCCGCCCCCGTGACGCCCGCCCCCGTGACGCCCGCCCCCTTCGACCCCCTCGGCGGCACGGGCTCCTTCACGCGGTCCACCATCGACGCCTTCACGGACACGGGCGCGTTCCCGCAGCCCGCCCTCACCGACACCGGCTCCTTCACCCCGTTCCCCACCCCCTTCACCCCCGACACGACACGCGCCGCCAAGGCCATCGCGTTCGCCCGGGCACAGATCGGCAAGCCCTGCGTATGGGGGGCCACCGGTCCGGAGTCCTACGACTGCTCCAGCCTCACCCGGGCGGCGTGGCAGGCCGCCGGGGTCACGCTGCCGCGTGCCGCGCACGAGCAGGCACTGGCCGGCGTCCCGGTCGCCCTCGCCGGACTCGAACCGGGCGACCTCGTCCTCTTCTTCGACGACGACCGGCACGTGGGCCTGCACATCGGCGACGGCATGATGATCCACGCACCGGGCCCGGGATCCACGATCCGCGAGGAGTCGATCTACGGCGCCGGGGAGTCCGCGATCCACCGGGTGATCCGGCCGGCCTGACCCCCTTTCCAGGGGTGTCGGCCCCGGCCCGGCCCGGGGCATAAGTGGCTCCTTGAACCCTCATAAGATCCGCTTATGAGGTCATAGACCAGACCCGCGTACTAACTTAGGGCTGCCTTAGCTTAGGCTTCCCGATCGAGCGAGTCTTCTGTTCAGGCTCGAATGTTCACGCTCGAAGGGAACTGATCATGCCGCGCCCCCTGCGGGTAGCCATCGTCGGAGCCGGCCCGGCCGGGATCTACGCCGCCGACGCCCTGCTCAAGTCCGAGGTGGCCGCCGAGCCCGGTGTCTCCATCGATCTCTTCGAGCGGATGCCCGCCCCGTTCGGCCTGATCCGCTACGGCGTGGCGCCCGACCACCCGCGCATCAAGGGCATCATCACCGCCCTGCACCAGGTGCTCGACAAGCCGCAGATCCGCCTCTTCGGCAACGTCGACTACCCCACCGACATCAGCCTGGACGACCTCCGGGCGTTCTACGACGCGGTGGTCTTCTCGACCGGCGCCACGGCCGACCGCGAGCTGTCCCTACCCGGCGTCGAACTGGACGGCTCCTACGGCGCCGCGGACTTCGTCTCCTGGTACGACGGCCACCCGGACGTGCCGCGCACCTGGCCGCTGGAGGCCGAGAAGGTCGCCGTGCTCGGCGTCGGCAACGTGGCGCTCGACGTGGCCCGCGTCCTCGCCAAGACGGCCGACGAGCTGCTGCCCACCGAGATCCCGCCGAACGTGTACGACGGCCTGAAGGCGAACCGGGCCAAGGAGATCCACGTCTTCGGCCGCCGCGGCCCGGCACAGGCGAAGTTCAGCCCGATGGAGCTGCGCGAGCTGGACCACTCCCCCAACATCGAGGTCATCGTCGACCCCGAGGACATCGACTACGACGCCGGCTCCATCGAGACCCGGCGTGGCAACAAGCAGGCCGACATGGTCGCCAAGACCCTGGAGAACTGGGCGATCCGCGACGCCGGCGAGCGGCCGCACAAGCTGTTCCTGCACTTCTTCGAGTCCCCCTCGGAGATCCTCGGCGAGGACGGCAGGGTCGTCGGCCTGCGCACCGAGCGCACCGCCCTGGACGGCACCGGGAACGTCAAGGGCACCGGTGAGTTCAAGGACTGGGACGTCAGCGCCGTGTACCGCGCGGTCGGCTACCTCTCCGACAAGCTGCCCAAGCTGCCCTGGGACCTGGATTCCGGCACGGTGCCGGACCGGGGCGGCCGGGTCCTCGAGGAGAGCGGCGGCCACCTGCAGTCGACGTACGTCACCGGCTGGATCCGGCGCGGCCCCATCGGCCTCATCGGCCACACCAAGGGCGACGCCAACGAGACCGTGGCCAACCTGCTGGACGACCACGCGAACGGCCGCCTGCACACCCCTGCCTCGCCGGCGCCGGAGGCCGTGGACGCCTTCCTCGCCGAGCGCGAGGTCCGCTTCACCACCTGGGAGGGCTGGTACAAGCTGGACGCCGCCGAGCGCGCGCTGGGCGAGCCGCAGGGCCGTGATCGCGTGAAGCTCGTCGAGCGTGAGGACATGCTGCGGGAGAGCGGCGCGTAACTCGTCGGTGGACGGGGCCCGCCCCGAGCGGATGGGTGGGCGGCCCCGTCCGACGGCCCATTGTGGGCGTCCGGTCCCGGCTCCGGGACGTGTGAACGACGGTCGTGTCACACGTGCGGCGCGCACCCCGGGTGATCGGCGCGAGCCTCGTGTCAGCGGCGTGCGTCACGGGTGACCGGCGCGCGCCCGGTGCGCGGGAGCGTCGGTCGCGCGCCCGGGAGCGCGGGCACACCACCGCGAGACCGCCCGTGACGCGCCCCGCGCCTCTGTCACCGGTGGCACGGCGCGCCGCCCGGGGCCCTGTCGACGGGTTCCGCCCCCCAGCGGTGATACTGGGTAGCGCACCGGCCCCCATCAGCAGATTGGCCCATGTCGAACTCCGCCACCGACCACGCCACCATCCCGCAGACCCTCTGGGCGGCCCGCGGCCGCCACCCCGGCCCCGCCGCCGAGGACGTCGTCCGCCGCACCCTCGGACGGCACAGGGAGAGCGGGGACATCGACGACTTCGCCGAGCCGCCCGTGCCCGACGACTCCCCCGAACGGATCTTCGAGGCCCGCTGGCGGGCCGGCGGCACCGTGACCGTGCGGGCCCGGCTCACCCTCGTACCGCGGGCCGCCCGCCCCGAGGGGCAGGAGTGGACGCTCGTCGCCGAGGCGGAGCGCCCGTGGGACGAGGCGTGGCCCTCCCCCGCGACCCTGTTCTGGCCCGAGGCCGGGCCGGCGGAGGGCGCCGACGGCGACTGGGACCACCACCCCACCGTCCAGGGCCTGCGCTTCGGCCAGGTCAACCCGCTGCCCGACGACGACAAGGAGACGCGGCGCCGGCTGAAGGACGCCGCCCGCGAGTCCTGGTGCGCGCATGTCGTCGTGCACGAGGCGATGACCCCCGACGAGCAGGGCAGGCTGCCCCTGGCCCGGCTGCTGCCGCCGGGGCTCCGGCACCGCGTGATGGAGCACCGGGCCGCGCCTCAGCAGTTCCGCGCCGTCAACTGGGCGCTGAAGGACCTCGGCGTCGAGGTGCCCCGCGGCGGTGCCGTGCTGCTGCCGCCGGACCCGGCGCCCCAGGACTACGACGGCCGGGAGCACAGCGTGCGCACCGTCTTCCTGGACGGCTCGGAGCCGGCCGGACTCGTGGCGGCACTGCGCGACTTCATGGCCCTCCCCCGGCCGCTGCCGCCTGGCGCCCAGGAGGCGCTGACGGACCTGCGCGAGAACTGGACCCTGACGACGCTCCAGGAGGAACTGGAGCGGCAGCGGGAGCTGGTCGCCATGTACGCCGACGCGCTGGAGGCGATGACGAAGTCCCGGGACCTGTACCGGGAGGCCGCCGAGCAGGCCCACCAGGCGCTGACCGCCCTCCGCGACGCGCCCGCCCCCGCCGCGCTGCCGCAGCAGCAGCGGACGGGCGCCCGGACACCCGCCGCGCTCCAGCAGCTGACGCGGACCTTCGAACGACTGCGGTTCACCGCCAAGGGCCCGCGCCCGGCACCCGCCCCGGACGGCCCGTCCGAGGCCCCAGGAGTCCTGGAAATCCCCGGAGTCCCCGAAGTCCCCGGCGCCGGCGCGGCGGAGCGGCGGTAGTGGACCGGCACGCGAGGCGGTACGGCGGCCGGGACCGGGCAGAGGGAAGAGAAGGGGAAGTGAAGGGGGCCGCACCGGCCCGCCCCGTCCGTCACGAGGGACTGGAGGCCGCATGGATTCCACCGCGACCTGGCTGGTGACAGGCGCCGTCGTCGCGGCGGTGCTGCTCGCCGTCGCCGTCGGCCTGCTGGTGCGCCTGGTCCGCGCCCGGCGCACCCTGCGGCGCGCCGGGCTGCCCACGGGACCGCGGTGGGTGTTCTGGGGTGCGGTCGCGTACCTGGTGCTGCCCACCGATCTGCTGCCGGACCCGGTCTACCTGGACGACATCGCCGTCCTGCTCCTTGCCCTGCGCAGCCTGCGGGTCGGCCGCGTCCTGCCGGAGGGGACCGAGTTGGGGGCCGGCCGCGCCCTGCCGCCGAAGACCAAGGAGTTCTGAACCGGCCCCGCGTCCCACGCCGGTCCGCCGCACCTCGCGGCGACGCGGACCGGGTCCACCGGCATCCCGGTGGATGCGAAGGCCGCTCTCCCGCCGCCCTTCCTGCTCCGCCCAGGTGCGGTCCGCCGCCCGGGTGGCGCATTCTTGCTGTGTCATCCACCCGGCGGCGCACGGGAGGTAGGCACCCATGGCTGTGAGCCGCGAGCGCACGGCCGGTACGCGGGCCCGGCTGGCCACGCTGCTGGTCGACGCCTCGACCGGCGCGCTCGGCGCGGCCGGCGGCCGCGTGGCCGGTGTCTACCTGCGTTCCAGCACCCCGGGGCTGCTGCGCCTGGCCGTGCTGGTGGGGCTGCCCGGGCCGCTGTTCCGGCCCTGGTGGCGGCTGCACCTGGGCCGGCCCTTCCCGGTGGCCGACGCCTACCGTCTCGGCGTCCCTGTGGTGCTGCCCGACGCCACGGAGACGGTGCGCCGGTATCCGCAGTTCGCGGCGGGTCTGCCGTTCCCGTTCGGGTCGGTGCACGTGCCGGTGCCGGGCGGGGCCGAGCCGCTCGGTGTGCTCACGGTGCTGCGACCGGCGGTGCCGGACACGGTGGACGAGCTGCTGGACCAGGAGCTGCTCGGGCGGCTCGCCGAAGGACTGGGCGCCGAGCTTCTCGGGCTCGCGAACGGGGAGGAGGCGGCACTCGCCTGGGACGGGGACCCGCTGTGCGCACGGCCGCCCGTCACGCGTCCCGCTGAGACCAGGGTGGGCCGCTTCACCTGGGACCCGGCGACCTCCGCGGTGGACGCCGACGACCGGCTGAGCGCGCTGCTCGGGCTGCGGACGGGCGAGTTCCCCGGCACCGGCCCGGCGCTCGCGGACGCGCTGTCCCGGGACGAGGCCGGACACATCCTGGCCGCGCTGCACGAGACCGCCGCCGGGAAGCCGCCGCCCGTGCCGCTGAGCGTCAGATCGGTGCACGGTGCCCTCCGGCTGCTGGACCTGTGGCCGAAGGCGGACGCGGGCGCGAAGGTGCTGGTGGGCGGCATCGTCTTCGAGCCGGGGCCCGCCGCGGCGGCGGACGGCGCGGCCGATCTGCTCCCGCAAGGGGTGTTCTGCCTGGACCGGATGGGGCTGGTCGTGTACGTCAACCCGGCCGCGGCCCGGCTCGCGGGCCGGGAGCGGCCGGCGTTGCTCGGCCGTCCGCTGTGGGAGGCGATGCCGTGGCTGACCGGACCGCCGTACGACGACCATCTGCGCGGCGTGCTGCTGTCGCTCGAACCGGTGCACGTGCACGTCCGGCGCCCGCCGCAGGGCGCCGCGGGGCCCGCCGGGGGTGACTGGCTCGCCCTGACGGTCCATCCCGGCCCGGACATCCTCACCTGCACGCTCGTGCCGGCCAGCCACGTGGACGCGTCGACGGAGCCGGAGACCGCCGACCGGCCGCCGGACGAGCCGCACGCCCTGGAGGACACGGTGCTCGGCGATCACTCGCTGGCCCCGCTGTACCGGCCCATCGCACTGGCGATCGCGCTGACCGACGCGGTCACCGCCCGGCAGGTGTCGGCGGTCGTGATGCGGGAGCTGCTGCCCGCCTTCGGCGGCCGCCGCCTGGCCATCTACCTGCTCCAGGAGCGCCACCTGTACCTGGCCTGGGAGACCGGCTTCCCCCAGGGCTTCCTCGCCCCGTTCGACGGCGTCGGCCTGGACGCGCACATACCTGGCGTGGAGACCCTCACCACCGGCCGCCCGCTGTTCTTCGAGTCCATGCGGCAGCTGGCGGACACTTATCCCGGGCTCGCCCTGGACGCCGAGGAGGGCGCCCGTGCCTTCCTGCCGCTGATCGCCTCAGGCCGGCCCGTCGGCTCGTGCATCCTCGGGTTCGACCGCCCGCGCGGCTTCGGCACCCAGGAGCGTGCGGTCCTCACCGCCCTGGCCGGACTGATCGCGCACTCGATGGAGCGGGCCCAGCGCTACGACAGCGAGGCGGCGCTCGCCCGGGGTCTTCAGCAGGCCCTGCTGCCCCGGCGGCTGTCGGCGCATCCCCGGGTGGAGACGGCCGGACGCTATCTGCCCGGCACCCAGGGCATGGACGTGGGCGGCGACTGGTACGACGTGGTGGAGGCGGGCAGCGGGCTGGCGCTGGTGATCGGCGATGTGCAGGGGCACGGTGTGCAGGCGGCGGCCACCATGGGCCAGCTGCGCAGCGCGGTGCGGGCCTTCGCGCTGGGGGACCGGCCGCCCGACGAGGTGATGAGCGGCACCAACCGGCTGCTGATCGACCTCGATCCGGGCCAGTTCGCGAGCTGCTGCTACGTCCGGCTGGACCCGGCCACCGGACGGGCCCGGGCGGCCCGGGCGGGGCATCCACCGCCGCTGCTGCGCTGCCCCGACGGACGGACCAGGGTGCTGGACATCCCGGGCGGTGTCGTCCTCGGGGTGGATCCGCAGGCCCAGTACCCGGTGACCGGGCTGCGGCTGGAGCCGCGCGCGGTCCTCGCCCTGTACACCGACGGGCTGGTGGAGCGGCCCGGCACCGACATCGACGACGGCATCACCGCGCTGGCCCTGGCGCTGTCGCGGGCCGGGGCGGCCGTCGGACGGCGGGGCGGCTCCCTCGCCGGGGTCGCCGACCGGCTCACCTCCACCGCCCGCAACGCCACCGCCCGGCCGGACGACGTGGCGCTGCTGCTCGCCACCCGGCGCCCGGCGCAGGGGCGGTGACCGCGGCACGCGGCCGGCTCCCGCGGCAGCCGCCTCGGCCGACGCCCTCGCCACCCGGGGCCGCGCAGTGTAGACATGGGCTCATGGTCCGACTGCCCGGCCGGCCCGAGACTCGGCCGCCCCGTTCCTTCGGGCGTCCGCGCGCACCGAGGCAGCAGGCGGCCGGCACGAACGGCGCACCGCCGGGCGTGCTGCGGTCGGCGGTGACCGGACACAGCGTCGCCGGACAGGTGTTCCTGCTGCAAGCGGTGATCGTGCTGCTGCTGGTCGTGTCGGCCGTGGTGGCCCAGGTGCTCCAGGTGCGGCACGACAGCGCCCAGGAGGCCCGCAGCCGCTCGCTCGCCGTCGCCGAGTCGTTCGCCAACGCGCCCGGCACGGCCGCCGCGCTGCGCGCCCCTGACCCGACGGCCATCCTGCAGCCACGCGCCGAGGCCACCCGCAAGGCGACCGGCGTGGACTTCGTCGTCGTGATGTCGACCGACGGCACCCGGTACACCCATCCCAAGCCCGACCGAATCGGCAAGAAGTTCGTCGGGACGCTCGCGCCGGCCGTCGCCGGCGGCACGGTCGTCGAGAAGGTCAACGGGACGATCGGCCCGCTGGTGCAGGTCGTCGTGCCGGTCAAGGACAAGGCCGGCAAGGTGGTGGGCCTGGTGTCGTCCGGGATCACCACCGCGCACGTGGGCGGGACCGCCAACCAGCAGCTACCCCTGCTGCTCGCGGCGGCCGCGGCGGCGATGGCGCTGGCCACCGCGGGCACGGCCCTGGTCAGCAGACGGCTGCTGCGCCAGACGCGCGGCCTCGGACCGTACGAGATGACCCGGATGTACGAACACCACGACGCGGTGCTGCACGCCGTCCGGGAGGGCGTCCTCATCGTCGGCGGTGGTGGCCGGCTGCTGCTCGCCAACGACGAGGCGCAGCGGCTCCTGGACCTGCCCGAGGACGCCGAGCAGCGGCATGTGCTGGAACTGGGGCTGGACGACGAGACGGCCGGGCTGCTCGCCTCCGGGCGGGTCGCCACGGACGAGGTGCATCTGGTCAAGGACCGGCTGCTGGCCATCAACCAGCGCCCCACCGACCTGCGCGGCGGGCCGCCGGGCAGCGTCACCACGCTGCGCGACTCCACGGAGCTGCGCGCCCTGTCCGGCCGCGCGGAGGTGGCCCGCGAGCGGCTGAACATGCTGTACGACGCCGGGGTGGGCATCGGCACCAGCCTGGACGTGGCCCGTACGGCGGAGGAGCTGGCCGGACTGGCCGTGCCCCGGTTCGCGGACTTCGCCACCGTGGACCTGTTCGACGCGGTGCTGAAGGGCGAGGAGCCGAAGCCGGGCACCGCGCTGCGCCGGGCGGCGTTCAGCGGCATCCGCAAGGACGCCCCGCTGTATCCGTTGGGCGAGCGCATCCGGTTCGTGCCGACGTCGCCGCAGGCCCGGAGCCTGACGACGGGGCAGTCCGTCGTGGAGCCGGTGCTCCGCGAGGCGTCCGGCTGGCTGGCACAGGACGTGGACCGCACCGGTCAGGTCGTGGCGTACGGGATCCACTCGCTGATCACCGTGCCGCTGAGGGCGGGCAACCTGGTCCTGGGCCTGGCGAACTTCTGGCGCGCGGAGAAGCCGCAGCCGTTCGACGCCGAGGAGCTGGCCCTCGCCGAGGAACTGGTGGCACGGGCCGCCGTGTCCATCGACAACGCCCGCCGCTACACCCGTGAGCACAGCATGGCGGTGGCCCTCCAGCGCAGCCTGCTGCCGCGCTCCCTGCCCGAGCAGGACGCCCTGGAGATCGCCTACCGCTATCTGCCGGCGCAGGCCGGGGTGGGCGGCGACTGGTTCGACGTACTGCCGCTGTCCGGCGCCCGGGTGGCCCTGGTGGTGGGCGACGTCGTGGGGCACGGGCTGCACGCGGCGGCGACGATGGGCCGGCTGCGCACGGCGGTGCACAACTTCTCCGCGCTCGATCTGCCGCCCGACGAACTGCTCGGCCTGCTGGACGAACTGGTGGGCCGCATCGACCAGGACGAGACCCCGGCCGACGGTGCCGCGGTCACCGGCGCGACCTGTCTGTACGCGGTGTACGACCCGGTGTCCCGGCGCTGCACCGTCGCCCGGGCCGGGCATCCGCCGCCGGTGCTCGTGTGCCCGGACGGCGAGGTGGAGTTCCCGGAGGTGCCCGCGGGTCCCCCGCTGGGCCTGGGCGGTCTGCCGTTCGAGACGGTCGATCTGGAGCTGGCGGAGGGCAGCAGTCTGGTGCTCTACACCGACGGTCTGGTGGAGGACCGGGACCGGGACATCGACGTCGGCCTCGAACTGCTGCGCGACGCGTTGCGCCGGACGCCCGGCGCCTCGCCCGAGGACACCTGCCGGACCGTGCTGGACCGCCTCCCGGCCCGGCCCAGCGACGACGTGGCGTTGATCGTGGCGCGCACCCGGGTCCTCAGCACGGACCGGGTCGCCGAGTGGCAGGTCCCGTCCGAACCGGCGGCCGTCGCCGAGGTGCGGGCGTCGGTGACCCGGCGGCTCGACGGCTGGGGCCTGGAGGAGCTGTCGTTCACCACGGAGCTGATCCTCAGCGAGCTGGTGACCAACGCCATCCGCTACGGGCGCGACCCGATCGGGGTACGGCTGCTGCGCGAGCGGACGCTGATCTGCGAGGTCTCCGACGGCAGCACCACCTCCCCGCATCTGCGGTACGCGGCGAGCACCGACGAGGGCGGCCGGGGCCTCTTCCTGGTCGCGCAGCTCGCCGAGCGCTGGGGCACCCGGTACACCCCCCACGGGAAGATCATCTGGGCGGAGCAGCCACTGTCCTGACCGCCGGGATCATCCCGGCCGGTGCGTCCGCCGAGCACGCGGGGGGGGTGCGGCGCGAACCCGGCGGGGGCCCGGTCAGCCGCCGAGCCGCGAGCGCAGCAACTGCTTGCCCAGTTCGGCGCCCTTACGGCTGTCCGACTGGGCCTTGCGGAACAGCTCCACGACCTCGTTGTCCTTCTCACGGTCGGCGTCCTGGATGTACTGCTCCAGGCGCAGGGCGTTGCTCAGGCACGCCTCTACGTACCAGATGAGGTTGTAGTCCCTGTCGAGGGTTCCGGTGACGTCGCCGGTCTCGCTGGTGCTGGTCATGCGGGGTCTCCTCCTTTCGCGGGCCCTGTGTTCTTCGTCCTTCGTAAGACCCCCGGGTACCCGTGCGGCCTGCGCGGCACACGGCACCCTCCGCCGCCCGTGCGCGGGCCCGGGTGGCTCAGCCGAGGGCGCGGTCGAGGTTGAAGGCTGCGCTGATGAGGGACAGATGGGTGAAGGCCTGCGGGAAGTTGCCCTGCTGCTCGCCGGTGCGGCCGATCTCCTCGGCGTACAGGCCGAGGTGGTTGGCGTAGGTGAGCATCTTCTCGAAGGCCAGCCGGGCCTCGTCGAGCCGCCCGGCCCGGACCATGGCCTCGACGTACCAGAACGAGCAGATCGAGAAGGTGCCCTCGTCGCCGCGGAGTCCGTCGGGGCTGGCCTGCGGGTCGTAGCGGTAGACGAGGGAGTCGGAGACCAGGTCCTCGGTGAGGGCGTCCAGGGTGGACAGCCACTTGGGGTCGGTGGGGGCGATGAACTTGGCGAGCGGCATCATGAGCACGGCCGCGTCGAGCACCTCGCTGTCCTCGTGCTGGACGAAGGCGCCGCGCCGCTCGGACCAGCCGCGGTCCATGATCCGCCGGTAGATGGTGTCGCGGGACTGGCGCCAGCGGGGCAGGTCGGCGGGGAGTCCGCGCCGGTTGGCCAGGCGGATGGCCCGTTCCACGGCCACCCAGCACATCAGCCGCGAGTACAGGAAGTTGCGGCGGCCGCCCCGGGTCTCCCACACGCCCTCGTCGGGCTGGTCCCAGTGGTCGCACACCCAGCCCACGAGGTGGCACACGTCGTCCCACTGGCCGCTGGAGATGGGTTGGGCCCACTTGTCGTAGAGGTAGATGGAGTCGATCAGGGCGCCGTAGATGTCGAGCTGGAGCTGGTCGGCGGCTGCGTTGCCGACCCGGACCGGGGCGGAGCCCAGATGGCCCTCCAGATGGGTGAGTTCGCGTTCGGGCAGCTCGGTGCGGCCGTCGATGCCGTACATGATCTGCAGTGGTCCGGCGTGGTCGCCGCAGCCGGGGCTGATGTGCGTGGTCAGGAACCGCATGAACGCCTCGGCCTCGCCGGTGAAGCCGAGCCGCAGCAGCGCGTAGACGGCGAAGGCGGCGTCGCGCACCCACACGTAGCGGTAGTCCCAGTTGCGCTCGCCCCCGAGCTGTTCGGGCAGGCTGGTGGTGGGCGCGGCGACGATGGCGCCGGTGGGGGCGTAGGTGAGGAGCTTGAGGGTGAGCGCGGAGCGGTGGACCATCTCGCGCCAGCGGCCCCGGTAGCGGGACTGGTGGAGCCAGTGCCGCCAGTAGGTGACGGTGGCGTTGAACTCGTGCTCGGCCTCCATGTGGGGGCAGCCGCGCGGTGGCACCTCCTCGCCGGCCAGGTCCAGGGCGAACACCGCGGTCTCGCTCTCGCCGAGCTTGAAGTCGGCCCACGCGTCCCGTCCGTCGCACTCCATGACGACGGTGGAGGTGAGCGCAAGGGACCGCTCGGGCGATTCAAAGAAGAGCAGGCCGTTCAGCTTGCGCACGGTGTGCGGGTCGGCGCCGTAGTTGAAGCGCGGCGCGACCCTGGCCCGGAAGGGGACGGTGCCGCGCACGCACACCACGCGCCGGATCAGCCGGTGCCGGCCCGACTCGGCGGCGAGCCCGTCCCCGGCGACCGGCATGA
This sequence comes from Streptomyces sp. NPDC058145, assembly GCF_042884245.1. Taxonomy (NCBI): domain Bacteria; kingdom Bacillati; phylum Actinomycetota; class Actinomycetes; order Kitasatosporales; family Streptomycetaceae; genus Streptomyces; species Streptomyces sp. NPDC058145. Next base: position 802 of record NZ_JBHVUH010000010.1, on the reverse strand, counting down.
AGTCCTGCACCTCGCCGACCCCGTCCTCGGTGAAGAAGCGGGTGATCAGCACGTTGGTGTCGGGGAAGTAGAACTGCTTGGTCCGGCCCGGTACGGCGGCGGCCAGCTCGAAGCTGCCACCGCGCTCGGCGTCCAGGATCGACGCGAAGACACTGGGTGCGTCGAAGGAAGGTGAGCAGTACCAGTCGATCGTGCCGTTGGTGCCGACCAGCGCGACACTGCGCAGGTCGCCGATGAGACCGTGCTCGGCGATCGGCAGGTAGCGGGGGCTTCGGGACGACTCCTGCTGGAAGGGCATCTCGGCCATCGTTGAGGCCTCCCCGGTGCGGAACGCTGCTGTTTTCCAGGGTATGGGCGGATTTCCAGCTTACGGGCGAGTGCCTCGGCGCGGGCTGGGCAGGCGGTCCTCACCCCGCTCTGCGGCCCCTTCCGGATGCAGGGTTCGGCGCGGCGGTGAATGGTGAGAGGGTGCCCCGTTCGGCGGCACCGGCACGGATGCGGTCATCCGGACCGAGGAGGAGGCATCATGTCGACATCCACACCCGAAGGGTCCCGGTCGTCCGACGACCACTGCACCCCGGACGCCCTGCTCCACTCCGCTCCTTCACGGGGTCTGACCCCGGAGGACCTGGTGATGGCGACGGGCAGGGACGTCACCCCGGCGACCCTCGACTGGGCGCGCCGCAAGCTGGAGGCCGAGGGGCCGTCGGCCATCGAGAAGCTGCTGCCCTGACAGGGCGGTCCGGGAAGCAGGCAGGACACCAACGGGGAGGCGCCGGGCGGGCACGCCCCCGTCAGGGGG
>NZ_JBHVUH010000009.1:0-393732 GCF_042884245.1 Streptomyces sp. NPDC058145 | reverse complement strand
CGACTCTATCAGATCTTTTCTCGACCCGATTTCCTCGGTGCTTTCCAGGTTCCCGCTCTCGCGTTTCCCTTTCCGGCGGTTCCGACTTTATCAGATGCTTTCGGCATCCGATTCCCTGTCGGCGGGATTCGCCGGCCGACCTTGGGCTTTCGCCTGTCGGCCTTTCGACATTCACTACGCTAGCCGATTCTCCCGGCGACTCATAATCGAGTCCGGCGAGTTCGAATTCGGACGCGCGGGCGCGCCGGAATCGACCCCGCTCAGGGGTTGTGGCTAGGCAGTGGGTTGGCCGCTCCGGCTGCAGGCGATCGCCGTACCCGGTTCAGCGGCTCGGGCCACATTACGCACCTTCCACGGCGGAGTCAACTTCGGCGGCGCCTTGGGACGTGGGCCCGATAAGGGCTCACGGTCGGGTCGTTGGCCACCCAGAAGCGCCAGGGGTGGACGTCGCCGTTGCCGCCCTCGCCGGCGACCCCGGTGCGTGGACCGCTTCGTACCTGGTCGGAGGCGATCGGAGTGCCGGTCAGCATCCTCAGCGGCGTCTCGCCGGCGGCACACGCGTCCGTGCCGTCGAGGGCGCGGTCCACCCCCAGGGCCGTGGCGAGGCGGGCCGGGCCCTTGGCCAGTTCCTTGTCGTTCCGGGCCGAAACCCGGCGTTCGCGCGCCAGCTCGGCGCCCTCGACGACCTCGCCGGCCCGGAGCAGCACGGCGCTCGCCGTGCCCTCGGGTCCGCAGACGAGGTTCATGCAGTGCCACATGCCGTAGGTGAAGTAGACGTACACATGTCCGGGCTCCCCGAACATGACGTCGTTGCGGGCGGTGCGGCCCCGGTAAGCGTGCGAGCCGGGATCGTTCGGGCCGTCGTACGCCTCGACCTCGGTGAGGCGTACCGCGATGGGGCCGTCGGGGGTCGCGCGGACCAGGATGCGGCCGAGCAGATCGGGTGCGACCTGGAGTACGGGGCGGTCGAAGAAGTCTCGGGGCAGTGGCATACGGTCCGGGGGCGCGATCATGCCCTCCGAGGGTAGCCCAGACGGGTAGCCGCCCGGCCGGAACCGCGGGTGGCCCGATCGCGTTTGTACCGGGCGAGGGTCCTTTCGTAAGGGGAGAGTCATGGCGTTCAAGAAGCTGCTCGCGAGCCTCGGGGCCGGTGGGGCCTCGGTCGAGACGGTGCTCACCGAGGTCAACGTCGTACCGGGCGGTGTCGTCCAGGGCGAGGTGCGGATCCAGGGCGGGTCCGTGAACCAGGACATCGAGGGTCTGTCCGTGGGGCTGCAGGCCAAGGTCGAGGTGGAGAGCGGCGACCAGGAGTACAAGCAGGACATCGAGTTCACCAAGGTGCGGCTCGGTGGTGCCTTCGAGCTGCAGGCGGGCGCGGTGCACGCGGTGCCGTTCGGGCTCGAGATCCCCTGGGAGACGCCGATCACGATGATCGACGGGCAGGGGCTGCGCGGCATGAACATCGGTGTGACCACCGAGCTGCAGATCGCCCGCGCGGTGGACTCCGGCGACCTCGACCCCGTCAACGTGCACCCGATGCCGGCGCAGAAGGCGATCCTGGACGCCTTCATCCAGCTCGGCTTCCGCTTCAAGAGCGCGGACATGGAGCGCGGTCACATCCGGGGTACGCGGCAGCGGCTGCCGTTCTACCAGGAGATCGAGTTCTTCCCGCCGTCGCAGTACCGCGGGCTGAACCAGGTCGAGCTGAGCTTCGTGGCCGACGAGCACGCCATGGACGTCGTCCTGGAGATGGACAAGAAGCCGGGTCTGTTCAGCGAGGGCTCGGACACCTTCCGCTCCTTCCAGGTGGGTCTGAACGACTACCACGGGACCGACTGGGCGGCCTACCTCAACCAGTGGCTGTCCGAGGTCGGCTCCAAGCGGAACTGGTTCTAGGCTCGGAACTGCTGATTCCAGTAATCGATTCAGGAGGTACCGAGGTGACCGAGCTCAAGCGGCGGCCGCTCCCCCACGACTTCCATCCGCCCGTCCCGTCGTTCACGGTGACGAGTGAGGACGTCGAGGAGGGTGCGACGCTGGGGAGCGCCCAGGTCCACGCGGAGGGGAACACCTCGCCGCAGCTGCGCTGGGAGGGCTTCCCCGCTGAGACCAAGAGCTTCGCCGTGACCTGCTACGACCCCGACGCGCCGACCGGCAGCGGGTTCTGGCACTGGGTCCTGTTCGACATCCCGGCCTCCGTGACGGAGCTGCCGGCCGGTGCGGGCAGTGGCAAGTTCGAGGGTCTGCCCGAGGGTGCCGTGCACGTCCGCAACGACTACGGGACCAAGGACTTCGGTGGTGCCGCTCCGCCGCCGGGCGACGGCCCGCACCGGTACGTCTTCACGGTGTACGCGGTGGACCAGGAGAAGCTCGGCCCGGACTCGGACGTCTCTCCGGCGGTCGTCGGTTTCAATCTGCGGTTCCACGCCATCGCGCGTGCCCAGCTCATCGGTGAGTACGAGACGCCCGCCGAGGGCTGGCGTACCGCGCCGATTCAGCCAAGCGTTCATTGAACGTTTGCCCGCCTCTGGTCTTGGAAGTGATCAGAGGCGGGCATTTTTTATTGCGTTGTCCATCTCGGCGCGCCCGTACAGAGTTGATCCGAGCCCGCCGGGGGGTGGGCAGGTGCGCACGGGAGGTGGGCTGGATGCGTGACACGCTGGTTCTGAACGCGAGCTTCGAGCCGCTGTCGACGGTGACTCTGAACCGGGCCGTTGTTCTGGTGCTGCAGGACAAGGCCGTCGTCGAGCAGGCCCATCCCGTACTGCGTATGCGCGGTGCCGATGTCGACATACCCGCGCCCCGGGTGATCAGGCTCTGCAGATACGTACGGGTGCCGTTCCGAAGACAAGCGCCCTGGTCGAGGCGCGGGGTGCTGGTCCGGGACCGGCACCGGTGCGCCTACTGCGGGCGCAGGGCGACGACCGTGGACCATGTGCTGCCGCGGGCGCAGGGCGGGCAGGACACCTGGCTGAACACGGTGGCCGCGTGCGCGGAGGACAATCACCGCAAGGCGAACCGGACTCCGGAGGAGGCCGGTATGGCCTTGCTGCGGGAGCCGTTCGAGCCGACACCGGCCGATGCGATGCTCCTGGCCCTCGGGCAGGAGGACATGGCCGCGCTCCCCGAGTGGCTCGCCCGGGAAGCGGCCTAGTGCTGTGGCCGGAAAGGTTGGCCGGTGCACCTTTCCGGTCGCAGCACCAGTCACCGGAGCCTGCGCGGCCCGGCCGCGAAACGACGAAACGAAGCGACCCCGCGCCCGTTGACGGGACGCGGGGTCGCTTCGTTGTGCGGTGTCAGTCGATCGACGGCTTCTCGCGGCGTTCCGTGTGGGGGCCGTTGTTCTGGGGCGGGACGGAGTTGCCGCCGTTGCCCGGCTGTCCGCCGCCCAGGGAGCCGAAGTTGCCCATCGCGCCGGACAGGCCCTTCAGGGCGTCGCCGATCTCGCTGGGGACGATCCAGAGCTTGTTGGCGTCGCCTTCGGCGATCTTCGGGAGCATCTGGAGGTACTGGTAGGAGAGGAGCTTCTGGTCGGGGTCGCCGGCGTGGATGGCCTCGAAGACCGTACGCACGGCCTGGGCCTCGCCCTCGGCGCGGAGCGCTGCGGCCTTGGCCTCACCCTCGGCGCGCAGGATCTGGGACTGCTTCTCGCCCTCGGCGGTCAGGATGGCCGCCTGGCGCGTACCTTCGGCCGTGAGGATCGCGGCGCGCTTGTCACGGTCCGCGCGCATCTGCTTCTCCATCGAGTCCTGGATGGAGGTGGGCGGTTCGATGGCCTTCAGTTCCACGCGGTTGACGCGGATGCCCCACTTGCCGGTGGCCTCGTCGAGGACGCCGCGCAGGGCCGCGTTGATTTCCTCGCGGGAGGTCAGCGTGCGTTCGAGGTCCATGCCGCCGATGATGTTGCGCAGGGTGGTGACGGTGAGCTGCTCGATGGCCTGGATGTAGCTGGCGACCTCGTAGGTGGCGGCCCGGGCGTCGGTCACCTGGTAATAGATGACGGTGTCGATGTTGACGACCAGGTTGTCCTGGGTGATCACCGGCTGGGGCGGGAACGGGACGACCTGTTCGCGCAGGTCGATGCGGTTGCGGATGGTGTCGATGAACGGGACCACGATGTTCAGGCCCGCGTTCAGGGTCCGGGTGTAGCGGCCGAAGCGCTCGACGATGGCGGCGCTGGCCTGTGGAATGACCTGGATGGTCTTGATCAGGGCGATGAAGACCAACACCACCAGAATGATCAGGACGATGATGACCGGTTCCATCGTGTTCCCCGTACCCCTCTCCGCCTCGGCACCTTCAACGGTTCCAATCGCCGTTGAGGATCTTGCTGGTCGAGTCTGACAGACCGTCGCCCAACTCGTGGGCAGGACGGCTCAGATGACGATCGCGGTGGCCCCTTCGATGTCCACGACGTCCACCTCCTGGCCCACGTCGTAGGCGCGGCCGGTGTCGAGCGAGCGGGCCGACCAGATCTCCCCGGCGAGTTTGATACGGCCGCCGGAGCCGTCGACGCGTTCCAGGACGACGGCCTGTTTTCCCTTCAGGGCGTCGACACCGGTGGCCAGTTGGGGCCGCTGTCTGCCGTGCCGGGCCGCGATGGGGCGGACCACGGCGATAAGGGCGACCGAGACGACGACGAAGGCGAGGACCTGGATCACCACGCCGAAGCCGAGCCCGGCGACGACCGCGGCCGCGACCGCTCCGACCGCGAACATGCCGAACTCCGGCATCGCGGTGACCACGAGGGGGATTCCGAGAGCCGCCGCGCCGACGAGCCACCACACCCATGCGTCGATGTCGTTCACATGGTCATGGTAGGACCGCGATCCGGCGGCGGACAGGGCGCGAACGGGGGTGCGACGGGCGTCAGGACAGGGGCAGGCCCTGAGCGGTCCAGCGGTCACCGACCTGGTCGACGACGAGCGGGAGGCCGAAGCAGAGGGAGAGGTTGCGGGAGGTGAGTTCGAGTTCGATCGGGCCGGCGGCGAGGACCTTGCCCTGGCGGATCATGAGGACGTGGGTGAAGCCGGGGGCGATCTCCTCGACGTGGTGGGTGACCATGATCATCGAGGGGGCGATGGGATCGCGGGCGAGCCGGCCGAGGCGGCGCACCAGGTCCTCGCGGCCGCCGAGGTCGAGACCGGCGGCGGGCTCGTCGAGCAGCAGCAGCTCGGGGTCGGTCATCAGGGCGCGGGCGATGAGGGTGCGCTTGCGCTCGCCCTCGGAGAGGGTGCCGAAGCGGCGGTCGAGGAAGTCGCTCATGCCGAGGCGGTCGAGGAAGGCGCGGGCGCGCTGCTCGTCGACCTCGTCGTACTCCTCCTGCCAGCCGGCGGTCATGCCGTAGGCGGCGGTGAGCACGGTCTGGAGCACGGTCTGGCGCTTGGGGAGCTTCTCGGCCATGGCGATACCGGCGACGCCGATGCGGGGACGCAGATCGAAGACGTCGACCTTGCCGAGGGTGTCGCCGAGGATGGTGGCGGTGCCCTTGCTCGGGAAGAGGTAGCTGGAGGCGACGTTCAGGAGGGTGGTCTTGCCGGCGCCGTTGGGACCGAGGATGACCCAGCGCTCGCCCTCCTTCACCGACCAGGAGACCTGGTCCACCAGAGCCCGGCCCTCGCGGACCACGGATACGTCCTGAAGCTCCAGAACATCGCTCATGAGCGCGTTGTCTCCCCTTGCAGTGTGGCCGGTCTCGGCTGGTCGCGTGCGCCTGTGGCTCGGTCCGCCACGCCGGTGGGCGCAGCCCCTATGAAATCTACGCCACGAGTGCCCCGCACCATTCCATCGGTCCGGTCCTTAGGGTGGGGGCATGTTCTCGGAACCGCGTTCAGGACGCCTCGCCGCTTGGGGAAACGCCCTTCTGGCCGGACTTGTCTCTCCGGATGACGCCGCGCTCGCCATCGTGGGCGAGGACGCCGTGCACCGGGTGCAGGGGCTGCCGGGTGATCCGGGGCCGGCCGGGCTCACGCTCGCGCTGGGGCGGCTGCGGGCGCTGGGGGTGCTCGGCCTGCGGGTGGCGCTGCCCGCGCCCGGCCATCCGCTGGGGCTGAGCGGGCCGCCGGACTTCAACGCGCGGGCGCTGGAGGCCGAGGAGGCGGTGCTCTGCTTCGGGGCGGCGGTCGGACTGGTTCCGGAGGTCTACGCGGCCGGGCCGGACGGTGATGTGCATGTCGAGGTGGTCTGGCACGTGCTGCCGGTGCGTGAGGCGCCGCCCGCCGATGTGCCCTCGCTCGGTGAGGCCGAGCGGGAGCTGGCCGAGGCGCTGCGGGACGCGACCGAGGTGCTGTCGAAGCTGGACGTCGCCGGGTCGGGGCCGGTGGCGGAGGCGGCGATCGACGCGTACCGGGCGCGCGCCGAGCGGGGGCGCGAGGTGCTGGCGCCGGGGTATCCGCCGCGTGCGGTGCGGGTGCTCGAGCTGGCTCAGCGGGTGGGTCTGCTGGTGTCCCTGGCGTACGACAAGGGTCACGGCGGTGCGGTGAGCGCTTCGGAGATGGCGGCGCGCGGCGCGGCGCTGCGGCCGGTGGAGCGGACCGCCCGGCGGGCCCAGGTGGCGGCGTACAACTCCATGGTGGAGGAACGGGAGCGAGGGGTCCGCTGAGCCCGCGGGTGCCATGAGGCGCAGGTCGTGGTGGGCCGGCAGGCCTTCCGGGGGGAGGATCCCGGAAGGCCCGTGGTCAGCGCCGGCGGGACCTCAGTGGTTGATGCCGAGGTTGCCGAAGGCCGGGTTCAGCAGGCCGATGACGTTGACGCTGTTGCCGACCGCGTTCACCGGGACGTGCACCGGGGCCTGGACGACGTTGCCCGAGACGACACCCGGAGAGCCCTGGGCCACACCGCCGGCACAGGCACCGCCCGTGGCGGAGGCCATGCCCGCGCCCGCGGCCACCAGTCCCCCGGCCACCATCGCCACGGCCGCTGCCTTCTTCAGGTTCTTCACTTTCCAACCCCTCCTGGGTGTCCACCGCGACGATCGCCGCGGCACGCACTGGAGAACGGTGGAGGCCGCCGGAGGGTACGGCCATCCGGGTGACATTCCCACGACGGTATGAATCTCAGCCCGGAACGGAACCTTCCGCGTCGCCGCTGGTGAGCGGTCCGGGACGGTTCAGCCGGCCGCGCCATGGCGTACGGCCCACAGGGCGGCCTGGGTGCGGTCGGCCAGGTCGAGCTTCATGAGGATGTTGGACACGTGCGTCTTGACGGTCTTCTCGGAGAGCACCAGGGCGCGGGCGATCTCCCGGTTGGAGCGGCCGTCGGCTATCAGGCCGAGCACCTCCCGCTCCCGGTCGGTGAGTGAACCCGCCCTGCCCTGGCCTGAGTTGACCTGGTCCTGGGAGAGCAGGGCATCGGCGACCTCGGGCTGGAGCAGGACGTGGCCGGCGTGCACGGACCGGATGGCGCCGGCGAGCGCGTCGGGGTCAACGTCCTTGTAGACGTACCCGGCGGCGCCCGCGCGCAGGGCCGGTACCACCGTGCGCTGTTCGGTGAAGCTGGTGACGATCAGCACGCGCGCGGGGTTGTCGAGTTCGCGGAGTCGGCGCAGGGCGTCGATGCCGTCCACGCCCGGCATCTTGACGTCCATGAGGACGACGTCGGGCCGCAGTTCCTCGGCGCGGGCGACACCCTCGGCGCCGTCCGCGGCCTCGCCGACGACCTCGATGTCGTCCTGCACCTCCAGGAAGGTGCGCAGGCCCCGGCGGACGACCTGGTGGTCGTCGACGAGCAGCACTCTGATCGGGTCAGCCACCGGGTACCTCCATCTCGATCGTGGTGCCCCTGCCGGGCTCCGCGTGCACGGTGAGGGTGCCGCCGACCCCGCCGGTCCGGTCCCGCATCGAGACCAGTCCCAGATGGCGTCCGGCCCGGCGCACCGCCTTGGGGTCGAAGCCGCCGCCGTCGTCGGCGACGCGCAGGACGGCTCCACCGCCGCGCCGGTCCACGGTCACCCGGACGTGCTCGGCGCCGGAGTGGCGCAGGGCGTTGTGCAGGGCTTCCTGGGCGACCCGCAGCACCGCCTCCTCCTGGGCCGCGGGCAGGGCGCGGAAGCCGTTGGTCGCGAAGCTCACGCGCGCGGTGTGGGCGCGGTCGAGGACCTGTGTGTGGGTGCGCAGGGTGGCGATCAGGCCGTCCTCGTCCAGCGCGGCCGGTCGCAACTCCACTACGGCGGCGCGCAGTTCGTCGGCCGCCTCGGCGGCGAGGGCGGCCACCTGGTGCAACTCGCCCTTGGCACGGGCGGGATCGCGGTCGACCAGCGCGGTCGCCGCCTGGGCGGTCAGGCGCAGGGAGAAGAGCTTCTGGCTGACCGCGTCGTGCAGTTCGTGGGCGAGCCGGGAGCGCTCCTCGGCGATGGTCAGCTCACGGCTGCGTTCGTACAGTCGGGCGTTGGTGAGGGCGATCGCGGCGTGCTGGGCGAGGATGGCGAGCAGTTCCTCGTCCTCCTCGGTGAAGCCGCAGCCGCCCTCGGGCTTGGGGCAGCGCTTGTTCGCGAGGAACAGGGCCCCGATCACCTCCTCGCCGTCCCTGACAGGCAGGCCCAGGAAGTCGGACATGTCCGGGTGGGCGGACGGCCAGCCCTCGAAGCGGGGGTCCTTGCGGACGTCGGCGAGTCGCTCGGGCCGGGCCTCGTCCAGCATGGCGGCGAGGATGCCGTGCCGGCGGGGCAGCGGGCCGATGGCCTTCCACTGGGCGTCGCTGACGCCGTCGACGACGAACTGCGCGAAGCCGCCGTGGTCGTCGGGGACGCCGAGGGCGGCGTACTGCGCGTCGAGCAGCTCACGCGCCGAGGCCACGATCGTCTTCAGGACGTCGCGCACCTCGAGGTGCCTGCTCATGGCCAGCAACGCGGAACTCACCGCGGCGAGGCCGGACCGGGGGCCTTGACTCATGTCCTCACGGTACCGGCGGGGTACGACGGCGCGGATCGGACCGGTGGCGGCGGGGCCCCCTCCTCAGGCCCTAGGGCGCAAGGGGTAGGTCCCCGGTCCCGGACGTGCGGCGTACGCCGAAGGACCCCGCCGCTCTGGTGCCCGCGTCCGAGGCGGCGCGGGGGTGGCCGTTCCTAGGTTGTGGTCACCGCCCGGCGGGGCGGCCGGGGCGCCAAGGCCCTGAGTGACGAGGGGACGGTTGTCATGCCGGTAGCGATCATCACGGGAGCCTCCAAGGGGCTGGGGCGGGCGCTCGCCGAGGGGCTGGCCGCGCGCGGCTGGGACCTGGTGCTGGACGCCCGGGGCGCTTGGCCGCTCGAGGAGGCGGCGCAGGCGGCCGCCGGGCACGGCACGCGCGTGACGGCGGTGCCCGGGGACGTCACGGACGCCGGGCACCGGGCCGCGCTGGTGGCCGCCGCGCGCCGGCTGGGCGGGGTCGACCTGGTGGTGAGCAACGCGAGTGCGCTGGGTGCCGAGCCGCTGGTGCGGCTGGCGGAGCTGCCCCCGGACGGGCTGCGGCGGGCGCTGGAGGTGAACGTCGTCGCCGCGCTGGGCCTGGTCCGGGAGGCGCTGCCACTGCTGCGGGAGTCGGCGGCGGGCACGGTGATCACGGTCAGTTCGGACGCGGCGGTGGAGGCGTACGGCACGTGGGGCGGGTACGGCGCCTCGAAGGCGGCCCTTGACCAGCTCGCGGCGGTGCTCGGCCGGGAGGAGCCGGGCCTGCGGGTGTGGGCGGTGGATCCCGGGGACATGGCGACGGACCTGTACGCGGCGGCCGTACCGGACGACGACGATCCGCGGCCCGCGCCCGCGCGCGTGGTGCCGGCGTTCCTGCGGCTGCTGGACGAACGTCCGGCGAGCGGGCGGTACACGGCGCCGGCGCTGCTGGAGGCACGATGACCATCGCGGTGAGGGTGCCGGAGGAGCTGTCGGCGCGCGTGCCGGCCGAGCAGCGCGGGCCCGGCCTGGACCGGGACGCCGTACGGCTGCTGGTGTCGCACGGCACCGAGGTGGCGCACCACGCCTTCCGGGAGCTTCCGGCGCTGCTGCGGGCCGGGGACCTGCTGGTGGTGAACACCTCGCCCACGCTGGCCGCCGCGGTGAACGGGCGGATCGGGCACACGCGCGTGGTGGTGCACTTCTCCACCCGCGGGGACGACGGCCGGTGGGCGGTGGAGCTGCGGGAACCGGACGGGTGCGGCACTACGCGCGCGCGTGCGGGCGCATCCGGGGGTGCGGGTACGGGCGGGTCCGCGGGGATGCGCGCGGGCGTGCCCACGGGTGCGGTGGTGCGGTTGCCCGGCGGGGCGCGGCTGGTGCTGGAGGAGCCGCTGGGCGGGCGGGGTGAGCGGCTGCGGTGGGCCCGGCCGGCCGGGGCGGAGGTTCTCCGGGTGCTCCGGGAGCACGGGCGGCCCATTCGCTACTCCTATACGGAGCGGGACCAGCCGCTGTCGGTGTACCAGACGGTGTTCGCGCTGCCCGCGCCGGACGGGGCGGGCAGCGCGGAGATGCCGAGCGCGGCGCGGCCCTTCACCGAGCGCCTGGTGGTGGCGCTGGTGAGCCGGGGGGTGCAGTTCGCGCCGGTGACGCTGCACACGGGGGTGGCCTCGGCGGAGGCGCACGAGCCGCCGTATCCGGAGCGGTACCGCGTCCCGGAGGCGTCGGCGCGGCTGATCAACGCCGCCAGGGCCGGTGGCGGGCGGGTCGTCGCGGTGGGGACGACGGCCGTGCGGGCGGTGGAGTCGGCGGCCGGCCCGGACGGGGTGGTGCGGGCGGCCGAGGGCTGGACCGATCTGGTGGTGACGCCCGAGCGCGGGGTGAGCGCTGTGGACGGGTTGCTGACCGGGCTGCACGAGCCGGAGGCCTCGCATCTGCTGATGCTGGAGGCGGTCGCCGGCCGGGCCGCGGTGGGCCGCGCCTACGAGGAGGCGGTGCGCGGGCGCTACCTGTGGCACGAGTTCGGGGACGTGCACCTCCTCCTGCCCCCGGAAAGCACTCACTGAGAGCGTTGCGGCGGCAACTCGCGGTGAGACCTGTGCGCCGCCGGTGTGAGCCCGCGCATAGGGCCCACGTCACGTACGAAGGGGCATAGGAGATAAACCACCCATAGGTGAACGGGACAGACGGCCCAGTCTGTCCCGTTTTGCCCTTCCCTGATCCACTATGCGGCTTCGTACGTCACACCTTTGCCTGGGCATTTTGCGCCAGCTAAGAATTGCATCCGTCGCTCGGCGTCGCGGTTTCCCGCCGCGGCCCTCGTGCGGGAGGAACCGATTCCCCCGGCGGACGCAGGAGAGCGACCTCCGCGCTATCGAAGAGGTCCATCGAGCTATGCCCAAGAACATCCTCAACCGTGCTTATAGTCGTACGCTGACCAAGCAGCACAAGATCGCCATCGCCGGTGTCGGCGCCCTCGGTGCCGCCGCCCTGGCCTTCACGGCCGTCCCCGGCAACGCCCAGACCGTCACCACCGACGCCGCGGCCACGCAGCAGGTGCACTACGCCGACACGCCGGTCAAGGACGTCAAGGGCTCGCTCACCGACCGGCTCGCCGGTCAGACCGCCAAGCTCGACGCCGTCGCCAAGCAGCAGGCCGAGGCGAAGAAGCAGGCCGTCGCCAAGCAGCAGGCCGAGGCGAAGAAGAAGGCCGCCGCCCAGGCCGCCGCCAAGAAGGCCGCGCAGGAGCGCACCGACAAGGCCGCGAGCCGTTCCGCACAGCGCCCCGCGATGCAGATGGTCGCCGCCAAGACCTACTCGAACAACCTGGACGGCTGGATCCGCCAGTCCCTGGACATCATGAAGTCCAAGGGCATCCCGGGCAGCTACCACGGCCTGCACAAGAACATCATCCGGGAGTCCTCCGGCAACCCGACGGCCATCAACGACTGGGACGTCAACGCCATCAACGGCATCCCGTCGAAGGGCCTGCTGCAGGTCATCCCGCCGACCTTCAAGGCGTACCACGTGGCCGGCACCTCGTGGAACATCTACGACCCGGTCGCCAACATCACCGCCGCCGCCAACTACGCGGCCGACAAGTACGGCACGATCGACAACGTGAACAGCGCGTACTGAGGCCGGCGCGGACCTCTGAGACTACGCGGAAGGGCGGCACCCCTGGTGGGGTGCCGCCCTTCGCGTCGTCCGGCCGCGCGCCACGCGGCCCGCGGTCACTTCCGCATGACCTCCGGCTCGTGCCGGCGCAGGAAGCGGGCGACGAGGAAGCCGCAGATCACACCGAGCACGAGCAGCGCGGCCATGTTCAGGCACCAGGCCGAGGCCGCGTGGTCCCACAGCGGGTCGGTGCTGGTCGGGTCGTCGGCGTTCGGGGCGATCTTGTTGAAGTCCAGCGTGGTGCCGGCCGCTGCCACCGCCCAGCGGGACGGCATCAGGTACGAGAACTCGTTCACGCCGAGCGTGCCGTGCAGGGTGAAGAGGCAGCCGGTGAAGACGACCTGGATGATCGCGAACATCACCAGCAGCGGCATGGTCTTCTCGGCGGTCTTCACCAGCGAGGAGATCACCAGGCCGAACATCATCGAGGTGAAGCCCAGCGCCATGATCGGCAGGCACAGCTCGAACAGCGTCGAGCCGCCGAGCACCAGCCCCTGGTCGGGGATCTCACGGCTGGAGAAGCCGATCAGGCCCACCATCAGGCCCTGGAGCACGGTGACGGCGCCGAGGACGACCACCTTGGACATCAGGTACGCCGAGCGGGACAGGCCGGTCGCGCGCTCCCGCTCGTAGATGACCCGTTCCTTGATCAGCTCACGCACGGAGTTCGCGGCGCCCGCGAAGCACGCGCCGACCGCGAGGATCAGCAGAACGGTGGTCGCCGTGCCGTTCGGGATGGGCACGCCGGTGCGCGGGTTGACCGGGTTGACCAGCAGGCCCTTGTCGGAGTCGATCAGCAGGCTGACCGCGCCGAGGACCGCCGGCAGGATCACCGTGAGCGCCAGGAACCCCTTGTCGGACGCGATGACCGCCACGTAGCGCCGGATCAGGGTCATCAGCTGGGAGCCCCAGCCCTGCGGCTTGGGCGGCCTGATGGCCTGCGGCGGCGGCATGTGTACGGACTGCGGAGCGACCGCGTCGATGTCCGCGGCGTACATCTGGTAGTGCTGCGAGCCCTTCCAGCGGCCCGCCCAGTCGTAGTCGCGGTAGTTCTCGAAGGCGGAGAAGACGTCGGCCCAGGTGTCGTAGCCGAAGAAGTTCAGCGCCTCCTCCGGCGGGCCGAAGTAGGCGACCGCGCCGCCCGGCGCCATCACCAGGAGCTTGTCGCAGATCGCCAGCTCGGCCACGGAGTGGGTGACCACCAGGACCGTACGGCCGTCGTCGGCGAGGCCGCGCAGCAGCTGCATCACATCGCGGTCCATGCCGGGGTCGAGGCCGGAGGTCGGCTCGTCCAGGAAGATCAGCGAGGGCTTGGTCAGCAGCTCCAGGGCGACCGAGACGCGCTTGCGCTGGCCGCCGGAGAGGGACGTGACCTTCTTGTCCTTGTGGATGTCCAGCTTGAGCTCGCGCAGCACCTCGTCGATGCGGGCGTCGCGCTCGGCGGCCGTGGTGTCGGCCGGGAAGCGCAGCTTGGCCGCGTACTTCAGGGCCTTCTTGACCGTCAGCTCCTTGTGCAGGATGTCGTCCTGCGGGACCAGACCGATGCGCTGGCGCAGCTCGGCGAACTGCTTGTACAGGTTCCGGTTGTCGTACAGGACCTCGCCCTGGTTGGCGGGCCGGTAGCCGGTGAGCGCCTTCAGCAGCGTCGACTTGCCGGAGCCGGACGGGCCGATGACCGCGATGAGGGACTTCTCCGGGACGCCGAAGGAGACGTCCTTCAGGATCTGCTTGCCGCCGTCGACCGTGACGGTCAGATGGCGCGCGGAGAACGAGACCTCACCGGTGTCGACGAACTCCTCGAGCCGGTCGCCGACGATACGGAAGGTGGAGTGGCCGACACCGACGATGTCGTTCGGGCCGAGCAGCGCCGAACCGCCCTTGGCGATCGGCTGGCCGTTGACGTAGGTGCCGTTGTGCGAGCCCAGGTCGCGGATCTCGAAGCGGCCGTCGGGCGTCGAGTGGAACTCGGCGTGGTGCCGGGAGACCTGCAGGTCGGAGACGACCAGCTCGTTCTCGAGGGCACGGCCGATGCGCATCACGCGGCCGACGGCGAACTGGTGGAACGTGGTCGGGCTGCGGTCGCCGTAGACCGGCGGCGCCCCCGCCGCGCCACCGGGCGTCTTCTGGACCGGGTTCCCGGCCGGCCCGCCCTGCTGCTGCGGGAACGCCGGCGGCTGCTGCGACTGCTGCCAGTCGGTCCGCGGCGCCTGCTGGTGCGCGGCGGCCTGGTGCGGCACCCCCTGCTGCGGGGGCTGCTGCTGCGGGGCCTGCGGCTGGGCCCAGCCGGCCCCCGCGCCCTGAGCGGCGTACGGCGCGGACTGCGCCTGCTGCTGGGGCTGGGCGACCGCGGCCGCGGCGCCCGAGAGGTCCAGCCGCGGTCCGTCGGTCGCGTTGCCGAGGTGCACCGCCGAACCGGGGCCGATCTCCATCTGATGGATCCGCTGGCCCCGCACGAACGTGCCGTTGGTGCTGCCGTGGTCCTCGATGACCCAACTGCGGCCGTCGAAGCTGACCGTGGCGTGACGCCAGGACACCCTGGCGTCGTCGAAGACGATGTCACCCTGCGGATCGCGGCCGAGGGTGTAGGGCCTGGACGGCTCGAGCGTCCAGGTCCGTCCGTTTGTTTCCAGTACGAGTTCCGGCACTCCATGCCCCACTGAGTTGTCCCCCGAATTTCCCCCATCACAGGGAGTCTAGGGATGTCGAACATCGTGGGGAACTATTTCAGGCTCGGCCCCATGACCGAAACCCGGGCCTTGCGGCGCAGGCCGGCACACGCCTCAACTCGCCCCGTTGACGGGGTTGAAACCCGGCCGGAGAGTGGTAATCCCCCGCGAGGGGGACAAGCGCGGCAGTGGTGCCGCGCCGCGGATCGGGGGGTCTGCCATGAGTGCTGACACGGGTGCCGGGACCGCACGGCCGGGTACGCCGCTGCCGTGGGTGGACATCCTGCTGTCCGCGTTCACCGCGGTGAGCTGGGCGTTGGCGGGGATGACGGCCACGGCCGCGCTGGGGCTGCACCTGCTCCGGGCGGACGCGGCGGGCTCACTGGGCCCGATGACGGCGGCCGTTGTGGCTCTCGGGGCGGGTGGTTCGGTCTCCCCGTCGGGAGACGTGTCCGCCTTCGGGCTCAAGGGCGCCGAGGCGCACACCGCCGTCGAGATCACGCCACTCGGCGTGAGCCTGGCCGGCGCCCTGCTGCTGTCGTGGTTCTTCCTGCGGTCCCTGCGTACGGCGGGAGTTGTGATCGCGCCGTCCGAACTCCTGGCGCGCGCGGGCACGGTGGTCGCCCTCTTCGTGGCGATGCTGGGCGGGCTCTCCTGGGTCGGGCACGACGTCATCACGATCGACGGCGGCTCGCTCGGTCTCGGCGACCTGCCCGGCGGGGGCGGCAAGGGCGGCACGGGCGTCCCCGGCCTCGGAGACCTCGGCGACATCGGCGGGCTGCTCCCGGACCGGGTCGGTGACCTGATCCACGCCAAGGCGGCCGTCGGCTTCACCGTGGACACCGCGCCCACCCTCCTCGGCGGGCTCGGCTGGTCCGCCGGCGTCCTGCTGATCGCGCTGCTGGCCTCCCGCCGCACCCCCCTGCCACCCGGCTTGGAGGTCGTGCACCGGGTGGTGCGGCCGGCCGTCTCGGCGCTCGTCACCGTGCTGCTGGTGGCCGTGGCCGCCGGGCTCGCCGCGGCGGCGTACGCGGCGATCGGCGACGACCACCCCGGGCGGATCGCCGGCGCGGCCCTGCTCGGCGCGCCGAACGGGGTGTGGCTCGGCCTTCCGCTCGGCCTCTTCGTCCCCTGGGACGGCCGGGCCACCGGCGCCCTGGGCGGTGTGCTCCCCCACCCGCTGGACCGGCTGCTGAGCGCGACGCGGGACCAGCCCGTCACCCTGGGCCGGCTGGCCGGGCTGGACGGCCGGGTGTGGCTGCTCGCGGTGGCGGCCGCCTCGACGATGCTGCTGGCGGGGGTGCTGACCGCGGTGCGCACACCGGTGCCGGGCGGGACGGGCACGGTGGGCTTCGCGGGGCGGTGCGCCCTGCGGCTCGGGATCGCGACCGCGCTCGCCTGGCCGTTCCTCGCCTGGCTGACGGACGTCTCGGTGGACGCCTCGCTGTCCGTGCTGGGCTTCGACGCGTTCGGCGCGGGCATCGAACTGCACGGCCGGACGGGAACGGCACTGCTCCTGGGTGCCGTGTGGGGTGCGGCGGCCGGCGCGGTGGGAGCCCTGCTCGCCCGGGCACTGGGGGCGGCGGGGACCCGGGTGGCGGGGCCGGCGCGGGCCGGGACGGTCGCGGCGGGCGGCGCGGGCTCGGGGTACGGCGCGCGAGCCGGGTACGGCTACGGGCAGGCCGGGCACCCGTCCTCCGGCGACCGCTCCGGGCACTCCGGGCACCCCCGGCCCGGCGACGGCTCCGGGCAGCCCTCGTTCGGTGGCGGGGCCGGGCCCTACGCGCCGGGCAGGCCGTACCGGCCGCCGAACCCCGGCACGAACCCCTATCTCCGGGTGCCGGAGGAGGTGCGCGCGGAGCCCGAGGACGCGCGGCCGCCCTCGCCCGGGGACGACATGTACGGCGCCCCGACCATCTCCCGCCGGCTGGACCCGCCCCGGGGCCGTCCGGCGGCCCCTCCGCCGGATCGCTCGCCGGACGGCCCGGACGACGGCACGCCACCGCCGCCTCCCCCACCGCCACCGCGTCCGAGGACCGGGAGGTGACCGGCAGGCGTGTGTGCCGGGGCGACCGCGGCGGGCAAGGTGCGGGACATCCGGTGGACACCTGTTGTTCCGTGTCCGTCAGGCGGACCGCACGGGCGGAAGGCACTGGGTGCCGGATACGGTGGTGACACCATGAGCGCTTCGCAGACCTCCGAGGTCCCCACTCTCCTCGTCAAGATTTTCGGCAAGGACAGGCCGGGCATCACGGCCGGCCTCTTCGACACCCTTGCCGCCTTCCACGTCGACGTGGTCGACATCGAGCAGGTCGTCACCCGGGGCCGCCTGGTGCTGTGCGCGTTGGTCACCCAGCCGCCGGCCGGGCTCGAGGGCGATCTGCGGGCCACCGTGCACAGCTGGGCCGAGTCGATGAAGATGCAGGCGGAGATCATCTCCGGGCGCGGAGACAACCGGCCGCGCGGGCTCGGGCGCTCCCTGGTGACCGTGCTCGGTCACCCGCTCACGGCCGAGTCGACGGCGGCCATCGCCGCCCGCATCGCGAAGACCGGCGGCAACATCGACCGTATCTTCCGGCTCGCCAAGTACCCCGTGACCGCGGTGGAGTTCGCCGTCTCCGGGGTGGAGACCGAGCCGCTGCGCACGGCTCTGGCCTCGGACGCGGCGGCACTGGGTGTCGACGTCGCCGTGGTCTCGGCGGGCCTGCACCGGCGGGCCCAGCGGCTGGTGGTCATGGACGTGGACTCCACCCTCATCCAGGACGAGGTCATCGAGCTGTTCGCCGCGCACGCGGGCTGCGAGGACAAGGTCGCCGAGGTGACGGCGGCGGCGATGCGCGGGGAGCTGGACTTCGAGCAGTCGCTGCACGCGCGCGTGGCGCTGCTGGAGGGACTGGACGCCTCGGTGGTGGAGAAGGTGCGCAACGAGGTACGGCTGACGCCGGGCGCCCGCACGCTCATCCGCACCCTGAAGCGGCTCGGCTACCAGGTCGGTGTCGTCTCCGGCGGCTTCACGCAGGTCACGGACGATCTGAAGGAGCGGCTGGGACTGGACTTCGCCCAGGCCAACACGCTGGAGATCGTCGACGGCAAGCTCACCGGGCGGGTCACCGGGGAGATCGTGGACCGTGCGGGCAAGGCGCGGCTGCTGCGCCGGTTCGCGGCCGAGGCCGGGGTGCCGCTGTCGCAGACGGTGGCGATCGGCGACGGCGCCAACGACCTGGACATGCTGAACGCGGCCGGTCTTGGCGTCGCCTTCAATGCCAAGCCGGTGGTCCGCGAGGCCGCGCACACGGCGGTGAACTTCCCCTTCCTCGACACCGTGCTGTATCTGCTGGGCGTCACCCGCGAAGAGGTCGAGACGGCCGACACGCACGACGAGGGCTGAGCCGCCGCTCCGGACGGCTCCGGACGTGCGGAGGGCCCGGCACCGTCGCGGTGCCCGGCCCTTCCGCGGAGTGTGCCGTCACTCGGAGGGCGCCCAGTACTCCACCAGCGTGGCCGTGCCCGGCTCCAGGCCCTTCCAGTCGCCGTCGAAGGTCAGCACCACGAAGGCGGCGGCCGGGAAGCCGCGGCGTTCCATCCGCTTGCGGGCGTCGCCCCCTGACTCGCCGCCCAGGACCTCGGCCAGGCCGTGCACGCCCGGGTTGTGGCCGATGAGGATCACGTTCTGCGCGTCGTCCGGGACCTCGTTGAGCGCGGCGATCAGCTCGCCGGGAGAGGCCTCGTAGACCCGCTCCTCATAGACGGTTTTCGGCCGGTGCGCGAGTTCGTGGACGGCGAGCTTCCAGGTCTCGCGGGTCCGGACGGCGGTGGAGCACAGGGCAAGGTCGAAGGTGTACCCGGTGTCGGCCAGTTTGCGTCCGGCGACCGCTGCGTCCATACGGCCCCGCTCAGCGAGGGGGCGCTCATGGTCGGACACCTCGGGCCAGTCGGCTTTCGCATGCCGGAAGATGACGATCCTGCGGGGTTCTGCGACGCTCATGGGTACCAGCTTCGCATGAAACAGGCCACCCGGCGCAGGGAGTTGACATGGGGAATCGCCGTGCATGAAGCGCCGTGTCAGCGGGCGAGGAGCTGCTGCGCGCGTTCGAGGAGCTGCGTGATCGCCGGGTCGCCGCTCGCCGCGTGGGCGTCGGACGGGTTCAGTATCAGCGCCAGCAGTACGACGAAGGCCAGGGCGGGCAGGGCGAGGGCCCACCAGGGCAGCCGGATGTCGACGCCGCCCGTGGTCGCCGGGTGGGGCCGGGTGTGCGTACGGACCGGCATGGTCGCCTCCGTGGGGTCCTCGAGTGGTTCTGGCCGCCTGCCGCGGTCATGTCCTCGAAGTTACGGAGTGCGGGGGCGCCGGCCCATCCGGTGACCCACCCACTTGACCCTGACCCTGTCCCCCTAGGGGATGGTGGGGACAGCCCCACCCTCGGGGCGCGGGCCGGGTCAGGGCGAGGCGATCGTCGCGATGACGCCGATGATCACGAAGATGGCGAGGAACGAGCCGAGGACGAGCAGCAACTTCTTCCGGCCGTTCTTGGGGTTCGGGTCGAGCACAGGCTGCATGCGCCCAGTCTCGCACCCTTCGTCCGGAACGGACCGGCCGGGGTGCCGGCCTGTCCCGTCGGCGGCCGGTGGCCGCGGGTCCCGGTGCCGGACGGTGGCGGCAGGGTTCCGCGCGCTCAGGCCCGGCCCGCCTCGTCCTCCACCGTGCGGTCGCGGCCCGCGAGGAAGCCCACCGCCATCTGGGGCAGCATCAGGCCCGCCATCAGGGCGATCGGCAGGCCCCAGCCGCCGCTGTGCTGGTAGAGCACGCCTACCAGCAGCGGGCCCGGGATGGAGATCAGATAGCCGGTGCTCTGCGCGAACGCGGAGAGCTGGGCCACGCCCGCACCGGTCCTGGCCCGCATACCGACCATGGTCAGCGCGAGCGGGAAGGCGCAGTTGGCGATGCCGAGCAGCACGGCCCACGCCCAGGCGCCGCCGGCCGGCGCCAGGTACAGGCCGGCGTATCCGGCGAGGCCGCACACGCCCAGGGCCAGCACGATCGGCCCCTGGTGGGGCAGCCGGGTGGCGAGCCGCGGGATCACGAAGGCCAGGGGAACGCCCATCACCATGGTGACGGCGAGGAGCAGGCCCGCCGTGCCGGCCGGGACACCGGCGTCCCGGAAGATCTGCGCCATCCAGCCCATGGTGATGTAGGCGGCGGTGGCCTGGAGCCCGAAGAAGACCGCGAGCGCCCAGGCGGTACGGCTGCGGGTGATGCGCAGCGGGGCGGCCTGCCCGTCCGGCGCGGTGCGCACCGGCTCCTGGGCGGGAGCCGCGCCCCTCCGCGCCAGCGGCAGCCAGGGCAGTACGGCGGCGGCCGCGAGCCCCGCCCACACGGCGAGCCCGGACTGCCAGCCGCCCCCCAGCGCACCGGTCAGGGGCACGGTCACCGCGGCGGCGGAGGATGTACCGAGGGCGAGGGCCATCGAGTACAGGCCGGTCATGGAGCCGACGCGGTCGGGGAACCAGCGCTTGACGATGACCGGCATCAGCACGTTGCTGACGGCGATGCCCATCAGGGCGAGCGCGCTGGCGACGAGGAAGCCGGCCGTGCCTCCGGCGTACGGGCGTATCAGCAGGCCCGCGGTGATGGCGGCCATGCCGGCGCCCACCACGGCGGCCGGCCCGAAGCGGCGGGCCAGGCGGGGCGCGGTGACGCCGAAGACGGCGAAGCAGAGCGGGGGCACGGAGGTGAGCAGCCCGGCCACGCTGCCGCTCATGCCGAGTCCGTCGCGGACCTCCTCCAGCAGCGCGCCGAGGCTCGTGATGGCGGGGCGGAGGTTGAGCGCGGTCAGCACGATGCCGACGACGACCAGCCGGGTCGCCCACGCGCGCGTGGGCGGCGTCGCACGGGTGCCCGGCGCTGTGCTCGCGCCGCGTTCGATCGAAGGCATCTCCGTACGGGTGTCCGCGATCCGCGTTTCCTCACTGGCCATGCCGGTCATCATAGAATCATGGGATGATTGGCTGTCCACTCCCCCGGCGGCCACGGCCGGGAATCCCGTGCGAAGGTGTGCCATGCCTCTGAGCCACCCGCGCCGTTCGGCGCTCTCCGAGCAGGTCATCGCCGAGCTGCGCGCGCAGATCGCCTCCGGTGAGTGGCCGGTGGGATCGCGCATCCCGACCGAGCCGGAACTGGTGGAGCAGCTCGGCGTCGCCCGCAACACCGTCCGCGAGGCCGTACGGGCGCTCGCGCACAACGGTCTGCTGGACATCCGGCAGGGCTCGGGCACCTATGTGGCGGCGACCAGCGAACTGGCCGGCGTGATGCACCGCCGCTTCGCGGAGGCCGATGCCCGGCACATCGCGGAGCTGCGCTCGACGCTGGAGTCGGCGGCGGCGCGGCTGGCCGCCGAGCGGCGCACCGAGAAGGACCTCAAGCAGCTCGACGCGCTGCTGGTGCGGCGCGAGGAGGCCTGGGAGTCGGGCGAGGCCGAGGCCTTCGTGACGGCCGACGCGACCTTCCACCTGGCCGTGGTGGCGACCTCCCACAACGACGTCATGACGGCGATGTACGCCGACCTGGGCGAGGTGCTGCGCGACTGGCTGCGCGCCGACGTCGGCGCGGGCCTGACGCCGGAGACGCACATGGACCACGCCCGCCTGGTGGACGCGATCCGCGCGGGTGACGCGCAGGCGGCGGCCGAGGAGGCCGCGAGCTATCCGTTCCTGTGCCGTCCGGACAGGTTCAGCGCGCCTTCTGGTGGCTGATCCACACCGAGCGGACCTCCTTCCAGCAGCGGCCGGTGAGCCGTACCGTCATGGCGGCGTCGGTGTTCACGGGGGCGCTGTCGGTGTCGATGTCCCACCAGCGGGCGCACTCGATGTGCAGGCGCACGCGGTCGGTGTCGACATAGGGGTTGTGGCAGTAGGCGACCACGTGCGAGCCGGTGACGGCCTTACGGCACGCGGCGCCGAACAGCTTCGGCGCGGGCGGTTTGCCGTCGCCCACGCGCGCGTGGCACAGCGCGGCGTACGGCAGTGAGAGCACGAGGGCGGCGGCCACGGTCACCGGGGCCAGGCTGCGGGACAGGCGCACAAGGGGACCTCCTCGGCCGGGCTGCGGAGGGATGCGCGAGGTGAACGCTGTTTCCAGGGTGCGCCGCCGGTTCCCCGCCCCGCCCGGCCGGGTACGCCGGACGGGTGACGCCCCGCTCCCCGCGCGCTGCGGGGAACGGGGCGTCGACGTCGTACGGGGCTCACCCGCGCCGTACGCGGGTCACCGTGTGCAGTGCGTGGCTCAGGCGCCGATGGCGTGCAGGCCGCCGTCCACGTGGATGATCTCGCCGGTGGTCTTCGGGAACCAGTCGCTCAGCAGGGCGACGATGCCGCGGCCGGCCGGCTCGGGGTCCTTCAGGTCCCACTCCAGCGGGGAGCGGGTGTCCCACACGGCGGCCAGGTCGCTGAAGCCCGGGATGGACTTGGCGGCCATGGAGCCGAGCGGGCCCGCGGAGATGAGATTGCAGCGGATGTTCTGCTTGCCCAGGTCGCGGGCGATGTAGCGGCTGGTGGCCTCCAGCGCGGCCTTGGCCGGCCCCATCCAGTCGTACTGCGGCCAGGCGTACTGCGCGTCGAAGGTGAGGCCGACGACCGAGCCGCCGTTCTGCATCAGCGGCAGGCAGGCCATGGTCAGCGACTTCAGGGAGTACGCCGAGACGTGCATCGCGGTGGCCACGGACTCGAACGGCGTGTTGAGGAAGTTGCCGCCGAGCGCGTCCTGCGGCGCGAAGCCGATGGAGTGCAGGACGCCGTCGAGGCCGCCCAGCTCTTCACCGACGACGTCCGCCAGCCGGCCGAGGTGCTCGTCGTTGGTGACGTCCAGCTCGATGACCTTGGCGGGCTTCGGCAGCTTCCTGGCGATGCGCTCGGTCAGCGTGGGCCGCGGGAACGCGGTGAGGATGACCTCGGCGCCCTGCTCCTGGGCCAGCTTCGCGGCGTGGAAGGCGATGGAGGCCTCCGTCAGCACACCCGTGATCAGGACGCGCTTGCCCTCGAGAATTCCGCTCATGGTGATCAGTGACCCATTCCCAGTCCGCCGTCAACGGGAATGACGGCTCCAGTGATGTACGAGGCGTCGTCCGAGGCGAGGAACCGCACCGTCGCGGCGATCTCCTCCGGCTGCGCGTACCGGCCGAGCGGCACCTGGGACACGATGTCCTTGCGCTGCTCGTCGGTGAGCACCTTGGTCATGTCGGTGTCGACGAAGCCGGGCGCGACGACGTTGAAGGTGAGGTTGCGCGAGCCCAGCTCACGGGCGAGGGAGCGCGCGAAGCCGACCAGGGCGGCCTTGGAGGCGGCGTAGTTCGCCTGCCCCGCCGAGCCGAGCAGGCCGACCACCGAGGAGATCAGGACGACGCGGCCCTTGCGGGCCCGCAGCATGGCGCGGTTGGCGCGCTTGACCACGCGGAAGGTGCCGGTGAGGTTGGTGTCGATGACCGAGGTGAAGTCCTCCTCGGACATGCGCATCAGGAGCTGGTCCCGGGTGACGCCGGCGTTGGCGATCAGGACCTCGACCGGACCGTGCTGCTCCTCGATCTCCTTGTAGGCCTGCTCCACCTGCTCGGGGTCGGTGATGTCGCACTTGACGGCGAGGAAGCCGGCCGGCGGCTCACCCGAGCGGTACGTGATCGCGACCTTGTCGCCTGCGTCGGCGAAAGCGCGGGCGATGGCGAGGCCGATGCCCCGGTTGCCTCCGGTGACGAGAACCGAGCGGCTCAACGGATCACCCTTTCGATAGCGGTCTGATGCGGTACGACACCCGCCCGAACACCTCGATGACAGGCGGCTTCATCGAAAACCTATCGGTAGCGCCCCTTCCGTGGGCAAGCGGGCACCGACAGTGGCTGAAGTGCGTCACTGTCGGGTCCCTACAAGCGCCGGTGCGCGCGGCGAAACCTGTGGTCCGCCGGGCCGCTGTCACGACATGATCGGACCGACAGGCCACGACAGCAGGGAGACCTCCGTGCCTCATTCCATCGACGAAGCCTTCACGGCGCTGCCGCTGAGGGCCCTGGCCGACGCCGCGCTGGCACGCGCGCGTGCGCTGGGGGCCGAGCATGCGGACTTCCGGTTCGAGCGGGTGCGCAGCGCGTCCTGGCGGCTGCGGGACGCCAGGCCCGCGGGATCGTCGGACACCACCGACCTCGGCTACGCGGTCCGGGTCGTGCACGGCGGCACCTGGGGCTTCGCGTCCGGGGTGGACCTGACCCTGGACGCGGCCGCCAAGGTCGCCTCCCAGGCGGTGGCGATGGCGAAGCTCTCCGCGCAGGTGATCAGGGCGGCCGGGTCCGAGGAGCGGGTGGAGCTGGCGGACGAGCCGGTGCACGCGGACCGGACGTGGGTCTCGTCGTACGAGATCGACCCGTTCTCGGTGCCCGACGAGGAGAAGGCCGGGCTGCTGGCGCAGTGGAGCGCACGGCTGCTGGCGGCGAACGGCGTGAACCACGTGGACGCGTCGCTGCTCACCGTGCACGAGAACAAGTTCTACGCGGACACGGCCGGCACCGTGACGACCCAGCAGCGGGTACGGCTGCACCCGCAGCTGACGGCGGTGTCGGTGGACGAGTCGAGCGGTGAGTTCGACTCCATGCGGACCATCGCGCCGCCGGTGGGCCGGGGCTGGGAGTACCTGACGGGCACCGGCTGGGACTGGGACGCCGAGCTGGAGCGGATGCCGGAACTGCTGGCGGAGAAGATGCGGGCGCCCAGCGTGGAGGCGGGCGTGTACGACCTGGTCGTCGACCCGTCCAACCTGTGGCTGACCATCCACGAGTCCATCGGGCACGCCACCGAGCTGGACCGCGCCCTCGGCTACGAGGCCGCCTACGCCGGCACCTCCTTCGCCACCTTCGACCAGCTGGGCAAGCTCAGGTACGGCTCCGAGCTGATGAACGTCACCGGCGACCGCACCGCCGAGCACGGCCTCGCGACCGTCGGGTACGACGACGAGGGCGTCGAGGCGCAGTCCTGGGACCTGGTGAAGGACGGCACGCTGGTGGGCTACCAGCTCGACCGGCGGATCGCGCGGCTGACCGGGTCCGAGCGGTCCAACGGGTGTGCGTTCGCCGACTCGCCGGGGCACGTGCCGGTGCAGCGCATGGCCAACGTGTCGCTGCGGCCGGATCCGGCGGGACTGTCCACCGAGGATCTGATCGGGGGCGTCGACCGGGGCATCTACGTCGTCGGTGACCGGTCCTGGTCGATCGACATGCAGCGCTACAACTTCCAGTTCACCGGGCAGCGCTTCTTCCGGATCGAGAACGGCCGGATCACCGGGCAGCTGAAGGACGTCGCCTACCAGGCGACGACCACCGACTTCTGGGGGTCGATGGCCGCCGTGGGCGGCCCGCAGACCTATGTCCTGGGCGGCGCCTTCAACTGCGGCAAGGCCCAGCCGGGCCAGGTGGCCGCCGTGTCCCACGGGTGCCCCTCCGCCCTGTTCCGGGGCGTCAACATTCTGAACACCACCCAGGAGGCCGGTCGATGAGCGCCCGTACCAACAAGCCGCACGAGGTCGTCGAGCAGGCGCTCGCGCTGTCCCGGGCCGACGGCTGTGTGGTCATCGCCGACGAGCAGTCGACCGCGAACCTGCGCTGGGCGGGGAACGCGCTCACCACGAACGGTGTGACGCGGGGCCGTACGCTCACGGTGATCGCGACCGTGGACGGCAAGGAGGGCACCGCGTCCGGTGTCGTGTCCCGGTCGGCGGTCACGGCCGCGGAGCTGGAGCCGCTGGTGCGGGCCGCCGAGGCCGCCGCGCGCGGAGCCGGGCCCGCCGAGGACGCGCAGCCGCTGGTCGGCGATGTGCCTCCGTCCCCGGACTTCACCGACGCGCCGGCCGAGACCTCCTCCGCGGTGTTCGCGGACTTCGCCCCGGCGCTCGGCGAGTCCTTCGCACGCGCGCGTGCCGGCGGCCGGGAGCTGTACGGCTTCGCCAACCACGAGCTGGTGTCGACGTACGTGGGCACCTCCACCGGGCTGCGGCTGCGGCACGACCAGCCCACCGGCACGCTGGAGATGAACGCCAAGTCGCCGGACCGTACCCGCTCGGCGTGGGCGGGCCGGTCGACGCGCGACTTCAAGGACGTCGACCCGGGCGCGCTCGACGCCGAGCTGGCCGTACGCCTCGGCTGGGCCGAGCGGCGCGTGGAGCTGCCCGCGGGCCGGTACGAGACACTGCTGCCGCCGACCGCGGTCGCGGACCTGCTGATCTACCAGCTCTGGTCGGCCTCGGGCCGGGACGCGGCGGAGGGCCGGACGGTGTTCTCCAAGCCGGGCGGCGGCACCCGGGTCGGCGAGAAGCTGAGCGGGCTGCCGCTGACGCTGCGCAGCGACCCGCACGAGCCGGGCCTGGAGTGCGCGCCGTTCGTGGTCGCCCACTCCTCCGGCGGCGACCAGTCCGTGTTCGACAACGGGCTGCCGGTGCGGGCCACCGACTGGGTCGGCGAGGGTGTGCTGCGGAACCTGACCACGACCCGGCACAGCGCGGGCCTGACCGGGCTGCCGGTCGCCCCGGCGCTCGGGAACCTGATCCTCGACGGCGGGCAGGACCGCTCCCTGGAGGAGATGGTCGCGGACACCGGGCGCGGGCTGCTGCTGACCTGCCTGTGGTACATCCGCGAAGTGGACCCGGCGACGCTGCTGCTCACCGGTCTGACCCGGGACGGCGTCTACCTCGTGGAGAACGGCGAGGTCACCGGACAGGTGAACAACTTCCGGTTCAACGAGTCGCCGGTGGACCTGCTGGGGAGGGCCACGGAGGCCGGGCGAACCGAGAAGACGCTGCCGCGCGAGTGGAGCGACTGGTTCACCCGGGCCGCGATGCCCGCGCTGCGGATCCCCGACTTCAACATGAGCTCTGTCAGTCAGGGCGTATAACCTCGTAGTCGGCTGTCACCCGACTGCCCGGAGATCTTCAAGGAGACACGAGAACCGTGACGGACATCGTCGACGAGCTGAAGTGGCGTGGGCTGTTCGCCCTGTCCACCGACGAGGACGCTTTGCGTAAGGCGCTCGCGGACGGTCCCGTCACGTTCTATTGCGGCTTCGACCCGACGGCGCCGTCGCTGCACGTGGGACATCTGGTGCAGGTGCTCACCGTGCGCCGGCTCCAGCAGGCCGGGCACCGGCCGCTGGCGCTGGTCGGCGGCGCGACGGGCCTGATCGGCGACCCGCGCCCGACCGCCGAGCGCACGCTGAACGACCCGGCGACGGTGGCAGGCTGGGTGGACCGGCTGCGCGGCCAGATCGAGCCGTTCCTGTCCTTCGAGGGCGAGAACGCGGCGGTCATGGTGAACAACCTCGACTGGACGGAGGGCCTCTCCGCGATCGAGTTCCTGCGGGACATCGGCAAGCACTTCCGGGTCAACAAGATGCTTACGAAGGACTCCGTGGCCCGCCGCCTGGAGTCCGACCAGGGCATCAGCTACACCGAGTTCAGCTACCAGATCCTGCAGGGCATGGACTTCCTGCAGCTGTACCGGCGGTACGGCTGCAGGCTCCAGCAGGGCGGCAGCGACCAGTGGGGCAACCTCACGGCCGGCCTCGACCTGATCCACCGGCTGGAGCCGGACGCGGACGTGCACGCCCTGGCCACCCCGCTGATGACCAAGGCGGACGGCACCAAGTTCGGCAAGACCGAGGGCGGCGCCGTCTGGCTCGATCCGGAGATGACGACGCCGTACGCGTTCTACCAGTTCTGGCTGAACGTGGACGACCGTGACATCTCGCGCTACATGCGGATCCTGTCCTTCAGGTCCCGGGACGAGCTGGAGGAGCTGGAGCGGCAGACCGAGGAGCGCCCGCAGGCCCGTGCCGCGCAGCGCGCGCTTGCCGAGGAGCTGACGACGCTGGTGCACGGCGCCGACCAGACGGCCGCCGTGATCGCCGCGTCCAAGGCGCTCTTCGGCCAGGGCGAGCTGGCGGAGCTGGACGACAGGACGCTGTCGGCGGCGCTGTCCGAGGTGCCGCACATCCAGGTCACCGAGCTGGGCCCGGTGGTCGACCTGTTCGCCGAGGTCGGGCTGGTGGCCAGCAAGTCGGCCGCCCGCCGGACGGTCAAGGAGGGCGGTGCCTACGTGAACAACGCGAAGATCACCGCGGAGGACGCGGTTCCCGCCCGGGAGGACCTGCTGCACGGGCGCTGGCTGGTGCTGCGCCGGGGCAAGAAGAACCTGGCCGCGGTCGAGGTCAAGCCGGCGTGAGACATGCCGAAGGGCGGCTCCCCGTTGCCGGGGGGCCGCCCTTCGGCATGTCCGCCGTCAGACGCGCTGCTGCTGTTTCCGCTTGCCGAGCGTCGCCATGTAGAGGGCGTCGATCAGGGCGACGATGATGATCGCGGCGATGAGCTGGAAGGCGTGCCGGCTCCAGTCGATGCCCTTGGTCTCCGCGACGCCGAGGGCACTGGCGATGGCGTTGCCCGCGATGGCGCCGAGGATGCCGCCGATGGTGGTCAGCCACAGGGGACTGTGCTGCTTGCCCGGGATGACCGCCTTGGCGATGAGGCCCAGCACGAACCCCACGATGATCGCCCACAACCAGCCCATGGTTGCCTCCTCGTACCGATCGGCGTGAGCACTACGGCAAGTCTCCGCGTGCGGGCCGTACGGCGCATGTCGGGTACGCCCGTACGCGGCCCGGCCGACGGCGGGCGGCGACCCGGTCTCGTGGGCGGTGGGGGCGCGGCGTACCGTGGAGATGTTCCGCACGGGTTTCGCGCCTGCGCGCGGACGAGGGTCGCGGGCCATGGGAGTCCGATGCGGGCGGATGGTGGAATGTGATGCGGAAGCAGCACGGCGGCAACGTCCAGGTGTTCCGGATCACCGGCGCCCGGACCGGTCTGGCCGAGGACGTACGGGGCCGGCAGCGGCGTTACGTCATCTCGATGACGATCCGGACCGCCTCGGTGATCCTCGCGGTGACCCTGTGGAACGTCGAACGGTACGTCGCCATCGTGGCGCTGGTGCTCGGCGCGGTGCTCCCCTACATCGCGGTGGTGATCGCGAACGCCGGCCGGGAGCGGCCGCCCACTCTTCCGTCGACCTTCGTCACGGCCCCGACCCGGCCGGTGATCACGCCGCCGCGCGCTGAGGACGACAGCGCGCAGGCGGAATCCGTACCGGAGGACCTGTCGGCCGAGCCGGGGGTACGGGGGCCCGGGGAGCGGCCGGAACGGGCCTGACCACGGCGGATACGGGGCGGTGGACCGGGCCCGCGGCCAAGCTCAAGAAAAGCTCAATTCATTCGTGCGGTTCAGTGCCGGACGCAGGGTGACCCATGACATACTGCGTACGCGCTCCGCATCCCCCGTCGGAGCGACGGACCGACGCCGGGCAGCTCCCCCCGTGGCTGCTCGGCGTCGCCTTGTTTACGGGGGCTCCGTGAGACGGAACCAGTGACGAACCTGTGAGTGACGAGACCCCCATCTGCTCCGCCAAGGGCTGCCATGCCGCCGCCGTGTGGGTGCTGGCCTGGAACAACCCCAAGATCCACACGCCGGAGCGGCGCAAGACGTGGCTCGCCTGCGAGGAGCACCGCGAGCATCTTTCGCAGTTCCTCGGGGTCCGCGGATTCCTCAAGGACGTGGTGAAATTCGAGGACTGGGAAGCACCCGAAGGCTCCTAGGGCCTGTCGTCAAATTCCCGTCGTCGCCCGAAGGGCGGCCCTGCGGCGTCTGGTGCGTGCTCTCGGCGTGCCGGGCGGAAGTCCTCGTACTGGACGTACTTGGGCTTTCGCCCGGTGCGGCGAGTGGGGGTGCCCCCTCTGGGGGAGCGTGCCGGGCGTCGCGGGGCAGACGGGAATTTGACGACAGGCCCTAGCCGCCGATCGCCGACATCGGCCGGTCCGGCTGTACGAACGAGGGGTCGTCGAGGCCCGCTCCGGCCTTCTTGCCCCACATCGCCAGGCGCCAGACGCGGGCGATCTCCTCGTCGGGGGCGCCGGAGCGCAGGGCCGCTCGCAGGTCGGTCTCCTCGGTGGCGAACAGGCAGGTCCGTATCTGGCCGTCGGCCGTGAGACGGGTGCGGTCGCAGGCCGCGCAGAACGGGCGGGTGACCGAGGCGATCACGCCCACGCGGTGCGGGCCGCCGTCGACCAGCCAGCGCTCCGCCGGTGCCGAGCCGCGCTCGTCGGCGCCCTCGGGGGTGAGGTCGAAGCGGGTGCGCAGGGAGGTGAGGATGTCCCCGGCGGTCACCATGCCCTCGCGCTTCCAGCCGTGCTGGGCGTCGAGCGGCATCTGCTCGATGAAACGCAGCTCGTAGTCGTGCTCCACCGCCCAGGCCAGCAGATCCGGGGCCTCGTCGGCGTTGAGCCCCGGCATCAGGACCGAGTTGACCTTGACCGGGTCGAGGCCCGCCTCGCGGGCGGCCTCGAGGCCCTCCAGGACGTCCCGGTGGCGGTCGCGGCGGGTGAGGGTCTTGAAGACGTCCGGGCGGAGGGTGTCCAGGGAGACGTTGACCCGGTCCAGGCCCGCCGCCTTCAGGGCGGACGCGGTACGCCTGAGACCGATGCCGTTGGTGGTGAGGGACATCTGCGGCCGGGGCTCCAGGGCCGCGACGCGCTCGACGATCCCGGCCAGGCCGGGGCGCAGCAGGGGCTCGCCGCCGGTGAAGCGGACCTCCTCGATGCCGAGCAGGCGGACCGCGATGTCGATGAGGCGGACGAACTCGTCGTCCGTGAGCAGATCGGGCTTCGCCAGCCACTGCAGGCCCTCTTCGGGCATGCAGTAGGTGCAGCGCAGATTGCACCGGTCGGTCAGTGAGACCCGCAGGTCGGTGGCGACTCGGCCGTAGGTGTCGATGAGCACGTGGGCCCCCTCCCTCGATACCGCATCATCATTCTCCGTCACCTGCGAGCCTACGTGAGAGCACGGACAACCGTGGTGGCGCGATCCCACGAGGCACGGCGAGGCCGCGTCGTAGGACCGTACGATCCCGTACGACGCGGCCGTCGTCCCGAAGGTCAGTGCGCTCCCGTGCCGGTCAGGGACCGCACCTCCAGCTCCGCGTACTTCCCGGCGTCCGGGACCTCCTTGGAGAGCAGCGTGCCCACGGCGCCCAGCAGGAAGCCGACCGGGATCGAGATGATGCCCGGGTTCTCCAGCGGGAACCAGTGGAAGTCGGCGTCCGGGAACATCGAGGTCGGCTTGCCGGACACCACCGGCGAGAACAGCACGAGGCCGACCGCCGTGACCAGGCCGCCGTAGATCGACCACAGGGCGCCCGAGGTGGTGAACCGCTTCCAGAACAGGCTGTAGAGGATGGTCGGCAGGTTGGCGGAGGCGGCGACCGCGAAGGCGAGGGCGACCAGGCCGGCCACGTTCAGGTCGCGGGCCATGGCGCCGAGCAGGATGGAGACGGCGCCGATGCCGACGGTGGCCCAGCGGGCCGCGCCGAGCTCCTGTTTCTCGGTGGCCTGTCCCTTCTTGATGACGTTGGCGTAGATGTCGTGGGCGAAGGAGGACGACGAGGCCAGGGTGAGGCCGGCGACCACCGCCAGGATGGTGGCGAAGGCGACGGCCGAGATGGTGGCGAGCAGGATCGCGCCCCAGCTGGAGTCCACTCCGCCCAGGTGCAGGGCGAGGAGCGGGGCGGCGGTGTTGCCCGCCTTGTTGGAGGCGATGATCTCGTCCGGTTTGATCAGCGCGGCCGCGCCGAAGCCGAGGGCGAGGGTCATCAGGTAGAAGGCGCCGATCAGGCCGATCGCCCAGATGACGGACTTGCGGGCGGCCTTGGCGGTCGGGACCGTGTAGAAACGGATCAGGATGTGCGGCAGGCCCGCGGTGCCGAGGACCAGGGCGATGCCGAGGGAGATGAAGTCCAGCTTGGTGGTGCCGGTGCCGCCGTACTTCAGGCCGGGCTCCAGGAAGGCCGAGCCCTTGGCGCTGTTGTCGGCGGCCTTGCCGAGCAGGTCGGAGATGTTGAAGTGGAACTTCAGCAGGACCAGGAAGGTCAGCAGCACGGCGCCCAGGATCAATAGCACCGCCTTGACCATCTGGACCCAGGTGGTGCCCTTCATGCCGCCGATGGTGACGTACACGATCATCAGGACGCCGACCAGGGCGACGATGCCGATCTTGCCGCCGTCGCTGGTGATGCCGAGCAGCAGCGAGACGAGTACGCCGGCGCCGGCCATCTGGGCGAGCAGGTAGAAGATCGACACGACGATGGTGGAGACGCCGGCCGCGGTACGGACGGGCCGCTGGCGCATCCGGTAGGCCAGGACGTCGCCCATCGTGTAGCGGCCGGAGTTGCGCAGCGGCTCGGCGACCAGGAGGAGGGCGACCAGCCAGGCGACAAGGAAGCCGATGGAGTACAGGAAGCCGTCGTAGCCGAAGAGGGCGATGGCGCCGGCGATGCCGAGGAAGGACGCGGCGGACATGTAGTCGCCGGAGACGGCCAGGCCGTTCTGGAAGCCGGTGAACTGCCGTCCGCCGGCGTAGAAGTCGGCGGCGTCCCTGGTCTGCCGGCCGGCCCAGACGGTGATCACGAGGGTCGCGGCGACGAACACCGCGAACAGGGTGATGATCAGCGTCCGGTGCTCACTGGCCTCGCCGGCGGCGAGCAGGGTGTGCTGTGCGGGGCTCATGCTCCGCCCTCCATCCGGGACTTGATGGCCTCGGCCCGCGGGTCGAGCTTGGCGGCGGCGTGCCGCGCGTACCACCAGGCGATGAGGAACGTGGTGAGGAACTGCGCGATGCCCAGGACGAGGGCCACGTTGATGTTGCCGGCCACCTTGGTGCCCATGAAGCCGCCCGCGTAGCAGGAGAGCAGCACGTACAGCAGGTACCAGGTGATGAAGGCGATGGTCAGGGGGAACGCGAAGGAGCGGTTGGCGCGGCGCAACTCGCCGAACTCCGCGCTCTGCTGGACCTCGACGAACTCCTCGGTGGAGGGAAGGTGGGCTTGCGGTTTCGCGGGTGGCGGTGTCTCGGTGGCCACGGGTTCTCCTCGCGTCGGCATGCGCTGGGTCGACCTCACACGAACAAGGGATCACGTTACCGGCCGTCGTCGGTCGACTCCGGTGTGTGATTCCGGTGGGGGCCCACGAGCGGGACGGGCCCTCCGTCCACGGTCACGGCGCCGCGCGCGGACCGGTTCAAGTCGGCCTGCCTCTTTCGGAGATCAGATCGGGGAGATAGCTTCGGCCTGCACCACCCGTCATGTACGCGCCCGAGCACCACCTGTGTCTCGGGCGGTTCCGTATCCGGATGATGTGGAGATCCCATGGTTCATCTGCGCTCCAGACGCCGGCTGGCACTCGCCGTGCCGGTCGTGCTCTCACTGACCGCCTCGCTCGGTTTCCTGCCGACGGCGGCCTCGGCGGCGACCGAGGTGGCCACTACGGCACGGGCGGCGGACGGCCCGGCCCTGGCGTACGTGGTCAACACCAGGACGGACCACCGCACGATCGAGTCGGTGGAGCGAGCGATATCGCGCAACGGCGGCACCATCGTGGCGAGTTACGCCCGGATCGGGGTGATCGTCGCGCACTCCGCGCAGGCGGACTTCGGCGAGCGGATGCGCGCGGTGCGCGGGGTGCAGTCCGCGGGCGCCACCCGCACCGCCCCGCTGAGCGCGGCGGGGACGACGGACGAGGGCGCGGTCCAGGTCCTGTCGAAGGCGGAGGCCGCGAAGGTCGCCCGGGGCGCGGCGGCGGGCGAGGAGCCCCTCGAGGCCGACCAGTGGGACCTGCGGTCGATCGGCGCCGACAAGGCCGCGACGATCAACCCGGGCAGCCGGAGCGTGACCGTCGGTGTGATCGACACCGGCGTCGACGACACCCACCCGGACATCGCCCCGAACTTCTCCGCGTCGCAGTCGGCGAACTGTGTGAGCGGCAAGGCGGACACGACGTACGGCGCCTGGCGGCCGGCGGACGCCGACCACTACCACGGCACGCATGTCGCGGGCGAGATAGCCGCGGCCCGCAACGGCATAGGCGTGGCCGGCGTGGCGCCCGGGGTGAAGGTCGCGAGCATCACGGTGGCCCAGCCGGACTCCACCCAGCTGTTCTACCCGGAGAGCGTGGTCTGCGCCTTCGTGTTCGCGGCGGACCACGGCATCGAGGTCACCAACAACAGCTACTACGTCGACCCGTGGCTGTACAACTGCATGGACGACCCCGACCAGCGCGCCATCGTCGACGCGGTCAACCGGGCGCAGTCGTACGCACAGCGCAGGGGCACGCTCAACGTGGCCTCGGCGGGCAACTCCAACGACGACCTCGACTCCGACGCGATCGTGGACGACTCCAGCCCGGACGACTCGACCGCCACCACCCGGACGGTCGACCCGCACAAGTGCTTCGACGTGCCGACCCAGATGCCCGGCGTGGTCACCGTGAGCGCCGTGGGCGTCAAGGGCGCCAAGTCGTACTACTCCAGCTACGGCCAGGGCGTGGTCGACGTGGCGGGACCGGGCGGCGACAAGTACCAGATCCCGGACACGCCGTCGAAGAACGGCCGCATCCTGTCCACGCTGCCGAACAACCAGTACGGCTTCCTCCAGGGCACCTCGATGGCGTCCCCGCACGTGGCCGCCGTGGCCGCGCTGCTGAAGTCGGCACACCGGCACGCCACCCCGGCCCAGCTTCAGGCGCTGCTCAAGGCGCAGGCGGACAACCCGGGTTGCCCGGCCGGCCCGTACGACGGGGACGGCGACGGGGTCGTGGACGCGACCTGTGTCGGCGGCAAGCGCGTCAACGGCTTCTACGGGTTCGGGATCGTCAACGCGCTGCGCGCGGTCGACTGACCGTTCCCCGCGCACGGGTGCCGCCGGAGGGTTTCCGGCGGCACCCGCCTGGCCACGGTCCCAGGTTCAACATTGATTGAGTCAATAATGCATAGTGCAGTCATGACGGAAATCAAGTTCGCCTGGACCGCGCTGGGCGGTGACCCCGCCCTGGTGTCGCGTGTGTCGGTCGTCGAGCGCGAGGGCGTGCTGCCGGCGCGGCTGCCGGTGAGTCGGCTGGCGCGCGCGTGCGTCGGCGCGTGCGCGCTGGCCGCCGCCGAGCTGGGGGCGCGACGGGCCGGACTCGACCGGATGCCGAGGGCCGAGGTGGACGACGGCGCGGTCGCCGCCGCGTTCCACAGTGAGCGGCTGCTGCGGGTGGACGGCCGGGCACCGGTCGCCTTCGCGCCGTTGTCCCGGTTCTGGCGGACCGCCGACGGCTGGGTGCGCACCCACGCCAACTACCCGCACCACCGGACCCGGTTGCTGCGCGCGCTGGGCCTGCCCGAGGACGTCCCGGTGGCGGAGGCGGGCGCGCGGATCGCCGAACGGGCCGCCCTGGAGGTGGAGGACACGGTCCACCGCGCCGGCGGTCTCGCCGTGGCCCTGCGCACCCCGCGGGAGTGGGCGGCGCACGGACAGGCCGCCGAGGTGGCCGCGCGGCCGCTGGTCGAACGCGAGCGGCTGGACACGTCCCCCGCGCGCGTGCCGCCCCCGCTCGACCCGGCCGCGGCCCGGCTGCTGCCCGCCGCCGGGCTGCGTGTCCTGGATCTGACCCGGGTGCTGGCCGGGCCGGTCGCCACCCGCACGCTCGCGCTGCTCGGCGCGGACGTACTGCGTCTGGACTCCCCGCGCTCGCCCGAACTCCCCGACCAGCACGCCGACACGGGGTTCGGCAAGCGCTCGGCCACCCTCGACCTCGCCACCGGCCGGGACACCCTCGAGGAGCTGCTGGCCGCGGCGGACGTCGTCGTGACCGGCTACCGGCCCGGCGCCCTGGACCGGTTCGGGCTCTCCCCCGAGGCGCTGGCGGAGCGGCACCCCGGGCTGGTGGTGGCGCAGGTGTCGGCGTGGGGCGCGTACGGGCCCTGGGGCGGGCGGCGCGGCTTCGACAGCCTGGTGCAGGCCGCGACCGGCGTCGCGGTGACCGAGGGCTCGGCCGAGCGGCCCGGCGCGCTGCCCGCGCAGGCCCTGGACCACGGCACCGGGTACCTGCTGGCGGCGGCCGTACTGCGGGCGGTGACCGAGCAGTCGTACGACGGGGGCGGCCGGCTGGTCCGGCTGGCGCTCGCCCGTACCGCGCACTGGCTGACGGACGGGATGCCGCCCACCCGTGCCGGGGGCGGCGGTGCCGGGTACGAGGGCCCGGACGCCTGGCTGGCGGAGACCGGCAGCCGGCTCGGGCTGCTGCGGCACGCCCTGCCACCGGTGTCCTTCACGGGCGGTCCGGCCGGCTGGGCGCGGCCCCCGGTGCCCTGGGGGTCGGACCCCGCGCGCTGGGGATGAGCCCGGGGACGGCCGGAAACGTGCGTACCGGCGAGGTGGCGTGGCACCAGTTGTTCTCCCGGACTTGCCCGGTTCCCGGCCAGCTGGCGAGGATCACGGGGTGACCTCGATACGACCGGCCGCCGGGGCCGCCGAAGCGGACGGCGCGGCGCACGGGACCGGCACCGGCCGGGCCGTGGCCGTGCTGGTCCTGGTGGCCCTGGCGGCACTGATCCCGCTGTTCGGGCCGTCCGCCGCGCTGCACGGCACCGGGGAGGCCGCCGCGCCCGGGGCGGGCGGCATCGCGCTGCTGCGCGGGGTGCTGTTCGCCGCCCTGTGCGTCCCGCTGGGCGAGCTGTTCGTGCTCCGGCTCGCCCGGCGGCTGCCCGGTGCCCCCGCGGGACGGCCGCCAAGCTGGGCGCCGGCCGCGAACGCGGCCGGTTTCGTCGCTGCGCTGGCGCTGGCCGCGGTGGTCTCCGCCGGCAATCTGATCCCGCACGGCCCGGGCCAGATCGACGTCGGCGGTCTGTACGACTCCCGGGACGGCAGGCTGGCGCTGCTGGAGGTCAACGCCTTCCTGCTGGCGGGGCTGTGCGCGCTCGCCCGCCGGCCTGCGGCCCAGGTGTGGCCGCTGGCCGCGGTGGTGGTCGCGGAGGCGCTGCGCGCGCACCCCACGACCGAGCAGAGCCCGCTGACCGGCTCCGGTCTGACGCTGGTTCACCTGACCTGCGCGTCGCTGTGGGCGGGCGGGCTGCTGCACGCGCTGCGGACCGTGCGGCGGTGGCGCGGCGACGCGGCCGGGCCCCTGCTGCTGGGGCTGTACGCGCGCGTGGCGGCCGTACTGCTCGCCGCCCTCACGGCGACCGGTGTGTGGAGCTCGCTGCGGCGCATGCCGGCGGCGACGGTCCTGGACCAGCTCACGACGACGGCCTACGGGCGCACCCTGCTGGCCAAGGTGATCCTGGTCGCCGTCGTCGCCGGGTTCGCCCTGTGGGCGCGGATCCGGCTGAGCCGCGCGGCCGACCCGCTGACCGCGTACGCCCCGGCGCGGGCCGAGGTGACCGCCCTGGGCGCGGTGGTCGTGGTCTCGGGCCTGCTCACGGCTGTGCCGTTGCCGATCCGCTGGTCCTAGCCGCCTGCCGGCCGGGTGCTAGTGCTGTGGCCGGAAAGGTTTGCCGGGAGGCTCGCGGCGTCCGGTGCGGTGCGTCGCAAGGCGGAGCATCGCCCGCGTACTGGATGTACTCGGGTGATGCGACAACGCGGCGAGGTGCCGTGCCGGGCGTCGCGAGCCGGTGAACCCTTCCGGTCGCAGCACTAGCCGTTGGTGACGAGCACCTTGAGGGCGGTGCGCTCGTCCATCGCCTTGTAGCCGTCCGGGACGCCCTCGATGCCGACGGTCAGGTCGAACACCGGCGAGGGGTCGATGGTGCCGTCGAGGACGTCGGGCAGCAGGTCGGGGATGTAGGCGCGGACCGGCGCGACACCACCGCGCAGGGCGATGTTCCGGTCGAACATGACGCCGAGGTCCAGTCCGGTGCCGCTGCCGTGCGGCACGCCGACGAAGCCGATGGCGCCGCCGTCGCGGGTGATGTTCACGGCCGTCCGCATGGACTGCTCGGTGCCGACCGCCTCGACCACGGCGTGCGCGCCCTGACCCCGGGTCAGCTCGCGCACGGCTTCCACGGCCGCGTCCCCGCGCTCGGCGACGACGTCGGTGGCGCCGAAGCGGCGCGCGATGTCGGTGCGGACCTCGTGCCGCCCGAGCGCGATGATCCGCTCGGCGCCGAGCCG
The DNA here is from genome assembly GCF_042884245.1 of Streptomyces sp. NPDC058145. Taxonomy (NCBI): domain Bacteria; kingdom Bacillati; phylum Actinomycetota; class Actinomycetes; order Kitasatosporales; family Streptomycetaceae; genus Streptomyces; species Streptomyces sp. NPDC058145. The sequence goes on along the minus strand of NZ_JBHVUH010000009.1, from coordinate 355,983 downwards.
CTTGGCGGCCAGCACGGCGCACAGGCCGACGGCGCCGTCGCCGACCACGGCGACCGTGGCGCCCGGGCGGGCGCCCGCGCCGAGGGCCGCGTGGTGGCCGGTGCCGAGCACGTCGGAGAGGGTCAGCAGGGCGGACAGCAGATGGTCGTCGGAGGCGGCGTCCTTGGGCAGCCGGACGAGGGTGCCGTCGGCGAACGGCACGCGCACGGCCTCGCCCTGGCCGCCGTCGTAACCGACGGAGCCCCAGAAGCCGCCGTGCTCGCAGGAGGTCGTCAGGCCCTCGCGGCAGTGGTCGCAGACGCCGTCGGACCACATGAAGGGGGCGACCACCAGGTCGCCGCGCCGGACGGTGGACACCTCGGAGCCGGTCTCCTCGACGACGCCGAGGAACTCGTGGCCGATGCGCTGACCGGGCTGCCGGGCCGCCTCGCCGCGGTAGGCCCACAGGTCGCTGCCGCAGATGCAGGCGCGCAGCACCCGCACCACGGCGTCGGTGGGCAGCTGCACCACGGGTTCGGGGACGTCCTCCACGCGCATGTCGAACGGGGCGTGGATGGTGGTGGCGCGCATGGCGAGGGTCCTTCTCGTGCGAGGTGTCGTGCGGTGCGCCCGGGGGGTGGTCGAGCGCACCTCACGGTACGTCCTGGTGACGGCGGGCCGCGCGGGCGGGGCCCGGACCCGCTCGCCGGCCGGCTACGCCCCCACCGCGCCCAGCAGTGTCCCGGCCACGTACGTCACCCCCATCGCGAGGGCGCCGCCCGCCGCGTTCCGCAGTACCGCGCGGCCGGGCGAGGCGGCGCCGAGCCGGGCGCTGCTCCAGCCGGTGAGCACGAGCGCGGCCAGCACGGAGAGCACGGTGACCGGAAGCCGCCAGCCGGCCGGCGGCAGGACGATCGCCAGCAGCGGCAGCAGGGCGCCCACGGTGAAGGCCAGGAAGCTCGCCCAGGCCGCGTGCCAGGGGTTGGTGAGCTCGTCCGGGTCGATGCCCAGTTCCACGCGCGCGTGTGCCCTCAGCGCGTCCCGCTCGGTGAGCTGCTCGGCGGCCTCCCGGGCGACCTCGCGGGACAGCCCGCGCTCCTCGAGCATCTGGGTCAGCTCCGCCAGTTCCGCGGCCGGCTGCTCGCGCAGCTCCCGCCGTTCCAGGGCCAGCGCGGCCTTCTCCGAGTCCCGCTGGGTGGACACCGACACGTACTCCCCGGCCGCCATCGACATCGACCCGGCGAGCAGGCCGGCCAGGCCCGCGGTGAGCAGGGCGGCGCGGGAGTCGGTCGCGCCGGCCACGCCGACGACGAGGCCCGCGGTGGACACGATGCCGTCGTTCGCGCCGAGGACGGCCGCCCGCAGCCAGTTCAGCCGGGAGCCCAGCGCGCCACCGTGCGTCTCGTCATGGGTAGGTTCCGTCACAGCAGGGAGAATCGCACAGCCGCGGCCGCGCCGGCGCCCCGCCGGAACCCGTGCCGCCGCTCCCCGGCGTACTCCGCCACCGGCGCGCCGAGTTCGGGCACGGCCGCGGGAACTGCCGCACGTCCGGGGCGGGTTCGCGGCACGCACACGTGTGCGGCCGCCGAGCGGGCGGACGGGCCCGGGGCGCCGCCGCCGGACCTGGGGGACGGCGCTGTCGGTCGTGGCCCGTATCCTCAGTGACCATGCTCGAAGACCGTGCGACCGCAGTGTCCTCCGCCACCCGGTGGCCGGCCGCGTATCCGCAGGGATACGCGGTCGTTGACGTGGAGACCACCGGCCTGGCCCGGGACGACCGGATCATCTCCGCGGCCGTGTACCGGCTGGACGCGCGCGGCGAGGTCGAGGACCACTGGTACACGCTGGTCAACCCGGAGCGCGATCCGGGACCGGTGTGGATACACGGCCTGACGAGCGAGGTGCTCGAAGGGGCGCCGCTGTTCGGGGAGGTGGCGGAGGAGTTCGCGGCCCGTCTCGACGGCCGGGTGCTCGTCGCGCACAACGCGGTCTTCGACTGGCAGATGATCGCGCGCGAGTACGCACGCGCGCGGCGCGAGGCACCGGTGCGTCAGCGGCTGTGCACCATCGCGCTGTCGAAGGAGCTGGGGCTGCCGCTGCCCAACTTCAAGCTGGAGTCGCTGGCCGCGCACTTCGGGGTGGTCCAGCAGCGGGCGCACCACGCGCTGGACGACGCGCGGGTGCTCGCCGAGGCGTTCCGGCCCAGTCTGCGGGCCGCGGCGGCGGGCGAGGTACGGCTTCCGCTGCTGGAGTGCCGTCCGCTGACGGAGTGGTCGGACACCCCCCGGATCGGCCGGCAGGCGAGCGGCGGCTACGGCGGCCAGAGCTACGGCGGTTGGCGCCCGTCCCGGAAGCGGCCCGCCTGCCCCTACCCCAACCCCGGGCGCTACGAAGCGGGCAGACGCCTCAAACAGGGCATGCGGGTGGCCTTCTCGGGAGACACCTCCACCGAGCGGGAGCTGCTGGAGGACCGGGCGACCGAGGCCGGGCTGCACGTGGCGACGAGCCTGTCCCGGCTGACCAGCCTGCTGGTCACCAACGACCCCGGCTCGGGCACCTCGAAGGTGGTCAAGGCACGGCAGTTCGGGACGCCGGTGGTCGACGAGGCCGCGTTCGGACAGCTGCTGCGGGACGTCGAGCCCGCCGACGGGTGACCGTACGGACGGGTGATTGGCGCGCGACTCGCCCCGCGCCCGCTCGCCCGGGGGTCGGCCACGGCTCACGCTGTGCCCCATGGCGACATGTGAAGTATGCGGCAACAACTACGGAATGACCTTCGAGGTGCACGCGCAGGGCTCCGTGCACGTGTTCGACTGCTTCTCCTGCGCGATCCACCGCATGGCCCCGATCTGCGAGCACTGCCGGGTGCAGATCATCGGGCAGGGCGTGGAGGTCGAGGGCCACTGGTTCTGCGGCGCGCACTGCGCCCGGGCGGAGGGGAAGACGGGGGTGGTGGACCGGGTGTGACCCGGTACCCGCCCGAATGCACCCCACGGCCCGGATGTACCGTCGTGGGGTGCACCGCTACCGCTTCCTGCTGACCCGCCAGTGGGTGATCCTCACCATCATCGCGATCGCGCTGATCCCGACGATGATCAAGCTGGGCTTCTGGCAGCAGCACCGGTACCAGGAGCGCACCGCCCGCAACGACCTCGTCTCCCAGGCGCTGCACGCCGAGCCCGTCCCCGTGGAACGGCTCACCTCCCCCGGTCACTCCGTGACCCGCGCCGAGAAGTACCGCACGGTCACCGCGACCGGCGCCTTCGACGCCTCCCGGGAGGTGGTGGTACGGCGCCGGACGAACTCCGACGGCGAGGTCGGCTTCCACGTCCTGACCCCGTTCGTCCTGACCGACGGCCGGGTGCTGCTGGTCAACCGGGGCTGGATCCCGGCGAACGGCGTACAGACCGACTTCCCCGAGGTACCCGCGCCGCCCGCGGGCCGGCTCACCCTCACCGGGCGGCTGGAGGCCGACGAGACGACCTCGGCGAGCGGCATCAAGAACGTCAAGGGCCTGCCGGACCGGCAGATCATGCTGATCAACAGCGCCGAGGAGGCGCGGCGGCTCGGCGCGAAGGTGCTCGGCGGCTACGTCGAGCAGACGGCGCCCGCGGCCAGGGGCGGCACCCCGGAGCAGATCTCCGACCCGGGCAGCGAGGACGCCCCGCTGAACTACGCGTACATGCTCCAGTGGTGGCTGTTCGCCGCGGCCGTCCCGGTCGGCTGGTGGTTCCTGGTCCGGCGCGAGATCCGGGACCAGGACGAGGCGGCCGCCGTGTCGGCGCCGGAGGAGAGCGAGCCGGCCACCGTGTGACGGCCCCGGTCTTCGGGGACGGCCGTCACTCCCCCGGGCGCACCACCTGATTGGCCGCGCGAGCCCCCGGGAAACCGCATGCTGTGAACGAGCGCATCGAGGACTACGCCGTCATCGGGGACGAGCAGACCGCGGCCCTGGTCGGCCGGGACGGCTCGATCGACTGGCTGTGTCTGCCCCGCTTCGACTCCGGCGCCTGCTTCGCCAGGCTCCTGGGCGACGAGGAGAACGGCCACTGGCGGATCGCGCCGAAGGGCGCGGGCATGTGCACCCGCCGCGCCTACCGGCCGGACACCCTGGTCCTCGACACCGAGTGGGACACCGCCGAGGGCACCGTGCGGGTGACCGATCTGATGCCGCAGCGCGACCGCGCCCCCGACGTCGTACGGATCGTGGAGGGCGTCAGCGGGCGGGTCACCGTGCGCAGCATGCTGCGCCTGCGCTTCGACTACGGCTCGATCATTCCGTGGATGCGCCGCTCCGACGGCCACCGGGTGGCCGTCGCCGGACCGGACTCGGTGTGGCTGCGCGCCGAACCCCATGTGCGCATGTGGGGCGAGGACTTCTGCACCCACGCGGAGTTCACCCTCGCCGAGGGCGAGCGGGTCGCGTTCGTGCTGACCTGGCACCCCTCGCACGAACCGCGTCCCGCGCTCGTCGACCCCTACGCGGTGCTGAGCACCAGCGTGCGGGACTGGCGGCGCTGGACGGCCCACTGCCGCTACGACGGGCCGCACCGGGACGCCGTCGTACGGTCCCTGATCACCCTCAAGGCGCTCACCTACGCCCCGACCGGCGGGATCGTCGCCGCGGCCACCACCTCCCTGCCCGAGGAACCGGGCGGGGTGCGCAACTGGGACTACCGGTACTGCTGGCTGCGCGACTCCACCCTCACCCTGGGCGCCCTGCTGGCCGCCGGCTACCACGGCGAGGCCGAGGCCTGGCGCGACTGGCTGCTGCGGGCGGTCGCGGGCGACCCGGCCGACCTGCAGATCATGTACGGCGTGGCGGGCGAGCGGCGGCTGCCGGAGTGGGAGCTGCCCTGGCTGCCCGGCTTCGCCGACTCCGCGCCGGTGCGGGTCGGCAACGGCGCCGTCGACCAGCTCCAGCTCGACGTGTACGGCGAGGTCATGGACTCGCTGTTCCTGGCCCGCGCCTCGGGCCTGTCCACCAAGCCGCACATGTGGTCGCTGCAGTGCGCGCTGATGACGTTCCTGCAGTCGGCCTGGCGGCAGCCCGACGAGGGTCTGTGGGAGGTGCGCGGCGGCCGGCGCCACTTCGTGCACTCGAAGGTGATGGTGTGGGTGGCCGCCGACCGCGCCGTACGGACCCTGGAGCGGTACCCGGAGCTGACCGGTGACCTCGACGGCTGGCGGGCCATGCGCGACGAGGCGCACCGGGAGGTGTGCGAGCAGGGGTACGACCCCGAGCGCAACACCTTCACCCAGTACTACGGCTCGCGCGAACTGGACGCCGCCCTGCTGCTGATCCCCCACGTCGGCTTCCTGCCGCCCGACGACCCGCGGGTGATCGGCACGGTCGACGCGATCCGGGACGACCTGGACCACGGCGGGCTGATCCGCCGCTACGACACCGACGCGGTCGGCGTCGACGGCATGCCGGGCGGCGAGGGCGCCTTCCTGGCCTGCTCGTTCTGGCTCGCCCAGGCCCTGCACATGACGGGCCGCGCGGAGGAGGCACGGGAGCTGTTCGAGAGGCTGGTGGGCCTCGCCAACGACGTGGGGCTGCTCGCGGAGGAGTACGACCGGGAACTGGGCCGCCAGCTCGGCAACTTCCCGCAGGCGTTCAGCCACATCGCGCTGGTGAACACCGCCCTCGTCCTGTTCGGGGGCGAGGAGGCAGGATAGGTGCCATGGATCTTGGACTGAAGGACCGGGTGTACGTCGTCACCGGCGCGACGAGGGGGCTGGGCAACGCCGCCGCGCGGGAGCTGGTCGCCGACGGGGCGAAGGTGGTCGTCACCGGCCGTGACGAGAAGCGGGTCGCCGACGCGGCGGCCGAACTGGGCCCGAACGCGGTGGGCGTGGCCGTCGACAACGCCGACCCGGGGGCCGCCGAGCGGCTGATCGCGGCTGCCCGGGAGCACTTCGGCGGCTGCCACGGCGTTCTGGTCAGCGTCGGCGGGCCGGCGCCGGGGTTCGTCTCAGACAACACGGACGAGCAGTGGCGGGACGCGTTCGAGTCGGTGTTCCTCGGCGCGGTGCGGTTCGCCCGCACCGCGGCGGCCGAACTTCAGCCGGGCGGCGTCATCGGGTTCGTGCTGTCCGGGTCGGTGCACGAGCCCATCGCGGGGCTGACCATCTCCAACGGGCTGCGGCCGGGGCTCGCCGGGTTCGCGAAGTCCGTCTCCGACGAACTGGGGCCGCGGGGCATCCGCGTCGTGGGTCTGCTGCCGGGCCGTATCGACACGGACCGGGTGCGTGAGCTGGACTCGCTGTCCGCCGATCCCGAGGCGACCCGGGCGGCCAGCGAGTCCCGGATCCCGCTGCGCCGGTACGGGGCGCCGGAGGAGTTCGGCAGGGTCGCGGCGTTCCTGCTGTCCCCGGCGGCCTCCTACCTGACCGGGATCATGGTGCCGGTGGACGGCGGGATGCGGCACGGATTCTGAGGTCCGGCGCGACCGCGGGCGCTCAGGAGACCCGTTCCGCGCGGTGCCTGACCGCCCGCAGCCGCACCTCCGCCGGGAGCGACGCCAGGCCCGCCGACTCGCGCGCGCGGGTCAGCGGCAGAGCGGTGAACTCGCTCAGGGCGGCGGCGGGATCCGCGGCCGGCTCCAACCGGAGCCCGGCCCGTACCGCGGGCCTGGTACGGCGGCCGGTCAGCAGGACCTCGGCGTCGGCCACGCCCTGCTGCCGGGCCGCGTCCTCGGCGAGCGCCGCCTCCAGGGCCGGTCCGCGCAGCAGGGCGCCCTCGCCGTCCCCGGTGTCGACCAGGATCTCGGCCGGGCGGCGCCGGCGCAGGATCGCGGCGAGCCACCACAGGGCGAGCAGGACGAGGACGGCCAGGCCCGCGATGACCGCCGGCCACCACCAGCCCGCGTCCCGCCACCGGGTGCGCTCGGCGGTGCTGAGCAGGACGTCGTGCGGGCCGGAGTGGAGCCAGCGGCGCGGCGCCGGGGCGCCCAGGCCCACGGCCAGCACCGAGCCGCCCACGGCCAGCAGCAGGAGCCCCACGAGACAGAGCAGTACGCGGTTCACGCGACCGGTGCGCATCGTCCTCACCCCTTCCGTCCGGGCCGCCGGACGTCCACCGACAGCGCGGGCGGCCTGCTGAGCCCGAGCCCCCGCACCGCGTCGGTGAGCACGGTGTCCAGGTCGGCCCGCACCTCGTCCAGGTCGCGGAAGTGCGCGAGCGCCCGGACGCGGGCCCGGCGGCGGCGCATCCGCACCCGTGCCTCCCGTACGCCCGAGACCTCCAGGGCCCGGTCGCGCAGCACCAGGGCGGCCGCCTCGCGGCGCAGTCCGGCGCGGACGTCGGGGTGCGGGCGTCGCATGGGCAGCAGGGCGCGCAGACCGGGCGTGACGGCGAGCACGATCAGCCACAGGCCGAGAGCGGCGGCCACGCCGGCGCCGGCCAGCACCCAGACGTCGTCCAGGGGGCGTTCGGCGAGTTGCCGGGCCAGCGCGCGGCGCCAGTGCATCGCGGGACGGTGGGCACGTACGGCGACGACGTCGTACAGCAGGACGCCCGCGCCGGCCAGCAGGAGCAGGGCGACGACGCCCGCGGGGACCCGGCGCGGCGACCAGAAGCGGCCGCTGCCCCGGTCGAGCAGAGGCGGTGGGGCGCCGGGGGTCTTGTCGAGGTCGAGGACGGGCAGTCGCCGGGTGTCCTCGGTCGGCCGGGGTTCGCTCATCGCGTCCTCCCGCGGTGCGCGCCGGGTGGCGGTGCCAGATGCAGCCGCTCGACCCGGACGGCGACCTCCAGCACCTCCATGCTCACCAACTCGCTTACCCGCTCGGTCACTTGCCGACGCACCGCGGCACAGCGGGCACCGATGTCGACGGGGTGGGCGAGTTCGACCTGGAGGCGGACGCGGGCCGTTCCCACCAGGCTCCCCCGGCCCGAGCCTGCCCGGGGGTGGGGGTGGACGACGACCACGGCGTGCGGGGCGGCGGCGTCCGCGGGCAGCGGGCCGAGCGCCTCGCGGGCGGCCCGCGAGGCGATCTTCGCCACGACCCGGTCCGCGATCCTGAGCGCGCCGCGCTCACCGGACGGCACCGGGGCCGGTAGCGGGCGCGTCGTGCCGGTCTCCGTGCTCACGGCGGTCATCCCCGCCGGTCGCGCCGGTCGCCGCGGCTCCGGAAGAGGTCACCGGGTTGCAGGTCGCCCTCCAGGTACCGGCCGGCGACGAACCCGACGGCGCCCAGCGCCGCCACCAGCAGGAAGGCCCCGAAGCCGCCGAAGTACCCGGCGAATCCCAGCGCCATCCCGGCGATCATGCCGACCATGGCCATGCTCATGCAGCGCTCCTTCAGTCCGTCGGCGGTGCGGTCCCGGGCGCGTGGCCCCGGGCGGGCGGGGCGTCACTGGATCCGGGGCGGCTCGGGTTCCTCCTCCTCTTCGTCGGGCAGCTTGACGTCGCTCACCGCGATGTTGACCTCGACGACCTCGAGTCCGGCCATCCGCTCCACGGCGGCGACCACGTTCTCCCGCACCGAGCGGGCGACGTCGGCGATGGACACGCCGTAGTCCACGACGATCTCCAGGTCGATCGCGGTCTGCACCTCGCCGACCTCGGCCTTCACTCCCCGGGTCACGGACTTCGAGCCGCCCGGCACCCGGTCGCGCACCGCGCCGAACGTCCGGGCAAGACCGCTGCCCAGGGCGTTCACCCCGACCACATCGCGGGCGGCCAGCCCGGCGATCTTCTCCACGACGCCGTCGGCGATGGTCGTCCGCCCTCGGCTCGCCGGGTCACCGCCACCGCGTCTGGTGGCCTTGCGGGTCGACATCTGTGGTTCGTTCTCACCGGCTGGGGTCGTCGTCATCTCGGTCATCGCCGTACGTCCCTTTCGGTCGTCGTTCTTCGACCACCGTAAGCGGGGTTGCGCGGTTGCGCGCCGGGGATACGGCAGGCTGGAGGAATGACGGCGGATCGGTGGACGCGGATGTCGGGACAGCACCGGCTGGCCCTGGGCAGACTGCTGCCGCTCGGCGGCCCGCGCGACGGCGCGTGGATCGCCGAGGGTGCGGTCGAGGCGGTACTGGATCGCGCGGCGAACGAGGTGCCGGGCGTGCGCCTCGGCACGCTGCGGATCACGCTCGCCGATCCGGACGACGTCCCCGAACCCGTCGTACCGCGGCCGCCGGGCGCGCTGCCCCCGGGTGCCCTGCGGGTCGCGGCGGACTTCGCTGCCCCGGCCGCGGAGCCGCTGCCGGCGACGGCGTCCCGGCTGCGGCTCGCCCTGCTGGCGGCCGCGACGGACACCCTGGGCCTCGCGGTCACGGAGGTGGACCTGCGGGTGACGGAGCTGCTGGAGGCGGCGGACGGGCAGGGCACGCCGGTGGAGCCGCCTCGGCCGCCGGCCGCCCGGGACGCCACGGACCCCGACGAGTCCCGCGCGGCGGCGGCCGCGCTGTCCGTCCCCGGGGTCGCGCGGCTGACCGGATCACTCGGCGGTCTGGGCCGGGCCGTGCACATCGAGGAGCGTGCCGGGGGCACCGCGCTGCCGCACCGGCACGTACGCGTGGAGTTGGCGACGGGCGCGGGCCACCGGGCCGTGGAGGTGGCCCGGCGGGTGCGCGAGGCGGTGCGGGACGCGCTGGACGATCACCCGACGGTGGCGGTGCTGGTCACGAGCGTGGACTGACCGTCCGGCCGGAGGGCGCGGCGCCCCGCGGGCTCACTCGCCCACGCCGGCCAGATCCCGCAGCCGCCGGGCCTGGGCGGCCCGCTCGGCGGCGCGCTGGGTGTCGTAGTCCCGTTCCGGCGCACCCCGCAGCAGGGCCTTGGTCTCCACCACCGCGTCGCGCGGGGCGGCCAGCATCGCCGCGGCCAGGTCCTGTGCCGCACCGTCGAGTTCGGCCGCGGGCACCGCGAGGTTGGCCAGCCCGGAGGCCACCGCCTCACCGGCACCGACGAACCGGCCCGTCGCGCAGATCTCCAGCGCACGGGCGTACCCGACCAGCCCGACCAGCGGATGCGTGCCGGTCAGGTCGGGAACGAGGCCGAGCGAGGTCTCGCGCATGGCGAACTGCACGTCGTCCGCCACGACCCGCAGGTCGCAGGCGAGCGCGAGCTGGAACCCGGCACCGATGGCATGCCCCTGGACGGCGGCGATGGACACGATGTCGTTGCGCCGCCACCAGGTGAACGCCTCCTGGTATTCGGCGATGGTCGCGTCGAGCCCGGCGTCGTCACGACGCGCGAGTTCGATGAAGGTCGGCTCGCCCGGGATCCCCTCCGGCATGAACATCCGGCGGTCCAGGCCGGCGGAGAAGGACTGGCCCTCACCACGCAGCACCACGACCCGGACGGAGCCCGGCAGCAGCCGGCCGGCCTCGGTGAGCGCCCGCCACATGGCGGGGCTCTGCGCGTTGCGCTTGGCCGGATTGGCCAGCGTCACCGTGGCGAGCGCGTCGTCGACGGTGAGCCGTACGCCGTCCTTGTCGAGTACAGGAGCGAGGTCCTGTTCGGGCGAAGCCATGGGGCGCCTCCGATGAGTGCGGTCATCACGCATTGCCGTACGGCATGCTAAGTGACTGCACAGTAACCACCCGGCCGTTCTGGGGTCCCCCCAGGCCCTTTTAAGGGCCGAGGGGGAAACCGACCGGGTGGCCACCATCGAAGCCGATGGGCCGCCCGGAGTCAGGACGAAGCGGCCTTCTTGCCCCGGGTCGCTCCGCCACGCCCACGGAGCGTGACACCCGACTCGCTGAGCATCCGGTGTACGAAGCCATACGAGCGGCCGGTCTCCTCGGCCAGCGCCCGGATGCTCGCACCGGAGTCGTACTTCTTCTTCAGGTCTGCCGCGAGCTTGTCGCGCGCGGCGCCGGTCACCCGGCTGCCCTTCTTCAGAGTCTCGGCCACCCGTGCCTCCTCATGGGAAGTGCGCTCTGGTCTCCTCATGATCACCCCTCCGGGGCGTGATGGCCACCCATTCGGCAAGGTCCGTGGGACATCGCCGTGACGACAGGAGCGCATCCCCACAAGCGGAATCAGCGATTCCACGATCTCGCGGACACGCGGCCGAACGGGTGGTTCCGCGAAGTGCCAGGTCAGAGACGCGAGGCGGCCGACCCCTTGGTGCAGAAGGGATCGGCCGCGAAATCGGTGTACGACACACGTCGGTACGAGGAGATCTCACACAGATGATGGGTCACGCCTCGGCCGAATGATCCATACGCCGTGGATCAGGCTTTCGATCAAGCCAGGGCGACGAGATCCGCGTAGCCGGCGCCCCACAGGTCCTCGACGCCGTCCGGCAGCAGGATGATGCGCTCCGGCTGCAGGGCCTCGACCGCGCCCTCGTCGTGGGTGACCAGGACGACCGCGCCCTTGTAGGTGCGCAGGGCGCCGAGGATCTCCTCGCGGCTGGCCGGGTCCAGGTTGTTGGTCGGCTCGTCCAGCAGCAGGACGTTGGCGGAGGAGACGACCAGCGTGGCGAGGGCCAGCCGGGTCTTCTCGCCGCCGGAGAGCACCCCGGCGGGCTTGTCGACGTCGTCGCCGGAGAACAGGAACGAGCCGAGCACCTTGCGGACCTCGACCAGGTCCATGTCGGGAGCGGCCGAGCGCATGTTCTCCAGGACCGTGCGGTCGGGGTCCAGGGTCTCGTGCTCCTGGGCGTAGTAGCCGAGCTTGAGGCCGTGGCCGGGGACGACCTCGCCGGTGTCGGGCTGCTCGACTCCGCCGAGAAGGCGCAGCAGCGTGGTCTTGCCCGCGCCGTTGAGGCCGAGGATGACGACCCGCGAGCCCTTGTCGATGGCCAGGTCGACGTCGGTGAAGATCTCCAGGGAGCCGTACGACTTGGACAGGCCCTCGGCCATCAGCGGGGTCTTGCCACAGGCCGCGGGCTCGGGGAAGCGGAGCTTGGCGACCTTGTCGGACTGGCGGACCGCCTCCAGGCCGGAGAGCAGCTTGTCGGCGCGGCGGGCCATGTTCTGCGCGGCGACCGTCTTGGTGGCCTTGGCGCGCATCTTGTCGGCCTGCGAGTGCAGTGCGGCGGCCTTCTTCTCGGCGTTGGCGCGCTCGCGCTTGCGGCGCTTCTCGTCGGCCTCGCGCTGCTGCTGGTAGAGCTTCCAGCCCATGTTGTAGACGTCGATCTGGGCGCGGTTGGCGTCCAGGTAGAACACCTTGTTGACGACCGTCTCGACCAGGTCGACGTCGTGGGAGATCACGATGAAGCCGCCGCGGTAGGTCTTCAGGTAGTCGCGCAGCCAGATGATCGAGTCGGCGTCGAGGTGGTTGGTCGGCTCGTCGAGCAGCAGGGTGTCCGCGTCGGAGAACAGGATGCGGGCCAGCTCGATGCGCCGGCGCTGACCACCGGAGAGCGTGTGGAGCGGCTGGCCGAGGACCCGGTCGGGCAGGTTGAGCGCCGCGGCGATGGTGGCGGCCTCCGCCTCGGCCGAGTAGCCGCCCTTGGTGAGGAACTCGGTCTCCTGGCGCTCGTACTGCTTCAGGGCCTTCTCGCGGGTGCCGCCCTTGCCGTTGGCGATGCGCTCCTCGTTCTCGCGCATCTTGCGGATCAGGGTGTCGAGGCCGCGCGCGGAGAGGATGCGGTCGCGGGCGAGGATGTCGAGGTCCCCGGTGCGGGGGTCCTGCGGGAGGTAGCCGACCTCGCCGGAGCGGGCGATCTGGCCGCCGGCCGGGGTGCCCTCGCCGGCCAGGCACTTGGTGAGGGTGGTCTTTCCCGCGCCGTTGCGGCCGACGAGGCCGATGCGGTCGCCCTTGGCGACACGGAAGGTGGCGTTCTCGATGAGGACGCGCGCACCGGCGCGCAGCTCGATAGCGGAAGCGGAGATCACGGACAGACTCCAGGGCGTACTGAGGATTGGCGGTGGGCGGCTGAGGACGTTCCCGCCGTCTAATGCGCGAGGAGAATGGCCATGGGCCAAGTCTAACGGGACCGTGCAAGCGGTTTTTCTGCGTCCGCGCGTTCGAGCCGGCCGGTGGGTACCGGAGGCGGCTGCGAGACTCGGGGGACGGGGGCGGTGACCGGCGCACGAGGGAGTGATCGGCATGGCGGGCATAGGCGGACGGCCGAGCGTCTTTCCGACGCTGCTGTACACGGACGCGAAAGCGGCGATCAGGCAGCTCACCGAGGCCTTCGGCTTCACCGAGCTGTCGGTGTACGAGACGGAGGACGGCACGGTGATGCACGCCGAGCTGGTCCAGGGCCAGGGCGCGGTGATGCTCGGTTCCAAGGGCCGCGGCGGTCTCTTCGACACGGCCATGCGGGGCGCGGGGCCCGCCGGGGTGTACGTCGTCGTGGACGACGTCGACTCCCACCACCAGCGGGCCGTGGCGCACGGCGCGGAGATCCTGATGCCCCCGACGGACCAGGACTACGGCTCGCGGGACTACATGGCCCGGGACGTGGAGGGCAACGTGTGGAGCTTCGGCACCTACGCGCCCGAGATCGGCGGCTGACCGGCCCGGGGCGGCCACGGGCCATCCCCGGCCGCCGGCGCACCGGATCAGCCGCCGGTGTGCACCTGGAAGGCGGCCCGGCGCACGGCCTTGGCGAGGGCCGGGTCGGGGTGGGCGGCGGCGAGGGCCACCAGGACCTGCACGGTGCGCGGGTGGCCGACGGCGCGGACCTCGTCCAGCAGCATGGGGACGGTCGGCTGCACCGCGGCCTCCAGGTGCCGTACCAGCATCGACGTCTCACCGTGGTCGGCGACGGCGGCCGCGGTGTCGACCCACAGCCAGGTGGCCTCCTCGCGGGTGAGGACCTCGTGGGCGTCCTCGGGGTCGACGCCGTCGTGCTCGGCCAGCCACAGCAGCGCGTAGGGCCGCAGGGCGGGGTCGTCCAGTACCGCGTGCACCTCGGGTTCGGCGGGGGCGCCGACGACGCGCAGCGCCTCGAAGGCGAGGCCGCGCAGCAGGGCGTCGTCGCCCCGGGCGGCGGCGAGCAGCTCGGTGACGGCGCTGCCGACGGGGCGGGCGGCGAGCCAGGCGCGGTACTCGGCGCGGGCGGCGTTGGGGCGGAGCTGGGCACAGCCGCGGAGCATGTCCTCGGCGGACTGCTCGATGTTGCCGGCGGGGCTCTGCGCGGCCACGCAGATCTGCTCCAGCTTGACCCAGACCGCCCAGCTGCCCAGCGGGGTGAGCGTGGCCTGGCCGTCGCCGTAGGTCAGGGCGCCCACGGCGGCGAGGGCCGTGAGGGCCCACTCCAGGAGCGGGGCGAGCGGGGTGTCCCCGGCGGGCGCGGATTCCGCGGGGGCGGCAGTCCTGGCGGGGGCCGGGGAGCTGGCGGCGCCGGACTCGTAGGAGACCTCGCAGCGCTCGGTGCGCAGTTCGGTGACCCGCTGCTGGAGCAGGTCGAGCAGTTGCTCGACGGGCACGGGACCGGCGGAGAGCTGGAGGAAGGAGAGCACCTGGGGCATGGCGGAGACGACCTCGGCGACGGCGGCCGGCTCGAACTCCGCGGGCTCCGGGCTGGCGAGCGACCAGGCGTCGAACAGGGCGACCCAGCCGCGCAGCACGGCGCTGTCGTCGCGGTCCCAGGCGCGCAGGCGCCAGCCGGGGCGCGCGTTGTCCCCGTGCACCTCGATGAGTCCGGCGAGCCGGGCGGTGTCCCAGTCGGCGCGGATCCGGTCGGCGTCCAGGCCGAGGCTGGCGGCGGCGCGCTCGGCGGTCGCGTCGGAGAGGGTGGCCTTGCCGTCGGCGGTGGCGGCGTCGCTGCCGGGGCCGAGGGCGGAGTCGGCCCAGCGGGCGACCCGGACCGCGCCGGCCAGGCCGGTGCGCGCCATTCTGGCCAGTTCGGCCGGGGCGGGGGTGCCCTCCGGCGGCCGGGGTGCGGGGCGGCGCGGGCGCCGCTGGTTCACAGCTCTGGGGGCGGCGGCCAGGGGTCGCGGTCGGACGAGTCGAAGCCTGGAGTCGCGCGGGATACGGGACGTCACAGGTGCAGTCTTCCGGTTGACGGTCCGAAAACCCAAACGGAATGTCACGGGGGGCTACGGGGCTGGCCAATGGACCCGGTCGGGGGGCGGGCCGGGAGGCAGAATCGGGCCAGTGGTACACCCTTTGACGGAATGGCCGGCCGCCGGGTGGTCCGGCCCCTGCCGGAGGGCGCCGCGGGGCCGGTCACATCAGCGGGGTCAGGAACCGGCGCAGCCGCTCCTCGTACTCCTCCGGGTCGGCGTTCCACATGGCCGCGTGCGGGGCCCGCGGCACGGTGTGCAGCGCGACGAGGTCGGCGCGGCGGGCGGCGAGGCGGCGGGAGTAATCCCACGGGGCCACCACGTCCTCGGGGCCGTGGATGATCAGCGTGGGCACGGCGAGCCGGTCGGGGTCGGCGGGCTCGGCACCTCGGTCGGCGTGCAGCCCGGCCCGGCCCTGCGCGGCCCGTACCGCGAGCGGCAGCAGGGCGTCGGGGGTGTGGCGGGCCCGGGCGAGGGCGCGCAGGGTGGCCTGCCAGCTGAGCACCGGGGAGTCGAGGATCAGTCCGGCGACGCGGTCGCGCAAGGCGGAGTGCTCGGCGGCGCGCAGGGCCATGGTGGCGCCGGTGGACCAGCCGAGCAGGACGACCCGGCGGGCGCCGTAGCGGACGGCGTAGCGGATCGCCGCGTCCACGTCGCGCCACTCCGTCTCGCCGAGGTGGTTCAGGCCGTCCGGGGAACGCGGGGCGCCGAGGTCACCGCGGTAGGCGAGCGCGAGGACGGGCACGCGGCGGCCGTGCAGGTACGCCATGACGTTCAGGGCGTGCTCGCGGGTGGTGCCGAGGCCGTGCACCGCGATCACCCAGGTGTCCCGGTGGCCGGGTACGAACCAGGCGGGCAGCGCGCCGAGTTCCCCGGGCACGTCGATGTCGGCGTGGTCGAGGCCGAGGGCGGCGCTCGGGTTGCCGACGTACACGTTCGGGGTGAGCCACACGGCGTCGCCGGGGGCGAAGGTGCCGTGGGTGACGCGTTCCAGGCGCCTGACGACGGTGTCGGCGGTGTGCTCGGCCGAGTCCAGCAGGGGCCCGACGACCGCGTGGGAGCCGTCGCCGGCCAGGCCGTAGGTGCCGGGGCGCAGCGAGGCCAGATCGCGGGTGAGGGCGATCCGGCCCGGCGCGGTGCCGTGCACGGTGAGCCGGGGTTCGGTGGGCAGCGGCCGGCCGGGGGGCGCCTTCAGCGCGGCGTCGCTGGCCAGCCGGCCGGCGGCGACGGATGCCGCGCCGGCGGCCAGGACGGCGCCGACGGCGGCGGCGGTCGCTCTGACGGTGCGCACGGCTCCAGTGTCGTGGGGGGCGCCGGAACCGGCCAGCCGGAGGACCGGGCCGGACGGCCGGGGCCGGCGGCCGAAGGGCAGGCGTCCGAAGGGCAGCCGGACGACAGGGGGACGGAGCGGGTGGCTGTGCGACGACAAGGGGTCACCTCCGTTGGCCGTATCCCTTCAAGCGTGCCCCGGCCTCGGCGATGTGTGCCTCCGTCAGCAGAGCGGGCGTGAGGCCCGGCACGGAGGACGCCGTCAGCCACAGCCGGCACATCCATTCCAGCTGGGCGGTGCGGTCGTAGGCCTGGTCGAGGGTGGCGCCGTGGGTGACCGTGCCGTGGTTGCGCAGCAGGCAGCCGGAGCGGCCGGCCAGCGCCGCGAGCATGTTCCCGGCCAGTTCGTCGGTGCCGTAGGCCGCGTAGGGGGCGACCCGCACGGAGCCGCCGAGGGCGGCGGTCATGTAGTGGATCGGGGGCAGCTCGGTGACGAGGGTGGAGACGGCCGTGGCGTGCACGGCGTGGGTGTGGACGACGGCGAGGGCGTCGGTGGTGCGGTAGACGGCGAGGTGCATGGGCAGCTCGCTGGTCGGCACGAGGGTGCCGAGCACCTGCCGGCCGTCGAGGTCGACGCCGGTGATGTCGGCCGGGGTGAGCCGGTCGTAGGGCACGCCCGACGGGGTGACCAGCACGAGGTCCCCCACGCGTGCGGAGACGTTGCCGGAGGTGCCGACGACCAGCCCGTCGGCCACGGTCCGGCGGGCCGTCGCGACCAGCGCCGCCCACATCCGCTCCTGCTGCTCCTGCTGCTCCTGCTCGTTCCGCCGCTGTTCAGCCATGCCGCGATCCTGCCAGCCCGCCCGGCGCGGGGCGGGCCGCCGGCGGAGTTGCGGCCGGAACCCGTGCCGCCGGACGAGTGGACACCGCACGGAACGCCCGCGAACGCACCGAATCGTTCGACAGCCAGGCATTCAATGATCATTAATGCCTGCAGCCGGACGACGCTCCACCGTCACACCAGGGGGACGCATGGCCCGTGACCGCTCGCCCTCCCGCCTCCGCCGCCGCGTGGCCGTCGTAGCGGCGGCCGCGGCGGCGCTCGCCCTCGCGGGCACCCAGTGCGCCTCCGCCGCCGGGCCGTCGGCCGCGGTGGCGGCCGGTCTGCCCCGGGGGCACGACGTGTCCTCCCACCAGAGCCACGTCGACTGGCCCGCCGCCCGGTCGGACGGCGCGCGGTTCACCTACATCAAGGCGACGGAGTCCACGACCTACCGCAACCCCTACTTCGCCCGGCAGTACGCGGGCGCGCGCCGGGCGCACCTGATCCGCGGCGCCTACCACTTCGCCCGGCCCGACCAGTCCCCCGGCGCCGCGCAGGCCGCGTACTTCGTGCGGCACGGAGGCGACTGGCGGGCGGACGGCTGGACCCTGCCGCCGGCCCTCGACATCGAATACGACCCGTACGACGGCAGGCACATCTGCTACGGGCTCGGCCACCGGCGGATGGTCGACTGGATCCGCTCCTTCAGCGACGAACTGGACCGGCTCACCGGCCGCCGCCCGGTGATCTACACGACCGCCCAGTGGTGGGCCGCCTGCACCGGCGACAGCCGCGCCTTCGCCTCCGACCACCCCCTGTGGATCGCCCGTCACGGCACGTCAGGACCTGGCCCGCTGCCCGGCGGATGGTCGTCCTGGACCTTCTGGCAGTACGGGATCGAGGGCGGTCTGCCGGGTGACCAGAATCTCTTTCACGGGCCACCGGGCCGGCTGCGGGCCTTCGCGCGCGGCCGGTAGCCAAGGGGCGCCCGGGCGCCCACCCGGAGCGGAATCCCGGAACCCCGTTACCGACACCCCCACGCCCGACCCAGTTCACCTTCCGTTCACCCAGGTTGCTTACGTTCGACCCGCCAATGACGCTCGAACGATTGCCTGGGTAAATGGAAAGCTTCTCGCTGATCCTCGCGATTGTGGTGGTAACCGCACTCGCGTTCGATTTCACGAACGGTTTCCACGACACCGCCAACGCGATGGCCACCACCATCTCGACCGGCGCGCTGAAGCCCAAGGTCGCGGTGGCCATGTCCGCCGCGCTCAACCTTGTGGGCGCTTTCCTCTCCGTGGAGGTCGCCAACACGATCTCCAAGGGTCTCGTCGATGAGAACGGCATCCGTCCCGAGGTCATCTTCGCCGCCCTGGTCGGCGCGATCCTCTGGAACCTGCTGACCTGGCTGGTGGGACTGCCCTCCAGCTCCTCCCACGCCCTGATGGGCGGCCTGATCGGCGCCACCGTCGCCTCGGCGGGCTTCGGCGCCGTCCACGGCGACGTCCTGGTCACCAAGGTGCTGCTGCCGGCGGTCGCCGCCCCGGTCGTGGCCGGCCTGGCCGCCATGCTCGCCACCCGCTTCTCCTACGGGATCGGCGGCAAGGGCGAGGGCGAGGCCACCCGCAAGGGCTACCGCGCCGGCCAGATCGCCTCCGCCGGACTGGTCTCCCTCGCCCACGGCACCAACGACGCCCAGAAGACGATGGGCATCATCACCCTGGCGCTGGTCGCGGGCGGTGCCATCGCCCCGGGCTCCAACCCTCCCACCTGGGTGATCCTCTCCGCGGGCATGGCCATCGCGCTCGGCACCTACATCGGCGGCTGGCGCATCATCCGCACCATGGGCAAGGGCCTGACCGAGCTGGAGCCGCGTCAGGGCTTCGCCGCCCAGACCAGCGCCGCCACCGCCATCCTGGCCTCCTCGCACCTGGGCTTCTCGCTGTCCACCACGCACGTCGTCTCCGGTTCGGTGATGGGCGCGGGTCTGGGCCGCAGGGGCGGCGTGGTCCGCTGGTCCACCGCTACCCGCATGGCCGTCGCCTGGGTCCTCACCCTGCCGGCCGCCGCCCTGGTCGGCGCGCTCGCCGAGTCCGTCACGGACCTGGGCGACTGGGGCACCGCCGTCGTCGCGGTCTTCCTCGTCGGTTCCAGCGCCACCATCTGGAAGCTCTCCCGCCGCGAGGTCGTCGACCACACCAACGTCAACGGCACCGATGAGACCGCGGAGCCCGCCGGTGTGGTGACCACCGCGATCGCCGCGGTGACCCCGCCGCCGACCGGCACCATCACCCTCGCCGAGGGGCCGGCCATCAGCATCCCGGCGCAGTCCAGCGGCCCGGCCCCGGTCGCCGTCGAAGTCACGGCACCGGCCGCTCCGGCCGTCCCGCCGGCCGCCACCGTCTGACCCGGTTACCGGAGGAAAGCAACATGAAGATCGACTGGGCGGCCATCGGCTCCGTGCTCGGCGTCAGCCTCGCCTTCACGGTGGGCCTGGTGGCCCTGTTCACCCTCGGCGTCAACGGCCTGTCCCGACGGGAGCGGGCGGCGGCGCAGGGCGGGTCCGCGGCGCTCGCCGTGACCGGCGCGTACGTGTGCTTCGCGGCGTGCGCGGCGGCCGTGGCCTACGGCATCTACCTGATCGTGGCCAAGCCCTGAGCTGAGCCGACTTCCGAGAGGCTCCCCGCCGGTGTGTTCCGGCAGGGAGCCTTTCCCATGCCCGGATCTCGCCGGTGTGGGGCTCAGCACACTCTCCCCCCGCAGGTCAAAGGCAAGTTGACGGCCCTTCCGGGCGCGTGGTGGACTGCCCGGGCCAACTACGGCGGCAGGAGAGGAAGCCGGTGCGAATCCGGCGCGGTCCCGCCACTGTCACCGGGGAGTGATCCCCGGGAGCCAGGAACTCTCACCGCCGGCTTCGTCGAACCAGGGCGCGGACACCCTGAGTGAGGACACATATCGCCATGCTCGGCCGCAGATCGAGGACCCGTACCAGGGCCTGTCACGAGAGTCCCGCCCCCGCGCCCACGGCCGGCTGAGCCGATGGGTGCCGATCGCGCTTACGCGTACGGCGCCGCCGCCGGCCTTCTCGGTGACCTGCTCCTCGGCGATCCGCGCCGCGGGCATCCGGTCGCCGTGTTCGGGCGGGCGGCCGCTGCCGTGGAACGCGTGCTGTGGCACGACCACCGCGGCTGGGGCGCGCTGCACACCGCCGTCTGCGCCGGCGGCGCCGTGGCCGCCGGGCTCGTCGCCCAACGGGCCGTGCGCCGCTCCCCCTTCGCCTCCGCCGCGCTGACCGGCGTGGCCACCTGGGCCGTCGTCGGGGGCACCTCACTGGCCCGCGAGGCCCGGACGATCGGGCGCGCCCTGGAGGCCGGGGACGTGGCGGCGGCCCGCGCCCGGCTGCCCCACCTGTGCGGCCGGGACCCACAGGCGCTGGACGCCGACGGGATCGCCCGGGCCGTGGTCGAGTCCGTCGCCGAGAACACCTCCGACGCCGTCGTGGGCGCGCTGGTGTGGGGTGCCGTGGGCGGGGTGCCGGGGCTGCTCGGGTTCCGGGCCGTCAACACCCTGGACGCGATGGTCGGTCACAAGTCGCCGCGCCTGCGCCGGTACGGCTGGGCCTCGGCCCGGCTCGACGACCTCGCCGGGTGGCCGGGGGCCCGGCTGACCGCCGTGCTCGCCGCGCTGGCCGGACCGGATCCGCGGGGTGCCGTACGGGCCTGGCGGGCGGACGCGGCCAAGCACCCGAGCCCCAACGCCGGGCCCGTCGAGGCGTCGTTCGCGGGCGCCCTCGGGGTGCGGCTCGGCGGGACGCTCTCCTACGCCGAGCGGGTGGAACACCGGCCCGTGCTGGGCGGCGGCACCGGGCGGCCCGTCCGGGTCACCGACATCGACCGGGCCGTACGGCTCTCCCGCCGCGTCGGCCTGCTCGCGCTCGGTGTCACCGCCGGTGCGCGCCTCCTCGCGAAGGGACGTGGCAAGTGAACGGTGGTCTCCTCGTCGCAGGCACCACCTCCGACGCCGGCAAGAGCGTCGTGACGGCCGGGATCTGCCGCTGGCTGGTGCGCCAGGGCGTGAGGGTCGCGCCGTTCAAGGCGCAGAACATGTCCCTCAACTCCTTCGTGACGCGCGAGGGCGCCGAGATCGGGCGGGCGCAGGCGATGCAGGCGCAGGCCTGCCGGGTCGAGCCGACCGCGCTGATGAACCCCGTGCTGCTCAAGCCGGGCGGCGAACAGAGCAGCCAGGTGGTGCTGCTGGGCAAACCGGTGGGCGAGATGAGCGCGCGCGGCTACCACGGCGGACGCCAACAGCGGTTGCTGGGCACGGTGCTGGACTGCCTGGCCGAGTTGCGGGGCACGTATGACGCGGTGATCTGTGAGGGGGCCGGTTCGCCCGCGGAGATCAATCTGCGGCGGACGGACATCGTCAACATGGGGATCGCGCGGGGCGCGCGGCTGCCCGTGCTCGTGGTCGGCGACATCGACCGCGGCGGCGTCTTCGCCTCCTTCTTCGGCACGGTCGCCCTGCTGTCGCCCGAGGACCAGGAACTGGTCGCCGGGTTCCTGGTGAACAAGTTCCGGGGCGACGTCTCCCTGCTGGAGCCCGGCCTCGACATGCTCCGAAACCTCACCGGGCGGCGGACGTACGGCGTGCTGCCGTTCCGGCACGGGCTCGGCATCGACGAGGAGGACGGACTGCGGGTGTCGCTGCGCGGCACCGTACGGGAGTCCACGGTGGCTCCCCCGGCCGGCGAGGACGTGCTGCGGGTCGCCGTCTGCGCGATCCCGCTCATGTCCAACTTCACGGACGTGGACGCGCTGGCCGCCGAACCAGGGGTCGTGGTGCGCTTCGTGGACCGGCCGGAGGAGCTGGCCGACGCCGACCTGGTGGTCGTCCCGGGCACCCGCGGGACCGTGCGGGCGCTTCAGTGGCTGCGGGAGCGCGGACTCGCGGACGCCCTCGTGCGCAGGGCGGCCGAACACCGGCCCGTCCTCGGCATCTGCGGCGGTTTCCAGATCCTCGGTGAGCGCATCGAGGACGAGATCGAGTCGCGCGCCGGCGAGGTCCCCGGGCTCGGCGTGCTCCCCGTGCGGGTGCGGTTCGCCCGCGAGAAGACGCTCACCCGGCCGGCCGGAGAGGCCCTGGGCGAGCAGGTCGAGGGGTACGAGATCCATCACGGGGTCGCCGAAGTCCTCGGCGGGGAAGCGTTCTTCTCCGATGGCCGAGGACACGGTCTGGACGGCTGCCGGGTGGGGCAGACCTGGGGCACCCACTGGCACGGCTCGCTGGAGTCGGACGGCTTCAGACGGGCCTTCCTGCGCGAGGTGGCGGCCGCCGCGGGACGCCGCTTCGTACCGGCCCCCGGCACCTCGTTCGCCGCGCTGCGCGAGGAGCAGCTCGACCGGCTCGGCGACCTGATCGAACAGCACGCGGACACGGACGCGCTCTGGCGGCTCATCGAGTCGGGCGCGCCGCAAGGACTGCCTTTCATTCCACCGGGAGCGCCCGCATGAGCACAGTGTTGTTGTTGTCGACCGCCGACACCGATCTGCTGGCGGCCCGGGCCTCCGGCGCCGGGTACCGGATCGGCAATCCGACCCGGGTGGACGTGGCCGGGGAACTGCCGGGGCTGATCGAGGGCGCGGACCTCGCGGTCGTACGGCTGCTGGGCGGCAAGCGGGCCTGGGAGGACGGGCTGGCCGCGCTGAGGGCGTCCGGCGTCCCGACCGTGCTGCTGGGCGGCGAGGCCGTGCCGGACGCCGAGCTGATGGCCGAGTCGTCCGTGCCGGCGGGCGTGGTGGCGGAGGCGCTGAAGTACCTCGTCGAGGGCGGCCCGGACAACCTGACCGAACTGGCCCGGTTCCTCTCCGACACGGTGCTGCTCACCGGCGAGGGCTTCGAGGAACCGCGGAAGATGCCGGAGTTCGGCGTCCACGGCTCGTACCCGGTCCGGGACGGCCGCCCGACGGTGGGCGTGCTGTTCTACCGAGCACACGAACTGAGCGGCAACACCGGCTTCGTGGACACACTGTGCGAGGCGATCGAGGCGCGGGGCGCCAACGCCCTGCCGGTGTACTGCGGTTCGCTGCGCGGCGCCGACGCCGGGCTGTACGAGCTGCTGGGCCGGGCCGACGCCCTGGTCGCCACCGTGCTGGCGGCCGGCGGTACGCACGCCTCGCATGCGTCCGCCGGTGGCGACGAGGAGTCCTGGGACGTCGGGGCGCTCGCCGATCTGAACGTGCCCGTGCTGCAGGGGCTCTGCCTCACCTCCTCGCGGGCCGCCTGGCAGGAGTCGGACGCCGCCCTCTCCCCCATGGACGCCGCGATGCAGGTGGCCATCCCGGAGTTCGACGGACGGCTCGTCACCGTGCCGTTCTCCTTCAAGGAGCAGGCCGACGAGAACGGCGCCGATGTCCCGGTGTACGTGGCCGACCCCGAGCGGGCCGCGCGGGTCGCCGGAATCGCCGTACGGCACGCCGAGTTGGGATACAAGCCGAACGCGGAGAAGCGGATCGCGCTGGTCTTCACCGCCTACCCGACCAAGCACTCCCGGGTCGGCAACGCGGTCGGCCTGGACACGCCCGCCTCGGCGGTAAGGGTGCTGGACGCGCTGCGGGACGCCGGATACCTGGCCGAGGGATACCCGGACAACGGCGACGAGCTGATCCACCGGCTGATCGCGGCCGGCGGCCACGACGTCGAGTGGCTGACGGAGGAGCAGCTGGCCGCCGCGCCCGCCCGGGTGCCGCTCGCCGACTACCGGGAGTGGTTCGACGGGCTCGACCCCGGGCTGCGGGACGCGATGCTCGAGGCGTGGGGCGAGCCGCCGGGCAGCCTGTACGTGGACGGCGACGACATCGTGCTCGCCTGCCTGCGGTTCGGGAACGTCGTCGTCATGATCCAGCCGCCGCGCGGCTTCGGGGAGAACCCGATCGCGATCTACCACGACCCCGACATGCCGCCCTCCCACCACTACCTGGCGGCCTACCGCTGGCTGGACAACAGCTTCGGCGCCGACGCGATCGTGCACATGGGCAAGCACGGCACGATGGAGTGGCTGCCGGGCAAGGGCCTGGGCCTGAGCGGCGGTTGCGCGCCGGACGCCGTGCTCGGCGAACTCCCGCTGATCTACCCGTTCATCGTGAACGACCCCGGCGAGGGTACCCAGGCCAAGCGGCGCGGGCACGCCACGGTGGTCGACCACCTGGTACCGCCGATGGCGCGCGCGGACACCTACGGCGACCTGGCCAAGCTGGAGCAGCTGCTGGACGAGTACGCGCTCGTCTCCGACCTGGACCCGGCGAAGGCACCGGCGGTGCGCGCCCAGATCTGGACGCTGGTCAAGGCCGCCGAGCTCCACCACGACCTGCATGTCGACGAGCAGCCGGACGACGACGCGTTCGACGAGTTCGTCATGCACATCGACGGCTACCTGTGCGAGATCAAGGACGTGCAGATCCGCGACGGACTGCACATCCTCGGCGGCGGTCCGGAGGCCGAGCCGCGGGTGAACCTGGTCCTCGCCGTGCTGCGCGCCTCCCAGGTGTGGGGCGGGCAGGCGAACGCGCTGCCGGGGCTGCGGGCGTCGCTGGCCCAGCACTACGGGCTGGTGGAGAAGGAGCTGCTGGCCGAGCCGGGCGCGCCGGTGAAGGTGCCGGTGGAGCTGACCGACCGGATCGAGGTCCCGCCCGTCTCCCACCACCACCCTTCCAAGGAAGGCGCTCCGCGCCCTTTCATTCCTTCCCGGACGGCGGCCGACGCGATCGACCTGCTGGAGCAGCTGTGCCGGCGGATCGCGGAGGGCATGGAGTCCCGGGCGTGGGACCGGGCGGCCGTGTCCGTCGTGCTGGGCGACGTGCTCGGCACCGAACTCGCGGACGCCGTCGCCGTGCTGGAGTTCGCCTGCGACGAGGTCGTACCGCGGCTGGCGCGGACCACCGACGAGATCGGGCACATCCTGCGGGCGCTGGACGGCGGTTACGTGCCGGCCGGCCCGTCGGGTTCGCCTACCCGCGGTCTGGTCAACGTGCTGCCGACCGGCCGTAACTTCTACTCGGTCGACCCGAAGGCGATCCCGTCCAGGCTGAGCTGGGAGGTCGGCCAGTCGCTCGCGGACTCGCTGGTCCAGCGGTATCTGCAGGACACCGGGGAGTATCCGAGGTCGGTCGGACTCACGGTGTGGGGTACCTCCGCGATGCGCACCCAGGGCGACGACATCGCCGAGATCCTGGCGCTGCTGGGCTGCCGTCCGGTCTGGGACGACGCGTCGCGCCGGGTGACGGGCTTCGAGGTGATCGGCCCGCAGGAGCTGGGCCGGCCGCGCGTCGACGTCACGGTCCGTATCTCGGGCTTCTTCCGGGACGCGTTCCCGCACGTGGTCGGGCTGATCGACGACGCGGTCCGGGCGGTGGCCGAGCTGGACGAGCCGGCCGAGGTCAACTTCGTGCGGGCGCACGTGGACGAGGACGCGGCGGAGCACGGTGACCGCCGGCGGGCGACGGCCCGTGTCTTCGGCTCCAAACCGGGCGCGTACGGCGCCGGTCTGCTGCCGCTGATCGACGCCCGCAACTGGCGCTCCGACGCCGACCTCGCCGAGGTGTACGCGGTGTGGGGCGGTTACGCGTACGGACGCGGGCTCGACGGGCGGGCGGCGCGCGGGGACATGGAGACGGCGTTCCGGCGGATCGCGGTGGCGGCGAAGAACGTCGACACCCGTGAGCACGACCTGGTCGACGCCGACGACTACTTCCAGTACCACGGCGGCATGGTCGCCATGGTGCGGCACCTGACCGGCGCCAACCCCGAGGCGTACGTGGGCGACTCCGCCGTACCGGACCAGGTGAGGACGCGCACCCTGGGCGAGGAGACGCACCGCGTCTTCCGGGCACGTGTGGTCAACCCGCGCTGGATGGCGGCGATGCGCCGGCACGGCTACAAGGGCGCCTTCGAGATGGCGGCGACCGTGGACTACCTGTTCGGCTACGACGCCACGGCGGGCGTGGTCGACGACTGGATGTACGAGAAGCTCAGCGCGGAGTACGTCTTCGACCCGGAGAACCGGGACTTCATGCGGAAGTCCAACCCGTGGGCGCTGCGCGGCATCACCGAGCGGCTGCTGGAGGCGGCGGACCGCGGACTGTGGGCGGAGCCGGACGCGGACACGCTGGAGCGGCTGCGCGCCACCTATCTGGAGCTGGAAGGCGACTTGGAGGGCGACCAGTGACAACCCCGTTCCCGTTCACGGCCGTTGTCGGCCAGGACGATCTGCGGCTCGCGCTGCTGCTGAACGCCGTGTCGCCGGCGGTAGGCGGTGTGCTGGTGCGCGGCGAGAAGGGCACCGCGAAGAGCACGGCCGTACGCGCCCTTTCCGCGCTGCTGCCGGAGGTGGCCGTCGTCCCCGGATGCCGGTTCTCCTGTGCTCCGGCGGCACCGGATCCGTCGTGCCCGGACGGACCGCACGAGGCGGGTGCCGGTGCCGAACGGCCCGCGCGGATGGTCGAGTTGCCCGTCGGTGCCTCCGAGGACCGGCTGGTCGGCGCCCTCGACATCGAGCGGGCCCTCGCCGAGGGCGTGAAGGCGTTCGAGCCGGGCCTGCTGGCCGACGCCCATCGCGGGATCCTGTACGTGGACGAGGTCAACCTCCTGCACGACCATCTCGTGGACCTGCTGCTGGACGCCGCCGCGATGGGCGCCTCCTACGTCGAGCGCGAGGGTGTCTCGGTGCGGCACGCCGCCCGGTTCCTGCTCGTCGGCACCATGAACCCCGAGGAGGGCGAGCTGCGGCCGCAGTTGCTCGACCGGTTCGGGCTGACCGTGGAGGTCGCGGCCTCGCGGGAGCCGGACCAGCGTGTGGAGGTCGTGCGGCGCCGGCTGGCGTACGACGACGATCCCGGCGCCTTCGCCGCGCGCTGGGCCGAGGAGGAGGCCGCCGTCCGGCAACGGATCGTCGCGGCACGGGAGCTGCTGCCGCGGGTGCGGCTGGGCGACGGCGCGCTGCGGCAGATCGCGGCGACCTGCGCGGCCTTCGAGGTGGACGGTATGCGCGCCGACATCGTGATGGCGCGTACGGCGACCGCGCTGGCCGCGTGGGCCGGGCGGACCGATGTGCTCGCCGAGGACGTCCGGCAGGCCGCGCTGCTCGCGCTGCCGCACCGGCGGCGGCGCAACCCGTTCGACGCTCCGGGTCTGGACGAGGACAAGCTGGACGAGACGATGGAGCAGTTCTCCGGCGAGGGTGAGGGCGACGACGACCCCGGCCCCGACGGCCCCGGAGGCGGTGGCGGGCAGCCGGCGCCGGACAGCGGTCCGCAGGGCGACGGCGGCGCGGCCGCGCCGCCCGAGGCCGGTGAGGGCGGGCAGCCGCAGCCCGCGGGCGGGCAGGAGCAGTCGGCCGTGCGGGCCGCCGAGCCGTTCCGTACGAAGGTGCTGAGCGTGCCCGGCATCGGAGAGGGCGCCACGGGCCGGCGCTCGCGGGCACGCACCGAGCACGGGCGGACCACGGGGGCCCGACGGCCCCGGGGCGCGCTGACCAAGCTGCATCTGGCGGCCACCGTGCTTGCCGCCGCCCCGCACCAGCGGGCGCGGGGGCGGTCCGGGCCGGGTCTTGTGGTGCGCCGGGACGATCTGCGGCAGGCGACCCGGGAGGGGCGTGAGGGCAACCTCGTGCTGTTCGTGGTCGACGCCTCCGGGTCGATGGCGGCGCGGCAGCGGATGAGCGCCGTGAAGGGCGCGGTGCTGTCGCTGCTCCTCGACGCCTATCAGCGGCGGGACAAGGTGGGTCTGGTGACCTTCCGGGGGTCCGCGGCGGACGTGGCGCTGCCGCCGACCTCGTCGGTGGACGCGGCGGCGGTCCGGCTGGAGTCGCTGCCGACCGGCGGCCGTACGCCGCTCGCGGCCGGGCTGCTGAAGGCGCACGAGGTACTGCGGGTGGAACGGCTGCGGGACCCGGCGCGGCGGGCGCTGGTCGTGGTGGTGACCGACGGGCGGGCCACAGCTGGAGGGGCGGCGCGAGGGGGGTCCCCCCAGGCGTTCGGCTCTGGGGGAGCCGCCGGCCGGGGTGGTGGTCCGGCGACGGGCGCAACTGAGCCGGTGGCGCTGGCGGGGCGGGCGGCGCGGCTGTTCGCGGCCGACGGCGTCGCCTCGGTGGTCGTGGACTGCGAATCGGGACCGGTGCGGCTCGGGCTCGCCGGTCAGCTCGCGGGCGAGCTGGGCGGTACGGCGGTGACGCTGGACGAGTTGCGGTCCGACTCGATCGCCGGGCTGGTCAGGGATGTGCAGGGGACTTCGAGGAGGGCCGCGTAATGCCGCAGGGGCAGCCGAGTGTCGTACCGGACGACGGACTGACGACCCGTCAGCGTCGTAACCGGCCGCTGGTCGTCGTGCACACGGGCGTCGGCAAGGGCAAGTCCACCGCCGCGTTCGGGCTGGCGCTGCGGGCCTGGAACCAGGGCTGGCCGATCGGGGTGTTCCAGTTCGTCAAGTCGGCCAAGTGGAAGGTCGGCGAGGAGAACGCGCTGCGCGTGCTCGGCGCCTCCGGCGAGGGCGGGAGCGTCGACTGGCACAAGATGGGCGAGGGCTGGTCCTGGGTGCAGCGGGACATCCAGGGTGACAACGCGACCAACGAGGAGAAGGCCCGCGAGGGCTGGGAGCAGGTCAAGCGGGACCTGGCGGCCGAGACGTACCGGCTGTACGTGCTGGACGAGTTCGCCTACCCGATGCACTGGGGCTGGGTGGACACGGACGAGGTGGTGGACGTGCTGCGCGGCCGTCCCGGCACCCAGCACGTGGTGATCACGGGGCGGAACGCGCCGGAGAAGCTGGTGGACCTCGCCGATCTGGTCACCGACATGTCCAAGGTCAAGCACCCCATGGACGTGGGACAGAAGGGCCAGAAGGGCATCGAGTGGTGATGTCGTCGGTGCCTCGGCTGGTCATCGCCGCGCCCTCGTCGGGCAGCGGCAAGACCACCGTCGCCAGCGGGCTGATGGCCGCGTTCGCCGCGCGGGGACTCGCCGTGTCCCCGCACAAGGTCGGCCCGGACTTCATCGACCCCGGGTACCACGCGCTCGCCACGGGGCGGGTGGGGCGCAACCTGGACGCGTACCTGTGCGGGCCGGAGCTGGTCGCTCCGCTGTTCCTGCACGGGGCGCGGGGGTGTGATCTCGCCGTGGTCGAGGGCGTGATGGGGCTGTACGACGGGGCCGCGGGCCAGGGTGAGCTGGCGTCCACCGCTCATGTCGCCAAGCTGCTGCGGGCGCCGGTGGTACTGGTCGTGGACGCGTCGTCGCAGTCGCGGTCGGTGGCGGCGCTGGTGCACGGGTTCGCGTCCTGGGATCCGGAGGTGCGGGTCGGGGGCGTGATCCTGAACAAGGTGGGGTCCGACCGGCACGAGGCGCTGCTGCGGGAGGCGCTGGACGCCTCCGGGGTCCCGGTGCTGGGGGTGTTGCGGCGGGTGCCGCAGGTGGAAACGCCGTCGCGGCATCTGGGGCTGGTGCCGGTCGCCGAGCGGCGGGCCGCGGCGGTGGACGCGGTCGGGGCGATGGCGGCGCAGGTCTCCGCGGGGTGCGATCTGGACGCGCTGATGGTGCTGGCGCGGAGTGCGGGTGCGTTGCCGGGCGCGGCCTGGGATCCGGTGGCCGCCTCGCCCGCCCGTCACCCGGCTCGGCCGGCCGGGGGGCGAGGGCCGGTGGTCGCCGTCGCCGGTGGTCAGGCGTTCACGTTCTCCTACGCGGAGCACGCGGAGCTGCTCGCCGCCGCCGGTGCCGAGGTCGTCACGTTCGATCCGCTCCGGGACGAGGAGCTGCCGGAGGGAAGCGCCGGGTTGGTCATCGGGGGCGGGTTTCCCGAGGTGTACGCGGCCGAGCTGTCCGCCAACGAGCCGCTGCGCAAGGCGGTCGCCGGACTCGCGCTGAGCGGTGCTCCCGTGGCCGCGGAGTGTGCCGGGCTGCTCTACCTGTGCCGGGAGCTGGACGGACGGTCCATGTGCGGGGTGCTGGACGCCGGTGCCCGCATGGGCGAACGGCTCACTCTCGGCTACCGGGACGCGGTGGCCGTCGGCGACAGTGTGCTGGCCGTCGCGGGGACGCGGACGCGCGGGCACGAGTTCCACCGCACGGTCGTCGAGCCCGGCGCCGGTGCCGCTCCCGCCTGGGGGCTCACCACCCCGGTCCGGCGGGTCGAGGGTTTCGTACAGCAGGGCGTGCACGCGAGTTATCTGCACACGCACTGGGCCGCCGGGCCCGGTGTGGCCCGTCGGTTCGTGGAGAGGTGCCGGACGTCATGAGCAGCAGGCTGGTCGGAGTCGGGGTCGGACCGGGGGACCCGGAGCTGGTGACCGTCAAGGGGGTCAACGCACTGCGCGCGGCCGAGGTCGTCGTCGTTCCCGTGATGGACACCGGTGAGCAGGGCCGGGCCGAGGCGACCGTGTTGCACTACGTGCCCGGGGAGAAGGTCGTCCGGGTGGTGTTCGCGCTCAACGAGCGGACCGACCGGGCGCGCCGGGAGGCCGCCTGGGACGTGGCGGGCGAGCGGGTCGCCGGGCTGCTGGAGCGGCACGGGTCGGTCGCCTTCGCCACCATCGGCGATCCGAACGTGTACTCGACGTTCACGTATCTCGCGCAGACGATCGCGGAGTTGGTACCGGGTGTCGTGGTGGAGACCGTGCCCGGGATCACCGCCATGCAGGATCTGGCGGCGCGGTCGGGCGCGGTGCTGACGGAGGGGACCGAGCCGTTGACGCTGGTGCCGGTGACGGCGGGCGCGGCGGCGCTCAAGGAGGCGCTGGCGGGGCCGGGCACCGTCGTGGCCTACAAGTTCGGGCGGCAGGCCACCGAGGTGGCCGAGGCGCTGCGGGAGACCGGGCGGATCGGGGACGCCGTGTGGGGTTCGGCGCTCGGGCTGCCGGAGGAGTCGGTGCGGCCGGCCGCCGAGCTGGACGGGGCGCCGTTGCCGTATCTCTCCACGCTGATCGCTCCGCCCCGGCGGGACGGCGGGCGGGGCGGGAAGCTGTGACGCGGCCCGTGCGGTCAGCCGCCGGAGACGCCGACCACCAGCCAGATGAAGGCCGCGCCCGCGACCGTGCACAGCAGGGTGGAGCGGGCGGGGTGCTCGTGGTGGGCCTCGGGGAGGATCTCGGCGGCGGCGAGATAGAGCAGTACGCCGCCGAAGAGGCCGAGATAGCCGCCGAGCACTGGTTCGGGGATGTGGAAGAAGACCGTCGACAGCGCGCCCAGCAGGGGGGCGCAGGCGTCGGCCACCAGCATGCCCATCGCCCGGCGGCGGGCGTTGCCGTACAGGCTCGTGAGGGTGAAGGTGTTGAAGCCGTCGGCGAAGTCGTGCGCGATCACGGCGAGCGCCACGGACGTGCCCATGCCGCCGCCCACCTGGAAGGCCGCGCCGATCGCCACGCCGTCCATGGCGCTGTGACCGACCATCGCGGCCGCCGCCGTCAGGCCCACCTCGGGCGCGCGGTGCTGGTGCTCGGCGCCCCCGTGCGCCGCCTGGCGGGCGGCCAGGGTGCGCTCCACCAGATGGGCCAGCAGGAAGCCGGCCACGAACAGCAGCAGGGCCGCCGGTACGCCGAAGATCTCGCGGTCCGCCGCGTGCAGCGCCTCCGGCAGCAGGTCGAGGCCGACCACGCCCAGCATCAGGCCGCCGGCCAGACCCAGGACGAGATGGCGGCGGTCGGTCACACGCTGTGCCGTCCAGCCGCCGGCCAGCGTCATCAGGAACGCGCCGAGCGCGACGAAGACCGCCATGGGCCCTTGCTATCCGATGAAGGTGCCTTCGCGCACATCCGGCGCCTTCCGCACTCCCCCAGACCCTGACGTTTCACCCCAGAACAGACCTGCGTCTTTCCTACGAGAGGACCCCTTCCCATGGCCATGGCCGATGCCCCCACCGGCAAGGTGACGTTCGTCGGTGCCGGCCCCGGCGCCGCCGATCTGCTGACGTTCCGGGCCGCGCGCGCGATCGCGGCGGCCGACGTGGTGATCTGGGCGGCGAGCCTGGTGCAGGCCGAGGTCCTCGAGCACGCGCGGGGGGACGCGGAGATCCTGGACTCGGCGGCCCTGTCGCTGGAGGACGTGGTCGGCGTCTACCGGCGGGCCCGCGCCGAGGGGCTGAAGGTCGCGCGGATCCACTCCGGGGACCCGGCGCTGTGGGGCGGCACGCAGGAGCAGCTCGACCGGTGCGCGGAGATCGGCATCGCGACGGAGGTGGTGCCGGGAGTGTCCTCGTTCTCCGCCGTGGCCGCCCTCGCCCAGCGGGAGCTGACCATCCCCGAGGTGGCCCAGTCGGTCGTCCTGACCCGGCTCGGCGGCGGCAAGACGCCGATGCCGCCCGGTGAGGAGGTGCGCGAGTTCGCCCGGCACGGCACCACGATGGCGGTGTTCCTGTCGGCGGCGCGCAGCGGCCAGCTCGTGCGGGAGCTGCTGGAGGGCGGCTACCCCACGGACACCCCCGTGATCGTCGCGTACCAGGCGACCTGGCCGGAGGAGCTGGTCGTCAGGTGCACGATCGGCACGCTGGAGGAGACGGTCAAGGAACACAAGCTCTGGAAGCACACCCTCTTCCTGGTCGGTCCGGCCCTGGGCGCCCACGGGACCCGCTCGCACCTGTACCACCCCGGCCACTTCCACGGGTACCGCAAGGCCGACCCGGAGGCGCGGCGGGCGCTGCGCGAGCAGAGGGCGAAGAGTTGATCACGGTCGTCGGTACGGGGACGGGGGCGCCGGTCGCGGACGAGGTGCTCGCCGGGGCCGCACTCGTCGTGGGCGGGCGGCGACACCTGGACGCCGTGCACCTGCCCGAGGGGGCCGAGCGGATCGTGCTCGGGCCGCTGGCGCCCGCCCTGGACGCGATCGGGGAGTACGCGGGCAAGGGGCTGCCGGTGGTCGTGCTGGCCTCCGGGGACCCGGGGTTCTTCGGGATCACGCGGGCGCTGGCCGAGCGGTTCGGGGCGGGGCGGCTGGACGTGCGGCCGGGGGTGTCCTCGGTGGCCGCCGCGTTCGCGCGGCTGGGGCTGCCGTGGGACGACGCGGTCGTGGTCAGCGCGCACGGGCGTGATCTGCGGACGTCCGTCAACGCGTGCCGGGCGCATCCGAAGGTGGCCGTGCTGACCGGGCCCGGCGCCGGGCCGGCCGAGCTGGGAGCCGCGCTCGGCGGCGGCCGGCTGCTGGTCGTGGCGAGCGCGCTGGGCGATCCGGAGCACGAGCGCGTGGAGCGGGTGACGCCCGCCGAGGCCGCCGCCCGGGACTGGGGTACGGCGGTGAGCGTGGTGCTGTGCCTGGACGAGGCGCGGACGCTGGGCGCCGTGCGGACGGTCGCCGGGGCGGGGGCGCGGCCCGCCGGATGGGCCCTGGACGAGGGCGAGTTCGCGCACCGCGACTCGATGATCACCAAGTTCGAGGTGCGGGCGCTGGCGCTGGCCCGGCTGGGGCCGCGCCTGGGCGACCTGGTGTGGGACGTCGGGGCGGGCTCGGGTTCGGTGGCCGTGGAGTGCGCGCGGCTCGGCGCGGCCGCCGTCGCCGTGGAGCGGACCGCGGACGGGGTCGAGCGGATCCGGGCCAACGCCGCCGCCCACGGAGTCGACGTGGACGTGGTGCACGGTGCGGCGCCGGGCGCGCTGGACGGGCTCGACGAACCCGACGCCGTGTTCGTCGGCGGCGGGGGGCGCGAGCTGGCGGCCATCGTCGGCGCGTGCGCGCGGCGGGCCCGGCGGACCGTCGTCGTCGCCATGGCCGCCCTTGACCGGGTACCGGCCGCGCGCGCGGCACTGACTGGCGCGGGGCTCCACTGCGACGGCGTGCTGTTGCAGTCGTCCCGGCTGGCGCCGCTGCCCGGGGACGTGACCCGGCTGGCGGCGGCCAATCCGGTTTTCCTGCTGTGGGGCGTCCGACCCCCGGCATCCAGTGAAGGAGTAGCGAAGTGATCGGCCTCATTTCCGCCACCGCGGCGGGCGCGGCGGCGCGGGACCGGCTGGCCGCGGCCTGGCCGGACCGTGCGCGGGTGTACGACGGTGGCGCCGGGGAGGCCGTACGGGCCGCGTTCGCCGAGTGCGAGCAGCTGGTCTGCTTCCTGGCGACGGGCGCGGTGGTACGGCTGCTCGCGCCGCTGCTCGGCGACAAGGCGACCGATCCGGGCGTGGTGTGCGTGGACGAGGGCGGCCGGTTCGCGGTGTCGCTGCTCGGCGGGCACGGCGGCGGCGCCAACGAACTCGCCCGCGAGGTGGGCGACCTGCTGGGCGCGGAGCCGGTGGTGACGACCGCGACGGACGCCGTGGGGCTGCCGGGTCTCGACACCCTCGGGTTGCCGTTCGAGGGGGCGGTGGCCGCGGTGTCACGGGCCCTGCTGGACGGCGAACCGGTCGCCCTGGAGGCCGAGTTGCCGTGGCCGCTGCCCGCGCTGCCCACCTCGCCGCGGGGCGCGTACACCGTCCGGCTCACCGACCGGGCCGTCGCGCCTGGCGAGCGGGAGGTGCTGCTCAGGCCGCCGTCCCTGGTGGTCGGCGTGGGCGCCTCCCGGGGCGCGCCGGCGGACGAGGTGCTCGGGCTGGTCGAGGAGGCGCTGCGGGAGGCGGGCCTGTCGCCGCGGTCGGTCGCCGAACTCGCCACCGTGGACGCCAAGTCGGAGGAGCCGGGCATCGTGGCCGCCGCCGGGAGGCTGGGGGTGCCCCTGGTGACGTACCCGGCGGAGGAACTGGCGGACGTGGCGGTGCCCAACCCGTCCGGCGCGCCGCTCGCGGCCGTCGGCACGCCGTCGGTCGCGGAGGCGGCGGCGCTGGCGCGCGGCGGTGAACTCCTCGTGCCCAAGCGGAAGTCGGTACGCGCCGACGGCCGGCCGGCGATGGCGACCTGCGCCGTGGCACGGCGTCCGGGGCGCGGGCGGCTCGCCGTGGTCGGGCTCGGGCCGGGCGCCCGGGACCTGCTCACCCCGCGTGCGGCGGCCGAGCTGCGGCAGGCCTCGGTGCTGGTCGGCCTCGACCAGTACGTCGACCAGATCCGCGATCTGCTGCGGCCCGGCACCCGGGTGCTGGAGTCGGGGCTCGGCGCGGAGGAGGAGCGGGCCCGGACGGCCGTGGCGGAGGCCCGGCGCGGGCACGCGGTGGCGCTGATCGGCAGCGGGGACGCGGGCGTGTACGCCATGGCCTCGCCGGCGCTCGCCGAGGCGTCCGACGACATCGACGTGGTCGGCGTGCCGGGCGTGACGGCCGCGCTGGCCGCGGGGGCGATCCTCGGCGCGCCGCTGGGTCACGACCACGTGTCCATCAGCCTGTCCGACCTGCACACGCCGTGGGAGGTCATCGAGCGGCGGGTGCGGGCGGCGGCCGAGGCGGACATCGTGGTCACCTTCTACAACCCGAGGTCCCGGGGCCGCGACTGGCAGCTGCCCAAGGCGCTCGCGATCCTCGCCGGGCACCGGGACCCGGCGACGCCGGTCGGTGTGGTGCGCAACGCCTCCCGGCCGGACGAGTCGAGCCGGCTGACCACGCTCGGCGAACTGGACCCGGCGACGGTCGACATGATGACGGTCGTCACCGTGGGCAACACCGCGACCCGGAACATCGCCGGCCGCATGGTGACCCCGCGCGGCTACCGCTGGCAGGAAGGCGCGCGGACCGGCCTGCGGGAGGGCGCCCGGTGAACCGTGTCGTCCACCCCATCGAGCAGGAGTCCTTCCGGCGGCTGCGCGCCCGCCTGGACACCTCGCACTTCCCGCCGCTGACCCGGGCGGTGGTGGAGCGGGTCATCCACTCCGCCGCCGACCTGGAGTACGCGACCGACCTCGTCACCGACGAGGGCGACCTGGTGAGGGCGCACGCCGCGCTGCACGCCGGGGCGCCCGTCGTGGTGGACGTGGAGATGGTCGCGGCCGGCATCACCCGGCGGGAGACCGTCTGCCGGCTGAAGGACGCCGCGGCCGGTCCGGGGCTGACCCGTTCGGCGCACGCGATCCGGCTCGCGTACGAGCAGGTCGGGCCGGGCGCCCTGTGGGTGATCGGCTGCGCGCCGACCGCCCTGGAGGAACTGCTCACCCTGGACGCCTCCCCGGCACTCGTCATCGGCCTGCCCGTCGGCTTCGTCGGCGCGGCCGAGTCCAAGGAGGCGTTGCGCGCGAGCGGGCTGCCCGCCGTGAGCAACGTGTCCGAGAAGGGCGGGTCGGCGGTCGCCGCCGCCGCGCTCAACGCCCTGCTGTACCAACCGATTTCTCCGAAGGAGACCCCGTGACCACCTCGCCGCCCGCCCTGCTCATCGCCGGCCACGGCACCCGGGACGAGGCCGGAGCCGAGGCGTTCCGCGACTTCGTTCGGGAGCTGGGCCGCCGCCACCCCGAACTGCCCGTCGCCGGCGGCTTCATCGAGCTGTCCCCGCCGCCGCTGGGCGAGGCGGTCGCCGAGCTGGTGGAGCGGGGCGTACGGCGGTTCGCGGCCGTACCGCTGATGCTGGTGTCCGCAGGGCACGCCAAGGGCGACATCCCGGCGGCGCTGTCCCGGGAGAAGGAACGGCACCCGGGCGTCTCGTACACCTACGGGCGTCCGCTCGGCCCGCACCCGGCGCTGCTGAACGTGCTGGAGCGGCGGCTGGAGCAGGCGCTGGCCGGTACGTCCGCCGAGCGGTCCGACGTGACCGTGCTGCTGGTGGGGCGCGGCTCGACCGACCCGGACGCCAACGCCGAGGTGCACAAGGCGGCCCGGCTGCTGTGGGAGGGGCGCGGCTACGCGGGCGTCGAGACGGCGTTCGTGTCGCTGGCGGCGCCGGACGTGCCGAGCGGGCTCGACCGGTGTGTGCGGCTGGGGGCGCGGCGGATCGTCGTGCTGCCCTACTTCCTGTTCACCGGCATCCTGCCGGACCGGGTGCGCAGGCAGACCGAGGACTGGGCGGCCGCTCGTCCGGAGCTCGAGGTGCGCTCCGCGGACGTCATCGGTCCCGAGCCGGAGCTGCTGGACCTGGTGATGGAGCGGTACGCGGAGGCCGTCAAGGGTGATCTGCGGATGAACTGCGACTCCTGCGTGTACCGGATCGCGCTGCCGGGCTTCGAGGACAAGGTGGGGCTGCCGCAGCAGCCGCACTTCCACCCGGACGACGACGGCCACCACCACGGGCACCACCATCACGGGGGGCACTCGCACAGCCATGCGCACTGAGGAGACCGGGGGCCCGGGCACCGGGCACGATCTGCGTCATCACGGCGACGCGGAGATGCGTGACGACGGCGCCGGGCTGGTCGACCTCGCCGTCAACGTCCGTGCGGACACGCCCCCGCGGTGGCTGCGGGAGGAGATCGCCGCCTCGCTGCCGTCCCTCGCGGCCTACCCGGACGGGCGGGCCGCGCGGGCGGCGGTCGCGGCGCGGCACGGGCTGCCGGTGGAGCGGGTGCTGCTGACGGCGGGGGCGGCGGAGGCGTTCGTGCTGCTGGCGCGGGCGCTGAAGGTGCGCCGGCCGGTCGTGGTGCATCCGCAGTTCACCGAGCCGGAGGCGGCGCTGCGGGACGCGGGGCACACCGTGGACCGGGTGCTGCTGCGGGAGGCGGACGGGTTCCGGCTGGATCCGGCGGCGGTGCCCGAGGAGGCGGACCTGGTGGTGATCGGGAACCCGACGAATCCGACGTCGGTACTGCATCCGGGCGCCTCGATCGCTGAACTCGCCCGGCCCGGCCGGGTGCTGGTGGTCGATGAGGCGTTCATGGACGCGGTGCCGGGTGAGCGGGAGGCGCTGGCCGGGCGGACGGACGTGCCCGGTCTTGTCGTGCTGCGCAGTCTGACCAAGACCTGGGGGCTGGCCGGGCTGCGCATCGGGTACGTGCTGGCCGCGCCGGAGACGATCGCCGGGCTGGAGCGGGCT
This sequence comes from Streptomyces sp. NPDC058145, assembly GCF_042884245.1. Taxonomy (NCBI): domain Bacteria; kingdom Bacillati; phylum Actinomycetota; class Actinomycetes; order Kitasatosporales; family Streptomycetaceae; genus Streptomyces; species Streptomyces sp. NPDC058145. The sequence goes on along the minus strand of NZ_JBHVUH010000009.1, from coordinate 318,149 downwards.
CAGCCGCTGTGGCCGGTGTCGACGCCGGCGCTCGCCGCGGCCGAGGCGTGTGTGGCCCCCCGGGCGCTGGCGGAGGCGGCGCACGCGGCGCACCGGATCGCGGCGGACCGCGGCCATCTGGTGGCGGGACTCGCCGCGTTCGCGTCCCGCGGGGTGCGGGTGGTGTCGCCCGCGGAGGGGCCGTTCGTGCTGGTGCGTGTGCCCCGGGCGGGTGTCGTACGGCGGCGGTTGCGTGAGCTGGGGTACGCGGTGCGGCGGGGGGACACGTTTCCCGGGCTGGACGGGGACGAGTGGGTGCGGGTGGCGGTGCGGGACCGGGGGACGGTGAGGGGGTTCCTGGCCGCGCTGTCGGCCGCGCTGCCGTAGCCGGGGCTCCGCCCCGGACCACGCCAGCAGCTCCGCTCCCTGGACCCCGTTTCCGACCCGGCCACCCGACTCGGTCGGCTGAGAAGGCACCGTCGGCTCACGCCTCGGCGTGCCCTCGTCACCGCGCCCCCGGCCGACCGTATCGGTCGGCTGAGAAGCGCCGTACCCGCGCCCCCCGCCGACCGTCTCGGCCGGCCGGGGGCGCCACCGTCGCCCCATCGCACCGCCCAGCGGTCCCGGTCGGCCGGGAAGACGTCGTCAGCTCCTGCGGCGGCGGGCCACCGTCACCGCGCCTCCGCCGACCAGCAGCAGTGCCAGGGCGCCGCCCGCGATGTACGGGGTCGAGGAGTCGCCGCCCGTTTCCGCGAGGTCGGCCTGGGCGCCCGGGGCGCCCTGGGGCTCGACCTCGGGGGCGGTGCCGGCGTGGCTCGGGGCTGTGCGGCGGGCGGGTGCGGGGGTTTCGCAGGTGGCCTTGGCGAGGGTGACCGTGCCGTTCACCTCGGCCACGTTCAGCTTCAACGGGTTGACGGACACCTTGAGTTCGAGTGCCGTGGCGGCCGCCGTACGGGACGTGGTCCGGCGCCGGGAGAGGTCGAGGCGGACCTCGCCGACGCCGGGCACCTTCACCTCGGTCGGGCCGCCGGCGGTCAGCGTGACCCGCTTGCCGAGGACCGTGACGGCGCCGAGGACGTTCGCGGAGGCGACCGGTGCCTTCCCGGCGGCGCAGGTCGCCTTGGCGGTGACCGTGCCGACCTCCACCACGGAGAGCAGGGGCAGGCCCGGGACGTGCAGCCTGGCGTGGGCGAGGCGGACCGAGCCCTCGGCGAGCCGGCCGTTCGCCGTGGCCCTGGCCGAGGCGGCCTCCGCGCGGAGGACCGTGAACGGCCGGCCGCCGTTCACGCCGTCGAGCCGGGCCGTCAGGGCCGTCCTGTCCGCGCTGCGCGGCGCCTGGACCTCGTTGAGGCTGACCGCGAGCGGGACGTTCACGGTCTTGTTGAGCAGGGACACGTCGAGCCCGGTACGGAGCACGACGGCGGAGGCGCGACCGTGGCCGGTAGTGGCGTGCGCGGCGCTCGCGCCCAGCAGCGCGGGCGCCGCGGCGAGCGCGGTGACCGTCGCGACCGTGGCGAGTCTGCGTGCGGGCATGCGGAAGTTGTGGCTGTTCAAGGCAGGGACCCCCAGAAGAAACTTGCTTGGGACGCGTCAACCTTGTACGCACTGTGGGTGAACGGTCAGCTATCCTGCGTCACTTCACTCTATCGTGGAGTTTCAGCACATCTCTTCGAATCACCGGGCACATGCGTTCCCCTGCTCCGCTCGGGCCCCTCTGCCGGCTCGTCGGCCCTGCTCCCCCTGCTCCCCCCTACTCCACGACGCGCCCGTTCAGCACCACCCGGCGCGGGGCCGCCAGTACCCGGACGTCCGCCCGCGGGTCGGCCTCGTACACCACGAGGTCGGCCGGCGCGCCCTCCTCGAGGCCTGGGCGGCCCAGCCAGGCGCGGGCGCTCCAGCTCGCCGCGGCCACCGCCTGGACGGGCGGAATGCCCGCGGTGACCAGTTCCGCGACCTCGGCGGCGACCAGGCCGTGGGCCAGGGATCCGCCGGCGTCCGTGCCGACGTAGACCTGGATGCCGGCGTCGTGGGCGCCGCGCACGGTGTCGTAGCGACGCTCGTGCAGCCGGCGCATATGGGCCGACCAGCGCGGATACCTGCGTTCGCCGCCCGCGGCGAGCTGCGGGAAGGTGGCGATGTTGACGAGGGTGGGGACGATCGCCACGCCCCGCTCGGCGAAGAGGGGGATCAGGTCGTCCGTCAGGCCCGTGGCGTGCTCGACGCAGTCGATGCCGGCCTCGACCAGGTCGCGCAGGGAGCTCTCGGCGAAGCAGTGCGCGGTGACACGGGCGCCCAGCCGGTGGGCCTCGGCGATGGCGGCCTCGGCCGCCTCCCGCGGCCAGCAGGCGGACAGGTCGCCGAGGTCGCGGTCGATCCAGTCGCCGACCAGCTTCACCCAGCCGTCGCCGCGCTCCGCCTCCCGGGCGACGTGGGCGACCAGGTCCTCCGGCTCGACCTCCCACGCGTAGTTGCGGATGTAGCGGCGGGTGCGGGCGATGTGCCGGCCCGCCCGGATGATCTTCGGGAGGTCCTCGCGGTCGTCGATCCAGCGGGTGTCGGAGGGCGAGCCGGCGTCCCGGATCAGCAGGGTGCCCCGCTCCCGGTCGGTCAGCGCCTGCTTCTCGGCGGTGTCCGCGTCCACCGGGCCCTCGGCGCCGAGGCCGACGTGACAGTGCGCGTCGACCAGGCCGGGCAGCGCCCAGCCCTCGACGGTGGTGATGTCGCGCGCCCCGGCGGGGCGGTCGTAGGAGACGCGTCCCCCGACCACCCACAGCTCGTCGCGGACGTCCTCGGGCCCGGCCAGGACCCGCCCCCTCACGTGCAGCACCGCGTCATCGCTCATACCCGGCACCTTAGTGAGCCATCGCGGTGAGCTACTCCCCGGGCTTCCCGACCTGGCCCGAGGCCTCCTCCTCGACCTCGGCCATCGCCGGGTCCAGCAGGCGGGAGAGGAAGTGGCGGGTGCGCTCGTGCCGGGGGGCACCGATGACCTGGCCGGGGCTGCCCTCCTCGACGATCACGCCGCCGTCCATGAAGACGACCCGGTCGGCGACCTCTCGCGCGAAGGTCATCTCGTGCGTGACGACCATCATGGTCATGCCCTCCTCGGCGAGCCGGCGCATCACCGCGAGGACGTCCCCGACCAGTTCGGGGTCGAGCGCGGAGGTCGGTTCGTCGAACAGCATCACCTCGGGGCCCATGGCGAGCGCGCGGGCGATGGCCACCCGCTGCTGCTGGCCGCCGGATAGGGAGGACGGGTAGGCCTGCGCCTTCTCGGCCAGGCCGACGCGGGCCAGGTTCTCGGCGGCGGTCCGCGCGGCCGTCGCCCTGTCCCGGCCGAGGACCCGGCGCTGCGGCAGCGTGAGGTTCTCGGTGACGTTCAGGTGCGGGAAGAGGTTGAACTGCTGGAAGACCATGCCGATGCGCCGGCGCACGGCGTCGATGTCGACGTCGGGGTCGGTCAGTTCGGTGCCGCCGACGAAGACCTGGCCCTTGGTGGGCTCCTCGAGCAGGTTCACGCAGCGCAGCAGCGTGGACTTGCCGGAGCCGGAGGGTCCGATGACGCAGACGACCTCGCCCTGGCCGATCTCCAGGTCGATGCCGCGCAGCACATGGTTGTCGCCGAAGGACTTGTGCAGGTCCCGGACCTGGATCTCCGCGCTGCTCATCGGATCGCCTCCTGGGACCTGGACTCCATGCGGCGGACGACGTAGCCGAGCGGGATGGTCACCAGCAGGTAGCACAGGCCCGCGACCAGGATCGGCGTGGAGTTGGCGGTGGTACTGGCCAGATCGCGGCCGTACTTGGACAGTTCGCGCTCCTCCAGGGTGACGCCGAGGAACAGCACCAGCGAGGAGTCCTTGAAGAGCAGGACGAGCTCGTTGGTGAGCGGCGGCAGGATGATCCGGAAGGCTTGCGGGACGATGATCGAGACCATGGCCCGGGCGGGCGAGAACCCGAGCGAACGGGCCGCCTCCATCTGCCCCTTGGGCACGGCCTGGATGCCGGCGCGGATCGTCTCCGCCATGTACGCGGCCGAGACCAGGCCGAGCGCGATGGCGACCTTGCCGTAGGTACCGCCCGGGATCTCCGTGCCCGGGAAGGCGAGCGGCACTGCCACGCCCACGAAGATGAAGATCAGCAGGGCCGGCAGGCCGCGGAAGATCTCGATGTAGACGCCCGCCACCCAGCGGTAAGGGCCCACGGAGGACAGCCGCATCAACGCGATGACCATGCCGAGGACGAGTCCGACGACGAAGCCGGACAGCGTGTAGAGCACGGTGTTCTTCAGCGCCAGCGTGATGACCTCGGGGAACATCTGCTTGGCGATGCTGCCCTGGGCGAACTGGTTCTTCAGCCGGCCCCAGTCCGCCGCGACCGCGAACGCGATCACGGCGGCGGCGAACACGGCGTACTGCACGGCCCGGGACAGGCTGCGGCGCTGCCGCCGGGTCAGGCCCTTCTTCTTCGGCTGGAGTCGTACGCCGGTGTCGGTCATGAGGCCGAGGGAGAGGCGGCGGACGTGTCGTACGGGCCGATCCACTTCTCGTACAGCTTCTTGTACGTGCCGTCGGCCTTCGCGTCGGCGATCGCCTTGTCGAGGGCCTCGCGCAGCTTGGTGTTGCCCTTCTTGACGGTGAACCCGTACTGCTCACCGGTCTTGAGGTTGCCGACGACCTTGAACTTGTCGGCGTTGGCCTTGTCCTTCAGCCAGCCCTGGACGACCGGGTAGTCGATGACGACGGCCTGGACCTGGCCGGTGCGCAGGCCGTTGAGGACCGCGTCGGAGGACTCGAAGGAGATCGGGTCGTAGCCCTTGCCCCTGACGTAGTCCTCGCCGGTCGTCTGCGCCTGGGCGCCGAGCTTCTTGCCCTTGGCCTTGACGTCCTCCAGGGAGTTGATCCCGCTGCTCCTGTCGACCAGGACGGCCTGGGTGGCCTCGAAGTACGGGTCGGAGAAGTCGACGTTCTTCTTGCGCTCGGCGGTGATGGTCATGCCGGCCGCGGCCAGGTCGCACTGCCCAGAGTTGAGGAACGCGCCGGTCTTGAAATTCTCGAACGGCGTGTCGAGGATCTGCTGCTTCACGCCCAGGTTCTTGGCGACGAGGTCGACGAGGGAGACGTCGAAGCCCTGCACCTTGCCGTTCACCTCCGACTGGAACGGCGGGTACGGCAGGTGGGTGCAGGTGGTGAGCTGCCCGGCCTTGACGAGGTGGACCCCCTTGACCGTGGCGCCGCTCCCCCCGTCGCCCGAGGAGCAGCCGGCCACGAGGACGAGCCCGGCCGTGGCGGTGGTGGCGGCCAGAAGGCGGGTCCGGCGCCGGAGGAGCGTATTCATGGGGATCTCCAGTGGGGGGAATCGTGGGTTCCGATTATAAGGAGATGTTTGGGTCTCTCAAACCAAACCGATGGCCGATGGGCTGTCCGGCCTGAGAACTCGCCGGTCGCCGGGGCGGTGGGGGGCGAGAGTTACCCTCATTTCCGTCGGCCTCCGGCCGGCCTCCTGGACCCTCGTGAGCGAAGAGAGCAGCGCCGTGACCCACCCCCTCCTCGATCTGCCCCCGCTGAGCGCCGAACGGTTCGCCGCCATCGAGGACCGGGTGGCCCGGCTGCTGGACACCCGGCAGGACGTGCTGATCACCCAGGGCGAGGCGCTGCTGCCGCTGGAGGGCGCGATCCGCGCGGCGGCCGGACCCGGCACGACGGCGCTGAACGTGATCACGGGCCCGTACGGGCAGACCTTCGGGAACTGGCTGCGGGACTGCGGGGCCACGGTGCACGACGTCGAGGTGCCCTTCCACACGGCGGTGACGGCCGAGCGGATCCGGGAGGCGTTCGCCGCGCATCCGGAGACCGACTTCGTGTCGCTGGTCCACGCGGAGGCGGCGACGGGCAACACCAACCCGGTCGCGGAGATCGGCGAGGTGGTGCGGGAGCACGGCGCGCTGTTCTATCTGGACGCGGTCGCCTCGGTCGGCGCGGAGCCGGTGCTGCCGGACGCGTGGGGCGTGGACCTGTGCGTGATCGGGGCCCAGAAGGCGATGGGCGGACCGGCTGGGGTGTCGGCGATCTCGGTGAGCGAGCGGGCGTGGACGCGCATGGCGGCCAACCCGGACGCCCCGCGCCGCTCGTACCTCTCGCTGCTGGACTGGAAGGACCGCTGGATCGACGGCGGCCGCAAGGCGCTGCCGCACGCTCCCGCCCAGTTGGAGATGCTGGCGCTGGAGGCGTGCCTTGAGCGGATCGAGTCGGCGGGCCTGGACGCGGTGATGGCGCGGCACGCGGCCGCCGCGCGGGCCACCCGGGCGGGGGCGGTGGCCCTGGGCGGCGGCCTGGAGCCGTATGTGTACGAGGCGAAGGACGCGGCGCCGGTGGCCACCACCCTGCGGGTGCCCTCCGGGACGGTGGCCTCGGAGCTGGTGGCGCACGCGCTGGGGAGCGACCCGGGGCTGCCGCTGGCCGCCGGTGGCGGCGCCCTGGCCAAGGAGATGATCCGGGTGAACCACTACGGGCCGCACGCCACGCCGGATGCCGTGCAGGCCTGCCTGGCGGCCCTGGGCGCGGCGCTCGCCGAGCGGGGGCTGACGGTGGACGTGGCGGCGGCCCGCCGGGCGGGCGCCGAAGCCTGGCGGTGACCACGGAAGTCCGTGAAACGACGGCCCGCACACACCGTGCGGGCCGTTTTCATTGCCCGAGTGGGAATTCAAATCACTTTCACAATTTCCGCGAATTCACCTGTCGATAGCTTCCCGTCTTCTTCTGCCCGGTTTTTGCGAAGCTAAACGGGCGGGTTTTCCGGCAAGTTTCATGCGTGTGACACACTCCACAAGTGAGTTCTTTTGTCCCGGTTTGATGTGGGTCAAATCCGACATTCAACCACCGTGGGCGCGAGTCACGGCAACCCTGCCCGTGCATTCTGCAATTTGTCTCGCTAAATTCTTTCCGCATGACTGCCGCACCAGCAGACCTGCTGATCGACCGACCGGCGGTGACCGACGGAGCCTCGCTCTGGCGGCTCGCCAAAGAATCGAAAACCCTCGACCTGAACTCCTCGTACAGCTATCTGCTGTGGTGCCGCGACTTCGCGGCCACCTCGGCGGTGGCCCGCGACGCGGACGGCGAGCCCGTCGGTTTCGTCACCGGGTACGTGCGGCCCGACGACCCCCGCACCCTGCTCGTGTGGCAGGTGGCCGTGGACTCCGCCTACCGCGGCCACGGCATCGCCGCCGCGCTGCTCGACGGGCTGACCGCCCGGCTCGCCGCCGAGCGCGGAATCACCGGCATCGAGACCACCATCACCCCGGGGAACACCGCCTCCGAGCGGCTGTTCACCTCGTTCGCCGCCCGGCACGGCGCGGACCTGACCCGCGAGGTGCTGTTCCCGGCCGGCCTTTTCCCGGACGGCCCGCACGACCCCGAAGTGCTGTACCGCATCGGCCCTCTGACCCCCACCACCGCGCACTGAGGAGCGATTCACCGTGACGATCACCCAGCCCGACCTGAGCGTCTTCGAAACCCTCGAGTCCGAGGTTCGCAGCTACTGCCGCGGCTGGCCCACCGTGTTCGACCGTGCGCAGGGCAGCCGTATGTACGACGAGGACGGCCACGCGTATCTCGACTTCTTCGCCGGGGCCGGCTCACTCAACTACGGGCACAACAACCCGGTGCTCAAACGGGCGCTCATCGACTACCTGTCCCGGGACGGCGTCACCCACGGCCTGGACATGTCGACCACCGCCAAGCGGAGCTTCCTGCAGACCTTCGAGAACCTGGTGCTGCGCCCGCGCGACCTGCCGTACAAGGTCATGTTCCCGGGTCCGACGGGCACCAACGCCGTCGAGTCGGCGCTGAAGCTCGCCCGGAAGGTGAAGGGGCGGGAGGCCATCGTCTCGTTCACGAACGCCTTCCACGGCATGTCCCTGGGGTCCCTCGCGGTCACCGGCAACGCCTTCAAGCGGGCCGGCGCGGGCATCCCGCTGGTGCACGGAACCCCCATGCCGTTCGACAACTACTTCGACGGCCAGGTCCCCGACTTCCTGTGGTTCGAGCGGCTGCTCGAGGACCAGGGGTCGGGCCTCAACAAGCCGGCCGCCGTGATCGTGGAGACCGTGCAGGGCGAGGGCGGCATCAACGTCGCGCGCCCGGAGTGGCTGCGGGCGCTGGCCGAGCTGTGCGAGCGCCAGGACATGCTGCTCATCGTCGACGACATCCAGATGGGCTGCGGCCGTACGGGCGCCTTCTTCTCCTTCGAGGAGGCGGGGGTCACGCCCGACATCGTCACCGTGTCGAAGTCGATCAGCGGCTACGGCCTGCCGATGTCGCTGTGCCTGTTCAAGCCCGAGCTGGACGTCTGGGAGCCGGGCGAGCACAACGGCACCTTCCGCGGCAACAACCCCGCGTTCGTCACCGCCACCGCGGCCCTCGAGACGTACTGGACCGACGGCTCCGCCATGGAGAAGCAGACCCGTACCCGGGGCGAGCAGGTCGAGCAGGCACTGATCTCCATCACCGAGGAGAACCTCGCCGACGTGAAGGAGTACCGCGGCCGCGGCCTGGTGTGGGGCCTGGAGTTCCGCGACAAGGAGCGTGCCTCGCGGGTCGCCCGGCGCGCCTTCGAACTGGGGCTGCTCATCGAGACGTCGGGCCCGGAGGGCGAGGTCGTCAAGCTGCTGCCCGCGCTCACCATCACCCCCGAGGAACTGGACGAGGGTCTCAGCATCCTCTCCCGCTCGGTCCGCGAGACCGTCTGACCGGCTCCGTACGGCCCACCGGCCGCACGAACAGCACACCGTACGACCAGGAGGAAGTTCAGCACCGTGATCGTCCGATCGTTCAAGGACATCGAAGGCACCGACCGGCACATCAAGTCCGCGTCCGGCACTTGGGAGAGCAAGCGGATCGTCCTCGCCAAGGAGCGGGTCGGCTTCTCCGTGCACGAGACCATCCTGTACGCCGGCACCGAGACGCACATGTGGTACGCCAACCACATAGAGGCCGTCGTCTGCACCAAGGGCGAGGCCGAGCTCACCGACCGCGAGACCGCGAAGACGTACACCATCACTCCCGGCACCATGTACCTCCTGAACGGGCACGAGCGGCACACGCTGCGCGTCAAGGAGGACTTCCACTGCATCTGCGTGTTCAACCCGCCCGTGACCGGACGGGAGGACCACGACGAGAACGGCGTCTACCCGCTGCTCACCGAGCCCGAGGAGGTGTGACACCCATGACCGCTGTCACCGACCTGTACCCCAGCCGCGGCACCAGTGAGGTGGCCGTGCCCCGTCAGGACCCGGTGCTCTGGGGCTCCCCGGACACGCCCGGCCCGATCCCGACGGCCGATCTGCAGGCGTACGAGCGCGACGGCTTCCTCGCCGTCGACCAGCTGATCACCCCGGACGAGGTCGAGGTCTACCGGAGCGAGCTGGACCGGCTGGTCTCCGATCCGGCGATCCGGGCCGACGAGCGCTCGATCGTCGAGCCGAAGTCGAAGGAGATCCGCTCGGTCTTCGAAGTGCACCGGATCAGCGAGGTGTTCGCGAAGCTCGTGCGCGACGAGCGGGTGGTCGGCCGGGCCCGGCAGATCCTCGGTTCGGACGTGTACGTCCACCAGTCGCGGATCAACGTCAAGCCGGGCTTCGGCGCGAGCGGCTTCTACTGGCACTCGGACTTCGAGACCTGGCACGCCGAGGACGGCCTGCCGAACATGCGCACGGTGTCCGTCTCGATCGCGCTGACCGAGAACCACGACACCAACGGCGGCCTCATGATCATGCCGGGGTCGCACCGCACGTTCCTGGGCTGCGCGGGGGCCACGCCCGAGGACAACTACAAGAAGTCGCTGCAGATGCAGGACGCGGGCACCCCGTCCGACGAGGGTCTGACGAAGCTGGCCGGCGAGCACGGCATCCGGCTGTTCACCGGCAAGGCCGGCTCGGCGACCTGGTTCGACTGCAACTGCATGCACGGCTCCGGCGACAACATCACGCCGTTCCCGCGCAGCAACGTCTTCATCGTCTTCAACAGCGTGGAGAACAAGGCGGTGGAGCCGTTCGCGGCGCCGGTGCGCAGGCCGGAGTTCATCGGGGCGCGGGACTTCACTCCCGTCCGGTGAGCCGCCTCCGGCCGGGGGTCCGGGGGTCGCCCCCCGGAGGAAACAGCATCGGGGCGCGGGACTTCACTCCGGTGGAGCAGGCCGGGCAGCACCACCCCTCGACCACCGGGCCGGGGCCTCCTCGTGTGGGACGGGAGGCCCCGGCCCGGTCGTGCCGTCAGCCGGACAGCGCGTCCAGCAGACGGTCCACGTCCGTCCGCGTGTTGTAGAGGTGGAAGGCCGCGCGCAGATTGCCCGCGCGGTCGGACACCACGATGCCCGCCTCGCCCAGCGCGGGCGCGCGGTCACCGAGCCCCGGCACCGAGACGATGGCCGAGCCGGGGGCGGGCACCGGCTCGTGGCCGAGGCCGGCGAGCCCGGCCCGGAACCGGTCGGCGAGCCCCACGGCGTGCGCGTGCAGGGCGGGCAGCCCGATCTCCTCGATCAGCTCCAGGGAGCGGCGCAGCCCGGCGTAGGTGAACAGGGCATGGCTGAGGTCGAACTGCCTGGCGGAGTGCGCGAGTTCCTCGACCGGTCCGTAGCAGCTGTCCCACGGCCGCTCCCCCGCGACCCAGCCCGCCAGCACCGGGCTCAGTCCGCCGAAGTCCTCCGGGACCACCAGGAACGCCGCGCCGTGCGGGCCGAGCAGCCACTTGAAGGAGACCGCGGCGCTGAAGTCGAAGGCGGCCGCGTCCATCGGGAGCCAGCCGGCGGACTGGGAGTAGTCGACGTAGGTGCGTGCGCCGTGCTCGCGGGCGGCCTCGCGCACGGCGGCCAGGTCGGCGATCCGTCCGTCGGCGGACTGGGCGGCGCTGAGCGCGACGAGCGCGGTGCCCGGGCGCACGGACTCGGCGATCCGCTCCAGCGGGACCGCGCGGACCTTGAGGTCGCCGCGGACGTGGAACGGGTTCACCACGGAGGTGAAGTCGTCCTCGACGGTCAGGACTTCGGCGCCGGCGGGGAGCGACGCGGCGATCACACCGGTGTGCGCGGCGACCGAGACGCCGGCCGCGACACGGGCGGCCGGAACGCCGGCCAGCCGGGCGTAGGCGGCCCGGCAGGCCTCGACGTCCTCGTACAGTGACAGCAGCGGCCGGCCCTCGGCCCGCAGCAGCGCCGCCTCGTGCAGGGCGGTCACGGTACGGGCGGGCAGCAGGCCGTTGCCGGCGGTGTTGAGGTAGCTGGTCCTGGGGGCGAACTCGGCGCGGACGAGGCTCTCGAACGTCTCCGTGGTCTCCATGGGTCCACTCTGCGGCCCGATGAAGTCGCAGTCCATTGCGTATTTTTGCGTGGATCCTCTCAGCGACCCTTATACGTCCGCGCCGACCTGCGGTTTCTCAGTGCTGGGGCACCTCGCACCCGTCCGGGCCACAGGCCTCGGCGGCGCCCCGGCCGACCGGCTTCAGCGGGGAGCGCTCGCCCCAGGCCCGGGTCAGCGCCTGGGTGAAGACCTCGGCGGGCTGGGCGCCGGAGACGCCGTACGCGCGGTCGAGGACGAAGAAGGGCACGCCGGTGGCACCGAGCTCGGCTGCCTCGCGCTCGTCGGCGCGGACCTCGTCGGCGTGGGCCGCGGGGTCGGCGAGGACCGCCCGGGCCGCCTCGGCGTCCAGGCCGGCCTCGGCGGCCAGCTCCACCAGCCGCTCGTCGCCCTCGGTGTACACGGACCGCTCCTCGGCGAAATTGGCCCGGTAGAGGATCTGAAGCAGCTCGTCCTGCCTGCCCCGGGCCTTGGCGAAGTGCAGCAGGCGGTGCATGTCGAAGGTGCTGCCGTGGTCGCGGTCCCGGGTGCGGTAGTCCAGGCCCTCGGCGGCGGCCTGTGCGCCCAGGTTGTCCTCGCCGGCTCGGGCCTGCGCCTCGCTCATGCCGTACTTCCGGGTGAGCATGGTGAGCACCGGCTGGACGTCGCCCTTGGCGCGGCCGGGGTCCAGTTCGAAGGAGCGGTGCACCACCTCGACGTCGTCGCGGTGCGGGAAGGCCGCGAGCGCCTTCTCGAAGCGGGCCTTTCCGACGTAACACCAGGGACAGGCGATGTCGCTCCAGATTTCGACGCGCATGCTCTCGGCTCTTCTCCAGCTCGTACGGCGGCGGAGGCGGTCTCCGCGCGCGTATGTGAACGTTCAAGCAGCGGGGTTCATTCCCCGGGGACCGTGAACACCAGGTTGAGGTGGAGGTGGCCGTCGTCCGGGTGCTCCGGGTCCGGGACCCAGCCCTGGCGGGCGTAGAAGGCCTGGGCGCGGAGGTTGTCGACGTGCACCTCGAGCGCGGCCGTCCGGGTGCCGTCGGCCCGCCACTGCTCCACGCAGGCGGCGTGCAGGGCCGTGCCGATGCCCCCGCGCCAGTGACCGGGGTCGACGTGGAACTGGAACAGCTTCACCGTGCCGGCGGGCGAGCCCTCCGGGGTGCGGAAGGAGGCCAGCCCCACCAGGCGGGCGTCGCGCACCGCGCACAGCACCTGGCCGTCGGGCCGTTCGATGACCTGCCGCCACCGTTCGGTCCAGTCGACATCCGGGTCCGGAAGGCCGTCCGGGTAGTACGTGGACCGGGCCCGCACCATCACGTCGGCGACGGCCTCCGCCTCCGCGGGCAGGGCCGTCCTGATCATCAGGGACTGGGGAGTCCGGCGCGCATCGATCATGCCCCGGTAGACGTGCCGGGGCGCGGCTCCGGTTCCCCGGGTGCGCCCCGGCCGTCGCGCTCAGGCGCCGTCGCGCAGGTCGTCCGGCCAGCCGGCCCGGAACTCGAGGTGGTCGTAGGTCACCACACAGCCCTCCCCCAGCGGCGACTGGGTCATGAAGCCGACCAGCGCCGCGCCGGACTCCTTCTCCTCGCCCAGGGTGAAGAGCCGGACGAAGGTCCAGTGCCCGCCGTCCCTGGAGGCGTGGAAGGCGAAGGCACGGCCGGTCCGGCTGACCCGCAGCCACACCGAACTTCCCTCCACGGTGAAGGAGTTGGCGTCGTCGGAGTGCCCCCGGGTGACCACCGTGCAGACGGTGGGCACGTCCGGGGAGTACTCGAGACAGAGCTTGGCCCAGGCGCGGTCGCCGACGTGGACGTACAGGACCCCGGCGTCGAAGGAGGCGCCGAACCCCACGGTGACCCTGGCTATGAGCTGGAAGTCCCCCTCGGGCGCCCCGAGCAGCCGGGGCGCGTCGGCGGCGGGGTCGAGGGCCTCGCCGGTGGGCGGCACGAACCGGTCCTGCCGGGGTCCGGCCCAGCCGGTGAGCACGCCGCCCTCGTAGGACCAGTCGCCGTCGGGCCCGTAGGTCCGCAGGGAGAAGGGCAGTTCGGGGAGATCTACGTCCATCGCGCGAGTGTCCCAGGTTCCTTGTCCGGCGTCCGGCCGATCCGTTCAGCGCTCCAGCAGGCCGTTGAACCGGCGGGGCAGCCCGAGCGGGTTGTCGTCGCGCAGTTCCCGGGGCAGCAGGGCCTCGGGCGTGTTCTGGTAGGCGACCGGCCGCAGCCACCGCTCGATGGCGGTGCCGCCCACGGAGGTGGAGGTGGAGGTGGTCGCGGGGTACGGGCCGCCGTGGTGCTGGGCCGGCGCCACCGCCACCCCGGTCGGCCACGCGTCGACCAGCACGCGCCCGGCCAGCGGAGTCAGCTCGGCCAGGATCTCCGCGCCCCGCCCCTCTCCGGCGGCCTCCCCGGCCGACAGGTGGACCGTGGCCGTGAGGTTGCCCGGCAGCCGCGACAGCACCGCCGTGGCCTCGCCGTCGTCGGCGTAGCGGACCACCACGGTCACCGGCCCGAAGCACTCCTCCAGCAGCAGGTCGTACGCCCCCTCGGCGGTCAGACCGCTCGCCGGGACCGTCAGGAAGCCCGCGCTCACCGTGTGCTCGCCTCCCGCGCCCGGCGTGACCGGCGTCTCCACTCCCGGCAGTTGGGCGCGCTCGGCCACACCCGCGATGAAGTTGTCCCGCATCCGGTGGTCGAGCAGCACCCCGGCGGCGGTGTCGCCGACTGCGTCGGCCAGGGACTTCAGCAGCCGGTCGCCGGCGTCGCCGGACGGCACCAGCACCAGGCCCGGCTTGACGCAGAACTGGCCGACGCCGAGGGTCATGGACCCGGCGAGCCCGGAGCCGATCGCCTCGGCCCGCTCGGCCGCGGCCTCCTCGGTGACCAGGACCGGGTTCAGCGAGCCCAGCTCACCGTGGAAGGGGATCGGCGCCGGACGCGCGGCCGCCGCGTCGAACAGGGCGCGCCCGCCGCGCACCGAACCGGTGAAGCCCGCGGCGGCGACCAGCGGGTGCCCGATCAGCTCGACGCCAGCCTCGAAGCCGTGCACGAGGCCGACGACCCCCTCGGGGATGCCGTGTTCGGCGGCGGCCCGGCGCAGCACCCCGGCGACCAGCTCGGACAGGGCCGGATGGTCGGGGTGGGCCTTGACGACCACCGGGCAGCCCGCGGCCAGGGCGCTCGCGGTGTCGCCGCCGGCCACGGAGAAGGCGAAGGGGAAGTTGGAGGCGGAGTAGACGGCCACCACACCCAGCGGAACCCTGTACCGGCGCAGGTCCGGGACGGGCGGGGTGGCGGTGTCGTCGGGGTGGTTGATGATCACGTCCAGGAAGGCGCCCTCGTCGACGATGTCGGCGAAGGCCCGCAACTGGTACACCGTGCGGGCGAGTTCCCCGGTGAGGCGGACCGGCCCGAGGGCGGTCTCGGCGTCGGCGGTCCCGATCAGGCCGTCCGCGGCCGCGTCCAGGCCGGCGGCGGCCGAGCGGAGGAAGGCCGAGCGCACGGCGCGGTCGGCGAGGGCACCGCCCGCGGCCCGCGCCGCCCGGACGGCCGCGTCCACCTCCTGGGCTGTGGCCTCCACCGCGACCTGTTCACGCTGCTTCCCGGTGCGCGGGTCGACACTCCAGACTGGTGCTGCTGCCACCGCGGGTCCCTCCAGATAAGGCCGCATTCGCTGGGTAACCATCAGCCGCGTTCGATATACTGAACACTGTCTCTGATGATGAATATGCTGCTCGGAGACTATTTCCGTCGAATGAAGGGGTCAAGGGCGATGTCGGCAGGCGAGACGGGCGGGGCCCAGGTCAAGTCCGCGGTGCGGACCGTTGAATTGCTCGAGTACTTCGCCGGCAAGCCCGGCATGCACTCCCTCGCGGCCGTGCAGGAGGCCGTGGGCTACCCGAAGTCCAGCCTGTACATGCTGCTGCGCACGCTCGTGGAGCTGGGCTGGGTGGAGACGGACGCCACGGGGACGCGGTACGGCATCGGAGTGCGGGCGCTGCTGGTCGGCACCTCCTACATCGACGGCGACGAGGTGGTGGCGGCCGCCCGGCCGACCCTGGACCGCCTCTCCGACGACACCACGGAGACCATCCACCTGGCCCGGCTCGACGGCACGAACGTGGTGTACCTGGCCACCCGGCAGTCGCAGCACTACCTGCGCCCGTTCACCCGGGTCGGCCGGCGGCTGCCCGCCCACTCCACCTCGCTCGGCAAGGCTCTGCTCGCCACCCACACCGACGAGCAGGTGCGCAAGCTGCTGCCGGAGACCCTGCCCGCGCTCACCGAGCACACCACCACCGACCGCGAGAAGCTGATCGAGGAGCTGCACCAGGTCCGCGAGCAGGGCTTCGCCGTCGACCGCGAGGAGAACACGCTGGGGCTGCGCTGCTTCGGCGTGGCGATCCCGTACCGCACACCCGCCCGGGACGCCATCAGCTGCTCGGTGCCGGTGGCCCGGCTGACCCCCGCCCACGAGCAGATGATCAAGGACGCGCTGTTCGACGCGCGGGACCGGCTGACGCTGGCGACGCGGCGGCTGTGAGGAGGAGGCCGGTGTCCCCCGTCCGGCGGAGACGGATCGTCGGCGCGCAGGAAGCGCGCGGTGCCGTGGGCGCGGGAGCGTGGGGCCATGATCTCGTCGAACGCCGGCGCCGCGGCCGTCACCGTCACCCGCTCCCGACTCCGCCCCCTGCTGCGGCTCGTGGCCATCGCCGCCTGTGTGCCCTACCTCTGCCTCAAACTCGCCTGGATCGGCGGGAGTCGTGTCGGTGTCCCGGACGGGAGTCCGCTGCTGGAGCAACGGGTGACCATGGCCATCGCCAACGGGCTGACCGTGCTCATGGATGCGGGCGTCATCGTGCTGGCGCTGCTGCTGACCCGCCCCTGGGGGCTGCGGGTGCCCGCCTGGCTGCTCGCGGTACCCATGTGGGTCGCCACCGGGCTGCTCGCACCGATCATGGTCGGGTTTCCGCTGCAGTTGGCCGTCCACGGGGGTGAACAGGGCGGTGACGACCGGCCGTTCCTCGCCGGGTGGGTGTTCGGCGTCGTGTACGGCGGGTTCATCGCGCAGGGGCTCGCTCTGGGCGCGCTGTTCGTCGGATACACCCGCGAACGGTGGGGGCACCTGTGGCGGGGGCGGGTGTGGGAGCTGCCCGCGCAGAGCACGGCGGCCGCGCAGCGGCTGACCGCCGTGTCGGCCGCCGTACTGGCGTTGCTCCCGGCCGCGCTCCGGCTGCTGTGGGCCTTCGGGTCCACGGCCGGGCGGAACACGAGCGACGGCCGACTCACGGAGGCGGTCTTCGTCGTGTTCCTGGCCGCCGCCGTCACCGGCGCCTGCCGGCTCGCCTTCCGCCGCGGCCGCCCGCTACCGGTCAGCGCGCCCCTCGCCCTGGCCTGGGTCGGCTCCGCGGCCGTGGCCTGCTGGGGCGCCTGGATGGCGCTCGCCGCCCTGGTGACGTCCCACGACCTCGGGGAACGCCCGACACCGGCCATGAGCCTCACCTACGCTGTGCAGATGATCGTCGGCCTGCTCGTGGCGACCGTCATCGCCCACCACTTCGCGGACCGTTCCGCCAGGGCCCCGCGGTGACGAAGGCTTGGGGACTCCTGTTCGGCGGGCGGGCGCGCCGACGCTGGATCCATCTGATCCTGGGCGGCGCGCTCGCCATGCCGTACGTCCTCGTCGGCTCGGTAATCGTGGGACCGCTCACCGGGGTGGACGACGTGTTCGTGTCCCTGCCCCTGCAACTAGGCTCGTTCGCCGTGGGGTTGCCGATCGCAGCCGTCACCTCTCTGTTCCCGCCGACCCGGCCGCTGGAGTCGGGCGCGGTACGCGCGCTGTGCGGCGTGGACGCGGGCGTCCTCGCCGACGGTCCGGCCCGCACCCGGGCGGAACGGGGCCGTACGGCCGTCTGGTTCACGCTGCATCTGGGGCTGGGCGGGATCGTCTCCGGGATGTCGCTGGCCGTGCCGCCGTTCGCGGCCGTCCTCGTCGTGCTGCCCCTGGTGGCCCCGCTGTGGGGCAGTCCACTGGAACTGCCCGGAGTCCTGGACCACGCCTGGGCGTTGGCGCTGTGCCCGGTGGCCGGTCTCGCCATGCTGGCCGCCCTAGCCGCCTGTGCCGCCGGCGGCGGGGCCCTGCTCGCCCGCTGCGCCCCCGCCCTGCTCGGTCCCACGCCCGAGGACCGGCTCGCCGCGGCCGAGGCCCGCGCCGCCGACCTCGCCGTGCGCAACCGGCTCGCGCGCGAACTGCACGACTCGGTCGGCCACGCGCTGAGTGCCGTCACCCTGCAGGCGGGCGCCGCCCGCCGCGTCCTGGACAGCGACCCGGAGTTCGTCCGCGAGGCGCTGGCCGCCATCGAGGAGACCACCCGGCGCACGGTCGGTGAACTCGACGCGGTGCTGGGCGTCCTGCGGGACGGTGACGCCCCCGGCACCGCGCCCGCGCCGACCCTCGCCGCCGATCTGGACGGGCTGCTGCGCCGGACCCGGGCGGCCGGACAGCGGGTGACGGCCACCGTGGGCACCGACCCCGCCGCCCTGCCCCCGCTGGTCTCCCGGGAGGCGTACCGGATCGTGCAGGAGGGCCTGAGCAACGCCCTCAGGCATGCCGGCGGACCGGTCACGCTCCGCATCACCACCGCCGACGGCCGGCTGGAGATCACCATGGAGAACCCGCTGGGCGCCGGCCCCGCGGCCCGCCCCGGTGGCGGCCACGGTCTGCGCGGCATCGCCGACCGGGTGCGGCTGCTGGGCGGCACGGCGCGGGCCGGGGCGGCCGGGGGCACCTGGCGGCTGCACGTCCGGCTGCCCGTGCGGGAACACGCGTGACCGACGAAGGGACCGTCATGACCCAGCCCGCGATCCGGGTCGTCCTCGCCGACGACGAGCGCATGGTGCGCACCGCGTTGCGCGCCATCCTCTCCGCCGAGGCCGGCATCGAGGTGGTGGGCGAGGCGGCGACCGGCGCCGAGGCCGTGTCCGTCGTCCGGGAGCTGCGCCCCGACGTGGTCCTCATGGACGTCCGCATGCCGGGGACCGACGGCATCCGGGCCACCGAGCGGATCCTCACCGGCCTCGACGGGCCGCCCCGGATCGTGGTCGTGACCACCTTCGAGAACGACTCCTACGTGTACGAGGCGCTGCGCGCCGGGGCCGCCGGGTTCCTGCTGAAACGGGCCGACGCCGAGACGCTCGTCCAGGCGGTGCGGCTGGTCGCACGCACCGACAGCCTGCTGTTCCCGTCGGCCCTGCGGGCCCTCGCGGCCGGGCACGCGCGGCGGCCGTCCGCTCCCCCGGCGTGGGTGAGCAGGCTCACGGGGCGCGAGAGCGAGACGCTGCGGCTCCTGGCCGCCGGGCTCACCAACGCCGAGCTGGCCCGGCGGCTGGGCGTCGGGCCCGCCACCGTGAAGTCGCACGTCGCGGCGGTGCTGGCGAAGACCGGCACCCGGGACCGGACCCAGGCGGTGATCGCCGCGTACGAGGCCGGCTTTCTGAACGCGGGATGAGAAAAACGGGCGTACGGGAACGATTGCCCCGCCCCGGTCGTCATCACGGGCGGGATGAACAAGACGATCAGGCGGGCGTCCGTCTTCACACTGCTGCTCGTGCTCGCCCTGCTGGTCAGGGCGACCTGGGTGCAGTACTACGACGGCACGGCCCTCGCGGACGACCAGGCAAACCGGCGGAACGCCATCGAGACGTACGCGCAGCCGCTGGGGAACATCATCGTGGCAGGCAGCCCCGTCACCGGCTCGGCGCGTACGAAGGGCGGCGACCTCGCGTACAAGCGGACTTACAAGGACGGAGAGCTGTACGCGGCGGTGACGGGCTACGCCTCGCAGGCGTACGCCCCGACCCAGTTGGAGGGCATCTACCAGGACCTGCTCAACGGCACGGACAGCAAGCTGAAGACCGTGCTGGACACGGTGACCGGCAAGCGCGCCGACCCCGGCAACGTGCTGACGACGATCGACCCCGCCGTGCAGAAGGCGGCGTACCGGGCGCTCGGCGGCAACAAGGGCGCCGCCGTCGCCCTCGACCCGAAGACCGGGAAGATCCTGGCCGCGGTGTCGACGCCGTCGTACGACCCCACGCGGCTCACCGACGCGAACACCGCCGGGGTGGCCTGGAAGTCGCTCACCACGGACAAGGACAAGCCGCTCACCAACCGCGCGCTGCGCCAGCCGCTGCCGCCGGGCTCGACGTTCAAACTGGTCGTGGCGGCCGCCGCGCTGGAGAACGGGCTCTACGGGAACGTGGACGACCCGACCCACAGCCCCGATCCGTACACCCTGCAGGGCACCGATCGGGTCCTGGCCAACGAGAACAAGTCGGCCCCCTGCGAGAACGCCTCGATCCGGGTCGCGCTCCGCTACTCCTGCAACAACGTCTTCGGCAAGATGGCCGTCGACCTCGGTCAGGACAAGGTGCGGGCCATGGCGGAGAAGTTCGGCTTCAACGACAAGGAGCAGGACGTCCCGGTGCGGGCGTACGCCAGCGTCTACCCCTCCGGCATGGACAAGGCGCAGACGGCCCTGTCCGGCATCGGCCAGTTCGACGTCACCGCCACCCCGCTGCAGATGGCCATGGTGTCCGCGGTGATGGCGAACGGCGGCAAGCCGGTCTCGCCGCACATGGTGTCGCGGATCACCGACGGCAACGGCGATGTGCTGCGGGACTACGACGACGCGGACAGCGAGGAGATCGTCGGTTCGGACACCGCCGCGCAGCTGCGCTCGGCGATGGAGACGGTGGTCCAGGACGGTACGGGCACGAACGCGCGGATCGACGGGGCGACGGTCGGCGGCAAGACGGGCACCGCCCAGCACGGCGAGAAGAACAGCAAGACGCCGTACGCCTGGTTCACCTCGTACGGCAAGTCCGACAGCACCGGCAAGGAGGTCGCCGTCGCGGTGATGGTCGAGCAGTCGGACGCGGCCCGCTCGGAGGTCAGCGGCAACGGGCTCGCGGCTCCGGTGGCCAGGGCGATGATGCGGGCGGCGCTCGAGTAGGCGGGGGAAGGGGGCGGTCCGGCGGGACCGCCCCCTTCCGCCTCACTTGACGCCCAGGACCTGCTCCACCGGGTCGATGGCGAAGTACACCAGGAACAGCGCCGAGACGCCCCACAGCAGCCAGTTGACCTCCCGCGCCTTGCCCAGGACGGCCTTGATGAGCACGTAGGACAGGAAGCCCGCGCCGATGCCGTCGGTGATGGAGTAGGTGAACGGCATCGCGGCGATGGTGAGGAACGCCGGGATGGCGATCTCGTACCGGTCCCAGTCGATGTGCTTGACGTGGGTCATCATCAGGAAGCCCACCGCGATCAGCGCGGGCGCCGCGGCCTGCAGCGGGACGATGGTCAGCAGCGGGGTGAGGAAGAGCGCCAGTCCGAACAGGCCGCCGGTGACGAGGTTGGCGAAGCCGGTGCGGGCGCCCTCCCCGACGCCGGCCGCGGACTCGATGTAGGCGGTGTTGGAGGAGGCGGAGCCGACCCCGCCGGCGACGGCCGCGGCACCGTCGATGAACAGCACCCGGCCGATGCCGGGCACCTGCCCCTCGTCGTCGAGCAGTCCGGCCTCGGCGCTGATGCCGACGATGGTGCCCATGGCGTCGAAGAAGTCGGACAGGATGAGGGTGAAGACCAGCAGCACGGCGGTGAGCACACCCGCCTTGGCGAAGCCGCCGAACAGGCTGAAGTGACCGACAAGACCGAAGTCCGGGGCGGCGACGATCTCGTCCGGGACCTTCGGTGTGGTCAGGCCCCAGCTCCTGATGTCGGCGACCGCGTCGATGACGATCGCGACGACCGTCGTCGTGACGATGCTGATGAGGATCGCGCCCTTCACCTTCCGGGCGAGCAGCGCGATGGTCAGCAGCACGCCGAGACAGAAGACCAGCACGGGCCAGCCGGTGAGCCGGCCGACCGCGCCGAGCTGGACGGGCACGGTGCTGTGCGCGGCGTCCGGGATGCGGCTGACGAAGCCGGCGTCCACGAAGCCGATGAAGGCGATGAACAGGCCGATGCCGACGCCGATGGCCTGCTTGAGCTGCTGCGGGATCGCGTTCATGATCGCTTCGCGCAGTCCGGTGAGTACCAGCAGGCAGATGACGGCGCCTTCGAGGACGACCAGGCCCATGGCGTCCGCCCAGCTCATCAGCGGGGCCAGCTGGAAGGCGACGACGGCGTTGAGGCCGAGTCCCGCGGCGATGGCCAGCGGGAGGTTGCCCCCGACGCCCATGACGACCGTCATCACACAGGCCACCAGCGCGGTGGCGGTGACGAGTTGGCCGGTGTCGAGGGTGTGGCCGAACTTGTCCTTGGCGCTGCCCAGGATGATGGGATTCAGGACAAGGATGTAGGCCATGGTGAAGAACGTGGCGAAGCCGCCGCGTATCTCCCGGCCGAAAGTGGATCCCCGTTCGGAGATTCTGAAGTACCGGTCGACGCCGTTGCCCACGGGCGGTGCGGCGCCGGGCCGTTGGTCCACCTTCTGCGTATCGGACATGGTCGTACTCCTCGTCGCCTGATCAAGGGTGCACGGATGCTGGCTGGATTGTTCCCCTGTTGAACCCGTTTGTTGAACCCGTTTCGGTTTTCCTCGTGTTACGGAATCGGGGTTACTGGTCCGCTCCTGCGGCAACTGCAGGACGCAGTACAAGCGCACGGTCGTCATCAACGACGTGGACGTCACCGCGCCGGGCAAGGCGATCGTGGGCGTCAACTCCAACTACGGGGACACGGCGTCGCTGCGCGGGATCCGCGTCCACGGCGACTCCAAGAAGAAGATCAGGACCTGCGTGCGCTTCCAGGGCAACAACACCGGCGAGGAGCCGACGGAGCTGGACACCGGCCCCGACGGCACGTCCTGCCTGTTCTCCTCGTCCGACATCTCGTACGAGTAGGCACCGGGCCGGAGCAGCGGTGACGGCGGGCCCCGCCGGGACTTTCCGGCGGGGCCCGCACGGGTGACACCCCGGGCGTCAGGGCGCCGTGGCGCGCGGCGCCGGCGCCGCCGGGGGAAGGTGGGTCCGGGCCCGCCGGGTCTCGTCCTCGCCGAGGTCCGGGCGCGCGAGCAGCGGCTCCAGGACCGCCTCGGCCCCGGCGGTGACGAAGCCGTCGGCGGTGCCGTCGGTGTGCTGGTCCAGCCAGTCCAGCGTCCACGCGACGACCCGGCGGACCTCGGCCGGGGGCAGGCCGGTCAGGGACAGCAGGGCCGCCAGGACGAAGCGGGACCGCCATACGGGCATGTACTGCTCCAGCCAGGACAGCGCCCAGGAGACCGCTGTCGCGCGCCGGGCCGCCGTCAGGTCGGGCCGGCCGAGGAGCGGGGCCAGGAGGAAGCTGGCGTCGTAGGCGGCGGGGTCCGGCTGAAGCCCGGAGACGACCCGCGAGACGACCTCGCGGGCCCGGTCCGGTGGCAGGCCGGTGCGCTCCACGAGCAGGCCCAGCACCCGCCAGGAGTCGGGGACCGCGTAGTCCGACAGCAGCCTGAGGGTGAAGTCGGCAAAGGCGCGGAGCTGTTCGGGGCTCAGGTCGGTACGGGCGAGGAGCGGTGCCAGCACGGTCTGCGCGTTGGCCGGGCCGTCGTAGCGTTCCAGCCAGGTGACGGTGTCGCCGAAGGCGTGGTCGATCTCCTCCGGGGCGAGCCCGTCGTGCGCGTTCACCGCCACCAGCACGTGCCGTGCCTCGTGCAGGGAGCCGAACTCCCGCAGCCAGCGCGTCGCGTGGGTCACGGCGAGCCGGGTCTCGTCCGGGGTGAGGTCGGAGCGGGCGAGCAGCGGCTCGAGCACGAAGCGGGCCGCGCGCATGGTCACATGGCGGCCCAGCCACACCTGGGTGAAGGCCACCGCGGCCCGGGCCCGGTCCCCCGTGATCTCCCCGCGCGCCAGCAGCTTGTCCAGCACGAAGCTCGCGCCGGGCGAGGTGACGCTGTGCTGGAGCCAGTCCGCGGCGAGGGAGATCCCCCGGTCCAGCGTCTCCGCCGTGATCCTCCTGTTGGCGATCAGGGCTCCCAGGGTGTAGCTGGCCTGGGCGCTCTCCCGGTGGTGCGCCAGCCACTCCAGGGCGTGGACGGCCACCGGGCCGGTGTCGTCGTCGGGGAGTCCGCGCAGCTCCAGCAGCGGTTGCAGGAGGTAGGAGGCGGCCGACCGGGTGGCGTGGTGCCCCAGCCAGGTCGTCGCGGCGCCGACGGTCCGGCGCAGCTCGTCCCCGGTCAGCTCGTGGTGGACGAAGGCCGCCCGGAACACCTGCGCCGCCTCGGGGAGGTCCGGGTGCCGCTCGAGCCAGACAAGCGCCGAGGCGAGGTCCTCCCGCCCCTGTTCGTCGCCGGGTCCGTGCCGGGCGGCCAGCCGGCGCGAGAGCGCCTTCGCCTCGCGGTACGTGGTGCCGTTCTGCTGCCCCCGCTGGGTGGCGAAGGCGGCGGCCTGCTCGCTTTCCTCGTGGGACAGGTCGCCGCGGCCGAGCAGGGAGGTCAGCACGAGCTCCGCCTCGGGCACATGGCCGTGGTGGGCGAGCCAGGTCAGCGCCGCGGTGACCGCCGCCCGGGTCTGTGCGGCGGTGAGGTTGCCGTGGCCGAGCAGCGGGCCGAGGACGTACCCGGCGTTGCGGGCGGTGCCGTACCTGCCGAGCCAGCGGGTGGCGCGCGCGACGGCGTCGCGGGCCTGGTCGGTGGTGAGGTCGGGGCGGGAGAGCAGCGCGCGCAGGACGTACTCCGCCGCGTCGCTGTCGCCGTGCCGGCTCAGCCACCGCTCCGCCGAGCCCATGGCCTGCCGGGCCTGCTCCTCGGCGAGGTCGGTGCGGGCCAGCAGTTTGTTGAGGGTGAAGTTGGCCTCGAGGGAGCCGGTGCGGGGGGCCAGCCAGGCACAGGCGAGGGCGTGGACGCCGCCCGCCTCGTACTCCGGCAGGTCGCCGCGGCCCAGCACACCGCTGAGGACGTACCCCGCGGCGTCGGTGCCGGCATGGCGCTCCAGCCAGGTCATCGCCGCCGTGACGGCCTGTTCGGACTGCTCGTCGGTGAGGTCGGTGCGGGCGAGCAGCGCGCCCAGCGCGAAGCTGGCCTCGGGAGCGCCGGCGTGCAGGGCCAGCCACTGCACGGCGAAGCCGGCCGCGCGGCGGCTCTCGTCCGCGGTGAGGTCGGGGCGCGCGAGCATCTGCCGGATGAGGAAGTCGGCCTCGGGCATGGTGGCGTGCTGCTCCAGCCACCGCACGGCGAACCCGGCCGCCCGCCGGCTCTCGTCCTCGGTGAGGTCGGAACGCCCCAGCATCTGCCGGACGAGGAAGTCGGCCTCGGGCCGGACGGCGTGCTCCTCCAGCCACTGGGCGGCGAACTCCACGGCCCGCCGCACCTGGCTCCTGGCCAGCTCGGTCCGGGCGAGCAGCGGGCGCAGCACGAAGGTGGCGGGTGGCGCGGCGGCGTGCTGCTTGAGCCAGCGGAAGCTGAACGAGGCGGCCTGGCGGGCCTCGTTCTCGGTGAGGTCCTTGCGGGTCAGCAGGGAGCGCAGCACGTTGTGCGGCTCCCACAGGCTCTTGTGGTGCCGCAGCCATTCCAGGGCGAGCAGGACGATCCGCCGCAGCTCGTCGTCGGTGAGGTCGGTGCGGGCGAGGAGCGGGGTGAGGATCTGGGCGACCTGGCGCAGCGTGGTGTCGCGTTCCGACCACCGCAGCGCCACGGCCACGACCTGCCGGACCTGCTGGGGCGTGAGGTCGGCGCGGCCGACCAGCGCGCGCAGCACGAAGTGCGCCTCCAGCACCTCGCCGTGGCGGCGCAGCCAGGTGATCGCGTCGCGCAGGGCCGGCTTCTGCTGTTCGGCGGGGATGTCCGTGCGGCTGAGCAGGGGGCCGAGGACGAAGCTGGCCTCGCGCCGCCGGCCGTGGGACTCCAGCCAGCGCAGCGCCGCCGGGACGAGCAGCAGAGCGCCGCCGTCGGTGGGCAGGTTCCACAGGCCGCGGTAGAGCACGTGCCGGGCGTTGACGCCGTCCCCGAACTCCTCCAGCCAGGGGCCGACGAGCCGCTGCCAGTTCCGGACCACGGAGTGGGCCCAGGGCTGTCCGGAGCAGAGCGCGCCGAGGGCGTAGCCGCCGATGTCGGCGTCGGCGCGCATGACCTCGCCGATGGCCGTGGCGTTGTCGGCGAACCAGGCGTCGAGGACCGCGGACACCGCCTCCGCGCGGTGGGTGAGCGCCAGGTCGTTCATGAGCCGGGCCAGGTTGGTGGCGTAGCGGCCGACGGTGCGGGGGCTGGTGAGGCTGCCGTCAAGGAGGACCCGGGTGCGGGCGCGGTCCGGTTTGCGGCTGTGGGCGGGCAGGATCACGGACTCGACGAGCTGGTCGCAGACGATGTCGTGGGCGGTGGACAGGATGTCGCCGTCCCCGTCGCGCTCCAGCCAGCCGAGGTCGATCAGGGTCTCGACGACGACCTCGGCGTGCAGACCGCCGCTGGGGGTGCCGGACAGCGCGGCGGCCGCCGCCGCGATCACCTCGGCGTGCTCCTGGGGGCAGGCGGCGGCAGCGGCGGCCGCCGCCACCAGGTCGTCGGAGGCGGTGACCTGGTCGAAGGCGGTGCGCCTGCGCTCGTCGGGCAGGCGCCGGACGGCGAGGTCGTCCTCCATGAGCCGGTCGCGCAGCCAGCGCGCGAGGTCGCCGCCGGCCCGCAGCCCGGCGTTGCCGGAGTCGAGCAGGCCGGCGGCGGCCCGGCGTTCCAGCTCCCGGGCGAGCAGCAGGGCGATGATGGGGCGGTGGCCGCAGATGGCCCGCATCCGGTCCATGCCGAGGCTGTCGATGGCCGTGGGGGCCAGATTGGCCAGGGCGTGCTCGGCGACGACCCGCTGGAACTCCTCGTCCTGGCGCAGCTCGACCTCGTCGAACAGGTCGTGCAGCGGGATGTCGCCCGCCTTCTGCAGCCAGCCCGGGCGCACCGAGGCGAGGAAGGCGACCTTGATGTCCTTGCGGCGGGCCTCCGGCAGCAGCCGGTGCCGCAGGGCGGTCAGGTCGAGCTGGGCGTCGTTGTCGTCGTCGTCCTTGAGGTACTCGTTGAGGTAGTCGATCACCACGAGGACCGGGCTGTCCTCGGCCAGGACCCGGTGGCTGATCTGCCCGGTGATGGACGACTCCCGGCCGGGGCGGACGTGCAGCACCCGCCAGCCCTCGCCGAGGGCGATCCGGCCCACTTCGAGTCCGGTGCGCGTCTTGCCGGTGCCGGCCGCGCCGACGAGCAGCACGCCCCGCTCGTCGGTGTCGCGCAGCCGCCCGAACAGCGTCTCGGGCGCGGCCGGATGGGCGCTGCCCGGGGAGACGAACGGCAGTTGCTCGGGGGTGAGGTTCCGGCGGAAACCGCCGAGCCCGTCGACGAAGGTCTGCTGTCCGACCACGGCGGCCAGTGGATCCGGGGCGGGCTGCGGCTGCCGCCGCGGGGCGGCGCCGGACGGGCCGGCCTCCTGCTTGAAGGCCCGGTTGAGGGCGAGCGGGATGTCGTGGCCACCGTCGAGGGTGGCCATCCGGGGCTGGGGGACGGGCCAGCCGTCCACCTTCAGGCCCTTCAGCCCCTGCTTGAGCGCGTCGAACAGGTCGGCCGCTAGGAGGTGGCGCTGCTCCTCGCCGCGCCGGCCGCCGCGCAGCGGCCCGGTGAGGCCGTCGCGCAGCAGGCGGACCAGTTCCATGGTGAAGACGCTGCCGTCCGGGCGGCACAGGGAGCGCTCGGTGACGGCCGCCGAGGTGAGCACGCAGCCGCCGTCGAAGGCGAGGGCCTGCTCCGGGATCGGCGGCGCCTCCTCCCCCATGTGGAGGGCCCCGCCGGCGTAACAGCAGTCCACGATCACGACCTTGTGCCGGGCCTGGGACCCGGCCACGAAGTCGCGCACGCGCGCGTAGGGAACGAAGTGGTGGGGCCGGTCGAGATCCGCCTTCCTGGTGGCGAGCAGCAGCCCGTCAGCACCGTGGTGGCCGTGTCCGGCGTAGTAGACGAGCAGGAGGTCATCCGCCTCCCCGGCCGCGTCGGCCACGGCGTCGAGGACGTCGTCCGCCCGGCTGTCCGCGGGCAGTACCCGGCAGTCGCCCTCGGCCAGGCCGCCCACGTCGGGGGCGCTCAGCAGCGCGAGCAGTGCGGGGATGTTCCGCTCGACGCCCTCGAGCGCCGGGAAGCCGTCGAATTCATGGGCTCCGAAGAGCACCGCACGGGAGCCGCTCGGCCGCGGTGCGGTCATGACCCGGGCGTGCCGGCGTCCGTGCTCTCCAGGCGGCGCAGCAGGTCCGCGAGTTCCTCGGGGTTCAGGTGACCGATGTCGACGATCGTGCCGCCGTGGGTCAGGGTACGTCCACCCGTGCTGCCGCCCGAGCCCCTGGCGAGCCGCCAACTGGCGTACGCCACGGCGAAGTTGGCGATGTCCGTCACATTGCCGAGGACGACGTCGAGGGCATCGAGCACCGACATCGTCGGGCCCGGCGTGCTGACGGGGGTGACGGAGAGCCGGCCGGCCCCGGGGTCACCGGCGAGCCACTTCCGCAGGTCCGTCAGGGCCTGTTCGTCGCCGTCCCCTTGAACGCGGATCCGCATACGTCGCCTCCCCCGGTGCATGTGCCGCAAGCAAAGCCGATGGTAACGGAAATCAACGCCCCGGGAAGCGGCGGGCACGTGTGGCCGGAAACCGCCCGTTCACCAGCCGGCCCCCGCCGCGGCAGGGTGCTGCCGGGACGGGGGCCGGGTGTGGAACTACCGTGCGGCGTACGGCGGTCCCGAACGGGTCAGGACACGAAGTACGTCGGGTTGGGCAGCTTGTAGGTACGGTCGGCGTGGCCGCCGTCCAGGTCCGAGTACTGGTCGCCGAAGTTGGCGATGATGTCGAACCCGAGGTCGTCCTCGATGTGCTCACGGGTACCGGCCTTGTACTGCACGGTCGTGCAGTTCCAGGTGCCCGGGGTGGCGCAGTCGCTCAGGTAGGCCGGGGGGTTGGCCTTGTCCTTGAGGAACACGTGGCCGGCGTCGAGGTTGACGTCGGCGCCGACCTTCTTCAGGTTCTCCACGGCGCCGGCGCGCTGCGCCTCGCTGAGACCGGAGTTGTAGAAGACCTCCACGCCCTTGGACTCGGCGTAGCGCACCAGCTCGGGGCTGCCGAAGACGGCCGGGCGGTCGGCGCGGTTCACGTAGTCGTTCCACGTGGT
Organism: Streptomyces sp. NPDC058145; assembly: GCF_042884245.1. Lineage (NCBI taxonomy): Bacteria > Bacillati > Actinomycetota > Actinomycetes > Kitasatosporales > Streptomycetaceae > Streptomyces > Streptomyces sp. NPDC058145. Next base: position 289,687 of record NZ_JBHVUH010000009.1, on the reverse strand, counting down.
GGGGTTGTACGTGTAGTTGTAGCGCTTCTCGTAGTCGAGGCTGAGCAGCAGGGTGTCGTCGACGTCGAAGACGACGGCCGGCTTCTCGCCGTGGTGGTGGGCCTTGCGGGCCGCCTTGGCGATGTAGCTCCTGGCGTCGGCGTCGATGCGCGCCAGGTCCTTGGCGTACGGGCTGACCGGGGACGCCTGGTAGACGCCGTTGCTGTCGGCGGTGGTGCCGTAGTAGGTGTCGATGTCCTTCACCAGGAGCCCGATGTTGTAGGGCTCGTGGGTGGAGTTCGCCGTCGACTGACCGGCGGTGGCCGCGCCGGCGCCGTACAGCGCGCCGCCGGCGAGGGCACAGGCGGCGGTGGCCGCCGCGATCCGCAGTGATTTACGCATGACAGGTTTTCTACGCGCGTCACCCGGGGTAGCGCGAGGACCTTTGCCCGATCGATATCAAGCCATCGGATGAAAAGGCCCTCGCGTCCCCGGGGCGGTCGGCCGGACGTGCCGTCAGCATTCCTGCCAGGGCGCCCAGTCCCCGAGTTGGGCCTCCCGGGTCGCCGACGCCGCCTGTCCGGCGCTCAGTTGCGGCCGGTTCTCCGGGACGGTGACGGCGGCGCCGGGACCGGTGTCGCGGTACTCGGCGAACCGCTGGGCCTGCCAGGGGTAGGAGGCCGACATGTTCGCGTAGGGGGCGACCGCGTCGATACCGGGGCCCAGCCAGGTGTCGCGGACGGTCAGCATCGGGCGGGCGGTGGTGTCCGAACTGGGCACCCAGGGGCGGGCCAGCTTGTAGTACGCGTCCGGGGCCGCGCTGCTGACGCGGCCGCGGAGCACCAGGTAGCCGTGCGGGTTGGCGGCGGCCGTGGAGGGCGCGAAGACGAAGCCGTAGGGGGCGGTGGCCAGGTCCGTCCGGTTCAGGGTGCGGAAGTGGCAGCGCTCCCAGACGGCGGTGGCCCGCCCGAAGACGAAGTCGACGTCGCCCTCGACGTAGCAGTGCGCGTAGTACTGGCGGGCGAAGGTGCCAAGGGCCATGGTGTCGGCGTACAGGGTGTCCTGGTGGCCGAGGAAGCGGCAGTGCAGGAAGGCGTTCCGGTCGCCCTGTGCCTTGAGGGCGACGGCCTGGGTGCCGGTGACGTCCGGGTGTTCGGCGCGCAGCCAGTCGTTGGCGAAGGTGATCCAGCGGGCGGTGAAGCCGTCGGCCTGCACGGTGGTGGTGGCCGAGCCGGTGGTGCCGTAGGTGCCGCCGCCGGGCTTGGGGGTGCCGGCCGCGTTGTCGTACACGATCACGACGTCCCGGGGGTCCTCGGAGGCGCCGATCCAGGTCATGCCCGCACGGCCGTGGTCGACGAGGACCGTCTCCCGGTAGGTACCCGGGGCGATGACCAGGGTGCGGCCGGTGCCGGTGGCCGCGGTCACCGCGGATTGGACGGAGGTGAAGTCGCCCCGGCCGTACGGGTCGACGTACAGGGTCCCCGGGGTGCCGCGGCGGGCCGGCGACCCGTGGCGGCCGAACGGGCCGGGCCGCCCGGCGGCCCGTGCGGGCGCGGCGGCGAGGCCGAGCGCGGCGGCGGCGGTGGCGCCCGCGACGAGGAGACTCCGTCTGGACAGGGGTGGTTGGGGCGAGGGCATGGGCGTGCTCCTTCGCGGTGCGGCTCGTGGGAGTTCGGGGTGCGGCTCGTGGGAGTTCGCGGTGCGGCTCGGAAGAGTTCTGGTGCGGCCGGTGAGAGAGGGGGGCCGGGGCCGGAGACCCGGCCCCGGGTGGGTCAGCCGATGCGGCCGGCGCCCGCGCGGTGGCCGACGAGGCCCGGCACGGCCCTGGCCGGGTCGACCTTGGTGCGCAGCACCGGGGTCCAGCCGGCCCCGGACCGCAGGGTCTCGCCGGGGATCTCGGCGTTGTGGACGGCGATCAGGTCGGTGAGCCGGCCGTTGACGTAGTTGTCGGCGGCGGTGACCGGCGCCTCCTTCCACTTCTTCAGGATCGAACCGGCCTTCACCCCGTCGGGCAGCGTGAACGCGTTGTGCTCGGCGACGAGCTGGGACTCCATGCCGATGCCGTAGCTGTAGGAGTAGCCGTCGCCCACGACGAAGTGGTTGTCGTACGAGTCGACCTGGCCGAAGCGGACCCGCGGCGCGCGCTCCACCAGGTTCCGGAACAGGTTGTGGTGGAAGGTGACCTTGAGGTGGCCGCGGTCGACGGCGGCCGTGGCGGCGCTGTCGCTGTTGCCGACGAGGATCGTCTTGTCGTGGTCCTCGAAGACGTTCCAGGAGGCGGTGACGTAGTCGGCGCCCTTGACGATGTCCAGCTCACCGTCGTGCTGCTCGTAGATCCGGCCGAAGTAGTACGGCAGGGTGCTGTCCGGGTGGTCGCCGTCGGTGAAGGTGTCGTGGTCCATCCAGACGTGGGTGGAGCCGTAGACCACCGCGCTGTCGTACTCGGAGTTCCAGTTGCCGTCGGCGGTGTCGGTCGGGTCCCACTGCGGGAAGCAGTCGAGGGGGCTCTCGAAGCGCAGGTTGCGGACGATGACGTTGTCGACGCCCTTGATCTGGAGGCTGGCGCCGTTGAGGCCGGCGTTCTTCCCCACGCCGATGATGGTGGTGTTGGCCGGGACGTTCGCCTTGATGTAGGCGTCCTGGGCGACGGCGGAGGCGCGGCGCAGCCCCTCGGGGCTGTCGGCGGGCTCGCCGTCCAGGGTGGTGGTGCGCCCCCAGCTCTCCGGGGCGTACTTGGCCAGATAGGCACCGAAGTCGTAACCGGGGACGGCGAACGAGTCGCAGCTCGGCCCGTCGGCGTCGATGGTGCCCTTCACTTTGATGATCTTCGGGGCGCTGCCGCCGTCGGCGAGGGCGGCCTTGAACTGCTCCCAGGTGGTGACGGTGTGGACGTGCGCCCGGTCGGCGGTCGCACCGCCGGTCGTCCCGGTGCCGTAGGCGGCCCAGCCGTCCTTGGCGGGCAGCACCTGCCGGTCGGTCCCGGCCCGGTGCGCGGCCTGCGCGGGCGTGGTCCCGGTGACGGCGAGCACGAGCGCCGTGCAGCCCACCAGGGCGGCTATGACACGTCCATGACATTTCGGTCTACGCACTGTGCGGCTCTCCTCTTTCACGAAGCTGACGATGACGTCGCGGGCGGCCAGGTGATCCAGGACGTGGGGACGTCCTCGCCCAGCCGGACCACGTCGGGCCGGGCCAGGACGCGGGTGCGCAGCAGCTCCCGCGCCACGAGCCGGGCCACGGCGATGGCACCCGGCGGGTTGAAGTGCGTGTTGTCCTGCTCGGTGGCGGTCCAGTTGAAGTAGGTCTTCGTCTCCTCCACCCCGAGCCGCTGCCACAGCGCGAGCGACAGCGCCTCGACGTCGAGCAGCGGGACCCGCTCCGCCTCGGCGAGCGCGCGCATGGCCGCCGGGTAGTCGCCGTGCGTCGGCACGGCGTTTCCGTCGGCGTCGAACCTGCGGCGCTCCACGGGGGTGGCGAGGACGGGGCGGGCCCTGCGGCTCCGCGCCCCGTCGACGTACCGCCGCAGGCAGTCCTGGTACGTGGTCCAGGGCTCGGTGTAGCGGGCGAGGTCGGTCACCTTCTCGTCGTTGTGCGCGAACTGCACGATCAGGACGTCCCCGGGCCGGATCGCGCAGAGCACGGCGTCGAGCCGGCCCTCGTCCAGGAAGCTCTTCGAACTCCGCCCGTTCACCGCGTGATCGGCGACCGCGAGATCCTCCCGGAGGAAGAAGGGCAGGGCCATTCCCCACCCGGTCTCGGGCGCCGCGTCGGCGTACTTCTGGGCGGCGGTCGAGTCACCGGCGATGTAGAGGGTCCGGTGCCGCTTCGGGGAGCGGGCGGCCGACGGAACGGCCGCGATGGCGGCGGAGGTCACCTGTCTGCGCGTAAGGGACACGATGGTGCGCCTTTCAAACAGGGGTCAGGGAAACAAGGGGTTCGCGGGGCCGTGTCGATGTGCGGCTCCGCCGCACGGGCGCGACCAGCCCTGCCGAACCGGGGCGCGCCCACGCGACAGGACCACCCGGGCTCAGTGGTTCTTCTTCCAGTCCGCCTGCGCCGCGTTGAGCTGATCGGCCAGCGTGTCCAGGAATTCCTTCGCGCTCATCTTCCCGAGCAGCAGCTTCTGGAAGTTCGGCTCGTTGTCCGCCTTGGAGATGGTGTTCCAGTCGGGCAGGTAGTACGGCAACTGGACGATCTTCGTGTCGCCCCCGTTCAGCGCCTCGGCCGCCAGCTTCGTCGGCTCGGCCCGCTGGATCCACGCGTCCTTGGCCGCGTCGGTGTTGGCCGGCACCTGTCCGGCCGACTCGTTGTACTTGGAGTTCTCCGCGGCGGAGAGGGCGAACTCGATGAACTTCCAGGCGGCAGCCTTGTTCTTGCTCGACTTGAACAGGCTCAGCCCGTCCACCGGGTTGGACACCTGCACCCGGGTGCCGTCGTCCAGCGTGGGGTTGGGGATGCCCCGGAACTTGTCCTTGCCCAGCGCCTTCAGATGGTCCTGGTACGAGCCCAGGTTGTGGCTCAGCATGCCGATGGTGCCGCTGTCCCACTGGGCGACCATCTTGGTGAAGTCGTTGTTGACGTCGGCGGACGGGGTGTCCTTCTTGTAGAGCGCGACGTACTTCTCGAGCGCGGCGACGTTCCTGGGGTCGTTGACGGTGGTCCTGTCACCGTTCCAGAACGAGGTGATGCCGGTCTGGCCGTAGACCGCGTCGAGGGCCGGGGCGATGGCGCCCTCGCCGCCGCGGATGGTGAAGCCGAACTCGTTGTGGCCCTTGTCCGTGAGCCTGCCGGCCGCTTCGTAGAACTTCGCCCAGGTGGCCGGGGCGTCCAGGCCGGCCTTCTTGAACAGGTCCGTCCGGTACCACAGGGTGCCGTTGTTGGCCGAGGTCGGCACCTGGTACAGCGTGTCCCCGCCACCGGCCGACTTGCTGACGTCGAGCAGGTTCTGGCTCAGCCTGCCGTTCAGCGGGCTCTTCTCCAGCCGGCCGTCCAGCGGCTCCAGGGCACCCTGCACGGCGACCTCGGCGAGCATCGCGGTGCCCACTCCGCCCACGTCGGGCAGCCCGCCGCCCTGGATGGCCGTGTCGTACTTGGACTGGGCGCTCGCGGCCGGGAGGCCGACGTACTTGACCTCGATGTCGGGGTACTTCTTCTCGAAGTCGGCGATGATCTGCTTCCAGATGTCGGTGCGGACACCGCCGTTGTTGTCCCAGAAGGTGATCGTTCCCTTGCCGGAACCCTCGCCCCCCTTGTCCCCCGCGCCGCCGCTGCCGTCGTCGCCGCAGGCGGTGGCGGTCAGCGCGAGGACGGAGCCCAGGGCGACCGCCGTGGCGGCGCGCCTGTTTCTGCGGATGCTGCTCTTCATCGGTCGGCTCTCTTCTGCTGGATCCAATGGTGGGGTGGAGCTGTGGGGTCAGTGACCGGTCCGCGCCCGCGGACCGGAACTGGTGATCCGGAACCGGGTGAACGTCGCCGCCCCGGTGGGCCCCGGTCCCCCGGGGGCGACCGCGAACAGGCCGAGCAGGGCGCCCACCCAGCGCCAGGGGGTGGCCGCGAACACCGGCCCGGAGGAACGCGGGCCGTCCCCGACGTCGTAGTGGAACCGGCAGCGCGCCCCGGATCCGATCTCGACGCGCAGCCGGGCCCGTCCGCCGGGCGCGGGGCACGGCACCCCGGCGTCCCGCTCCGCCTCGGCCACGGCCTCGGCGAACCGGTGCACGAGCCGGACCGTCCCGTCGGTCCCCCGCTCGAGCCCGATCCAGCCGAAGGCGTCGCCGAGCACCGCGAGTCCCGCCCGCGCCCCCGGCTCGCCCACGTCGAGGCGCAGGTCGACCTCCACCGCGCAGGGGAAGCCCGGCAGCCGCTGGGTGAGCACGTTCGGCAGCCGCCGCAGGTCGTGGGCGTCGGCCGAGCGGACGCAGGTCAGCCGCAGCCCGTCAGCGGAGTGCTGGGTGGCCCAGCCGTGGCCGGGGTTGGCGGTCCACTGCCACTGGCGGCCGTAGCGTCCGCCGGGGAAGTCGTCGTCGGTGGCGGGCGCGGCGGGCGGCTGCGGCGGGAGGTCCGGCCGGCGGTGCGCGGCGACGGGCGCGCCGTCGTCGCCCAGCACCGGCCAGCCGTCGGTGCCCCAGCGCATCGGCTGGAGGTGCGCCACCCGGCCGTGGGCCCCGCGCTGCTGGAAGTGCAGGAACCAGTCCTCGCCGGCCGCCGTGCGCACCCAGCCGCCCTGGTGCGGCCCGTTGACCTCGGTGTCCTTCTGCTCCAGGACGATCCGTTCCTCGTACGGCCCGAAGAAGCCGCGCGAGCGGAAGGCGCCCTGCCAGCCGGTCTCCACGCCGCCCGCGGGCGCGAGGATCCAGAACCAGCCGTCGTGCCGGTAGAGCTTCGGCCCCTCCAGGGTGAACCAGCCGGGTATGCGGTCCCCGTCGACGATCACCTTGCCCTCGTCCAGCAGCGAGGTGCCGTCGGGATGCATACGGTGGCCGGTGAGCCGGTTCTTGACACCGGAGCGGGACCTGGCCCAGGCGTGCACCAGGTAGGCCTCGCCGGTCTCCTCGTCCCACAGCGGGCACGGGTCGATCAGGCCGCGGCCCGCCTTGAGCAGGTGCGGGCGGGTCCAGGGGCCGCGTATGTCGGGGGCGTTGACCTGGAAGACGCCCTGGTCGGGGTCGCCCCAGAAGACCCAGAAGCGGTCGTCGTGGTGGCGGATCGAGGGCGCCCAGACCCCGCTGTCGTGCCGGGGGACGGCGAACTCCTCCTCCGGCTCCAGGCGTTCGAGGGCGTGGCCGACGAGGGTCCAGTGGACCAGGTCGCGCGAGTGCAGCAGCGGCAGGCCGGGGACGCGGCCGAAGCTGGAGGCGGTGAGGTAGAAGTCGTCGCCGACGCGCACCACGTCCGGATCGGACCAGTCGGCGTTCAGCACCGGGTTCTCGTACGTGCCGGCCGTCACTGGCTCACCGCCCTGCGGACCAGCGCGGCCGCCTCGGCCCGGTCGAGCCGTCCGTCGGCGACCACGGTGACGACGCGGCGTACGACGGTCTCGCCGGGCGGCACCGGCAGCCGTTCGGCGCGGGCCAGCGACGAGCCCACCCCGGGGTACTCGGCGGCCCGCACGAACCACGGGTCCCGGCGGGTCTCCTCGGTGGCCCCGGCGAAGACCAGCGTCCAGCCGGCGCCGGCCAGCGCGAGCCAGTCGGCGTGGGCGCCGTGCGTCTCGGCCTCGCCCTCGCGGTCGGCGGTGAAGACCTCCGGTGCCCGCGGCTCCTTGCGGGCCCGCCAGAAGAAGCCCCCGTAGGCCGCGCCGGGCCGCCCGTTGGTGGCGGGGCTGCCGAGGGACAGCAGGCCCTGGGTGACGTTGGTGAGGGAGAAGGTGAGGTCCAGCGCCCAGGCCCGGTGGTCGAGTCCGGTGGCGGCGACGGTACGGCGCTCGCGCAGCAGCTCGCTCCCGGCGGCGACCCAGCGCAGCTCCTCCACGAACCCGTCGGGGTCCAGCAGCTGGAAGGCCGTGTGCCGCTGGGCGCCGTGGTTGTCCAGCTCGGTGGGGCCCCGGTCGCGGACGAAGGTGCGCCCGCCCCAGAAGTTGTGCCCCTCGACGTCGGGAACGGCGACACCGACGCCGAGGTGGTGTGCGTGGTCGGCGGGGCCCAGTTCGGTGACCGCCGTGCCGGCCAGGGTGGTGACGGGGTGCAGATAGGGGCGGGGGGCGAGGCGGGCCGGCAGCTCGGGCCGGATGACGTACCGGCCGACCGGCCGGCCCGCGACCCGCAGCACCGGCGTGTCGTGGGACATCAGGCGTTCACCTCTTTCGGGAGGGCCCAGGAGGCGCCCAGCTCGGAGTAGAGGGCGAGGGTGTCGGCCGAGGCCGCGACCAGGCCGTCGACGCCGGTCACGACCCGGCGGTCCGCGCCGGGCAGCCGATGCCAGGCGCTCCGGGGCAGCGGGAGCGGGTCGGGGGCGGTGCGGACGGCCTCGACGACCTTCATGAAGGCGCCGGTCTCCGCCGGGGCGACCAGCAGTGGAGTGCCGTCGGTGAGGTGGTCGGCCAGGTTCTCCAGCAGGTCCGTGCGGCCGTACGAGGTCTCCCGCGGGCCGTGTCCGGACCGCTGGAGCAGCACCCGGTCCTGCTTGTACCAGAAGGTGATCCGGCCCCTGCTGCCGTGGACCAGGACGTACGGCTCCCCCGGCTGCTCGGCGCACAGGGTCGCGGCGACCGTGACCGGGCCGTGCGTGGTGCGCACCCGGACGCAGGAGGTGTCGTCGGACTCGATGTCGTTGGCGCGCAGCAGCTCGGTCTCGATGCCGGTGACGTCCTCGGCCCGGGTGGCGCCGAGCAGGGCGAGGGAGGTGGCGACCGCGTGCGCGAGCGGGTTGGTGAGCACCCCGTCGACCACGTCGGCGCCGTTCAGCCGTCGCCGGCCGGCCCAGGGCGCCCGCCGGTAGTAGGCCTCGTCCCGGGCCCAGGCCCCGGCGCCGCCGACCCCGGTGACCTCTCCGATCGCGCCCTCGGCCAGCAGCCGCCGGATCGCGGGCACGGCGTGCGAGCCGAGGGACTGGAAGCCGATCTGGCAGGCGACGCCGGCCCCGGCGATCCCGTCGGCCATCCGCCGGTACTCGGCGTAGGACGGCGCGGGCGGCTTCTCCAGCAGCAGGTGCACGCCCCGTTCGGCGGCCGTCAGCGCCAGATCGGTGTGGGTGGGGATCGGGGTGCAGACGACGGCGGCCCTGGCTCCGGTGGAGTCGAGGAGCGCCCCGAGGTCGGCGGACTGCTCCGGCGCGCCGAGGCCGTCCGGGATCTCGTCCTCGCCCAGCGGGGTCAGTTCGCAGATCCCCGCCAGCCGGACGGTGCCCTTCGCCTGCAGCCGGCTGATGTTGTCCAGATGCCAGCGGCCGTGACCGCGCGCGCCCGCCAGGACGATGGGGACGGTCATCCCTTCACCGCCCCCGCGCTGAAGCCGGTGATCAGCCACTTCTGGATGAAGGCGAACACGACGACGACCGGTACGGCCGCGACGATGCCGCCGGCGGCCAGCGCGCCCAGGTCGACGCTGTCGGCGCTCATCAGGGTGTTGAGGCCGACCGGGATGGTCTGCTTGCCCTGGTCGGAGAGGAACATCAGGGCGAACAGGAAGTGGTTCCAGGCGTGCACGAAGGCGAACGAGCCGACGGCGATCAGTCCGGGCCGCAGCAGCGGCAGGACGACGATCCGGAAGGCGGTGAGCCGGTTGCAGCCGTCCACCCAGGCGGCCTCCTCCAGGGAGTACGGCACGTTCCGGATGAACCCGCTGATGAGGATCATCGACAGCGGAAGCTGGAAGACCGTCTCGGCGATGACGACGCTGCCGAGTGAGTTGATCATCGACAGCTTGGCGAAGATCTGGAAGAGCGGCACCAGCAGCAGCGCGCCCGGCACGAACTGGGAGCAGAGCAGGGCCAGCATGAAGCCGCGCTTGGCGCGGAAGTCGAAGCGGGCGAGGGCGTAGCCGCCGGCCAGGGCGACCACCGTGGTCAGGACGAGGGTGGCGAGGCCGACGTAGACGCTGTTGGCGAAGTAGGTGCCGAAGCCGCGGTCGGTCCACACCTTGCCGAAGTGCTCGAACGTCACCGGCCAGGGGACCAGGGAGGTGGAGCCGGCCGGGCGGAGGGCGAAGAGCAGGATCCAGTAGAAGGGGACCAGGGTGAACAGCAGGTAGACCGACAGCGGGAGGTAGATCTGCCGGCGGGGCACCTCGTCCCAGGCGCGGTGCCCGCGGCGCGGGCGGGCGGACTCGGACACGGCCCGCTCGGGTGCGGGAGCGATCTCGGTGATCACTTGGTCTCACCTCCGAACTTGCTCAGCCGCAGATAGACCATCGAGCAGAAGAGCAGGATCACGAACGCCACCGTCGTCAGGGCGGAGGCGTAGCCGAAGTTGTGGGCGTCGACGCTGGTGTTGGCGATGTAGAGGGGCAGCGTGGTGGTCTCGCCGGCCGGTCCGCCGCCGGTCAGGGTGTAGAGCAGGTCGACGTTGTTGAACTCCCACACCGCGCGCAGCAGCGTGGACAGGACGATGGCGTCCTTCAGGTGGGGCAGGGTGATGTGCCAGAACTGCTTCAGGCGGCTCGCTCCGTCGACCTCGGCGGCCTCGTACAGGTCCCGGGAGACGGACTGCAGGTCGGCGAGGATGAGGATGGCGAAGAAGGGGACGCCCCGCCAGAGGTCGGCGACCACCGCCGCCGGGAAGACCGTCGAGGTGTCCGAGAGCCAGCTCGTACCGTAGGAGCCCATCCCGACGTCGGCGAGGTAACGGGTGATGCCGGTCTGGGAGTTGTAGAGCAGTACCCAGATCACCGAGGTCAGCACGCCGGAGACGGCCCAGGGGGAGAAGACCAGGGCGCGGCCCAGCGCCCGGCCCACGAAGGTCTGGTTGACGATGAGCGCCAGGGCCAGGCCGAACAGGAGCTGCAGCCCGACCTCGACGACGACCCACTTGGCGCTGAAGGTCAGCGTGTCCCAGAACTGCGGGTCGTGGCTGAAGGCCTGGGTGAAGTTGCCCAGGCCCGCGAAGCCGTTCCGCCAGGGCTTGGTGGGGTTGTAGTTCTGCAGGCTGTAGTAGAAGACGCTGAGCACCGGGTAGGCGATGAAACCCAGCATCAGCAGGGCGGCCGGCGCGATCAGCAGGTACGGCAGCCTGCGCGGCGTCGCGGAGGCACGGCGCCGCCGGGGTGGCGCGGGCGGTTCCGCCACGGCTGCGGCTTGGGCCATGACTGTTCTCCGTTCGCTAGGAGGTGCCGCCCGAAGGGTGTCGATGAGGGGCGGTGGTCGGGTGACGGGCGGACACAGCGGGCACAGGAAGCGCTTGCTGCCCACGCATGGGTGAAGCACTTCCGTCGTGGGGCGGGGTCAGCCGGCGTAGGGGTCCGGCACGGTGCCCTGGCGGGCCAGGAACTCGAAGTCGCAGCCGGTGTCGGCCTGGGTGATCTGCTCGGTGTAGAGGGCGCCGTAGCCGCGCTCGTACCGTGCGGGCGGCGGCGTCCATTCGGCCCGCCTGCGTTGCAGTCGCGCGTCGTCGACGTGGAGCCGGAGGGTGCGCCCCTCGACGTCCAGGGTGATGAGGTCACCGGTGCGCACCAGCGCCAGCGGTCCGCCGATGTACGACTCCGGCGCCACGTGCAGCACGCAGGCGCCGTAACTCGTCCCGCTCATCCGGGCGTCGGAGATCCGCACCATGTCCCGCACGCCCTGCTTCAGCAGGTGGTCCGGGATGGGGAGCATGCCGTACTCGGGCATGCCCGGGCCGCCCTTGGGCCCGGCGTTGCGCAGCACCAGCACGCTGTCCGGGGTGATTCCCAGGGACGGGTCGTTGATGGTGCGCTGCATCGCCTTGTAGTCGTCGAAGACGACCGCGGGGCCGGTGTGCTGGAGCAGGTGGGGCTCGGCGGCGATGTGCTTGATGACGGCGCCGTCCGGGCAGAGGTTGCCGCGCAAGACCGCGACCCCGCCCTCGCTCGCGACCGGGTTGTCCCGGGGCCGGATCACGTCGTCGTCGTGCACCTGGGCTCCGGAGATCTGCTCGCGCAGGGTGTCGTGCGACACCGTCGGCCGGTCCAGGTGGAGCAGGTCGGGGATCCGGGAGAGGAAGCCGGGCAGGCCGCCCGCGAAGTGGAAGTCCTCCATCAGGTACCGCTGTCCGCCGGGGCGGACGTTGGCGAGGACGGGGACCGTGCGCGCGATGCGGTCGAAGTCGTCCAGGGTGAGCCGCACCCCGGCCCGCCCGGCCATGGCGATCAGGTGGATCACGGCGTTGGTGGAGCCGCCGAGGCCGAGGACGGTCGTCACGGCGTCCTCGAAGGCCTCGCGGGTGAGGATCCGGCTCAGCCTGCGGTCCTTGTGGACCAGTTCGACGGCGGTCATGCCCGCCCTGGCCGCCATCCGGTCGTGCCCGGAGTCCACCGCCGGGATGCTCGACGCGCCCGGCACGGTCACGCCGAGCGCCTCGGCGGCGGCGGTCAGCGTGGACGCCGTGCCCATGGTCATGCAGTGGCCCGGCGAGCGGGCCAGGCCGCTTTCCAGCTCGGTCATCTCGCAGTCGCCGATGAGGCCGGCCCGCTTGTCGTCCCAGTACTTCCACATGTCGGTGCCGGAGCCGAGGACCTCGCCGCGCCAGTGGCCGGGGAGCATGGGCCCGGCCGGGACGAAGACGGCCGGCAGGTCCACCGAGGCCGCGCCCATGAGCAGGGCGGGCGTGGACTTGTCGCAGCCGCCCATCAGCACCGCGCCGTCGACGGGGTAGGAGCGCAGCAGCTCCTCCGTCTCCATCGCGAGCATGTTGCGGTAGAGCATCGGGGTCGGCTTCTGGAAGGTCTCGCTGAGGGTGGAGACCGGGAACTCCAGCGGGAAGCCGCCCGCCTGCCACACCCCGCGTTTGACGGCCTGGGCGCGGTCGCGCAGATGGACGTGGCAGGGGTTGATGTCGGACCAGGTGTTGAGGATCGCGACGACCGGCTTGCCGAGGTGCTCCTCGGGGAGGTAGCCGAGCTGACGGGTGCGGGCGCGGTGGCTGAAGGAGCGCAGGCCGTCGGTGCCGTACCACTGGTGGCTCCGGAGGTCCTCGGGGTTCCTGCGGGGCGCGTTCATATCGACCATCCGGCGGCGATGGCGGCCACCTCGGCGCGCTCGTCCGCGGGCAGCGGCCTGCTCGGCGGGCGGACGTCCCGGCGGCACAGGCCGAGCGCGGCGAGCGCCTCCTTGACGACGGTGACGTTGTTGGCGTTGCCGTGGGCGGCGCGCAGTTCCTCGAAGCGGCGGATCTGCTCCCAGACCTTCATGGCGGCCGGGAAGTCGCCGGCCCGGAGCGCCTCGAGCATGTTGCGGGAGACGGCCGGGGCGACGTTCACCAGTCCCGAGGTGAAGCCGGTGGCGCCGGCCGAGAAGTAGCAGGGGGCGTAGGGCTCGGCGAGGCCGGCGACCCACACGAAGCGGTCGAGCCCGGCGTCCCGGGCGAAGCCGGCGAAGCCCGCGGCGTCCGGGACGGCGTACTTGACGCCCATGACGTTCGGGCACTGGTCGGCGAGTTCGGCGAGGCGGGCGCCGGCCAGCCGCTCGTTGCGGATGTACGGCACCACGCCCAGCTCGGGCACGGACTCGGCGATCGCGCGGTGGTAGTCGACCCAGCCGGCGGCCGAGACGTACGGGTGCACGGGCTGGTGGACCATCACCATCGCGGCGCCGGTGTCGCGGGCGTGCCGGGCGGAGTCGATGGCGGTGGGCAGGTCGTGGCCGACGCCCACCAGGACCACGGCACGGTCGCCGACCTCGTCCATGGTCAGCTCGGTGACGAGGCGGCGCTCCTCAGGGGTGAGGGCGTAGAACTCGCCGGTGTTCCCGTTGGAGGTGATGGTGGTGATCCCGCCGTCGAGCAGGCGACGCAGCAGGGCCCGGTGGGTGTCCCGCTCGACGGAGCCGTCCTCGGCGAACGGGGTCACCGGGATGGCCACCACGTCGGCCAGGGCCGCCCGCTGGGTCTCGAACGTCACGCTGCTCATTCCTGGCCTTCCTCTGGGTGGGGCTCGGAGATCGCCCGCCGGACGAACGACGCGATGTGCGCGTGCAGGGCGCTCGCCGCGCCGTCCGCGTCGCCCTCGAGCGCGAGCCGCAGGATGTCCCGGTGCTCGGCGGCCTCCCGTTCCCAGGAGGGGTCGGCCGCCCAGGCCACGGCCGCGACGAGGGCGGCCTGGTCGCGGACCTCGTCGAGCATCCGGCCGAGCAGCGGGTTGCCGCACGGCAGGTACAGGGCGCGATGGAACTGGCGGTTGGCCAGGGAGCGTTCGGCGGTGTCGGTGGCGGAGTCGGCACGGGCCAGCGCGTCGCGGGCGGCGTCCAGGGACGCCCCGCGCCGCACGGCCCGGCGCAGGGCCTCGGGTTCCAGCAGCAGCCGGACGTCGTAGACCTCGCGCGCCATGTCCGCGTCCACCATGCGCACCGTGACGCCCTTGTACTGGCTCATCACGACGAGCCCGGTCCCGGCGAGGGTCTTCAGGGCCTCCCGCACCGGGGTCTTGGACACCCCGAACTGCGCGGCCAGTTCCGTCTCGACCAGGGCCTGGCCGGGCGTCAACTGCCCCGTGAGGATGCGGTGTTTGATCGCGTCCAGCACGTACTGCGTGCGGGACGGGATCGGCGTGGGCACAGAGGTCATACGGCCCTCTCGGATCTCGCGTATCGCGTCTCATATATGACGTACGAAGTACGACGCGTTGAAGGTAGGAGCGGGCCCGTGTTTCGTCAAGGCTTCTGACAAAGGAAGTCGAGGTTGCCGGGAGGCGCCTCAGACGGCGTGGGTGGCGCCCTCCACGGCGGCGCGGGTGGGCCGGCCGAAGACCTCGGCGGCGCGGGCGGCGGCCGCCGCCCGGGTGAGGGTGGGTCCGACGTGGGTGACGAGCAGCTCGCGCACCCGCGCCTCCCGGGCGACGCGGCCGGCGTCCTCGGGGGTGAGGTGGACCTGCTGGAAGTGTTCGCCACCGCGATGCTCGTCGATGTCCGCCTCGCACAGGAAGAGGTCGGCGCGGGCCGCGAGCTCGTTGAGCGCGGCGCAGGGGCCGCTGTCCCCCGAGTAGGCGAGGACACTCCCCTGGCATTCGGCGCGCAGCCCGTACGCCTCGGTGTCGTGGGCGACGGCGCGGGCGGTGAGCCGCAGGTTCCAGTGCCGGACGTCGTGGCCGTCGTACAGGGCCCGGAAGTCGAAGACGCCCGTCAGGAACTCGATGTCCTGGCGCCCGAAGAAGCCCGCCAGCCGGCGCGCGCAGTCCTGCGGCGCGTACACCGGCACGGGCGCGGCCGGGGTCATCCCGCCGAACGCGAAGGCGTAGGCGGCGGCGAGCAGATCGGCGCTGTGGTCGGCGTGCAGGTGCGAGATCCAGATCGCGGTGAGCCGGGCGGGATCCGTGTGCCGCTGCAACGCCGCGAACGTCCCTGGCCCCGCGTCCACCCACACCTCGGCGCCCCCGCCGGCCAGCAGATACCCCGAGCACGGCCGGTCGGGACCGGGGTGCGGGGAGGCGGCGCCGAGAACGGTGAGGGTGAGCGGCATGGGAGGAGAGTACGACGCCCGCAGCCCTGTCCCGGCTCAC
Source organism: Streptomyces sp. NPDC058145 (assembly GCF_042884245.1). Lineage (NCBI taxonomy): Bacteria > Bacillati > Actinomycetota > Actinomycetes > Kitasatosporales > Streptomycetaceae > Streptomyces > Streptomyces sp. NPDC058145. The sequence goes on along the minus strand of NZ_JBHVUH010000009.1, from coordinate 274,607 downwards.
CGGGACGAGTGCGGCCCCGGCTTCCGCCGGCCGGTCAGGGGGCGGGCAGCGTGATCACGAGGCAGCGCCCCGTCCGGGCCGGCAGCAGCGCGAGGACCGCGGTCCGGGCGCGCGTCACCGACCAGCGGCGCTTCCAGGGCAGCAGTCGGGCCGTGAGCAGGGCCGGGACGGAGAGCGGGCCGCCGTGGAAGATCAGGCCGCCGATCCAGGTGGAGACGCGTTCAGCGCCGCCGGGCAGTCGTCGGGGCCGCGGCCGGCCGTAGCCATCACGGACAGCCCGCCGTACCGGACGGCGGATCGTCGGCGCCACCCAGGCGCCGGGATCGCGCTCCTCCCGGCCGGCCGGTCCCGCAGGCGTCGCGATGTGCTGTGTCGTCATACGGGCGGTGAACCGGCGCGCAGGGGACCGGCGCACCGGTCCCCGTACTCGTGCCGTACCTGTCGGCCTACTCGGCCGCCGGCCGCCACCCCGGGTCCCGGCCGCTCAGTCCCACCGCCCGGTCCAGCAGGGACGCGTCCTGCGGTACCGGGACGACCGGGCCGAAGATGCCGTTGCCGCGGTCGGCGTCCTCGGCGGCGGCGAGGAGGAAGCCGTGTGCCGCGTCGAGGGCGTCGGGGTCGGGGGCGTAGGTCTGCCCCGTCGCGCGGGCCAGGTCCCAGCCATGGATCACCAGTTCGTCGACGGCGACGGCGCCCGCGATCTCGCCGGGCAGGTCGATGCCGCCCACCCGGGTGAGGCCGGTCCAGGCGGCCGGGTCGCGCCAGGCGTCGGCCAGGTCGTCCAGCGCCTTGGGCAGCTCCTCGCGCCAGCCGGGGCCGATGTCCGGGACGGCGGCGTCCGGGCTGGTGTCGGTCGTCGCGCCGAGGTCCTTGCGGGCGGCGTCGCGGAAGGCCACCGACAGGTGCAGGAGGTGGCCGAGCAGGTTCCGCACCGCCAGGTCCGGGCAAGGCGTGGCGGCCGTGAGCCGCTCGTCGGTCACGGCCGCGGCGAGTTGTGCCACGATCCGGGTCTGCGGGCCGAGATCCACCATGGTCATGGCTCACTCCTTCAAGGTCGCGATGTGCGTACGAAGGATTGACCGTCCGCGTCCCCCGAACTCATCGGTCTCGCGGATTAGGGCACCTTGCCGATCCCGGGGCCCCGCCTTAGGCCCACGATGAGCGGGCATGACGACTTCCTGGTCCGTGATCCGTGTGCTGCGAAACCGTGATGCGGGGCTGTACCTCGCCGGCGTGGTGGTGTCCGCCTTCGGCACCTCCTCGCTGTGGCTGGCGTCGGGGGTGTGGGTGAAGGACCTCACGGGGTCCGACGGCCTGGCCGCCCTGTGCCTGCTCACCCTGTGGGCGGCCACGCCGGCGGGTCCGGCGCTCGGCGCGCTCGCCGACCGGATGCGGCGCAGGCCCCTGCTGGTCGGTGCGAATCTGGGCCTGGCCGCGCTGCTCCTCACCCTGTTCGCCGTCGACTCCACCGGCCGCCTGTGGCTGCTGTTCGCCGTGCTGTTCCTGTACGGCGCCGTCTGTGTCGTCCACGACGCCGCGGAGTCGGCTCTGGTCGCCGCCGTCGTCGCTCCGGAGCTCCTCGGCGATTTCAACGGGCTGCGGACGGCCGTCACGGAAGGCATGAAACTCGTCGCCCCGTTGACGGGAGCGGGTCTCTACGCGCTCTACGGCGGCCCGGCCGTGGCCTGTCTGGACGCCGTCACCTTCGTCCTCGCCGCCGCGGTGTGCGCCCTGCTGCGGGTGGGCGAGGAGCGTCCCGCCCGGTCCGGCGCCGGCCGGCTCGAACAGTCCGCGCAGGGCGTCCGGCACCTGTGGGAGCACCCCGTGCTGCGCCCGCTGGTCGCGGCGGGCGGTGCGACCATGCTGCTGGCCGCACTCGCCGGCTCCACGGTGTACGCCGTCGTCGACCGCCTCGGCCACTCCCCCGCCTACGCGGGCGTGCTGTACGCCTTCCAGGGCGCTGGTTCGGTGGCGGCCGGGCTGGTCTCGGGATCCGCGCTGCGCCGGCTGGGCGCGCGCCGGTTCGCGGCAGCGGGGATGGCGCTGACCGGGGCCGCCGCGGCCGCGCGGGCCGTGCCGTCGGACCCGGTGGCCCTGGTGAGCTGTGTAACGGGCGGTCTGGGCCTGCCCTGCGTGCTGATCGCCGTGTTCACCGCCGTGCAGCGCGAGACGTCCGGCCCGCTGCTCGGCCGCGCGACGGCCACCGCCAACACACTGGTCTTCACCCCGAACGTGCTCGGGCTGGCCCTCGGGGCCGGCCTGGTCGAACTGGCCCGCCCCGGGCTGCTGCTGCCGCTGTACGGCGTCGTACTCCTGGCCACGGCGGTCGCCCTGGCTCAGCGGACCGGCAGCGCCTCGCGCACCGCGGCCAGGTCGTCGTCCGACGCCAGCCCGACGTGATACAGCCGCAGTTCCGTCGCGCCTTCGGCACGCGCGCGTGCCGCGTCCGCCGCGAGCGTGCCGGGGCTGCCGCCCATCCCGGCGACCACGGTGAGGTTGGCGGCCAGGACCGTCCGTCCGCCCGCCCGCTCGGCGAAGGGCGCCAGCAGGGCCGTCCCGCCCGTGCAGGGCACCACCACACCGTCGGCGACGGACAGGACGTGGGCGGGGTCGACGCCGGTGTTGGCGCCGCAGTGGTACGGCACCGGGTCGGCGTGCAGCAGCACCTGGAAGCCCTCGGGCGCCGCGGCCCGTACGGCGGCGACGGCCTCTTCCTGGAGGGTGCGGGCGACGGTGTCGCGCCACGCGCGCGTGGCGGCCGCCGTGTCCTCCCCGAGGAGCTTCTCGACCCCCGGCCAGCCCCCGTCGTCCGCCGCGCCCCGCCACAGCGGCTCCAGCGCGGCGCGTACGCCGGCCGCCAGCCGGCCGGGGTCCAGCCCCTGCTCGCCGTAACCGGCGCCGCAGGACGGGCAGAAGCACACGGACATCAGGTACTGCCCGGCGTCCCCGAGGCCGACCCCGGAGGTCTTGTCGTGCGCGTGCAGGTGCTGCAGGCCGTACCAGCCGAGGGACTCCAGCTCGGTGCCGTGCGCGCCGGGGCGGACGGCGGCCTCGGCGGCCAGGTCGACCAGGTACGCGCGCGTGGCGGGCTGCGCGATGCACGGCGCCCAGGGGTAGCGGTCGCCGTAGGCGTTGACCACCGAGGTGTCCGGATGTTCGGCGCCCAGGCGGGAGTTGTGCGCGAGGACGACCCAGGTGTGCACCTCGAGCCCGGCCGCCGCGAGCGCCCCGGCGGCCTCGCCGTAGGCGTCGCCGGGGGCCCAGCGTCCGGCGGGGTACGGGCGCAGTGCGCGGCCCGCCCAGCGGTCGCCCGGCGGGTAGAGGACGGCCGCGTGCTCCGCCGTCACGATGCGGTGGCGGGGGTGGCGGGGGGTCAGGGCGCGGGTGGAGTGGTAGGCGGAGGCGAGGGTGACCTGCCCGGCGCCGAGCGAGGCGATCCGCGCGGGGGCCCGCGGGTCCCCGGCCACGTCCCAGGGGTAGACGAACGCCGACGCCTTCACGCCTCCCCCTCCAGCAGCGCGTGTCCGCGCTCGATCAGCCGGGCGAGCTGCTTGACGTGGTCCTCGGTCGGCTCGTGCAGCGGCGGGCGGACCTCGCCCACATCCAGGCCGCGCAGCCGCACACCGGCCTTGACGAGCGAGACGGCGTAGCCGCGGCCCTGGGCGCGCAGCTCCACGAACGGGCGGTAGAAGCCGTCCAGGAGGCGCCGCACGGTGGCCTCGTCGCCCGAGCGCAGCGCGCGGTGGAAGGCGAGGGCGATCTCCGGGGCGAAGCAGAAGACGGCCGAGGAGTACAGGGTGACGCCGAGGGCGCGGTAGGCGAGCTGGGTCTGCTCGGCGGTCGGCAGGCCGTTGAAGTACAGGAAGTCGCCGGGGGCCTCGGTGCGCACGGCGCTGACGATCCGCTGCATCAGGTCCAGGTCGCCGAGCCCGTCCTTGAGGCCGATGACGCCCTCGGTGCGGGCAAGTCCGACGACGGTCGGCGGGGTGAAGACGGCGTTGTCGCGCTGGTAGACGATGACCGGCAGGGCGGTGGCGGAGGCGATCTCCCGGTAGTGCCGCAGCAGGCCCTCCTGGCCGGCGCGGACGAGATACGGCGGCATCGCGAGCAGCCCGTCGGCGCCCGCCTCCTCGGCGGTGCGCGCGTAGCGGACGGCGAGCGCGGTGCCGTAGCCGGCGCCGGCGACGACGGGCACCCGCCCTCCGGCCGCCTCGACGGCCGCCCGGACGCAGGCCTCGAACTCCTCGGGCAGCAGCGCGTGGAACTCCCCGGTGCCGCAGCAGGCGAAGACGGCGGCGGCACCGGCCGCGACGCCCTCGCGCACATGGGCGCGGTAGACGTCGACGGAGCCGTCGGGGCCGTAGGCCGTGACGGGGAAGAACAGCGGTCCGCTCGGGTCGCGGAGCCGGGCGGCGAGAGGGGCTGGCGTCACGAGCGCTCCCTGTCGGTGCATGCTTCTGATCGGCGTCTATATTTCTGAACAACTGCACGCTACGGGCCTCTTTCGGCCCAGGTCAAGCGTGCAAACCCGCGACACGGCACCCGATTTCCCCACTCCACGGCACACTTGACGGGATCCGCCACCGCTTTCTAGCGTGTCCATACATGTGAATGACGTCCATGTGAATGATGTCCACGCACGCGGCCGTTCACCACTCGTCAGAGGCGACCAAGGAGTCCGAGGATGCCCGCTCCCCGCACCGTTCTGCTCACCGGCGCCGCCGGGGGGCTCGGCACCCTGATGCGGTCCCTGCTGCCGGAGCACGGCTACACGCTGCGCCTGTTCGACGTGCGGCCCGTCGAGGACGAGCCGGACGCCGTCACCGCGGACCTAACCGACACGGACGCGCTGCGCGAGGCGGTGCGGGGCGTCGACGCGGTCATCCACCTCGCGGGCATCTCCCTGGAAGCGCCGTTCGAGAAGATCCTGAAGTCGAACATCGAGGGCACCTACAACCTGTACGAGGCCGCCCGCCTCGAAGGCGTGCCCCGGATCGTCTTCGCCTCCTCCAACCACGCCGTCGGCTTCACCCCGGCCCCGCGCCCGGGCGAGCCGCTGATCCCCATCGACACCCCGCGCCGCCCGGACACCTTCTACGGCCTGTCCAAGTCCTTCGGCGAGGATCTCGCCCAGCTCTACTGGGACAAGCACGGCCTGGAGACCGTCTCCGTGCGCATCGGCTCCTGCTTCCCGGAGCCGACCAGCGTGCGCATGCTCTCGGTGTGGATGAGCCCGGACGACGGCGCCCGGCTCTTCCACGCGGCCCTGACCGCCGAGGGGGTCGGCCACACCGTGGTCCACGGCTCCTCGGCCAACACCCGTCTGTGGTGGGACCTCACGAGCGCGCGGGCGCTCGGCTACGACCCCCGGGACGACTCCGAGCCGTACGCGGAGAAGCTCATCGCCGAGCAGGGCGAACTCGACCCAGCGAACCCCGCGCACAGCCACCTCGGCGGCCACTTCGTGAACGACCCGCCGATCTGGCCGTACTGACGCGGCCGGCCCCCGGGGCCGGAAACGGTCGCCCCATCGGCGGGCGGGCACCGAACGGGCCCGCCCGCCGCCGTGTTCGGGCATCCGGGCCGCCCGATCCCACCCCGCCCCGGACGGCCCCGCAGGTCCGCGACGGGCACCGCACGCCCCGAACGGGCACACCCGGGCAGGATCGGGCCCGTAACAGACCTGGTCAGTGCCGCACACCCGCTGTAGAACTTCTCCCATGGGCCCGAACGGGCAGCTCGGCGGGAAGTGGGTGACGACATGAGCACCAGGACGGCGGAGGAACGCCAGCGCGAGATCGTACGGGCCGCGCGCACCACCGGATCGGTCGACGTCACCGCGCTCGCCACCGAACTGGGCGTGGCCAAGGAGACCGTCCGGCGCGATCTGCGCGCCCTGGAGGACCACGGCCTGGTCCGCAGGACGCACGGCGGCGCCTATCCGGTGGAGAGCGCCGGTTTCGAGACGACCCTCGCCTTCCGCGCCACCAGCCACGTCCCCGAGAAGCGCCGGATCGCGGCCGCCGCGGCCGAACTGCTCGGCGACGCGGAGACGGTCTTCGTGGACGAGGGCTTCACCCCGCAGCTCATCGCCGAGTCCCTGCCGGCCGGCCGGCCGCTGACCGTGGTCACCGCGTCCCTGCCGGTCGCGGGCGCCCTGGCCGAGGCCGAGGACGTGTCGGTCCTGCTCCTCGGCGGGCGGGTCCGGACCGGCACGCTGGCGACCGTCGACCACTGGGCCACCCGGATGCTGGCCGGCTTCGTGATCGACCTCGCCTACATCGGGGCCAACGGCATCTCCCGCGACCACGGGCTCACCACCCCCGACCCCGCGGTCAGCGAGGTGAAGACCCAGGCCGTCCGCGCCGCACGGCGCACCGTCTTCGCGGGCGTGCACACCAAGTTCGGAGCGGTCAGCTTCTGCCGGTTCGCCGAGATCGGCGCGCTGGAGGCGATCGTGACGAGCACGCTGCTGCCGGCCACCGAGGCCCACCGCTACTCCCTGCTGGGCCCGCAGGTCATCCGGGTCTGAACGTCCGGATCCGGAACTCCGGGTCCAAGAGTCCCCATCACCTCCCCCACGGGCACCCACGCACCCCCGAACGCCCTTTATCTCCCCATATCTCCAGGAGCGATCCATGCGCATCCCGAGCCGACGGAGGCCGCGAACCACGCTCGCCATGGCCGCCGCGGGGACGCTGCTCGCCCCGCTGCTCTCCGGCTGCTGGGCCGGCGCGGGCGGGACCGGTTCCGGCGGCGACTCCATCAACGTGCTGATGGTCAACAACCCCCAGATGACCGAGCTGCAGAAGCTGACCGCCGCCCACTTCACCAAGGTGACGGGCATCAAGGTCAACTTCACGGTCCTGCCCGAGAACGACGTCCGCGACAAGATCAGCCAGGACTTCGCCAACCAGGCCGGCCAGTACGACGTGGCCACCCTGTCCAACTACGAGATACCGATCTACGCCCGCAACGGCTGGCTGCACGACATGGACGGCTACGTCGCCGAGGACCCCTCCTACGACGAGCGGGACGTGCTGAAGCCGATGCGCCAGTCCCTGACGGCGGACGACGGCAAGCTCTACGGACAGCCCTTCTACGGCGAGTCGTCCTTCCTGATGTACCGCAAGGACGTGTTCGCGGCGAAGGGGCTGACGATGCCCGCCCACCCCACCTGGCGGCAGGTGGCCGCCCTCGCCGCGAAGGCGGACGGCGCCCGGCCCGGCATGAAGGGCATCTGCCTGCGCGGACTGCCCGGCTGGGGCGAGCTGATGGCGCCGCTCACCACCGTGGTGAACACCTTCGGCGGCACCTGGTTCGACAAGGGCTGGAAGGCACGGCTGGACTCCCCGGAGTTCGAGAAGGCGACAAAGTTCTATGTCGATCTGGTGCGGGAGCACGGCGAGTCCGGCGCCGCCCAGTCCGGCTTCGCCGAGTGCCTGAACGGCATGACCCAGGGCAAGGTCGCCATGTGGTACGACGCCACGAGCGCCGCCGGCCTGCTGGAGGCGGCCAAGTCCCCGGTCAGGGGCAAGCTCGGCTACGCCCCCGCCCCCGTCGAGCGGACCGGCTCCTCCGGCTGGCTCTACACCTGGGCCTGGGGCATCCAGAAGGCCTCCCACAACCCCGACAAGGCCTGGAAGTTCGTGTCCTGGGCGTCGGGCAAGGGCTACGAGCGGCTGGTCGGCGAGACCAGCGGCTGGCCGAACGTCCCGGCGGGCAAGCGGGCGTCGACGTACACGAACGCCGACTACCGCAGGTCGGCCGCCGCCTTCCAGGAGATGACCAGGAAGGCCATCGAGGGCGCCCGCCCGAACGCCCCCGGCGTACAGCCGCGGCCCGCCCCCGGCATCCAGTTCGTCGGCATCCCCGAGTTCACCGACCTCGGCACCAAGGTCTCCCAGGAGATCAGCGCGGCCATCGCCGGACGCCAGTCCGTCGACTCGGCCCTGAGGAAGTCACAGGCGCTCGCCGAGAAGATCTCCGAGGAGTACGAGGGACGATGACAGCGACGACCGCGGCACCGATCGCGACCACACCCGCACGGGCGGCGCGCCGCCCCCCGGCCCGGCTGCGCGCCTGGGCCACCCGGGCCCCGCTGCTGCCGGCCCTCGTGTTCATGATCGTCGTGACCCAGCTGCCGTTCGTGGCCACGCTGGTGATCTCCTTCTTCGACTGGAACGCCCTTTACCCCAAGGCCCGCCACTTCACCGGCCTCGACAACTACCGCCAGGTGCTGACCGACGCGGACCTGCGCCACTCGGTGTGGACGACCCTGCTGCTCACGGTGGCGGTGGTGCTGGCCAGCCTGGTCCTCGGCCTGGCCCTGGCCCTGCTGCTGGACCGGAAGTTCCGCGGCCGGGGCGTCGTGCGCACCCTGCTCATCGCGCCCTTCCTGGTGGTGCCCGTGGCGGCGGCCCTGCTCTGGAAGCATGTGCTCTACAACCCTGAATACGGGCTGCTCAACGGGCTGTTGCACTATGTGGGCGGCCCACAGCCGGACTGGATCTCGAACACCCCGCTGCTCGCGGTCGAGGCCTCGCTGGTGTGGCAGTGGACACCGTTCATGATGCTGATCCTGCTGGCCGGACTGCAGAGCCGGGACCAGCAGCAGATCGAGGCCGCGCGGGTCGACGGCGCGAGCGACTGGCAGATCTTCCGCCATCTGACCCTGCCCCACCTGCGCCGCTATCTGGAACTCGGCGCCCTGCTCGGTTCGATCTACATCGTCCAGAACTTCGACGCGGTGTTCACGATCACCTCCGGCGGCCTCGGCACCGCCAACCTGCCCTACACCGTCTACCAGAGCTTCTACCAGGCCCACGAGAACGGCCTCGCCTCGGCCGCCGGCGTCCTGGTGGTCATCGGCTCCATCGTCATCGCGACCTTCGCCCTGCGCGTGGTGTCGTCCCTGTTCCGCGAGGAGGTGTCCCGCGCATGAGCGCCACCGTCGTCAAGCGCAGGGTGCGCACGGGAACCGGCCTGGGTCTGGTGGCCTGGCTGGCCGGCATCGTGTTCTTCCTGCCCATCGCCTGGATGGCCCTGACGTCCTTCCACTCCGAGGCGGACGCGGCGACCAACCCGCCCTCCTTCGCCGCCTCCCTCACCCTGGACGGCTACCGCGAGTTCTTCGGCACCGGCGGCGGGGCGAGCCCCTGGCCGGCGCTGATCAACTCCACGGTGGCCTCGGTGGTCTCGACCGTCTGCGTGCTGCTGCTCGCCCTGCCGGCGGCGTACGCGCTGTCGATCCGGCCGGTGCGCAAGTGGACGGACGTCCTGTTCTTCTTCCTGTCCACGAAGATGCTGCCGGCCGTGGCGGGCCTCCTTCCCGTCTACCTGTTCGCGAAGAACGCCGGGATGCTCGACAACATCTGGCTGCTGGTCGTCCTCTACACCTCCATGAACCTGCCGATCGCGGTGTGGATGATGCAGTCCTTCCTCGCCGAGGTACCGGTGGCGGTGATCGAGGCGGCCCGCGTGGACGGAGCCCGGCTGCCGACCGTCCTCGCGCGCGTGGTGGCCCCGATCGCGCTGCCCGGCATCGCGGCGACCGCCCTGATCTGCTTCATCTTCAGCTGGAACGAACTGCTTTTCGCCCGGGTCCTGACGGGCGTGGCCGCCGAGACCGCCCCCGTCTTCCTGACCGGCTTCATCACCAGCCAGGGCCTGTTCCTGGCCAAGGTGTGCGCCGCGTCGCTCGTCATCTCCCTGCCGGTGCTCGCCGCGGGGTTCGCCGCCCAGGACAAGCTGGTCCAGGGCCTGTCGTTGGGAGCCGTGAAATGAAGGCCGCCGTCATCGAGTCCGTGGGCCGCGCCGTCGTCACCGAGGTACCCGACCCCACGCCGGGGCCCCGCGAGGTCGTCGTGGAGGTGGCCGCGTGCGGCCTGTGCGGCACGGATCTGCACATCCTGCGGGGCGAGTTCGCGCCCAAGCTGCCGATCGTGCCCGGGCACGAGTTCGCGGGCGAGGTGGTCGGCGTCGGCACCCAGGTCACGGAGGTCGCGGTCGGCGACCGGGTGGCCGTGGACCCGTCCCTGTACTGCTACGAGTGCCGCCACTGCCGCACCGGCCACAACAACCTGTGCGAGCGGTGGGCCGCGATCGGCGTGACCACGGCCGGCGGCGCCGCGCAGTACGCGGTGGCCCCGGTGGCGAACTGCGTGCGGCTGCCCGAGCACGTGCGCACCGAGGACGCGGCCCTGGTGGAGCCGCTGTCCTGCGCGGTGCGCGGCTACGACGTGCTCAACTCGCGCCTCGGCGCCCATGTGCTGATCTACGGCTCCGGGACGATGGGCCTGATGATGCTGGAGCTGGCCAAGCGCACCGGCGCGGCGAGCGTGGACGTCGTCGACGTGAACCCGGCCCGGCTGGAGACGGCGCGGCGCCTCGGCGTCTCGGCGTCGGCCGCGAACGCGGACGAGCTGGACCGGCCGCGGGGCTGGGACGTGGTGGTCGACGCGACCGGCAACGCGGCGGCCATCCAGGACGGTCTGGACCGGGTGGCGAAGGCCGGCACGTTCCTGCAGTTCGGGGTGGCCGACTACGCGACCCGGGTGACCATCGACCCGTACCGGATCTACAACCAGGAGATCACCATCACCGGTTCCATGGCGGTGCTGCACAGCTTCGAGCGGGCGGCGGAGCTGTTCGCGAACGGCGTGCTGGACCCGGAGGTGTTCATCAGCGACCGGATCCCGCTGGAGCGCTACCCCGAGGCACTGGAGCAGTTCGCGGCGGGCGTGGGCCGGAAGATCGTCGTGGTGCCCTGAGCCGAACGGGGGTCGGGCCGTCGGTAAGGGAACGGTAAAGCGGTGCCGTTCGTTCACCCGGCATGACAGCTATGACCCCCGGCTCGAACATCCCTCTGTCCGCCACCCGCGTGACGGTGGACGTCGCCGCCCCGGTGCGGCTCGACGTATCGGGCCTGCTGCTCACCGCCGACGGCAAGGTGCGCTCCGACGACGACTTCATCTTCTACAACCAGCCCGGCGGCCCCGGTGTGACGTACCGGTCGGGTGGCGGTGCCGCGCCCGACGCGATCGAGGTCGACACCGCCGCCGTGCCGCCGGAGATCGAGAAGATCGTGGTCACCGCGAGCCCCGACGCCGCGGGCCGGACCTTCCAGGGCGTCGAGCCGACGGCCACCGTCCGGGACGCCGCCGGCGGCTCGGTCCTGGCCACCTTCACGCCCCCGCAGCTCGGCTCCGAGACGGCGCTGGTGGTCATGGAGATCTACCGCCGCAACGGCCAGTGGAAGGCCCGCGCCGTCGGCCAGGGGTACGCCAACGGGCTGGCGGGCATCGCCACGGACTTCGGCGTGACCGTCGAGGAGCCCGCCGCCGCGCCCGCCGCACCGCCGGTCGCGGCACCCGTGGCCCCGCCGCAGCCGCCGGCCGCCCCGCCGGCCCCCGCCGCGCAGGCCCCCTCCGCCCCGCAGCCGGCGCCCGCCGCCCCAGCGGCTCCGGCGCCCGGCACCGGGAAGGTCAACCTGGACAAGGGCCGGGTCAGCCTCCAGAAGAACCAGACCGTGTCCCTGGTCAAGGGCGGCCGCCCGCTGCTCTCCCTGGTCCAGATGGGCCTGGGCTGGGAGCCCGCGTACCGCGGCAAGGACATCGACCTGGACGCCTCGGTCATCGCCTACGGCCCGCAGCGCAACCCGGTCGACAGCTGCTACTTCGGCAAGCTGTCGATCCTGAACGGCGCGATCAAGCACTCGGGTGACAACCTCACCGGCGAGGGCGGCGGCGACGACGAGGTGATCACGGTCGACCTCGGCAGAATCCCCCAGGAGGTCACCGGTCTGGTCTTCACGGTCAACTCGTTCTCCGGCCAGAAGTTCACCGAGGTCGCCAAGGCCTACTGCCGTCTGCTGGACGCGGCCACGGGAGAGGAACTGGTCCGCTTCGACCTGACCAACGCCGAGCCGCAGACCGGCGTGATGATGGCCAAGCTCATCCGGCAGTACTCCGGCGAGTGGGACATGACGGCGATGGGCGACTTCGTGAAGGCGCGCACGGTGCGGAACATGGTCGACCCGGGAGCCCGGGCGCTGTAGGCGCCGCCCGTACGACGGTCAGGGGCGCCCCCGTGCGGGGCGCCCACCGGCCGGCCGGTCCCGCTGCCCGTGCATGCCTTCCATCAGCAGGGACAGATACCGGCGGATCTGCCCGCCCTGCCCGTCCGCGAACTCCGAGGCCGTCGCCACGCCGTGCGCCAGCCGCAGCAGTTCGACCGGCTCGACGTCGGCCCGCAGGGTGCCCTCGGCCCGGGCCGCCGCCACCAGCCGGGCCGCCGCGTCCCGGACCGGGGCGCCGCAGACCGGGACCGGCGCCGCCCCGCCGTCCATGACGGCCGAACCCAGCAGCGCCTTCAGCCCGCGCACCCGGATCGTCCCGGCGCACAGCTCGTTCAGCCACTCCACCAGCGCCGCACCCGGCGGCAGGCCCCGCGCCAGTTCGTCGGCCCGCGCGGCGAGCGCCGCCATCCGGTCGGTGTAGGCGGCCTCCAGCAGCGCCCGGCGGTTGGGGAAGTGCCGGTACAGCGTGCCGGACCCGACTCCGGCACGCTTGGCGATGTCGTCGAGCGAGGCGTTCTCCCCGTGCTCGGCGAAGACCTCCGCCGCCACCCGCAGCAGCCGCTCGTAGTTGCGCCGGGCGTCCGCGCGCATGGGTCTGGCCTGCGTCATCCAGGAACTCCTCGCGAACCGTGGGCCGATCCCGAACAGTACCGGCAGCGTTTCCCGCCGGGCGGTCAGCGACGGTCCGGTGGCTCGTACCCGGCGCCCGCCGGGTCCGGTCCGGGCCGGCGGCGGATCGCTCCGGTGCCCAGGGCGATCGTGGCGCGTGTGCGCATGGGACCGTCACCGCGGCGGGACAGCACACAGACCCAGGCCACGCGTGCGTGCAGCACGCCGAGCCGGGCGGCGCACTCGACCGCCAGCTCACGCGGGGCACGGGTGCGGCCGAGCGAGAGGTGCGGGGTGAAGCGCGGAAAGCGGTCCACGCAGTACGGAAAGGGCTCCGCCAGCGCGTCCCGCAGCCGCGTCCAGGGGGCGAGGCCGGCCGCCGCCGGATCGAGCCACACGGTGGCGATGGCGCGATGGCGGAAGAAGCGGACCCCGTCGAGCCTGATGTCGAAGGGCTCGCGGTCCGCGGCCGCGGCGGCCAGCAGCGGGAGCGCCGCCGGGAAGTCCTCCTCCGGTACAAAGCCGAAGAGCAGGTTCACATGGGGCGGCCACCGGCGGATCTGCGGGTCGTGCTCGGCCCGGATCCGCTGGACGGCCGGCCACAGTGAGCCCGGGGGCAGCCAGGCGACGGCGGTCCGGGGCGTGGGCGCCGAGGGAAGCCGCCCGGGGACGGCGGCCGGGCCGGGCCGCCCGGCAGGACCGGGCGTCGGAGGGCGGGGCACGCCTCCATCATCGCCCCGCCCGCCGTCGGCCGCCGCCCCTCAGGACACCGCTCGGCCGGAGGAGGCTGGGCGGTTCAGCGCTGCTGCCGCTGCCACGGGCCCGTGACGGCGAGCATGATGCCGGGCGTCTGGATGTTGGCGTACAGGGTCCTGCCGTCGGGCGAGAAGGTGACGCCGGTGAACTCGCTGTACTCGGGCTCCTCGGCGGTGCCGAGGTTCAGCTCGTTGCGGGCGATGGGGTAGGTGCGGCCGCTCTCCGTCGCGCCGAACAGGTGCTGCACGCCCTCGCCGTCCTCGGCGATGACCAGGCCGCCGTAGGGGGAGACGGTGATGTTGTCCGGGCCGTCGAAGTTCCCGTCGGCGGACGGGTCCGGGTTGACGCCGATGAGGACCTTCAGCGTCAGCGTGCGGCGCTTGGGGTCGTAGAACCAGACCTGGCCGTCGTGCTGGACGGGGCTCTCCGCACGGGCGTAGGAGGAGACGATGTAGGCGCCGCCGTCGCCCCACCACATGCCCTCGAGCTTGCGGGCGCGGGTGATCTCGCCGTCGGTGAACTGCTTGCGGGTGGAGACCTGCTTGGCGTCGCGGTCCGGGACGGTGACCCAGTCGACGCCGTACACCGTGCCGGTCCTCGTGGCGCGGGAGAGGTCGTCGACGAACTTGCCGCCGGAGTCGAAGCACTTGAAGGCCTGCAGGACGCCGGCGTCGTCGGCGAGGGTGCGCAGCCTGCCGCGGCCGTGGCGGAAGCCCTCCGGCGGGGTCCAGCGGTAGAGCAGGCCGTTGGGGCCGGAGGCGTCCTCGGTGAGGTAGAGGTGACCGCGCTTGGGGTCGACGACGACGGCCTCGTGGGCGTACCGGCCGAGGGCCTTGACCGGCTTGGGGTCGCGGTTGGCCCGGCGGTCCTCGGGGTCGACCTCGAAGACGTAGCCGTGGTCCTTGGTGAACCCGTTCCTGCCGGCCTTGTCCTCGGTCTCCTCGCAGGTGAGCCAGGTGCCCCACGGGGTGCTGCCGCCCGCGCAGTTGGTGGCGGTGCCGGCGATGCCCACCCATTCGGCGACCTCGCCGCCGCGCCGGACCTCGACGACGGTGCAGCCTCCGGCCGCGGCCGGGTCGTAGACGAGGCCCTCGGTGAGCGGCACCGGGTGCGGCCACCGGGCGCGGGCCCCGGCGAGTTCGTGGTTGTTGACGAGGAGTGTGGTGCCGCGCGGGCCGTCGAAGGTGGCGGTGCCGTCGTGGTTGGACGGGGTGAACTCGCCCGACTCCAGCTTGGTCTTCCCGCTGTAGGTGATGACCCGGTACTTGAAGCCGGCGGGCAGCGCGAGGATGCCGTCGGGGTCGGGAAGCAGGGGGCCGTAGCCGACGCCGTGGTGCCCGTGCCCCTGCGCCGACTCGCCGTCCGCGCTGCCGGTGTCCGTGGCGGCGAGGGCGCCCGGGGCGGTGGCGAGGGCGCCGACGCTGCCCGCGAGCGCGACTCCGGCACCGGTGATCGCGGATTTCCTGGCGAAGTCCCTGCGGCTGAGCGACATGGTGTCTCCTGTGACGGTGGGCGTGCCGTGGAGGGTGGCGTCCTGAGGTCGGCGCTCACGCTCCCGTCCGGTGCTGAACTGGAGTTGAACGCCGGGCTGCTTCAGGGGTGCCTGTTCCATGAATCCGTACGCACTGCCCCATGGCCGGTAAAGACACCGGCCGCGGCCGCCGCTCTCAGCCGCCGTGCTGAGAGCGGGCCTTGAAGGCGGCCTTGCGCGCCTCCTTGGCCACCTTCTTGTCCGGATGCAGCCGCCCCATCGCCTCCAGCACGTCGACGGTCGCGGGGTGGTCCACCCGCCACGCCGCCGCGAAGAACCCGCTGTGCTGGTCGGCCAGTCCCTCCACCAGGGCCTGCAGTTCCTCGGAGTTCCCCTCGGCCTGGAGCTGCGCGGCCAGGGTGTCGACGGTCAGCCAGAACACCAGCTCCTGGGAGGGCGCGGGCACGCACGAGGCGCCGTGTTCGCTGAGCCAGACCCGGGCGAGCCCGCCCAGCTCGGGGTCGTCGAGCACGTCCCGCAGCGCCGGCTCGGCCTCCGCGCCGACCAGGGACAGCGCCTGCTGGCAGCGCAGCCGGCGCAGCGGTGCCCCGGTGTCGGCGCCGCGCGCCGCCGCCAGCAACTCCCGTGCCGAGGTGAGCGGTTCGCGCCGGGCCAGCCACTGCTCGGTCTCGGCGCGGGCGGCGGACTGACCGAAGCGGGAGGTGCCGTCGAGCAGCGCGTCCGCGCCCTTGTCGGCGAGTTCACCGACCGCGGGCGCCTCGAAGCCGGCCTCCAGCAGCCGGGCCCGGAGCCCGTACGCGCCGAGCGGGGTCAGCCGGACCATGCCGTAGCGGGAGACGTCGGTGTCGTCCACCGGCGCGGACGGTTCCTCGTCGGCGTCGGCCATCAGCGCCTCGTCCACCGGCTGGTACTCGACGAGTCCGACCGGCTCCAGCATCCGGAACTGGTCGTCGAGCCGCATCATCGCGTCGGAGACCTGCTCCAGGACGTCGTTGGTGGGCTCGCCCATGTCGCCGGGGACGATCACCGAGGCGGCGAGGGCGGGCAGCGGTACCGGGGCGTCACCTGCGCCACCCTCACTGACGGTCAGCGCGTAGAGGGTGCCGAGGACGCCGTCGAGGAACTCCGCCTCGGCCTCCGGGTCCCAGTCAAGTGACGCGAAATCGACCTCGCCGCCCTCGTCGACGGCGTCGAGCAGGCCGTCCAGGTCGGGCACGCTCGCGTCCGCGACGACCGCCTCCAGGGCGCTGAGCCACACGGTGAGCACGTCGTGCGGGGAACCGGCGGTGAGCAGCGCCAGTTCCTCACCGGCCGTCACGGTCCCGGCCTCCTCGTCGGTGACCGTGACCAGACCCGCGTCCACGGCCACCCGCCAGGCCTCGCTCGCGTGGGCGGCGGCGTCGTCCCCGCTCAGCCCGAGCAGTTCGGCGGCGGCCGACAGCTGTTCCTCGGCCAGTCCGCCGCCGGCGTCGACCCGGGTGTCGGGCCCGGCCCAGCGGGCGAGGCGGGCGGCGCGGGAGAGCAACGGTGTGGACAGCGCGGCGCGTGCCAGCTCCGCTTCGGGACGCAGCCGCACGGGCGGCAGGGGGGAGCTGTCTGACATCGGCTGAATCTCCTAGGACCGTGAAAGGGCTCAGCCGCTCAGCCTAGACGGATTTCCACCCATGCCACCCGGTTCATCTCCCCGCCGGGCACCGTACATGGCCGAAACCTTGACAACTCCCCTCCCCAGGCAGGAGATTGACGCGCGTAGAAGTTGGGGGGACAACTGTTCACTCGGCTCTACGCGTGTCACAGAGGGCCACGAGTCCCACACGCTGCCGTTCCACCCTCGTCCCGGCGCCCCGTCACGTCCCCCGGAGGGATCCCTTGCCGAGCAGGTCTTCCACGCGCCTCGCCGCGCTCACCGTCGCCGCCGTCTGCGGCGCGGCGTCCGCCGTCGTCCTCACCTCGCCCGCGCACGCCGACTCGGTGCGCGTCCACGACATCCAGGGCACCACCCGGATATCCCCGTTCGCGGGGCAGAAGGTCACGGACGTCCCCGGCATCGTCACGGCCACCCGCGCCTACGGCTCCTCCAAGGGCTTCTGGCTGCAGGACGCGACGCCGGACGACAACCCGGCCACCAGCGAGGGCGTGTTCGTCTTCACCAGCTCCACGCCGAAGGTCGCGGTCGGCGACTCGGTCACGGTGACCGGCACGGTCTCCGAGTACGTCCCGGGCGGTGCCTCCTCCGGCAACCAGTCGCTGACGGAGATCACCAAGCCCACGGTCACCACGGCCTCCACCGGCAACACCGTCCCGGCCCCGGTCGTCGTCGACGAGGACGCGGTGCCCGACGCCTACTCCCCGGCCGGCGACACCGCCGCGGCCGGCTCGGTCAACGGCCTCACCCTGGACCCCTCGGCGTACGCCCTGGACTACTACGAGTCCCTCGAGGGCATGAACGTCCAGGTCGCCGACGCGCGGGTGGTCACCGCGACCGACCCGTACAGCGAGCTGTGGGTCACGGTGAAGCCGCACGAGCACGCCGGCCGCCGCGGCGGCACGGTCTACGGCTCCTACGACTCCCAGAACACCGGCCGGCTGCAGATCCAGACGCTGGGCTCGACCGCCGGCTTCCCGAAGGCGAACGTCGGCGACACCCTGGAGGGCAGCACCACCGGGCCGCTGGACTTCAACCAGTACGGCGGCTACACCCTGGTCGCGAGCGAGCTGGGCACGCTGAAGAGCGGCGGCCTGCAGCGCGAGACCACGCAGAAGCAGTCGGGCCGCGAGCTCGCGGTGGCGACGTACAACGTCGAGAACCTCGACCCGTCGGACGCCACCTTCGACCAGCACGCCGCCGCGATCGTGCACAACCTGCAGTCGCCGGACATCGTGTCCCTGGAGGAGATCCAGGACAACAACGGCGCCAAGGACGACGGCACGGTCGACGCGAGCGCGACCGTGAACAAGCTGATCGACGCGATCGTCGCGGCCGGCGGCCCGAAGTACGACTGGCGTTCCATCGACCCGGTCAACGACCAGGACGGCGGCGAGCCCGGCGGCAACATCCGCCAGGCCTTCCTGTTCAACCCGGAGCGGGTGTCCTTCGTGGACCGCGCCGGCGGCGACTCCACCACCGCGGTCGGCGTCACCAAGGCGCAGGGCAAGGCGCGGCTGACGGCCTCTCCGGGCCGCATCGACCCGGCGAACGCGGCCTGGGCGAACAGCCGCAAGCCGCTGGCCGGCGAGTTCGTCTTCCACGGCAAGACGGTGTTCGTGATCGCCAACCACCTGAACTCCAAGGGCGGCGACCAGGGCCTGACGTCCCAGTACCAGCCGCCGGTGCGCAGCTCGGAGATCCAGCGTCACGCGCAGGCGACCGTGGTGAACGGCTTCGTCAAGGACATCCTGTCGGTACAGAAGAACGCCAACGTCATCGCGCTCGGCGACATGAACGACTTCGAGTTCTCCGGCACCGCCCGGATCCTCGAGGGCGACGGCGAGCTGTGGTCGGCGATCAAGTCGCTGCCGAGGAGCGAGCGTTACACCTACGACTACCAGGGCAACCAGCAGGTCCTGGACCAGATCCTGGTGAGTCCGGCGATCCGGCGCGACTGCGGCCTCGAGTACGACAGCGTGCACGTCAACTCGGAGTTCAACGACCAGATCAGCGACCACGACCCGCAGGTGCTGCGGTTCCGTCCGTAGCCGCCGTCCCGGTTCAGGACTGGCCGAACACGCCGTTCAGCCAGTCCTGCCAGGCGGCCTCGTTCGCCCGGCCGTCGGCGTCGGGCGCGAAGTCGTGGACGCTGATGCCGAGCGGGGCGCCCCAGTGGCCGCGTCCGAAGAAGCGGATGAGGGCGCTGTCGGTGCGCAGCCCGATGAAGTACGGGTTCCGGTAGTCGAGTACGGCGTCCAGGGTCCGCCCGCCGGGCCCCCGGGCGCCGACCTTCGTGCCCGCGGCCGTGTCGTCCGCGAGGCCGAGGGCGCGGCCGACGGCGGCGAGCGCCCTGGGTGTCGCCGAGGCCGCGGGCCCGTTCAGCTGGGCGAAGACGACGGGGCGGGGCGCGAAGTGCGTGAGGTACTCGCACAGCGTGTGCAGATAGAAGTTGGTGTGCTTGCTCGCGCCGTCGTACTGGTTGTTCCAGTCGTCGGTGAAGATGCCGCTGTGGACGTAGCGCACCCAGGCACGGCGGCCCTCGCCGCGGGGCTCGATGGTGTGGTCGAGCTGGTTCAGCGACTGGGTGGGCATGCCCACGTCCTCGCTGCGGCTGGTGTAGCGGTGGGGCGGGTCCCAGGCGGTGACGGTGGATCCGAAGGGACCCCGGCCGCCCTCCCGGGGCTCGGGCGGGTCCATCGGCCACAGATAGCCGCCGGTCCCGGTGGTGATCGCCTCCCAGACCTTCTCGGGCGGGACGTCGACCTCGAACTCGCGGACGATCTCGAATTCCTCGGGCATGGCGGGGCTCCTGCTCAGCTCTCGGGGGTGGGCCGGTCCTGGACCGTGGGGTGGAGGGCGACGACGATCCGGTGGTCGCGGCCGCCGTCGGCGCCGGGGGCGTCGTACTTGCGGATCAGGGCGCTCACTCCGGCCGTGAGCTCCTGCGCGAAGGCGGCGCGGTCGGCCGCGGAGGCGAAGCGGACCTCGCCGTCCAGGGCGTAGGTCGCCAGCCGCTGGCGTGCCTTCGCCGCGCCGGTGATCAGCTCGCCGACGTCCCGCACCAGGCGGGCGCCGAGCGCGAGCAGCCACCGTGCGGAGAGCTGGTCGCGGAAGCGGTCCGGGTCGGGCTGCACGGCGGCGAGGGCGGCCGGCGAGATGACGTAGGACGCGGCGGTCGCTTGCATCAACCGCTCGGTGACATTGCCCTTGCGGCGCTCCCCGGCCAGCTCGACCAGGCCGTGCCGCTCCAGCGTCTTGAGGTGGTAGTTCACCTTCTGCCGGGGCAGGCCGACCCGGCCGGCCAGCATGGCGGCCGACGCGGGTCCCGCGGCCAGTTCGGCGAGCAGCCGGGCCCTCACCGGGTCCAGCGACACGGCCGCCGCCTCGGGGTCCTCGATCACGGTCACATCCAGCATGCGACCACCCTCACACCGAAAACTTTTTCTGTCCAGGAGGACGGAGTTTTCGGCGCGCGGGTGGTCAGCGGTGCCTGTCCGCCGGTGGGACGGGCGGGCCGGAGCGGGTCAGGAACAGTGGTCGCTTCGGCGCCAGGCGATGACCGCCGCGATCGCGGCGACGGTGAGCGCACCGACGGCCAGTGCGGGCCCCGGGTGCCGTTTGCCCGCGTCCAGTGCGCGGTGCATGGATTCCGGGAGGCCGCGGCCGGCGTGCCGCGCACGCCGTTCCTGCAGGGCGTGCCCGGCACTGGTGGCCTGCTCCTGCAGGGCGTGCCCGGCGCTCGTGGCCTGCTCCTGCAGGGCGTGTCCGGCGCTCGTGGCCTGCTCCTGCAGGGCGTGTCCGGCGCTCGTGGCGCGTTCCTGCAGGGCGTGCCTGGCCGGGGCCGAGCGGTCCTGCATGGCGTGCCGGGCGTGGCCGGACCGGTCCTGCACCGCGTGCCGGGCGTGGCTCGACCGCTCCTGCATCGCGTGCCCGGTCCTGGCCGCCCGCTCCTGCACGGTGTGCCCGGCCTGGGCGGCGCTGGAGCGGAGCTGCACGGTCATGGCGCCGGCCTTGTCCTTCAGGTCGGCGGCGCGGGCCTTGGCCCGGCCCTTCACATCGACCTTCCCGACGAGCTGCTCGACGGTGTCGCCGAGCTGGCCGCGGGTCTGCTCTATCTGGTGCCGCAGTTCGTCGGGGCCCTTGGCGCCCGAGCCGTGCGGGTTCTTGTGGCTCATCGGTGTGCCCTTTCCCTGATCACGTCCACGTCCGCCTTGACACTGCCGAGCGTCACCTCGGGTTTGGGCGGGGTCGCGCGGCGCAACTGGGCCCGTCCGGCCATGGCCAGCAGACCGGCCACGGCGAAGAACACGACGGCGACGATCAGCGCCGACGCCCACACGGGCAGCGCGAGGGCGATCGCGGCGGTGGCGGCGCCGGCCAGGGTGATCAGGCCGACGTATCCGACGGCGCCCGCGGCACCGAGCAGTCCGCCGCCCCGTCCGGCATGGCGCCCCTTCTCGGCCAGCTCCTCCTTGGCGAGAGCGACCTCCTGCCGCAGGAGCCGGGAAAGCTGTTCGGTGGCCCGGCTGACGAGTTCACCCGTGGAAGGGTGCCCGTCGACAGAGGGCCGTGTCTGCGAGGTCACGGTCACGTGTTCCGCCTCCTCCTCCGTACGGAACCCCCCGAGTACCCAGGCCCGGGTCCGTCACCCTCTCCCCTCTCCCCCCGTCCCGGGTGAGCCGAGCCGGGCGAGTTGCGTCTGGAACCAGTCCAGCCGGGCCTGCAACAGGGCCGCCTCGGCCACGAGTTCGGGTACGCCCATGTCCCCGTCGGCCGTCAACCCGGCGAACGGCGCGGTGGCGGCCGCCGCCACCCGCAGGCCCTCTCCGGCCAGCCGGGCGAATCCGGCGAGCGGGACGGACGTACGGGCCCGTACGCAGCCCGCGCACGCGGGCGCCAGGGCCTGCCAGCCGGGTCTGCCCCAGCCGGCGTCGGCGAGCGCGACCGGGCCGGCCCCGCAGGCGCACGGGCCCACGGTGGCCGTGCGCACCCGTTGCCGGGCGTACCGGAAGCCCCGCTCGAAGCGGATGTAGGCACCGAGCACGGAGACCTCGAGCAGGACCGCGGCCCGGTGCTCGGCCGTGCACCGCAGAGCCTCGGCGGCCGTGCGGTCGTGCACGCAGTGGAAGCCGCAGTCGCACAGGCGCGCGGGCGCGCGATGCCGGCGCCCGTAGGCGCAGGAGGCGTCGTCGAGCACGCCGTACGGCAGCGCGCCGCCCAGGGACACACCGGTGAACCCGGCCCGGGTGCCGTCCTGCGACAGCAGCGGGTGGGCGATCTTGTATCCGGTCGGCGGCTCCGTCGGGCGTTCCACCGGGAGCCGCAGCCTCACCGGGCCGCCGGTACCTCTTCGCGGGCCGGCTCGGCCGGTGCGGTGCGGGTGATCTCCTCGGGGAGCTCCGGCTCCTCCTGGTGGACGGGGGGCCGCTCCTCGGCGACTCCGGTGGCCAGTGCCTTGCCGAGCTTCATGGTGCCTCCCATGACCGACGTCAATGACCGTCCCGACTCATAGTGACCCATGTCGGCCGACTTGGACACAGGACCTTCGGCCACCAGCCCGACCCATCAGCATCACTTACGAATACCTCGTAGAAGAATTAAGTAGAGCTTCATCGTCGGGATGCCGAGACTACCCGTATGACGATCCGACGCAAGCCCTTCGGCCGCACCCTGTGCGCGATGATCACCCCGTTCACCGAGGCGGGCGCGCTCGACCTGGAGGGCGCCCGGCGGCTGGCGGACCGGCTGGTGGCCGAGGGCTGCGACGGGCTGGTGCTGAACGGCACCACGGGCGAGTCGCCGACCACCACGGACGCGGAGAAGGCGGAGCTGATCGCGGCCGTCCGGGAGGCGGTCGGCGACCGGGCCGCGCTGGTGGCGGGCGTGGGCACGGCGGACACCCGGCACACGGCCGAGGGGGCCCGCGCGGCGGAGAAGGCGGGCGCCGACGGCGTGCTGGTGGTGACGCCGTACTACAGCAGGCCGCCCCAGGAGGCGGTGGAGGCGCACTTCCGTCAGGTCGCCGACGCGAGCGGCCTGCCGGTGATGCTCTACGACATCCCGGGCCGTACCGGCACCCGGATCGAGCCGGAGACGATGATCCGGCTCGCCGAACACCCCCGGATCGTCGCGGTCAAGGACTGCTCGTACGACTTCCTCGGCACCCAGAAGGTGCTGGCGCGGACGGAGTTGGCGTACTACGCGGGCTGCGACGAGCATGTGCTCGCGCTGTACGCGGTGGGCGCGGCGGGCTGTGTGAGCACGGTCGCGAACGCGGTGCCGGGGCGGGTCGCCGCCATCCTGGACGCCTTCGACGCGGGCGACACGATCCGCGCGACCGAACTCCAGCTGAACGCGATGCCGTTGATCGAGGCGATGACGGCCGCGGGCCTGCCCGGCACGGTCACCGCCAAGGCCCTGCTCGGCCGACTCGGCCTGCCCGCGGGCCCGGTACGCCCACCCCTGCTGCCCGCGACCCACGACACGACCGACGGGCTGCGGGCACTGTACGAACAACTCCTCGCGGCCTGACCGGCTCCCGGCGAAGTCGAGCGCCAGGGCTGCGCGACCGGGAGCCCGGTCAGCCGATCCGGGACCGTCGCCCGGCCATGAACTGCCGGAAAAGCACCGCGCCTCACCCAGACCCCGCGCGTACGGTGACGGCGTGACCCGCCCGTATCTCTTCCTGGATGTCGACTTTACCGACCGCGGGTAGTGCTGCCCGTGATGTCTGTCTGGGCTTGTGACTTGGACGTCATGGGCTCGTTTACCGACCGGGACCGGGACGTCTGTCATGTTCCGGAGTCGGTACGGAGGACAAGTGGTACGGCACGTCGTGGTCGGGGACTTGAGGGTCCAGCGGATCGAGAGGAAGGACGGGCGGAGGTCATGGACGATCGTCTGGCCCGAGGGCACGCTGCACATGGAGGCGGACCGGTTCCTGCGTGAGCACGAGGGTTCGGGCACGCAGAAGACCTACGCGTACTACCTGGTGGATCACCTGCGGTGGCTGGAGCGTGAGTGCCTGGCCCTCGATACGGTCCAACTGCGCGATCTGGAGCGGTACATGGGGATCGTCGGTGCCGAGGTCCGTATGCCGCTCGGGGAACCGTGGCGGGTCGGCAAGCGCCCCTACGGCCGTTCCGCGCTGTCGACCGCGGCGGCCTGCTTGAAGGGCTTCTACCTTCATCAGGCTTCCCTCGGCATCAACGGCGAACTCGGCAAGAAGCTCGATCGGTCCCGGCTGCCGTCGCGGGTGGACCGCCGCCGCTCGTTCCTCGGTCACGTGAAGTCGCCGCTGCCCACGAATCCGCTGGCGCCGAAGGGGCCGCAGCGCCGGCACCCGAAGATGCTGCCGGACGGGGCGAGGGAGAGGCTGCTGGAGTCGGTGGACGCCGCCCGGGACCGGCTGGTCGTCGACTGGCTCGCCGACGGGGGCCTGCGGATCGGCGAGCTGTGCGGGCTGCACCTGGTCGACCTGCACCTGCGGGAGAACGCTGCCTGCGGCGAGTGCCGCACCCCGCATCTGCACGTCTGCCACCGGCCCGGCAACCCGAACGGGGCCGAGGCCAAGACCAAGCATCCGTGGCAGATCGTGCGCGGGACGGTCACCGGCGGGCTGATCAAGCGGGTCAGCCCGGCGATGGTGCACTCCTACTTCGAGTACCTCACCACCGAGTACCCGCGCGGCGCTCGGCACGGCATGCTCCTCGTCCAACTGCACGGTGCCGATGCGGGCCTGCCGTGGGCACCGGTCGGCGCCCGGCGGATGCTCGGCCGGGCCGGGGAACGCGCCGGGTTGGGGCTGGTGAAACCCCATGCCTTCCGGCACACCTTCGCCTCGGCGGTTCTCGACGCCGCGGGCGGCAACACCCTGATCGCCCGGGACGCGGGCGGCTGGGCCTCGGCCGCGATGGTCGACGAGGTCTACGGGCACGTCGACATCCACGATCCGGTCTTCGACGCCGCTCTGCGCACCGTCTGGGGTGAGGGCCGGTGAAGCGCCGGGACGCGTTTCTGCTGCCCTTGCTGGCCACGCACCAGAACCAGACGCGAATCGGCAGGGATCGCCTGGAGATCCTCACCGCGCTGACGAGCGCGCCCTCCTTCGATCCTCTTTTCCGCGACGAGATCGTCCGGATCCCGCCAGGGCACCAGACCTACCGGTGGTTCTGCCGGGTCGCCGACTGCCAGCGCGCCGTCGGCCTCGGTGACTTCTGCCACGCCCATCGCCAGGAGTGGCTCACGGCCGCGAAAGAAGGTGTCAGCAGGTCAGCCTTTCTCAGCGCTGCTGAGCCATTGAGCCAGACAACCGAGCATGACGGGAATCTGGCCTGTCTGATCTGCCCCGGGCGACCCGCGCGGGCGGGCCAGTACCGTCTCTGCAAATATCACCTCCAGAAATGGAGCCGGACGCGAACGGGCCAGGAATCCACACCCGACTTCGACGGGTGGGCCGCCGGACAAAGCCCCACTTCGGGGTTCGGGACCTGCACGGTGCTGGTCTGTCCTCTGCTGGCGGAGTCGCCGCTGGGACTGTGCCAGCGACACGCTCACGCCTACCGGAGGGCGGGTTCTCCCGGCGGCGCGTCCATTCCGGGCGGATCGTGGAAGGACGGCCGAGCCGCTGTCAGCTACATCGACCGCATGCAGTTCCGGGCATGGTGCGACAAGGAGATCGCCGTCTCCGTGCCCGCTCAGCTGAACTTGCGCGGCCTGAGGCCCCTGCCGCGAGCAGAGATCCAGTGGGGGCTGTTCACGCACACGCAGCGGTCGCGTCCGGCCCGCTGGGATGTCACCGCGCTCCGCATGGTGGTGAACGCCTGCCGAGAGCAGGACGCGACCTCGATCGTCGATCTGGACCTTGCCTGCTTGACCAAGACCGCCAGCGGGATCGCGAAAGAGATCCTCCACGAGTTGCGCCTGGTCTATTTCACACCTGAGGAGGCCAAAGAGGCCGGATTCCTCGAAACGAGGCACTTCGGCATCAGCTACGAGCACCGGCTCGGGCACATCAGCCTCACCGCGATCTCTCAACGGTGGCTGCGGGACATCACGTGGGACTACTTCGCCGAACTCCTGCGCTCGCCGCGCTGCCCCAACAGCGCCCACACGCTTGACCAGATTCGTCGAGCGATGATCGAGCTGAGCGCTTTCATCGAGGCCGACGCCCCCGGCGGGGGCGTCGACCCCGCAGTCCTGGCCAAGGAACACGCGGACCGCTTCGTCGCGGATCAGCGACATCGTGAGCGCCATGCACTCCCGTCTCTGGCCATGGTCCGGATCGACGGGAAGCCGAGCACCGTCACGACCGGCACGCGATCGGTGGTCTTCAACCACACCCGAAAGATCCTCCGCTGGGCGATGGACGATGGAGTGACCGACGCTATCGGCCTGGCCAGGGAGTTCGTCATCGCGTTGCCGAACGCCGGCGGCACCGCTTATCAGAAGCGACGACGCCCCTTCGCCGACGAGGTGGCCCGCGCACCGGCCGACGAACACAATCTCGCCGAGTTCACACGCATCCACGATCCGGATGACGAGGGCGCCCGGGACATCTGGGAGATCGTCGTGGTCACCGGACGACGGCTGGGAGAAGTCACCGAGCTCCGCTGGAACTGCATCGGCCGACTCAGCGGGCTCGCGATGCTCTGGCACGACCAGACCAAGGTCGGCAACTACGACGCGGCCATCCGTATCCCCGAGTCGCTCTTCGAGCTCATCGCCGACCGGCAGCGCAAGACACTCACCCGGTTCGCCGACAATCACGGCTACACCCCCACGGGCAAAGAACGTGACGGGCTCGCGCTGTTCCCCACCGACTACCGCAGCACCGACGGAACGATCGCCCTGAGCAGACCGTGGTTCTACAGCCGCTTCCGGCCCTGGGTCGACGCCATGGACATCGGCCACTGCGTCCCCCACCAGGCCCGCCACACCCTCGCCACCAGCCTCCTGCGCCAAGGCGCGACCCTCACCCACATCCGCCGCTACCTCGGACACGTCTCGGACCGGATGGCGGAGCACTACGTCCACCTCTCCCACACCGACCTGGAGAACGTGCTCCAGCATGTCTGGGTCGCCGGCCCCGGAACCGCCACCCCCGGAGAACTCCTCGCGGGGGACTCGGCCGAGGCCCTCACCAAAGAGCACGCCCTGGCCATCGCCGTCGACCTCGCCCGCCGCAGCACCCCCGCCGAGGGCGGCTTCTGCACCTTCCAGCCTGTCGTCGACGGCGGCGCCTGCCCCTGGAACCTCGACTGCCACAACTGCGACAAGTTCGTCCTCTCCGGCGCGGACCTCCTCTACTGGCGACGCAAGCGCGAGCAGTGGCGGCTACTGGCCGAAGGCGCCCCGGACGACGCCACCGCCGACTACCTCCACCGCTACTTCGAGCCCACCGCCCGCGCCATCGACGGCCTGGAGAAGGCCCTGGCCGGCCTCGGCCTCCTCGACGACGCCCTCGCCCTGGACCTGCGCAAACCCCAGGACTACTTCCACCGCGTCTGGTCCACCGCCTTCCGCGCCGCCGACCTCGCCGACGCAGGCAGCGACCAGGAGAGCGAGTACACCGATACGTGCACAACCGATGGCGACGACCCCGAACAGGACATCGCATGAAGGCCGCTCCCGTTCCAGAACCCCGCACGGCCGCTGCCCTGGCCGCCCGCCGCCACAAGACCGAGACCGCCCTGAAGCAGGTCCGCGAAGCCATCACCCGACTCCAGCGCGAGAAAGCCCAGGTCAGCGTCGCCGCCGTCGCCCGTCGCGCAGACGTCTCGCGCACCTTCCTCTACGACAACGCCGAGGCCCGAGCCGCGGTCGCCAACGCGATGGCCGAGGCCGGAGACCGCCGGACCCAGTTGCTCGCCGACCAGGACGACGAACGCGAGGCGACCTGGCGCGAACGCGCCCTGAACGCCGAGGAAGGTCTCAAGGCCGCCCAGGCCGAGATCTTCACCCAGCGCACCCGCATCGGCGAACTCCTGGGCCAGATCCGGGACTTGGAAGCCGAGTGGACCGAGGAAGCCATCCAGCGGATCACCACCGAGAACACCACTCTCAAACAGCGGGTCCGCCAACTCACCACCGACAACCGCACCCTCGATGAGCGGCTCAAGGCCGCCCGATCCAACCTCCGCTTCCAGGACCGGCGCGTCGCCGACCTCGAAGCCCGCATCGCCGACCCGGCGCCAGGAACCTGAGCCTGTCCACGACCACTCACCGCACCCCCGACAGAAGATCTTCTGTCGGGGGTGCCTCACAATGTCGACGTGGATTCAGCCTGGGGAACAGCCCTCATCGCCTTCGCCGCAGCAATCCTGTCCGCCGCCATTTCTCTGCTCGGCACCTGGCGCCTACAGAAGAGGGGCGAGCAGGTCACGGAAGCGAACCGCCGGACTGCCCTGCGGGAGGCCAGCCTTGAACGTATCGCAGAAGAGCTCTTCGCCATCATCCGGCACGAGGAGTCGATCCCGCATCAACACACCCCAGTCCACGAACACTTGGCCTGGGAAAAGACACTGCAGGAGCACCTAACCCGGATCCAGAAGGCCACTCTGCGTTTGGACGACCTGGAGCTGCTAGCCGTGATCCACGACATGTGCTCGCTGCTCAGGGACTGGGACAGACTGAAGCCGGCTGCCTGGCCGCGTGAAGTCGCGACAGCCGCACCCCGGCATGCGATCGACAGCATCAGAGCGCACCTGACAGGAAAGCCCCTGCCCCGACCTGGTCGAGACATCCAGAAACTCCGGGCAGCACGAGAAGCCGCAGACGAGTACGAGCGTGTGGCCGCCGAAGAAACACGCCTGGCCACGGAAGAAATGCGCCGGAACTCTTCAACCTGATCCAGCCCGCACCAGGCCGTCCCATGAGACCACCCGGACGAGCGACAGCAACGGCCCCAACTCGGCGTCACGGACATGTAGTCTATGAATCGTCGCAGTTCAGAGCAGGTTCACGAACTCCTGCGGTCGGTAAAGTCGACGGACCGCTCAACCCGTACGCGGCCAAGCCGGAACGCCGCCCCGAGGGCTATGTGACGATCAGGGCTTCCGTCCGCCCCGGGCCCCCGCTGCGCGTATGGCTGAACCCGGCCCACGGCCGCGCGCTGCTGACGCTCGGGTACGAGCTGTGCTGGGCGACGACCTGGATGGCGGAGGCCAACCGCTGGATCGCGCCGGTCGTCGGGCTGCCCGAACTGCCGTACGTCGACTTCGGGCACTGCCTGTTCGCCGAGCGTCCGGACGGGGTCCACTGGAAGACGGAGGCGATCGTGGCCCACGCGGCGGGCCGCCCCTTCGCCTGGGTGGACGACGAGCAGGGGCCCGCGGACACCGCCCATGTGGCGGCCCACCACCCCGCGCCCGCGCTGCTGCATCACGTCGACCCACGGGTCGGCCTGCGGGCGGAGAACTTCACCGTGCTCACGAACGCGCTCGGCGGGCTCGCGACGGGGCTGTGAGGGCCGGTGTCCGACCTCGCCGGCACGGTCGGACCGGACCGGCCATCTCCCCCGGGCGTGACGGGCCCGGCCGAGGCACGCCGGTTGCCGGTGGCCCAGTTTGGATCGGCGGTCCACGTCCACGGTCCCGGGTGCCGTGTCACGGGCCGGTGGCGCCATGCGCTCTCGCGCCCGCCGTGGGGATGTCATCCGCCCGCGGCGTCCTCGGTCTCCCAGCGCAGCAGGTCGCCCGGCTGGCACCTGAGTACCTCGCAGAGCGCGGCGAGCGTCGCGAAGCGCACCGCCTTGGCGCGGCCGTTCTTGAGTACCGCGAGGTTGGCGGGCGTGATCCCCACGCGGTCCGCGAGCTCGCCCACGGACATTTTCCGCCTGGCCAGCATCACGTCGATGTCGACGACGATCGGCATCAGATCACCTCGTCCAACTCGGCCTGCATCTGCGCCGCTTCGACGTCGCGCGCGACGGCCTGGGCGAGCAGCATCCGCAGCACGAGCACGATGAGCGCGACCCCCAGGATGGCCAGGCCAACCCCGCCCATGATGACGGTGACACCCGGGTCGGCCCGCTGGCCCGGCGCATTGAGGGCCGTGACCGCGAACCACAGGAGGGCGACCGCCACGATGGCGCCGATCACGCCGTCCACGTACCGGAAGGCGGCGTGGGAGAACACGGTTCCGCGTCGCACCATCGTCACCAGCCGCCATACGCAGACCAGGGCGACCTGGGCCGACACCATGCCCAGAATCGTGATCACACGCAGCGGGGTCAGCGGGAGCGACCCGTCCTCGGGATCGCTCCCGCTGACCAACACCCACACCATCCCTGCCTGTACGAACACGGTGCCGGCGAGCACCACCACGAGCACGGCGCGCAGCGCACGCACTGTCAGCTTTCCCACGGCCCGTCCTTCCATCGAGATGCGATGGGAATCTATCGAATCTCGATAGATTGAACAAGGGCTCACGCACGAGCGCCCTCCCGGGCCGTCCTCGGGCCGTGGAAGGGCGCTCAATGGTGACCGACGCCGACAGGCGCCGACAGCTCAGCGGCAGCTCAGAGCGGTGGTCGATCGGACGGCCGCGGGTGGGCGGCCGCCGGTGGCTCAGTTGTGGCTGTGCAGGATGTCGTTCAGGCCGCCCCAGACCGCGTTGTTCGGGCGGGCCTCGACCGCGCCGGTGACCGAGTTGCGGCGGAAGAGGATGTTGGAGGCGCCGTTGAGTTCGCGGGCCTTGACGATCTGGCCGTCGGGCATGGTGACGCGGGTGCCCGCGGTGACGTACAGGCCGGCCTCCACCACGCACTCGTCGCCGAGCGCGATGCCGACGCCCGCCTCGGCGCCGACCAGGCAGCGCTCGCCGATGGAGATGATCACGTTGCCGCCGCCGGACAGTGTGCCCATGGTGGACGCGCCGCCGCCGATGTCGGAGCCGTCGCCGACCACGACGCCCGCGGAGACGCGGCCCTCGACCATGGAGGTGCCGAGCGTGCCGGCGTTGAAGTTGACGAAGCCCTCGTGCATCACCGTGGTGCCCTCGGAGAGGTGGGCGCCGAGGCGGACCCGGTCGGCGTCGGCGATGCGCACGCCCTTCGGGGCGACGTAGTCCGTCATGCGCGGGAACTTGTCGATCGAGGTGACCTGGAGGTGCAGGCCCTCGGCGCGGGCGTTCAGCCGCACCTTCTCGATGTCGTCCACGGCGACCGGTCCGAGCGAGGTCCAGGCGACGTTGGCGAGGTGACCGAAGATGCCGTCCAGGTTCTGGCCGTGCGGCTTGACCAGGCGGTGCGAGAGCAGGTGCAGGCGCAGGTAGACGTCATGCGCGTCGATCGGCTTCTCGTCCAGCGAGGCGATGACCGTACGGACCGCGACCACCTCGACGCCCCGACGGGCGTCCGGGCCGGTCGCCGCGGTCGCACCGCCGCCGAGCAGCTCCGCGGCCCGCTCGGCGGACAGCCGCTCGGTGCCGGCCGGGCCGGGGTCCGCGACCAGCTCGGGGGCCGGGAACCAGGTGTCGAGAACGGTGCCGTCGGAAGCGATGGTGGCGAGGCCGGCGGCCACGGCACCGGTCGTGCGGGAAGCAGTCGTGTCGGTCATGTGGGAAAACCTAACGTGGGCGGGGGCACCGGAGCGAACCGTGTCTCACGTGCCGGGCGCCGCCTCAGCGGATCAGCCGGGCCAGCGCGGTGCGCGCGTACCCCTCGTCGTAGGAACCGCCGGTGAGCAGGACCTGGAGGCAGATGCCGTCCATCAGCGCCAGCAGCGCCCGGGCCGTCTCCGGATCGGTGCGCCCGGCCAGCCGCGCGGCCGTCCGGCGCGTCCAGCGTGCGGCGACCGGACGCAGGGCCGGGCGCCTCAGCGCGGCGAGATACAGCTCGTACTCGAGCTCCGCCCCCGGCCGGTCGTCGCCCAGCCACTCGCCGAGGACGCGGGCGAGGCCCGCCGCGAGGTCGGCGCCCGGGTCCGCGAGGATGCCGTCGGCGTCGAGCACGTCGCCGAACCCCTCGCTGGCCTGCTCCAGGGCGGCCACCAGCAGGTCGTCCAGGGTGGCGAAGTGGTACGTCGTGGAGCCGAGTGGGACGTCCGCCTCGGCGGCCACCGTGCGATGACTGAGCCCGGCGATGCCCTTCTCCCCCACGACCCGGAGCGCCGCGTCGATGATCCGCTGCCGCCGGCCGGGGTCGTAACGGCGGGGCATCAGTGCGCACCGCCCAGGTTCAGGACCACCACGCCCCCGATGATCAGGAGTATCCCGGCCACCTTGGCGGCGCTCAGCCCCTCCCCGAACAGCGTCAGGCCGATGACGGCGATCGTCGCCGTCCCGGCGCCCGACCAGATCGCGTAGGCCGTGCCGATGGACACGGTCCGCAGGGTCCGGGCGAGCAGCGTGAAGGCGACGACGTAGCCCAGAGCCGTCACGAGGGAGGGCACGAGCCTGCTGAAGCCCTCGCTGTACTTCATCGCCGTCGTCGCGACGACCTCGGCGGCGATGGCGCCGGCGAGCCACAGGTATCCCATGTGTACGAGCGTACACATGGACGCGCTTCCGGGCCGTGCGCATACGAAAGGGGCCGCGGCACACGGCCGCGGCCCCCTTCGCGAGGCGCTGTGTCGAACAGACGCTGTGTCAGACGTTGAACCCGAGCGCCCGAAGCTGCTCGCGGCCGTCGTCGGTGATCTTGTCGGGGCCCCACGGCGGCATCCAGACCCAGTTGATGCGCAACTCGTTGACCAGGCCGTCCGTCGCGGACTTGGCCTGATCCTCGATGACGTCCGTCAGCGGGCAGGCCGCGGACGTCAGGGTCATGTCGATGGTCGCGATGTTCGCGTCGTCGACGTGGATGCCGTAGATCAGGCCCAGGTTGACGACGTCGATGCCCAGTTCGGGGTCGACCACGTCCATCAGGGCCTCGCGAAGCTCCTCCTCCGAGGCGGGCTTCATCTCCACGGTGTCGCTCATGCAGTCTTCCTTTCGGCGTCCGCGCCGTCCAGCGCCTGGGCCGTCGCGTCCTTCCACGCCATCCAGCTCAGGAGGGCGCACTTGACCCGGGCGGGGTACTTGGAGACGCCGGCGAACGCGACCGCGTCCTCCAGCACCTCCTCCATGGCGTCGTCCGGCTCGAGCCTGCCCTTGGACTGCATCAGCTCCAGGAAGGTCTCCTGGATCTTCTGCGCGTCGGCCAGGTCCTTGCCGACCAGCAGCTCGTTCAGCACGGAGGCGGAGGCCTGGCTGATGGAACAGCCCTGGCCCTCGTAACTGACGTCCTCGATCGTCGTGCCGTCGTACTTCACTCGGAGGGTGATCTCGTCGCCGCACGTCGGGTTCACGTGGTGCACCTCGGCGTCGCCGTCCCGCAAGCCCCGCCCGTGCGGGTTCTTGTAGTGGTCCAGGATGACTTCCTGGTACATCGAGTCCAGCTTCACGCGTCAGCCCCTCATCCGAAGAAGTTCCGTACGTGCTCCAGGCCGTCGACCAGGGCGTCGATCTCCGTCGGCGTGGAGTACAGATAGAACGACGCTCGCGTGGTCGCGGGAATTCCGTAGCGCAGGCAGACGGGTCGCGCGCAGTGGTGACCCACGCGGACCGCGATGCCCTGCTCGTCGAGGACCTGGCCCACGTCGTGCGGGTGGATGTCGCCCAGCGTGAACGAGATCGCGGCCCCCCGGTCCTCGGCCGTGGTCGGGCCGATGATCCGCAGGTCCGGCACCTCGGCGAGCCTCTTCACCGCGTACTCGGTGAGCGCGTGCTCGTGCGCGAGGATCTTGTCCATGCCGATGGAGCTCAGGTAGTCGATCGCCGCGCCGAGACCGACCGCCTGGGCGATCGGCGGCGTGCCCGCCTCGAACTTGTGCGGCGCCGGGGCGTAGGTCGAGGAGTGCATCGACACCGTCTCGATCATCTCGCCGCCGCCGAGGAACGGGGGCAGGTCCTCCAGCAGCTCCTGGCGGCCCCACAGCACACCGATGCCGGTCGGGGCGCACATCTTGTGGCCGGTGAAGGCCACGAAGTCGGCCTGGAGGGCCTGGACGTCCAGCGGCATGTGCGGCGCCGCCTGCGAGGCGTCGATGCACACCAGCGCGCCGACCTCCTGGGCGCGGCGGACTATCGCCTCGACCGGGTTGACCGTGCCCAGGATGTTGGACACCAGCACGAAGGAGACGATCTTCGTCTTCTCGGTGATGACCTCATTGATGTTGGACAGGTCGAGCCGGCCGTCGTCGGTCAGGCCGAACCACTTCAGCTTCGCGCCCGTGCGCTGCGCCAGCAGCTGCCACGGCACGATGTTGGAGTGGTGCTCCATCTCCGTGATGACGATCTCGGTCTCGTGGTCCACGCGGTAGGGCTCGTCGGCCCAGCCCAGCATGTTGGCCACGAGGTTCAGCGACTCGGAGGCGTTCTTGGTGAAGATTACCTCATCGCGGCTGGGCGCGTTGACGAACTCGGCGACCTTGTCGCGCGCGCCCTCGTACAGCGCCGTGGCCTCCTCGGCGAGCACATGCACACCGCGGTGGACGTTGGCGTTGTAGCGCTCGTAGTACTCGCTCAGGGCGTCCAGCACCTGGCGCGGCTTCTGCGAGGTCGCCGCGTTGTCCAGGTACACGAGCTTCCGGCCGTCGTGGACCGCTCGGTCCAGGATGGGGAAGTCCTTGCGGATCGCCTCTGTGTCGAGGAGGCCCGGCAGTTGCGTCACGCGGATGCGCCACCCTTCGTGTAAGCCTCGTAGCCCTCTTCCTCCAGCTTGTCGGCGAGCTCGGCGCCGCCGGACTCCACGATCCGGCCGGCGGAGAAGACGTGGACGAAGTCGGGCTTGATGTAGCGCAGGATGCGCGTGTAGTGCGTGATCAGCAGGGTGCCGACCTCGCCGGTCTCACGGACTCGGTTGACGCCCTCGGAGACGATGCGAAGGGCGTCGACGTCCAGACCGGAGTCCGTCTCGTCGAGGATCGCGACCTTCGGCCTGAGCAGCTCGAGCTGGAGGATCTCGTGCCGCTTCTTCTCACCGCCGGAGAAGCCCTCGTTGACGTTGCGCTCGGCGAAGGACGTGTCCATGTTGAGGCGCTCCATGGCCTCCTTGACCTCCTTCACCCAGGTGCGCAGCTTCGGGGCCTCGCCGCGGACGGCGGTGGCGGAGGTCCGCAGGAAGTTGGAGACCGAGACGCCGGGGACCTCGACCGGGTACTGCATCGCCAGGAACAGGCCCGCGCGGGCGCGCTCGTCGACGGACATCTCCAGGACGTCCTCGCCGTCGAGCAGCACGGTGCCGCTGGTGATCGTGTACTTCGGGTGACCCGCGAGCGAGTAGGCGAGGGTCGACTTGCCCGAGCCGTTGGGGCCCATGATGGCGTGCGTCTCGCCCTGCTTCACGGTCAGGTCGACACCCTTGAGGATCTCCTTCGTGGCGTTGTCGGCCTCGACGGTGACGTGCAGGTCTCGGATTTCAAGCGTTGCCATGGGTGCCTCAGGACTCCTGGGTGAGGGAGACGAGAACGTCGTCCCCTTCGATCTTTACGGGGTATACGGGGACGGGGCGCGTCGCGGGGAGGCCGGACGGCTTGCCGGTGCGCAGGTCGAAGGCGGAGCCATGCAGCCAGCACTCGATCTGGCAGTCCTCCACCTCGCCCTCGGAGAGGGAGACGTTCGCGTGCGAGCAGACGTCGTGGATCGCGAACACCTCGCCCTCGGTCTTCACGACCGAGACCGGCGTGCCGTCGAGTTCCACCCGCTTCGGGGTGCCCTCCTCCAGCTCGCTCAGCCCACAGGCGCGTACGAAGGACGTCATGCGACCGAGGCCTCCAGCTCCTCCTCGATCTTGGCGAGCAGGCGCTCCTCGATGTCGGCGACACCGATCTGCTGGACCAGTCCGGCGAAGAAGCCGCGGACCACCAGGCGGCGGGCGTCCTGCTCGGCGATGCCGCGGGCCATCAGATAGAAGAGCTGCTCGTCGTCGAAGCGGCCGGTGGCGGAGGCGTGGCCGGCGCCGACGATCTCGCCGGTCTCGATCTCCAGGTTCGGCACCGAGTCGACGCGCGCACCGTCCGTGAGGACGAGGTTGCGGTTCATCTCGTAGGTGTCCGTGCCCTCGGCGGCGGCCTCGATGAGCACGTCGCCGATCCAGACCGCGTGCGCGTCGTCGCCCTGGAGCGCGCCCTTGTAGACGACGTTCGACTTGCAGTGCGGGGTGTTGTGGGTGACCAGCAGGCGGTGCTCCTGGTGCTGCCCGGAGTCGGTGAAGTACAGGCCGAACAGCTCGGCCTCGCCGCCGGGACCGGCGTACTCCACGCGCGGGTGCAGCCGGACCACGTCGCCGCCGAAGGTGACGACCACGGACTTGAAGGAGGCGTCCCGGCCGATCAGCGCGTTGTGCTGGGCCACGTGGACGGACTTCTCGTCCCAGTCCTGGACGGAGACGACGGTCAGCTTGGCGCCGTCGCCCAGGAGGTAGTCGACGTTCGCGGCGAGGACCGCGTCACCGGTGTGGTCGATGACCACGACGGCCTCGGCGAAGGCGCCCAGCTCGATGACCTGGTGGCCGAAGGCGACCCCGCCCTCGCCGTGCACGGCGATGCGGATCGGCTCGGTGAGCACCGTCTCCTTGGGGACGGTGACCACGCCGGCCTGCTCGAACGCCGAGTACGCCTGGGCGGCGACGCGGTCCACCGGGGTGCCGGCCCGGCCGATCCGCGCGTCGTCGCGGCCGACGGTCTCGACGGTCACGCCCTCGGGAGCCTCGACGGCGACCTTCACGCCCGCGCCGGTGGCGACGGCGCTGCCGTCGTGCAGGCCGCGCAGGCGCTCCAGCGGCGTGAACCGCCATTCCTCCTCGCGGCCGTGCGGGACCGGGAAGTCCGCCACGTCGAAGGACGGGGGCACGCTCATGCGCGTGGCGACGGTCGACTCGGCGGCCACCGCGATCTGGCCCGCGGTGGTGGAGCCCACGGGTGGGGGTCCCCCCGCCCGAGCGGAGTCGAGGGTGGGGGAGTTCTGAGCCTCAGCCATGGCTGTCGGTCTGCTCGCTTTCTTACGTGAGTGGCTTGACGGGAGCGGCGGTGGCGTCAGCCGACCGCGCCCTCCATCTGGAGCTCGATCAGCCGGTTGAGCTCGAGGGCGTACTCCATGGGGAGCTCCTTGGCGATCGGCTCGACGAAGCCGCGCACGATCATCGCCATCGCCTCGAACTCCGAGAGACCGCGGCTCATCAGGTAGAAGAGCTGGTCCTCGGAGACCTTGGAGACGGTCGCCTCGTGGCCCATGGAGACGTCGTCCTCGCGGACGTCCACGTAGGGGTACGTGTCGGAGCGGGAGATGGTGTCGACGAGCAGCGCGTCGCACAGCACGTTCGACTTGGAGCCGTGGGCGCCCTCGCCGATCTCGACGAGACCGCGGTAGGAGGTGCGGCCGCCACCGCGCGCCACCGACTTGGAGACGATGTTCGACGAGGTGTTCGGCGCCATGTGGACCATCTTGGAGCCGGCGTCCTGGTGCTGCCCCTCGCCCGCGAAGGCGATGGACAGGGTCTCGCCCTTGGCGTGCTCGCCCATCAGGTAGACGGCCGGGTACTTCATCGTCACCTTGGAGCCGATGTTGCCGTCGATCCACTCCATGGTCGCGCCCTCGTACGCCACGGCGCGCTTGGTGACCAGGTTGTAGACGTTGTTCGACCAGTTCTGGATGGTCGTGTAACGGCAGCGGGCGTTCTTCTTGACGATGATCTCGACCACGGCGCTGTGCAGCGAGTCCGACTTGTAGATCGGGGCCGTACAACCCTCGACGTAGTGCACGTAGGCGCCCTCGTCGACGATGATCAGGGTCCGCTCGAACTGGCCCATGTTCTCCGTGTTGATGCGGAAGTAGGCCTGCAGCGGGATCTCGACGTGCACTCCCTTCGGCACGTAGATGAAGGAGCCGCCCGACCACACCGCGGTGTTCAGCGACGCGAACTTGTTGTCGCCGACCGGGATGACCGTGCCGAAGTACTCCTTGAAGAGCTCCGGGTGCTCCTTCAGGGCGGTGTCGGTGTCGAGGAAGATGACGCCCTGCTCCTCCAGGTCCTCACGGATCTGGTGGTAGACGACCTCCGACTCGTACTGGGCGGCGACACCGGCGACGAGGCGCTGCTTCTCGGCCTCCGGGATGCCCAGCTTGTCGTAGGTGTTCTTGATGTCCTCGGGCAGGTCCTCCCAGGACTCCGCCTGCTTCTCCGTGGAGCGCACGAAGTACTTGATGTTGTCGAAGTCGATGCCCGACAGGTCCGAGCCCCAGTTCGGCATGGGCTTCTTCTCGAAGAGCTTCAGACCCTTGAGGCGCAGCTTCGTCATCCACTCCGGCTCGGACTTCTTGCCCGAGATGTCGCGGACGACGTCATCGTTGAGACCGCGCCTGGCAGAGGCACCGGCGACGTCGGAGTCGGCCCAGCCGTATTCGTAGTTGCCCAGGCCCTCGAGTTCGGGGTGGGCGGTCTCCGTGGGGAGAGTCATGCGGGGTTCCTCCCGGCCGTGCTTGCAGATGCTTGGGGGCTCTGGTGATCGGACTTCGAAATCTTGGGGATGAACGTCGTGCAGACGCCGTCGCCGTGCGCGATGGTCGCCAGTCGCTGCACATGGGTACCCAGCAGCTCGGCGAAGATCTCCGTCTCCGCCTCGCACAGCTGCGGGAACTGCTCCGCCACGTGGGCGACCGGGCAGTGGTGCTGGCAGAGCTGCTCACCCTGCTGCGGGAGGGGCGCGCTGCGCGCCGCTGCAGCGTACCCGTCCGCGCTCAGGGCCTTGGCCAGCGCCTCGGCGCGCAGATCGGGGCCGACGCCCTCGATCGCCTCGCGGTAGGCCCTCGCCTGCGCGGCGAACCGGGCCCGGGCGAAGGCGGCGACCGCCTCCGGACCGCCCTCCCGCTCGGCGATCCAGCGGAGCGCCTCCGCGGCGAGCTTGTCGTACGACTGGTCGAAGGCGTCCCGGCCGCAGTCGGTGAGCGCGAACACCTTGGCGGGCCGGCCGCGCGTCCGGGCGCCGTACACCCGCTGCTCACGGGCCTCCACGACGTCGTCGGCGACGAGCGCGTCCAGGTGGCGCCGTACGGCGGCCTGGGTCAGGCCCAGCCGTCCGGCCAGCTCGGCGACGGTCGACGGGCCGTGGTCCAGGATGGACCGCGCGACCCGGTTGCGCGTCGAGCGCTCCCCGGTCGCGAGCTCCTCCTGGGGGGTCCCCACCGGGGTCTCCCGAGCCTCGTCGACGTTTTTCACAACGCCATTGTTGCGTAATTCCTCGGAGACTGACAAGCGCCGTCCGGATCACCCCCGGTGCCCTACGTCACTTAGGCATGCCTAATCCGACCTGCGGAAACGATCTTCTGATCGATCATCCCGGCCGCCCCTGCCAGGCAATTCGCTGGCGCCGCACGCCCTGGTGGGGGAGACTCCGGGACCATGCCGACACCCCCTCCGACCGGCCCTCTTCTCACCCGGGACAGCATGGCCGAGGAGCTGCGCCGACTGGGTGTCGAGAGCGGCGAGACCCTGCTGGCGCACTCCTCGCTGAGTTCCCTCGGCTGGGTGAACGGAGGCGCCGTCGCCGTCGTCCAGGCGCTCCTCGACGCGCTCGGCCCGTCCGGCACGCTCGTCGTCCCCACCCAGTCCGGTGACCAGTCCGACCCGGCGGTGTGGGGGAACCCTCCGGTGCCCCAGGAGTGGTGGGACCGCATCCGCGCCACCATGCCCCCGTACGACCCCGCGACCACCCCCTCGCGCGGGGTCGGCGTGATACCCGAGACCGTGCGGACCTGGCCGGGCGCTCGGCGCAGCGCGCATCCGCAGACCTCCTTCGCGGCCCTCGGCCCCCGCGCGGCCGGCATCGTCGACGGCCACGCCCGCGACTGCCGGCTCGGCGAGCACAGCCCGCTGGCCCGGCTGGAGCGGCTCGGCGCCCGGGTGCTGCTGCTCGGCGCGGGCTACGACGCCTGCACCGGCTTCCACCTGGCCGAGTACCGCATACCGTCGCCGCTGGTGAGCGTCGGCCGGCCGGCGCCGGGCGGCGGCTGGGAGACGGTGACCGAGGTGTCGATCACCTCGGACCGCTTCGACGAACTGGGCCACGACTTCGAACGGGACCGGCCCGTCGTCCGCGGGAAGGTGGGCGCGGCCGACGCACGCCTGTTCCCGGTGGCGGACGCGGTGGCCTACGCGCAGCGGTGGCTCCCCGTGCACCGGCCCCGTGAGGAGGAGTTCCAGCACCCCCGCGTCTGAACGCCCGGCGGCGTCCCTAGACTCTGGGTTCATGCGAAGTGAGCCCGTGGTCCAGGTCCAGGCCTTGGTGAAGCGGTACGGCACGAAGACCGCGGTGAGCGGGCTGGACCTGGCGGCCCGGGCGGGAGTGACCGCCGTACTCGGCCCCAACGGGGCGGGGAAGACGACCACGGTCGAGACCTGCGAGGGGTACCGGAAGCCGGATTCCGGCACGGTGCGCGTCCTGGGCCTCGACCCGGTACGGCAGTCCGCCGAGCTGCGTCCCCGGATCGGCGTGATGCTCCAGTCCGGCGGCGTGTACTCCGGTGCCCGGGCCGACGAGATGCTGCGGCACGTCGCCAAGCTGCACGCGCACCCGCTGGACGTGGACGCGCTGATCGAGCGCCTCGGGCTCGGCTCCTGCGGCCGGACCTCCTACCGGCGGCTGTCCGGCGGCCAGCAGCAGCGGCTCGCGCTCGCCATGGCCGTGGTCGGGCGCCCGGAGCTGGTGTTCCTGGACGAGCCGACCGCGGGCCTCGACCCGCAGGCCCGCCGGGCCACCTGGGACCTGGTGCGGGACCTGCGCGCCGACGGCGTCTCGGTGATCCTCACCACCCACTACATGGAAGAGGCCGAGCAACTCGCCGACGACGTGGCGATCATCGACGGCGGCCGGGTCATCGCCCAGGGCTCCCCGGAGGAGCTGTGCAAGGGCGGCGCCGAGAACACCCTGCGCTTCACCGGCCGCCCCGGCCTCGACGTGGCCTCGCTGCTGAAGGCGCTGCCCGCCGACTGCACGGCCGCCGAGCTGACCCCGGGCGCCTACCGGGTCGCTGGCAAGGTGAACCCGCAACTGCTGGCCACGGTGACCTCGTGGTGCGCCCAGCACGGGGTGATGCCGGACCGGATCTCGGTGGAGCAGCACACCCTCGAGGACGTCTTTTTGGAGATCACGGGCAAGGAGCTGCGTTCATGACCACCGCGTCGGGTACCTACACCCCCAAGCCGGGCGCGGCGCCCCTCCCCCGCATGATCGCGGCGCAGGCGGCGCTGGAGACGCGGATGCTGCTGCGCAACGGCGAGCAACTGCTGCTGACGGTCGTGATCCCGACCCTGCTGCTGGTGCTCTTCAGCTCCGTGGACATCGTGGACACCGGCAAGGGCGAGGCCGTGGACTTCCTCACGCCCGGCGTCCTCGCCCTCGCCGTGATGTCCACGGCGTTCACCGGGCAGGCCATCGCGACCGGCTTCGAGCGCCGCTACGGGGTGCTCAAGCGGCTGGCCTCCTCCCCGCTGCCCCGCTGGGGCCTGATGGCCGCGAAGACGGCGTCGGTGCTGGTCACGGAGATCCTCCAGGTGATCCTGCTGACCGTGATCGCGTTCGCCCTCGGCTGGTCCCCGCACGGCAACCCCTTCGCCGTGCTGCTCCTGCTGGTCCTCGGCACGGCCGCCTTCTCCGGGCTCGGCCTGCTGATGGCGGGCACGCTGAAGGCCGAGGCCACGCTGGCCGCCGCCAACCTGGTCTTCCTGCTGCTGCTCGTCGGCGGCGGGGTCGTCGTCCCGCTGGAGAAGTTCGGCCCGGCCGGTCAGCACGTGCTCGGACTGCTGCCGATCTCGGCGCTCTCCGACGGCCTGCGGGACGTGCTCCGGCACGGGGCCGGGGTGCCCTGGGGCGACCTGGGGATCCTCGCGGTGTGGGCGGTCCTGGGACTGGCCGCGGCGGGGAAGTTCTTCCGCTGGGAGTGAGGCCGCGACCGACCCTCGTGAAAGTGTGCACAAGCGGCGGCCTACCATGGTGCACGTGCCAAAGCTGACCCGTGCCGACGCCACCGCTGCGCTGCGCAACCCGCTCGCCTTCATCGCCGACCGCTGGACCCCGGATCCCCGGACCGTCCGGCGGGCGGCGCTCGCCGCGCTCGTCATGTCGGTGATCATCGTGGTCACCGGCGGCGCGGTCCGCCTCACCGGCTCGGGCCTCGGCTGCCCGACCTGGCCGACCTGCACCGACGACTCGCTGACCACCACCCGGGCCATGGGCTTCCACGGGGTCATCGAGTTCGGCAACCGCATGCTGACGTACGTACTGTGCGCGGCCGTGGGCTGGGCGATCATCGCCGCGCGTGCCGAGAAGCCGCGGCGGCGGAGCCTGACCCGGCTGGGCTGGGCGCAGTTCTGGGTGGTCATGGGCAACGCGGTGCTCGGCGGCATCGTCGTCCTGGTCGGCCTGAACCCGTACACGGTCGCCGCGCACTTCCTGCTCTCCTCGGCGCTGATCGCCATCGCCACGGTGATGTGGCAGCGCACCCGCGAGGGCGACGGGGCGCCGCGTCCGCTGGTCGGCAAGGCGGTGCAGCAGTTGGTGTGGTTCCTGGTGGTCGCGTCCGTGCTGCTCATCGCGGTCGGCACGGTGGTGACCGGGGCCGGTCCGCACGCGGGTGACTCCTCGAAGGTCGAGCGGATCCCGATCGACTGGGAGACGGTCTCCAAGCTGCACGCGGTGCTCGCGTGGATCGTGGTGACGCTGACGTTCGCGCTGTGGTTCGTGCTGAAGGCGGTGGACGCGCCCGGCGGCCCCCTGGCCCGTACCCGGGAGCTGTTCCTGATCCTGCTCGGACAGGGTGTCATCGGCTACGTGCAGTACTTCACGCACCTGCCCGAGGTTCTCGTCGGCCTGCACATGCTCGGCTCGTGTCTGGTGTGGATCGGGGTGCTGCGGGTGCTGCTGTCGCTCAGGGAGCGCCCCGGGGCCGCCCTCGACCTGCCCGGCCCCTCGGCCGAGGTGGCGGTGGGCACGCGCGCGTGAGTCACCCGTACGCGGTGACCAGCGCGTCGATCGCCGGCCCCAGGTAGGCCCGGGTCAGCTCGGCACGGTGGGCGAGCCAGGCCTCGTCCCGCGGGGCGGGAGCGCCGTAGCGCCGGCGGGTGATGTCCTCGACGACCTCGGCGGGCGCGCCCAGGGCCGTCAGTTCGGCCAGTGCCTCCCGCTTCGGGATCAGCCGTCCGTCGCGCAGGGTGACGGTGGCGCGGGCGAAGGTGAGCAGGCCGAGGTCCACCCAGACGTCCTGCCGCCACAGCCGGGCACGGTCCACCGCGGGCCGCCAGTAATCTCGCTGGTCCCGTACGACGAACTCCTTCAGCTGCCTGTCCGGCATCGGCGGCAGCAGTCCGGCCGGCGGCTCGCCGTGCAGTACCCGGCCGAAGTCGTGCAGTTCGCGCCGGGTCACGGGGGTGACCGGCCGGCGCATCACATGGCCGTGCGCCCAGGTCAGGTGGGACCGGCCGGGGTCCGCCGAGGCGGCCGGGGTGAGGTAGGTGCAGTGCAGCCCGGCCGCGAGCGGTTCGGTGCGCAGCCGGCGATGCGTCCGGATCACCCCGCCTACGGTGGCCAGGGTGATCGGGCCCGGGAGCACCGCGATCAGGTCGAGGTCGCTGCGGCCCTCCTGGTAGTCGCCGCCGGCCAGGGAGCCGTGCGCCCAGAGGGCCAGCGGCCGCAGCGGTGCGAGGTCGTGCAGGAGGCGGGCGAGGAGCGCTTCGGTCGGCATGGCAGCAGTCTGTACGGGGCCCGCGCCGCCGCACACCCCTCAGTCCAGCGCGTAGACCCGCCGCGCGTTGTCCGCCGCGACCATCCGGGCCACCCGCTGGGCGTCGTCCAGGGACCACGCGTCCTCGGCGACCCAGGTGCCCAGCACCCGGTCCAGGGCCTCACGGAACAGCAGGGCGCCGACGACATGCAGCTCGGGCAGGCCGTGGGCGCCGCTGGAGAAGAGGATCTTGCCGAAGGGTGCCAGCTCGAGGATCTCCGCGAGGACCGTGACCGCACGGGCGCCGGTGCGCACGAGGGCCGCGCCCGAGTCGGCGTACACGTGCGGGAAGACCCCGGCGAGGTGGGCGGCGTGGCGATGGTACGGGTAGCCGTGCAGCAGGATCAGGTCGGTGCCGAGCCCGGCCGTGGCGCGCACGAAGTCGGTGAGCAGCACCGGGTCGGTGCGGTCGATGCGCGAGCCGGGCTCGCCGAGCCCGGCGTGGAGCTGGAGGGGCCGGCCCGAGGCGACCGCGATCCACAGCAGGTGCCGCAGCAGCACCGGGTCGGTCAGCGGCCCGCCCACCCGTCGTCCGGCCAGCCAGCGGCCCGCCGCGCCCCGCACCTCGCCCGGGCCGGGCGGCTCGGGGGCGAGGGCCAGGCCGTGTCTGAGACCGGCGACGGAGGTGAAGGCGACCGCCTGGGCGGCGGCCCCGTGCACCGACTCGGCGAGGTTGGCGAGGAAGCACTCGACGGTGCCCGAGGTGTCCGCGACCTGTTCGGCGAGGAGTTCCAGACGGACGATCTCGTGAGCCTCGGCGTCGCCCGCGGACGCCAGCTCCGCCGGGCCCGTGAGGTCGCCGGGCAGGCCCGTGTCGACCAGGTAGGTGGTGATCCCGCTGCCCCGCAGCAGCCGGCGGCCCGCCTCCAGCACGCCCAGTTCCCGGCGCCGGGCCAGATACCGGGCGGGCGGGCAGTGCGGCTCCAGGCCGAGCAGGGGCGGGCACCAGCGGCGTACGGCGAAGCCGGTCTGGGTGTCGAAGAGGGTGGTGCCCGGCGCGGGCGGTCCCTCGGTCCGCGCGAGCCGGGCCTCGAAGGTGCCGAGGCCCAGCTCGGTGCGCAGCACGCCGTGACAGTACTGGTCCACGAGGGACGGCGTTTCGATCATGCGGGCTCCCCGAGGCGCTGCGCTTCTTGCAGGGCCTAACGGGTGAACCCGGGATCCGGTGTTGCCTCAGTGTCCTTCGAACTGGAGGCCCCAGGCGTCAGCCGTTGCTCGGGCCGCCCACCTGGATGCCGGCCATCCGGCTCCACTCGTAGCGACCGGTGGTCACCTTCGCCGCGAACTCGCCGTCGAAGGACTCGTGGACGGT
The DNA here is from genome assembly GCF_042884245.1 of Streptomyces sp. NPDC058145. Lineage (NCBI taxonomy): Bacteria > Bacillati > Actinomycetota > Actinomycetes > Kitasatosporales > Streptomycetaceae > Streptomyces > Streptomyces sp. NPDC058145. The sequence continues at coordinate 229,957 of NZ_JBHVUH010000009.1, read as the reverse complement.
GATGCCGGCCTTCTCGACGGCCTGCTCGGCGATGGCGGTGCTGGGCGCCACCAGGTCGCCCCAGCCGCCGTCCTCGCCGACGAGCACGATGCGGGCGCCGCGCTCGCCGATGTGGGCCACCTGGCCCTCGGCGCCGCCGTGGGCCTTGGAGAAGGCGCCGATCCGCCGGGCCAGCTTCGCCGCCCTGCGCTCGTCCTTGGGGTCAACCTGCTGCGTGTCTGCCATGAACAGGATGCTACTCACGGGTAGATCGACTGGCGAGAGCAGGGCCCTGTGACGTACGCCCGGCGCGGGTCAGCGCAGGAACGGGTCGACGGCGACCGCGACGAAGAGGATGGAGACATACGTGATGGACCAGTGGAACAGCCGCATCTCCTTGAGCTTCACGCCCGTGGCCTCGGCCTTCGCCCGGTTCTGCAGCCCGTGCGCCTCCCACAGCCAGAAGCCGCCGGCCGCCAGGGCGACCGCCGTGTAGAACCAGCCGGTGTAGCCGAGGGGGGTGAGCAGCAGGGAGACGACGACCATCACCCAGCTGTAGATGACGATCTGCCGGGCGACCACCTTGTTGGAGGCGATGACCGGGAGCATCGGCACGCCCACGCGCGCGTAGTCCTCCTTGACCTTCATCGACAGCGGCCAGTAGTGCGGCGGCGTCCAGAAGAACATGACGAGGAAGAGGACGACCGGCGCCCAGGACATCGAGTTCGTCACCGAGGACCAGCCGATCAGCACCGGCAGACAGCCGGCGATGCCGCCCCAGACGATGTTCTGCGAGGTGCGCCGCTTCAGGATCATCGTGTAGACGACGACGTAGAAGAGGAGCGCTCCGAGTGACAGCCAGGCGGACAGCCAGTTGACGGTGAGCCCGAACAGCAGCGTCGAGACGACGGCCAGGGTGATGCCGAAGACCAGGCACTCGAGCGGGCTGACCATGCCGGTCACCAGCGGCCGCTGCGAGGTGCGGTCCATCAGGGCGTCGATGTCCCGGTCGATGTACATGTTGAGCGCGTTGGCGCCGCCCGCGGAGAGGTAGCCGCCGACGCAGGTGAGCAGGACCAGCTTCAGGTCGGGCACGCCCTGCTGGGCCAGGAACATCACCGGAACGGTGGTGATGAGCAGCAGCTCGATGATCCGCGGCTTGGTCAGCGCCACGAACGCCTTGACACGGGCCCCGAACGGCCGGTGAACCGGGCTTTGGCTCGCATCACGAACCACACCCTCCCCCAGCGCCGGAAGGGCCTGGGAGGTGCCCCCAGGACGGGATTCGACGGCCGTCACGCACACCCCTGACAGAGAACATCCCAGCGAGCCCTTCTCGTGAAGGCCGGGTAGAGGCTCGCGCGTACCACGCCACTTTAGACGTTGCCCATACCCCGGCCTTCGCGGGGGTGGGGTCGTGTTGGCGGGCCGCGCGTCCGAGGTGTGGTGGGGCTCGATTGAGCAGTCGGATGAGCGGCTCCGTATTCATCTGCCAAATGCGCTGTCGGCCGGTCGGGAGGCGGATGTCCAAGAGTCCCGGCAGTCTGTAATGACTCGAAAAAACGCACGTCCTTACGGGGGTAGGCTCGTGGCGGCCGGTGGGCAGGCAGTGCACACCGGCGGCCGGGAGGGGGCATGCCCCCAGGGCCGGCGACCGACATGTGGAGAGGAGCCCTGACCCAGGGTGAGCACCAAGCCGACCACCACAGACCTTGAGTGGACCGAGCTGGACCAGCGGGCCGTGGACACCGCCCGAGTCCTGGCCGCCGACGCCGTACAGAAGGTCGGCAACGGCCATCCCGGTACGGCGATGAGCCTGGCCCCGGCCGCATACACCCTCTTCCAGAAGGTGATGCGGCACGACCCGGCCGACCCGGAGTGGGTCGGCCGCGACCGCTTCGTGCTGTCCGCCGGCCACTCGTCCCTGACCCTCTACACGCAGCTCTACCTGGCCGGCTTCGGCCTGGAGCTCGATGACCTGGAGTCCTTCCGTACCTGGGGTTCGAAGACCCCGGGCCACCCGGAGTACGGACACACCAAGGGCGTGGAGACCACGACCGGCCCGCTGGGCCAGGGTGTGGCCAACGCGGTGGGCATGGCGATGGCCGCCCGCTACGAGCGCGGTCTCTTCGACCCGGAGGCCGCGCAGGGCGAGTCGCCCTTCGACCACTTCGTCTACTGCATCGCCGGTGACGGCTGCCTCCAGGAGGGCATCTCCGCCGAGGCGTCCTCGCTGGCCGGTCACCAGAAGCTCGGCAACCTGATCCTGCTGTGGGACGACAACCACATCTCGATCGAGGGCGACACCGAGACCGCCGTCTCCGAGGACACCGCCAAGCGGTACGAGGCCTACGGCTGGCACGTGCAGCGGGTCGCCCCGAAGCCGGACGGCGACCTCGACCCGCACGCGATCTACGATGCCATCGAGGCCGCGAAGCAGGTCACGGACCGGCCGTCCTTCATCGCGATGCGCTCGATCATCGCCTGGCCGGCCCCGAACGCGCAGAACACCGAGGCCGCCCACGGTTCGGCGCTCGGCGACGACGAGGTCGCGGCGACGAAGCGCGTCCTCGGCTTCGACCCGGAGCGGAGCTTCGAGGTCGCGGACGAGGTCCTCGCGCACACCCGCAGGGCGCTGGAGCGAGGCGCGCAGGCGAAGGCCGAGTGGGAGAAGTCGCTGCAGCTCTGGCGTGACGGCAACACCGAGCGCGCCGCCGACTTCGACCGCATCAGCAAGGGCGAGCTGCCGGCCGGCTGGGAGGAGAAGCTCCCGGTGTTCGAGCCGGGCAAGGGCGTCGCGACGCGTGCCGCGTCCGGCAAGGTGCTGCAGGCCCTCGGTGCGGTGATCCCGGAGCTGTGGGGCGGTTCCGCCGACCTCGCCGGGTCGAACAACACGACCATCGACAAGGACAGCTCCTTCCTGCCGGCCGGCAACCCGCTGCCGGAGGCGAACCCGTACGGCCGCACGATCCACTTCGGCATCCGCGAGCACTCCATGGCCGCGGAGATGAACGGCATCACCCTGCACGGCAACACCCGCGTCTACGGCGGCACCTTCCTGGTGTTCTCCGACTACATGCGCAACGCGGTGCGTCTGTCGGCCCTGATGCACCTGCCGGTGACGTACGTGTGGACGCACGACTCCATCGGCCTCGGCGAGGACGGCCCCACCCACCAGCCGGTCGAGCACCTGGCCTCGCTGCGCGCGATCCCGGGCCTGAACGTCGTCCGCCCCGCGGACGCCAACGAGACCGCGATCGCCTGGCGCGAGATCCTCAAGCGCTACACCAAGGAGTTCGGCAAGGGCCGGCCGCACGGTCTGGTGCTGACCCGGCAGGGCGTGCCGATCTACGAACCCAACGACGAGGCCGCACGCGGCGGTTACGTCCTGATGGAGGCCGACGGCGGCGAGCCGCAGGTCGTCCTGATCGCCACCGGTTCCGAGGTCCACGTGGCCGTCGAGGCCCGTGAGCAGCTGCAGGCCGAGGGCGTGCCCACCCGGGTCGTGTCCATGCCGTCCGTGGAGTGGTTCGAGGAGCAGGACCAGGGGTACCGGGACTCCGTGCTGCCGCCGTCCGTCAAGGCCCGTGTCGCCGTGGAGGCGGGCATCGGCCTGACCTGGCACAAGTACGTCGGGGACGCCGGCCGCATCGTTTCGCTGGAGCACTTCGGTGCTTCCGCCGACGGCAAGGTGCTCTTCCGCGAGTTCGGCTTCACCGCCGAGAACGTGGCCGCCAAGGCCCGGGAATCCCTGGCCGCCGCCCAGCGCTGACGCTCATATACGACACGTAGGAGATGTAATTCCATGACAGACGCACTGAAGCGCCTCTCCGAGGAGGGCGTGGCGATCTGGCTGGACGACCTGTCGCGCAAGCGGATCACGTCCGGCAACCTCGCCGAGTTGATCGACCAGCAGCACGTCGTGGGCGTCACCACCAACCCGACGATCTTCCAGAAGGCGATCTCGCAGGGGGACGGCTACGACCAGCAGCTGTCGGACCTCGCCGCCCGCAGGGTCACCGTCGAAGAGGCCATCCGCATGATCACCACGGCGGACGTCCGCGACGCCGCCGACATCCTGCACCCGGTCTTCGAGGCCACGAACGGCCAGGACGGCCGGGTCTCGATCGAGGTCGACCCGCGCCTGGCGCACAACGCCAAGGCGACCGCCGCCGAGGCCAGGCAGCTCGCCTGGCTGGTGGACCGCCCCAACACGCTGATCAAGATCCCGGCCACCGAGGCGGGTCTGCCGGCGATCACCGAGACGATCGGCAACGGCATCAGCGTGAACGTCACGCTGATCTTCTCGCTGGAGCGCTACCGCAAGGTCATGGACGCGTACCTCTCCGGCCTGGAGACGGCCAAGGAGCGCGGCCTGGACCTGTCGAAGATCCACTCCGTGGCGTCGTTCTTCGTGTCCCGCGTGGACACCGAGATCGACAAGCGCCTGGACGCCCTCGGCACCGACGAGGCCAAGGCGCTGCGCGGCAAGGCCGCCGTCGCCAACGCCCGGCTCGCCTACCAGGCGTACGAGGAGGTGTTCGACTCCGAGCGCTGGAGCGCGCTGGAGAACGCCGGCGCCAACCGGCAGCGTCCGCTGTGGGCGTCGACCGGCGTGAAGGACCCGGCGTACCAGGACACGATGTACGTCACCGACCTGGTCGCGCCGAACACGGTCAACACCATGCCGGAGGCCACGCTGGAGGCCGTCGAGGATCACGGCGAGATCCGTGGCGACGCCGTCGCCGGCACCTACGAGCAGGCGCGCGCCCACCTGGACGCGCTGGAGCGGCTCGGGGTCCCGTACGACGACGTCGTGCGGGTGCTGGAGGACGAGGGCGTGGACAAGTTCGAGGCGTCCTGGAACGACCTGCTGAAGTCGACCCAGGCGGAGCTCGAGCGCCTCGCCCCCTCGGAGGGCTGAGTTGTCACGCCTTCCCGGTTCCGGAGCGAACCCGCTTCGTGACCCCGCCGACCGACGGCTCCCGCGCATCGCGGGGCCGTCGGGCCTGGTGATCTTCGGCGTCACGGGCGACCTGTCCCGCAAGAAGCTGATGCCCGCGGTGTACGACCTCGCCAACCGGGGTCTGCTGCCGCCGGGCTTCTCGCTGGTCGGCTTCGCCCGGCGGGAGTGGGCGCACGAGGACTTCGCCGCCGAGGTCCACGACGCCGTCAAGGAGCACTCCCGGACCCCTTTCCGTGAGGAGGTCTGGCAGCAGCTCATCCAGGGGATGCGTTTCGTCCAGGGCACCTTCGACGACGACGACGCCTTCGAGCGGCTGCGCGGCACCATCGAGGAGCTGGACAAGGCCCAGGGGACGGGCGGCAACTTCGCCTTCTACCTGTCGGTGCCGCCGCGTTCCTTCCCGGTGGTCATCCAGCAGCTGAAGAAGCACGGTCTGACCGACCAGTCCTCGGGTTCCTGGCGGCGCGCGGTCATCGAGAAGCCCTTCGGCCACGACCTCAGGTCGGCCGAGGAGCTGAACAAGGTCGTGCACGAGGTGTTCGAGCCGGACCAGGTGTTCCGGATCGACCACTATCTCGGCAAGGAGACGGTCCAGAACATCCTGGCGCTGCGTTTCGCCAACACGATGTTCGAGCCGATCTGGAACCGGTCCTTCGTGGACCACGTGCAGATCACCATGGCGGAGGACATCGGCGTCGGCGGCCGCGCCGGCTACTACGACGGCATCGGCGCCGCCCGTGACGTCATCCAGAACCACCTGCTGCAGCTCATGGCCCTCACGGCCATGGAGGAGCCCGCCTCCTTCGACGCGGACGCGCTGGCGGCGGAGAAGACCAAGGTGCTCGGTGCCGTGCGGCTGCCGAAGGACCTGGGCCGCAGCACCGTGCGCGGGCAGTACGCGGCGGGCTGGCAGGGCGGCGAGAAGGTCATCGGGTACCTCGAAGAGGACGGCATCGACGCCAAGTCGAAGACCGACACCTTCGCCGCGATCAAGCTGGGCATAGACAACCGCCGCTGGGCGGGTGTCCCCTTCTACCTGCGCACCGGCAAGCGCCTCGGCCGCCGGGTCACCGAGATCGCGGTGGTCTTCCAGCGGGCCCCGCACTCCCCCTTCGACCACACGGCGACGGAGGAGCTGGGCTCGAACGCGGTCGTCATCCGGGTGCAGCCGGACGAGGGCATCACGGTCCGCTTCGGCTCCAAGGTGCCGGGCACCTCGATGGAGATCCGGGACGTGTCCATGGACTTCGCCTACGGCGAGTCGTTCACGGAATCCAGCCCGGAGGCGTACGAGCGGCTCATCCTGGACGTGCTGCTCGGCGACGCCAACCTGTTCCCGCGCACGGAGGAGGTCGAGCTGTCCTGGCAGATCCTCGACCCGATCGAGGAGTACTGGGACCGGCACGGCAGGCCCGCGCAGTACAAGTCGGGCACCTGGGGTCCCGTCGAGGCGGACGAGATGCTGGCACGAGACGGACGGAGCTGGCGCCGGCCATGAAGATAGACCTGACCGGCACCACCGCCGGCGCGATCAACAAGGCGCTCGTCCGGGGCCGCCGTGCCATCGGCACCCCCGCCGTCGGCATGGTTCTGACCCTGGTCATCGTCACCGACGAGGAGAACGCCTACGACGCCCTGAAGGCCGCCAACGACGCCTCGCGCGAGCACCCCTCGCGCACGCTGGTGGTCATCAAGCGGGTCTCCCGCTCCCCGCGCGACCGCACGTCCTCCCGGCTCGACGCCGAGGTACGGGTGGGCGCGGAGGCGGGCACCGGCGAGACGGTCGTCCTGCGGCTGTACGGCGAGGTGTCCGAACAGGCCGACTCGGTGGTGCTGCCGCTGCTGCTGCCGGACGCCCCGGTGGTCGTCTGGTGGCCGGTGTACGCGCCGCTGGACCCGGCCAACGACCCGCTGGGCGCGCTGGCCCAGCGCCGGGTGACCGACACCTATGCCGCCGAGCAGCCGGTACGGGAGCTGTCCGCCCGCGCCGAGGCCTACGCACCCGGCGACACCGATCTGTCCTGGACCCGGATCACGCCGTGGCGCTCGATGCTCGCGGCGGCCCTGGACCAGGTGGTGTGCGAGGTGAAGGCCGTCGAGGTGGAGGGCGAGGAGTTCAACCCGAGCTGTGAGCTGCTGGCGATGTGGCTCGCGGACCGGCTGGACGTTCCCGTCCGGCGCTCCCTGTCCGCGGGGCCTGGGCTGACGGCCGTGCGGATGGACACCAGTGAGGGTCCCATCACCCTGGACCGGGCGGACGGCTCGCTGGCCACCCTGTCCATCGAGGGCCAGCCGGCCCGCGCGGTGGCGCTGAAGCGGCGGGACACCGCCGAGCTGATCGCGGAGGAGCTGCGCCGGCTCGACCCGGACGACACCTACGCCTCGGCGCTGGCTTACGGCGTGGAGCGGCTGAACACCGTGCCGGAGCCCGCCCGGGCGGAGCCGGCCGCGGTCGCCGAACCGGTGGAGGAGGCCGCGAAGGCGCCCGCGAAGAAGGCGGCGGCCAAGAAGGCCCCGGCGAAGAAGGCGGCGGCGAAGTGAGCACTCCGCAGCTGGTCGTGCACCACGACAAGGAACTGATGGCGCAGGCGGCCGCGGCCCGCCTGATCACGCGGATCGTGGACGCGCAGGCCTCCCGGGGCACCGCGTCCGTGGTCCTCACCGGCGGCCGCAACGGCAACGGCCTGCTGGCCGCGCTGGCGGCGGCACCGGCCCGGGACGCCATCGACTGGGGCCGCCTCGACCTGTGGTGGGGCGACGAGCGCTACCTGCCCGAGGGCGACCCGGAGCGCAATGTCACACAGGCCCGCGAGGCGCTGCTGGACGCGGTGCCGCTGGACCCGGAGCGCGTGCACGCCATGCCCGCGTCCGACGGTCCCCACGGTACGGACGTGGAGGCGGCGGCGGAGGCCTACGCGGCGGAACTGGCCAAGGCGGCCGGGCCGGAGAACCATGGCCCGGTGCCGTCCTTCGACGTGCTGATGCTGGGCGTCGGACCGGACACCCATGTGGCCTCGCTCTTCCCGGAGTTGCCCGCGGTCCGCGAGACGGAGCGCACGGTGGTCGGCGTGCACGGTGCGCCCAAGCCGCCGCCGACCCGGGTCTCGCTGACCCTGCCGGCGATCCGCTCGGCCCGCGAGGTCTGGCTGCTCGCGGCCGGCGAGGACAAGGCCCAGGCCGTGGCCATCGCCCTGTCGGGCGCCGGCGAGATACAGGCGCCGGCGGCGGGCGCCCGCGGCCGCTCGCGGACGCTGTGGCTCCTGGACTCCGCGGCGGCCTCTCGGTTGCCGCGGTCGCTGTATCCACCGGCGTCACCGTGAGGCTCGCCTCTCCGTGACGGACGGGGGCGGCAGGGAGGATTCAACTCCCCGCCGCCCCCTTCGCGTTGGCGCTCGGTGACTCCCCCTCAGCCAGATTCTTCACACTTCCCGCACCGAACGTACATGTAGCCCTCATCTTTTGTGTAGGCTCCTGGCCGCATCACTCGCACAATTGAGGGGGGACCTCATGCGTATACGTTTCGCGCTGGCCGCAACCGTCACGGCCGGAGCGCTCGCCGTCACCGTCGCGGCCCCGGCCCAGGCCGCCGAGTACTCCTCCGCCCTGAAGATCAAGGGCGTCCAGTACGACGCTCCGGGGCGGGACTCCAACAGCTGCACCTCCGGCAACACCAAGAGCGAGTACGTGACGATCAAGAACTACTCGCGCACCGCGACCGTGAACCTCAAGGGTTACGTGGTCAGGGACAGCACCAGCAGCAACAAGTTCACCTTCTCCAAGAACCACTACCTCGAGCCCGGTGACTACGTGAAGCTGCGCGGGGGCCGCGGCACCGACTCGGACGCCAATAACGTCGTCTACCGCCAGAACTGCAACTTCATCTGGAACAACGACAAGGACACCATCCGCCTGTACAAGTCTTCCGGCGCCCACGCGGACACCCACGCCTACACCAAGTCCGCCAACGACCGCGACGGCAACGGCTACATCACCTTCCACGGGTGAGGGCGCGTCACATGACGGACAGAGGACCGGCCGGCATACGGCCGCCGTACCGGCGCACGCGGCTGTGGGCCGCCTGCGTCGCCCTGCTCGCGGCAGGCGCGGTCGGCTGCGGGTCCGCGCACGACACGGCGGCCGGAGCGTCCACGCCGGCGCCCCGGCCCACGGTGACCGTGTCCGTGACCGCGACGGTCACCGAGACCGCCGAGCCGGAGCCCGCGCCGACGGTCACGAAGACGAGGACCGTCCGCAAGCCGGGGCCCACGGTCACCGTGACCAAGCGCGCCTCCGGCACCTCCGGCTCGTCCGGCAGCGTCCGCACCGACGACAGCGGCGGCGGCACGTGCTCCATCACGTCCAACGCGGGCAACTGCTACTCGGCGGGCCAGTTCTGCCGCAACAGCGACCATGGAGCGGCGACCACCACCGCGGGCGGTACGCGGATCAGGTGTTCCTACAGCGGGAGCGCCTGGCGCTGGACCTACGCCTGACGCGGAGGCGGCCGGGTCGCCGGCCGCCTCCGCTGTCCCCCGTCAGGAGGGGTCACTTGACCGAGCCCGCCATCACGCCCTGGACGAAGTGGCGCTGGAAGGCGAAGAAGACGATCACGGGGACTATCAGGGAGAGGAAGGCGCCCGGGGCCAGGACGTCGATGTTGCTGCCGAACTGGCGTATCTGGGACTGGAGTTGCACGGTCAGGGGCTGGGAGGAGCTGTCGGCGAAGAGGAGCGCGACCAGCATGTCGTTCCAGACCCACAGGAACTGGAAGATGGCGAGCGAGGCGATGGCGGGACGCCCCACCGGCAGGACCAGGCGGGTGAAGATCCGCCACTCGCTGCCGCCGTCCATCCGCGCCGCCTCCAGCATCTCCTTCGGCATCTCCGCGAAGTAGTTGCGCAGGAGGAACACCGCGAAGGGCAGGCCGTAGGCGACGTGGAAGAGGACCACGCCGGGGATCGTGCCGAACAGGCCCAACTGGCCGAAGAGTTTGGCCACCGGCAGCAGGCCGATCTGCACCGGCACCACCAGCAGGGCCACCACCAGCAGGAACAGCGGCTCCCGCAGTGGGAAGTCCAGCCAGGCGAAGGCGTATCCGGCGAGGGCCGCGATGCCGACGACCAGGACGGTCGTCGGCACCGAGATCAGCACGGTGTTCCAGAAGGCCTGGGTGATGCCGGCGTTCTTCAGCAGCGCCGAGTAGTTGTCGAAGGACAGCTGCCCCGGACTGGCCAGCGCCGTCCACCAGCCGCCCTTCGCCGTGTCCTGGGCCGAGCGCAGGGAGGACAGGAACAGTCCCGCGAGCGGGGTCACCCAGACCAGGCCGATCACCACGAGGAACGCCTGGACCAGGCCGTTGCCCAGGCCGCGCCTGACCGCGTTCATCGCTGACTCCTTCGGAAGCGGCGGACGTTGAAGACCATCGCGGGGATCACCAGCACGAGCAGCAGCACACCGAGGGCGCTGCCGAGTCCCTGGTTGTTGCCGCCGCCGAACGACACGAGCCACATCTGGGTCGCGAGCACGGTGGCGTCCTCCTGCACCGGTCCCGGCGCGATGACGTAGACGAGGTCGAACACCTTCATCACGTTGATCACGAGGGTGACGAAGACGACCGTCAGCACGGGGGCGAGCAACGGCACGGTGATGCGGCGGAAGATCTGCCACTCGTTCGCGCCGTCCATCCGCGCCGCCTCCAGCGCGTCCCGGGGCAGGCTCGACAGACCCGCGCCGATCAGCACCATCGCGAAGCCGGTCCAGATCCACAGGTAGGCGCCGATGATCGCCGGGGTGACGAGCGTCGGGCCGAGCCAGGAGACACCCTGGTAGGGCGGCGCGAAGTTGGACGCGGGCAGCTTCACCGTGTACGAGCCCTCGTGGAGTCCGGTGAAGCGGAAGGAGCCGTCGGAGGCGGACGTGGTGCTCGCGACCGTCCTGCCGTCGCGCAGCGCCTCGACCTTCATGCCGGGCAGGCCGCTCTCCTCCGGGTCGACCCGGCCCTGCTTCCCTCCCCCGCCGGGCGTGAAGTCCAGGTACACGACGCCGCGCAGTTCACCGGCGCCGGCCCCGCGCCGCGCCGCCGGCCGGGCGGGCGAGGCGTCCCGCGGCAGGTCCCCCGGCAGCACGCCGACCAGGGGCAACGTGACCGAGTCGCCCGGCGAGGCGGCCGCGTGGCTGAGGTAGGACCCGTCGCGGCCCTGGTCCAGCAGCCCCTCACGGCCCCGTGCCGTCGGATACGACGAGGTCCCCTCGAAGGCGTCGTGCACGGAGACCACGGCGGCGTCGAGGACGCCCTTGTCCGGGTCCTCGTCGTAGGCGAGCCGGAAGATGATGCCGGCGGCGAGGAAGGAGACCGCCATCGGCATGAACAGCAGCAGTTTGAACGCCGTCGCCCAGCGGACCTTCTCCACCAGGACGGCCAGGATCAGACCGAGGCCGGTGAGCAGGGCCGGGGCGACGACCACCCAGATGGTGGTGTTGCGGATGGCCTTCAGCGTCGCCGGGTCGCGGAACATCTCGGCGTAGTTGCCGCCGCCGACGAACCGGGTGCCGGAGGCGTCGAAGAAGCTGCGGCCGACGGAGAACAGCACCGGGTAGACGACGAGCGCGCCGAGCAGGAGCAGGGCGGGGAAGACGAAGAGCAGGGCGACGGTCCGGGCGCGCCGCCGGCTGCGGCGCCCCCGGGCCGCGCCGGCGGCGCGCGGGGCCGCCTCCTTGGACACGAGCGTGGTGGCGGTCATCGGTCCCGTCAGTCCTGGTAGGCCTTGGCCGCGGCGGCCTCGAGCTTCGCCGCGGTCCCCTTCGGGTCGGACGGGTCGCGCAGGAAGTCCTGCAGGAGCTTCCACTCGCCGGTGCCCTTGGTGCCGCCGAACGCCGCCGGTGCCTGGTCGGACATGTCGAAGCGGACCGAGTCACCGGCGCCGACGAGGGACTTGGCGGTGGCGCGGGTGACGTCGTCGCCGTAGGAGGCGAGGCCGAGCTTCTTGTTCGGGGACAGGAAGCCGCCCGCCTTCGCCCACACGGCCGCCGCCTCGGGGGTCGCCAGGTACTCCAGGAGCTTCATGCCGGCCTTCGCGTTCTTGCCGTCCTTGAGGACGACGGCCGCGTCACCGCCGCTGACCACCGGCGCCTTGCCGCCGCCGACCGCCGGGAACGGGAAGAAGTCCGCGTCCTTGCCGATACTCCGCTGGAACTGGTCATGGGCGACGCCGGCGACGAAGTCGCCCTCGTAGACCAGGCCGGCCTGCGGCTTGGGTCCGAACACCTTCTCCACCGAGCCCGGGAAGTCGGTGTTGAGGGCGCCCTTCTGGCCGCCCGCGATGAGCTGCTTGTCCTTGAACAGCTTGCCGAGGGTGCCGAGCGCCTCGACGACTGAGGCGTCCGTCCACTTCAGCTTGTGCGCGGCGAGGGCGTCGTACTTCTCGGGACCGGCCTGGGAGAGGTAGATGTTCTCGAACCAGTCGGTGAGGGTCCAGCCGTCCTGCCCGGCGACGGCGAAGGCGGCGAGCCCGGAGTCGGAGACGGTGTGCCCGGCCTTGAGCATCTCGTCGTACGACTTCGGCGGCTTCACCCCCGCCTGGGCGAGGGCGTCGGGGCTGTACCAGACGGTCGACTTGTGGGCGGCCTTGAAGTAGAGGCCGTAGAGGGTGCCGTCGACGCTGCCGTACTTCTTCCACACGGGCGCGTAGCCCGCGTCCACGGACTTGCCGGTGGTGGCGGACAGCGGCTTGAGCCAGCCCTTCTTCGCGAACTGCTGGAGCACGCCGACCTGCGGGACCATCACCACGTCGGGCGCGTTGCCGCCCTCGATCTTGCTGCCGACAACCGTGGAGACGTTGTCGCCGGTGGAGACGAACTGGGTCTTGGCGCCGGTCTTCGCGGTGAAGGCGTCCAGCACCTTCTGGAAGTTCTTCTGTTCGCTGCCGGACCAGACACCGGCCACGGTGACCGTCTGGCCGCTGAGCGCCTTGTCGCCGCCGCCGGCCGAGACGGGGCCGCCGCCGCAGGCGGTCGCGCCGAGCGCCAGGGCCAGGGCGGTGCAGCCGGTGAGCAGGGTGGTACGTCGTCGCATCATCGTTGATGTCCCTTCGGGAGGGTGGGAGTTGACGTGGAGTGGGAGGAGGTCAGAGGTCGGTGAGCCACCAGGCGGCCGTCGAGCCGGGCAGCACCCCGGCCGGGCAGGGGCCGCTGGACAGCAGCGGCGTGCCGGAGGCCGGTGCGGGTGTGGGAGAGGTGGTGAAGTTGACGGCGCAGACCAGGCCGTCGCCGCGGACGAAGCCGAGGACGCCGGGCGGGGTGTCCAGCCAGCGCAGCGTGCCCTCACCCAACTGGGGCAGTGAGGATCGCAGTTGCAGGCCGTCGCGGTACAGGTGCCAGAAGGAGCGGGTGTCGGCGAGGGCGCGGTCGGTGGCGTACTCGGCGAAGTACTCCGGCTGCGGCAGCCAGGGCTTGGCGCTCTCCGCGCCGGAGGTGAAGCCGAACGGGGAGGCCTGACCGGACCACGGCAGGGGCACCCGGCAGCCGTCGCGGATGCGGGCCCGGCTTCCGGTACGGCGGAAGATCGGGTCGGTGAGCACGTCGTCGGGCAGATCCACGACCTCGGGCAGGCCGAGTTCCTCGCCCTGGTAGATGTACGTGGCGCCGGGCAGGGCCAGCATCAGCAGCGCGGCGGCGCGGGCGCGGGCGGGGCCGAGGCCGCTGCCCCCGGTGGCCGGTTCGCCGTAGCGGGTGACGGTGCGCACCTGGTCGTGGTTGTTGAGGACCCAGGTGACGGTCGAGCCGGTGCCGGCGATGTCCTGCATGGCCTCGGAGACGACCTTGCGGAAGGCGTCGGCGTCCCACGGGGCGCCGAGCAGGTCGAAGAAGAACGCCTGGTGGAGTTCGTCGGGGCGGACGTACTGGGCGTGTTCGCGGGCCGTGGGCACGGAGACCTCGCCGACCAGCAGGCGCTCGCGGCCGTCACGGGCGGTGTACTCCTCGCAGGTGGCCCGCCACTGCCGCCACACGTCGTGCACCTCGGGCTGGTTCCAGGCCAGCGGGTTGACCGAGTCGCGGGTGCGGGCGTCGGCCTCCGGGTCGTCCGAGTCGGGCAGTTCGGGGTGCTTGAACAGTCCGGCGGCGACGTCGATGCGGAAGCCGTCCACACCGCGGTCGAGCCAGAAGCGCAGGACGCGGTCGAACTCCGCGGGTGTCTCGGGGTTGCGCCAGTTCCAGTCGGGCTGTTCGGGCGTGAACATGTGCAGGTACCACTGGCCGGGCCGGCCGTCCGCCTCGGTGACCCGGGTCCAGGCCGGGCCGCCGAACATGGCGTGCCAGTTGTTGGGCGGTTCGCCGCCGTCGGGGCCGCGCCCGTCGGCGAAGTGGAAGCGGGCGCGGGCCGGGCTGCCGGGCGGGGAGGCGAGCGCCTCGCGGAACCACGGGTGCTCGCTGGAGCAGTGGTTCGGGACGATGTCCAGCAGGACCCTGATCCCGAGCCGCCGGGCGGCCGTCATCAGCAGGTCGAACTCGGCGAGGTCGCCGAAGAGCGGGTCGACGTCGCGGTAGTCGGCGACGTCGTAGCCGTGGTCGTGCTGGGGCGAGGGGTAGAACGGGCTCAGCCAGATCCCGTCGACGCCGAGCTTCTTCAGGTACGGCAGTCCGGCGCGGACGCCGGCCAGATCGCCGATGCCGTCGCCGGTGCTGTCGAGGAAGCTGCGGACGTAGACCTGGTAGATCACCGCGTCACGCCACCAATGATGCCTGTTCAACCCTGGGGCCTGTCTCTGTGAAGGGCAGCAGTTATGCATGCATGTTAGGTAGGCGTGTCGTGAGGGTGTCAATGAAAAGAACGGAAGCTACCGAGGAGTTGAGTGCGCAAACAGGCATCTATTCGGGCATCCTGAGCACAGTTGAGACGCTGGCGTTACCTAACAAGTAACTAGCGTGCGACTAGCGGCCGGCGACGGCGTCGAGTTCCCGCGCCAGTCGGCGTACGGCGGCCGAGGGCGTCTGCCGCCCGGTCAGCGCGTCGTGCACGACGGCCTGGACCACCAGGCTGACCTGGTCGTAGTGCGGGCTCGTGGGGCGCGGCTCGGCCGTCATGACGGCGGCGCGCAGGGTCGGCAGATAGGGGAACCGCGCGATCAGGGCGGGATCGTCGTAGAGGGCGGCGCGCACGGGAGGCAGCGCGCCCCGCGTCAGCACCTGGCGCTGGACGCGCTCGCTCGTGAGGTAGGCGATCAGGCGAGCGGCCGAGTCCGGATGCCTGGCATGGGTGTTGACGGCCAGGTCGGACCCGCCGAGGACGCTCTTGCCCGGCCCGTCGGGTCCGGGCAGCGGTACCGCGCCGACCCGGCCGGCGACCTTGGAACCCCTGGCCGAGGCGGCCGCGTAGGCGTAGGGCCAGTTGCGCAGGAAGAGCAGCCGGCCGTCCCGGAAGGCCTGCTTGGACTCCTCCTCCTTGTACGTCAGCGCCGCCTTGGGGATCCAGCCCTCACGCAGGCCGCGGGCGAGGAAGCCGATGCCCTCGCGGGCGGCGTCGGAGTCCACGGTGACGCGGGTGCCCTCGTCGCCGAGGATGGTGCCGCCCGCCGAGTACACCGCCTCGGCCGCGTTGACCGTGAGGCCCTCGTAGGGCAGGAACTGGCCCGCGTAGCCGTCCAGCCCGTACCTGGGCGCGATGGTCTTCGCGTCGCGCTCCAGCTCGGCCCAGGTGCGTGGCGGCGGCACCCCGGCCTTGGCGAGGACGTCCTTGCGGTACAGCAGCAGCCCGGCGTTGGTGACGTACGGGACGGCGTACAGCCGCCCGTCGTACCGTGCCGTTCTCACCACCGGCTTCAGGAAGCTGCCGAGCGGGAAGCGGTCGCCGGGCAGCGGGCGGATCCAGCCCGCCGCGGCGAACTCCGCGGTCCAGTTGACGTCGATGTTCAGGACGTCGAACCGGCCCCGGTCGCCGCCGCGCAGGTCGGTGGTCATCTGCGCGTGCGTCTCGTCGGCCGAGTCCGGCAGTTCGACGAGGGTCACCTTCTCGCCGGGGTGGGTGCGGTTCCAGCCCCGCAGGAGCGGGCCGAGGTAGCTGGTCAGGTCGCCGGCGGTGGCCAGGGTGAGCGGTCCGCGCCCGCCGGTGCCGGCTTCGCCGGTCCGGGCGCCGGAGGCCACGTACCCGGACAGGACCACGGCGAGAACGAGGAGCCCCCTACCGGCGGCGCGCATCCACCGCATAGGTTCCTCCCTGAACACGTACACCCGGCTCCGGGCACCCTCGCCCGGGAGTCAGAGGCCATGTATACCTGTTAGGTATGGGCGATACTAGGGCCTGGAGCACATTGCGCGGACTAGGAGGAGAGCACGAGTGCGCCTGCCCCTCCTGGGAATCCTCGCGCGTGGCCCCGCCCACGGTTACGAGCTGAAGCAGGGCCTTGAGCAACTGCTGGGCTCCGCGTACCCTCAGCCGAACGTCGGCCAGATCTACGTGACCCTCGGCCGCCTCGAGAAGTCGGGACTGATCGAGGGCGAGGACGTCGAGCAGTCGAGCCGGCCCAACAAGAAGGTCTACCACCTCACCGACGCCGGGCGGGAGGCGCTGCACGCCTGGTTCGAGGAGACCGAGGACGAGCCGCGGGTACGGGACGAGTTCTTCATGAAGCTCGCGCTGGCCCCGCAGACCGGTCTCGCCGACCAGATCGCACTCATCAACAGGCAGCGGCGCCAGTACCTCAACACCATGCGCGATCTGTCGAAACTGGCCGCGGCCGAGAGCCGGGACAACCGAATCGCCCAGCTGCTCATAGAGGGCGCGATGCTGCATCTGCAGGCCGACCTCGACTGGCTGGAGCGGTGCCAGGAGGAACTGGAGGAACTGGAGTGAGCGACGGCTCCGTTCCGCTGCTGCGCGCCGAGGGACTGCTGAAGACCCACCACGGCGAGGGCGCGCCCGCGCATGCCGTGCGCGGGGTCGGCCTGAGCGTGGCGCGCGGCGAGTTCGTGGCGATCACCGGACCGTCCGGAGCCGGCAAGTCGACGCTGCTGCACCTGCTCGGCGGGCTGCAGTGGCCGGACGAGGGGAGCATCTGGCTCGACGGCCGGTGCACGGACTCCTTCAGCGAGGCGCGCTGGGCGGTGGAGCGCCGCAAGGCCATCGGGATCGTCTTCCAGTTCTTCAACCTGGTGTCGAACCTGTCGGTCGCGGACAACGTCGAGCTGCCCGCCCTGCTCGCCGGCGTGCCCCCGAAGCGGGCCCGGGCCGAGCGCGAGGAGCTCCTCGCCGAGCTGGGCCTCACGGGCAAGGAGCGCAGCATGCCCGGCGAGCTGTCCGGCGGTGAGCAGCAGCGGGTCGCGCTCGCCCGCGCCCTGGTCAACCATCCGCCGCTGCTGCTGGCCGACGAGCCCGCCGGCAGTCTGGACAGCAAGGGCACCCGCGAGGTGATGCGGCTGCTGTCCCGCTTCCACGGACGCGGGCAGAGCATCGTCCTGGTCACCCACGACGCCCGGCTGGCCAGCGCCGCCGACCGCGTGATCAGCTTCTTCGACGGCCGGATCGCCGACGACGCCGTCCTGGACGCTGCCCCGCCCAGGAAGTCCGGGACGGCGAGCGTGCTGGAGCTGAGGGACTGATGGCGCACGGACCGACGGCGCACCGACTGACGGCCCACGGACCGACGGCGCACCGACTGACGGCCCACCGGCCCTGCGGCCACGGGACCGGGGACTGAGCCGTGCGAGCCACCCTGCGCTGGGCTCACTCCGATCTGCGCACGCACCGCGGCGAGGCGCTTTTCATCACGCTCGCCACCGCGGGCATCGTCGCCTCCCTGCTGCTGGCCGCCGCCCTGTTCGGCTACGCCACCAACCCCTGGCAGCGGACCTTCACCCAGGCCCACGGGGCCCATGTGTGGATCCACACCGCCGCCTCGGCGGACGCCCGCAAGCTCGCCCGGCTGGACGGTGTCGAGTCCGTCGCCGGCCCCTACCTCACCGAGTCCGCCACCGTCGCCGGCCGCGGCACCCGGGCCGCCGTGGAGCTGCGCGGCACCTCGCGGCTGCCCTCGGTAGGCCGCCCGGTGCTCACCGCGGGCCACTGGCTGGACCCCGGGCGGCCGGCCGGCGTGGTCCTGGAGAGCCGGCTGGCCCGGGCACTGCTGGCCGAGCCCGGCGACACCCTCACGCTGCCCGGCACCGCCCGGACGCTCACCGTGGCCGGCATCGCGGACAGCGCCGAGCCCGGCTACAGCCCGGGTTCCCAGCCCGGCCTGGTCTGGGCCCTGCCGTCCGTCGTCCGCGCCCCCGGCGGCCAGGTGACCGGGCTGCGCCTCGGTGACCCGGCCGACACGGACTACGCGGTGCAGCGCGCCGTCACCGTGCTGGGTGCGGGGGCGGTCGGCGAGGTCTCCACCTGGCAGCAGGCGCGGGCCGCGGCGCAGGGCGAGAACCGGCTGCTCGGCCAGGTGCTCGGCCTGTTCGGGCTGGGCGCCCTGGCGGCCGCGGGGTTCGCCGTGCACGGGGCGATCAGCACCCGCATCCGCGGCCATCTGCGGGACATCTCGGTACTGAAGGCGATCGGCTTCACGCCCGGGCAGGTGGTCCGGGTCTTCCTGCTGCAGCACCTGGCGTACGCGGCGCTCGGCGCGGTGGCCGCGGCGGCGCTCACCGAGGGGTGCGGCAGCCGGGTCCCGGGGCGGCTCGGCGACGCGGTGGGCGTGTGGCAGACACTGCCCGGGCACACCGTGGCCCTGTCCGCGGTGCCCGTGGGCGCGGTGCTCTTCATCGGCCTGACGACGGGGCTCGCGGCCTGGCGGGCGGGCCGGGTGCCGCCGGTGCCGGTGCCGCGGCCGTCAGCTCCGGCCGGCGGCCGGCTGACCGGCCTGGCCCGCGGCGCCCTGGGGCTGCGGCTGCCGGCGGCGCTCGTCCTCGGCTGCCACAAGGCGTTCGCGGGCCGCGGCCGGTCGCTGGCCGGCGTGGCCCGGCTGACGCTGCCGCTGACGCTGATCGTGGTGGCGCTCAGCGCCTGGACGACCATCGACCGGTTCCACACCAGCCCGGAGCGGGTGGGTCTGCCGGCCGCGCTGGCGGTCCGTTCGGACGGCGCCCTGGGCGACGCGGACGTACGGGCGGTGCTGGCGGCCGACCGCCGGGTGGCCACCGCCTATCCGGGGGTCGAGGTGGCCGCGCTGGTGCCCGGCCAGACCGGGACGATCGCCCTGCGCGGCCTCGGCACCCACGACCGGCCCTACCCGTACGCGCTCGCCGAGGGCCGGGCCGCGCGCGGACCGGACGAGGCGGTGGCCGGGCAGGGCCTGCTCGACCTGCTGCACGCACGGGTCGGTGACTGGGTGCGGATGACGGTGGGCGAGCAGCCGCAGATCCTGCACATCGTGGGCCGCAGCCTCGAACCGCAGAACGCCGGCCGGGTCGTGACGACGTCCCTGGACACCCTGCGCGAGAACGACCCCGCGCTGTCCCCCGTGTTCTACCAGCTCCGGCTGCGCCCCGGCGTCGATCCGCAGCGGGTCGCGGCCGCCCTCGCCGCGGCCGGGCACGGCCACCTGGACGTGGCAGCCGTGCCGAACCCGGCCGACGGTCTGTCTCCGCTGCGCGCGGTCGTCGCCGGGCTGGTCGCGGTGCTCGCCCTCATCGGTCTTGTCGAGCTGCTCACCGCGATCGGCGGCAGCGTCCGGGAGGGCGAGCGGGACGTGCTGGCCCTGCGGGCGATCGGCATGTCACCGCGGCAGATCGGCGCGATCACCGTCACGGCGACGACGTGTACGGCGCTGGCGGCGGCGGTCGCCGGTACGGCACTGGGGCTGCCGCTGGCGCATCGGCTGATCGACGCCCAGGGCGACTCCAGTGGCATCGGCGCCGGGATCGCCCAGTCGCCCCCGCCCGGCCTGCTGCTCGCGCTGGGCGCGGGCGCCGTGCTGGGGGCCGCCGCCCTCACCGCGCTGCCCGCCGCCCGGGCGGCCCGCCGACGGCAGGCGGACACACTGAGCGCGGCGGCCTGAGCACCTGCTCCGGTCCGCCGGCCGAAGGCGCCCTCCTTCGGCCGGCGTGCGCACGGTTCAGCTACGGCCGCGCAGTTCCCGGTACTTGGCGACGAGCGCCTGGGTGGAGGCGTCCAGGCCGGGGACCTGCGCGCCCTCGGTCAGGGCCGGTTCGACCCGCTTGGCGAGGACCTTGCCCAGCTCCACGCCCCACTGGTCGAATGAGTCGATGTTCCACACCGCGCCCTGCACGAACACCTTGTGTTCGTAGAGGGCGATGAGCTGGCCGAGCACGGACGGGGTCAGCTCGCGCGCGAGGATGGTGGTCGTCGGCCGGTTGCCCGGGAAGGTCTTGTGCGGGACGAGTTCGTCCGGCACGCCCTCCGCGCGGACCTGGTCGGCGGTCTTGCCGAAGGCCAGGGCCTGGGTCTGGGCGAAGAAGTTCGCCATCAACAGGTCGTGCTGGGACTTGAGCTCACCACTGAGCTCGTCGACGGGGCGGGCGAAGCCGATGAAGTCCGCCGGGATCAGCTTGGTGCCCTGGTGGATCAACTGGTAATAGGCGTGCTGCCCGTTGGTGCCGGGCGTGCCCCAGACGACCGGCCCGGTCTGCCACCGCACCGGGCTCCCGTCGCGCTGCACCGACTTGCCGTTGGACTCCATGTCGAGCTGCTGGAGATAGGCGGTGAACTTCGACAGGTAGTGGCTGTACGGCAGGACCGCGTGGGTCTGGGCGTCGTGGAAGTTGCCGTACCAGATGCCCAGCAGGCCCATCAGCAGCGGGGCGTTGGACTCGGCGGGCGCGGTGCGGAAGTGCTCGTCGACGGTCCGGAAGCCGTCGAGCATCTCCCGGAAGCGGTCCGGGCCGATGGCGATCATCAGCGACAGGCCGATCGCCGAGTCGTACGAGTACCGTCCGCCGACCCAGTCCCAGAACTCGAACATGTTCTCCGGGTCGATACCGAACCCGCTGACCTTCTCGGCGTTCGTGGACAGCGCCACGAAGTGCCGGGCCACCGCCTTCTCGTCACCGAGCGCGTCCAGCAGCCAGGACCGGGCCGAGGTCGCGTTGGTGATCGTCTCGATGGTGGTGAACGTCTTGGACGCGACGATGAACAGTGTCTCGGCCGGGTCCAGGTCGCGGACGGCCTCGTGCAGATCGGCGCCGTCCACGTTCGACACGAACCGGAAGGTCAACTCCCGTGCCGTGTAGGCGCGCAGCGCCTCGTAGGCCATGGCGGGGCCGAGGTCGGAGCCGCCGATGCCGATGTTGACGACGTTGCGGATCCGCTTGCCGGTGTGGCCGGTCCACTCGCCGGAGCGGACCCGCTCCGCGAAGCCGGCCATCTTGTCCAGCACGGCGTGCACCCGCGGTACGACGTTCTCGCCGTCCACCTCGATCACCGCGTCCGGCGCGGCCCGCAGCGCGGTGTGCAGCACCGCCCGGTCCTCGGTGATGTTGATCCGCTCGCCGCGGAACATGGCGTCCCGCAGGCCGAAGACGTCCGTCGCGGCGGCGAGCTCGCGCAGCAGCCGGAGCGTGTCGTCGGTGACCAGGTGCTTGGAGTAGTCGATGTGCAGGTCACCGACCTGCAGCGTGTACCCGGCGGCGCGCTCCGGATCGGCGGCGAACAGGTCCCGCAGATGGGTGTCGGCCAGCTCCTCCCGGTGCTTGGCGAGAGCGCTCCACTCGGGCGTCTGGTTGAGCCTGGTACGGCCGTCTGCGTTCATCTCGACGTCAGCCTTCTCTCCTGCGACCTGTCCTGCTGTGTACCTTGCCCCGCTGCCGGTCCCAACCTAGTTGATCAGCACCGGGGACCAGCGCTCGTGGCGTCGTCCACGCGGGCAACAACAGGTACGTCCGGCTTGCGGGCAGGTGTCACCGCGATGGCGGCAGGAATGCGGAAGGCGGCCGTGCGCGGGGGTCCCACTACGGCTGCGGCCAGGCGCCCATGGGCACCCGGCCGGTTGCAGGTCTCAGATCTCGCCGCGCAGTTTCGCGAGGGCCTCGGCGAGGATCGCCTCGCCGTCCGCGTCGCTGCGCCGCTCCCGTACGTACGCGAGGTGCGTCTTGTACGGCTCGGTGCGCGGCGGGTCCGGCGGGTTGTCCCGGTCCTGGCCGGCCGGGAAGCCACAGCGCGGGCAGTCCCAGGTCTCGGGCACCTGCGCGTCGCTGGCGAAGCTGGGCTGGGTCTCATGCCCGTTGGAGCACCAGAAGGAGATGCGCAGACGCGGCGCGGACTCGCCGCGCTCGGCCTCGCCCATCGGCCCCGCCCCGACCCGGCTACCTCGGATCGCGTTGCCACTTGCCACGGTCGTAACTCCCTGCGTGATGGTGCCGCAAAGCGAGTCGGCGTTTCGCTTCGCTGCGAGCGCCTCAGTCTACGTAAGGCCCAACGCGCGTCCAGTGATTGGAGTTACCGGCCCCGCGCCTAGACGCAAGCCCCATGATAGGCCGCGCACAGGAGCGCGTGCCGAACATGGGGCCTTACGTACGGAATGGATGTACCTGGGCGGTGCGGATCAGCCGTTCGACTTCATCAGCAGGCCGAGGACGACGATGCAGGCGAACCACAGGAGCCCGACCACGATGGTGATCCGGTCCAGGTTGCGCTCGGCGACCGAGGAGCCGCCGACGGAGGACTGCATGCCGCCACCGAACATGTCGGAGAGGCCGCCGCCCTTTCCCTTGTGCATCAGCACCAGCAGCATCATCAGCAGGCTGAAGACGATCAGGGCGATCGAGAACCCCAGAACCACGGCTGGACCAACTTCCTCGGAATCGGATGGACGACGGGGGCACAGCACCGGGCCATGCCCCCGCAAGGGTACGACGAATCGCCGTTACCGCCTACTCACGGCCAGGATCACTGATCGCGGAACCGAACGATCTTCACGAACTCGTCGGCGTCCAGCGAGGCACCGCCGATCAGGGCGCCGTCGATATCGGCCTGCGCCATGATCTCGGCGACGTTGCCCGACTTCACGGAGCCGCCGTACTGGATGCGGACCTGGTCGGCCAGCTCCTGGGAGTAGAGCTCTGCGAGCTTGGCGCGGATGGCGGCGCAGACCTCCTGGGCGTCCGAGGCGCCGCAGACCTTGCCGGTGCCGATGGCCCACACGGGCTCGTACGCGATCACGATCGTCTCGGCCTGCTCCGCCGACAGGTCCTTCAGGCCGCCCTCGACCTGGGCGAGGGTGTGCGCGACGTGGTTGCCCGCCTCGCGGACGTCCAGCTCCTCGCCGACGCACAGGATCGGGGTGAGGCCGTGCTTGTAAGCGGCCTTGACCTTGGCGTTGACGACGTCGTCGGTCTCGTGGTGGTACTGCCGGCGCTCGGAGTGGCCGATCGCCACATACGTGCACTTCAGCTTGGCCAGCATCGAGCCGGAGATCTCGCCGGTGTAGGCGCCGGAGTCGTGCGCCGACAGGTCCTGGGCGCCGTACTTGATCTTGAGCTTGTCGCCGTCGACCAGGGTCTGCACGGAGCGCAGGTCGGTGAAGGGCGGCAGGACGGCGACCTCGACGGCCTCGTAGTCCTTGTCGGCCAGGGCGAAGGCGAGCTTCTGGACGTGTGCGATGGCCTCGAGGTGGTTGAGGTTCATCTTCCAGTTGCCCGCCATCAGCGGCGTGCGCGTGCTCATTGAGTTCAGTCCTCCAGTGCGGCGAGGCCGGGGAGCGTCTTGCCCTCGAGGTATTCGAGGGAGGCGCCGCCACCGGTCGAGATGTGGCCGAATGCGTTCTCGTCGAAGCCGAGCGTACGCACGGCCGCGGCGGAGTCACCGCCACCGACGACGGTGAAGCCGTCGGTTTCCACGAGGGCCTGGGCGACCGCCTTCGTGCCCTCGGCGTAGTCGGGGTGCTCGAAGACGCCCATGGGACCGTTCCAGAAGACGGTCCCGGCGTCGGCGAGCTTCGAGGCGTAGAGCTCTCGGGTCCTCGGGCCGATGTCCAGGCCCTCCTGGTCGGCGGGGATCTTGTCCGCGTCGACCACGGTGTGCTCGGTCGGAGCCTTGGCCTTGAGGTCCGGGAACTCCCGGGAGACCACGACGTCGAGGGGCAGCACCAGCTCGACGCCCTGCTTCTCAGCGCGCTCCATGTACTCGGTCACGGCCGGGACCTGGTCCTCCTGCAGGAGGGAGATGCCGACCTCGTAGCCCTTGGCCTTGAGGAAGGTGTAGGCCATGCCGCCGCCGATGAGGAGGCGGTCGGCCTTGCCGAGCAGTTCGTCGATGACGGCGAGCTTGTCGGAGACCTTGGCACCGCCGAGCGCGACGACGTAGGGGCGCTTGACGTCCTCGGTGAGCTTCTTCAGGACGCCGACCTCGGTGGCGATGAGGTAGCCGGCGTAGTGCGGCAGGCGGGCCGGGAGGTCGTACACGGAGGCGTGCTTGCGGTGCACCGCGCCGAAGCCGTCACCGACGTACATGTCGGCGAGGGCGGCGAGCTGGTCGGCGAACGCGCCGCGCTCGGCGTCGTCCTTGGCCGTCTCACCCGGGTTGAAGCGGAGGTTCTCCAGGACGGCGACCTGGCCGTCGGTGAGGCCGGCGACCGTGTCCTGGGCGGACCGGCCCACGGTGTCGGCCGCGAAGGCCACGGCGGAGCCGAGGAGTTCACCCAGGCGGGAGGCTGCCGGGGCGAGGGAGAAGGCGGGGTCCGGGGCACCCTTGGGGCGTCCCAGGTGCGAGGCGACGACCACCTTGGCGCCCGCGTCCGCGAGGGCCTTCACGGTGGGCAGGACGGCGCGGATGCGGCCGTCGTCGGTGATGGTCCCGTCGGCGAGCGGCACGTTGAGATCGGCGCGGACGAAGACCCGCTTTCCGCTCACGCCGTCGGCGAGAAGTTCGTCGATCGTCTTCATGGGGTGGACTCCTGAGGAGGGCTCTTGATGCCCCTGATCGTATGAGGGCGTGGTCCGTACGCGAGACAGGGCCCGGACAGCGCGACGGTGCGCTGCCCGAGCCCTGCTCTCACTTCAAGGTCCTGCTGCTGTGATCTCGGACGATCAGAGCTGGTCGCCGACGAAGACCGTCAGGTCGACGAGGCGGTTGGAGTAGCCCCACTCGTTGTCGTACCAGCCGAGGATCTTCACCGAGCTGCCGTCCTGAACCATGGTCAGGGAGGAGTCGAAGGTGCAGGAAGCCGGGTCGCCGACGATGTCCGAGGAGACGATCTCGTCCTCGGTGTAGGTCAGATAGCCCTTGAGGTCGCCGTCCTCGGAGGCCTTCTTGAACGCGGCGTTGACCTCGTCCTTGGTGACCTCGCGCTGGAGCTGCACGACGAGGTCGGTGGCGGAGCCGGTGGGAACCGGCACGCGCATGGCGATGCCGTCCAGCTTGCCCTTGAGCTGCGGCAGGACCAGCGCGGTGGCCTTGGCGGCGCCCGTGGTGGTCGGGATGATGTTCTCGGCGGCGGCGCGGGCGCGGCGCAGGTCCTTGTGCGGGAAGTCAAGGATGCGCTGGTCGTTCGTGTACGCGTGCACCGTCGTCATCAGGCCCTTGACGATGCCGAAGTTCTCGTCGAGCACCTTCGCCATCGGCGCCACGCAGTTGGTGGTGCAGGAGGCGTTGGAGATGACGTGGTGGTTCGCCGGGTCGTACTTGTCCTGGTTGACGCCCATCACGATGGTGATGTCCTCGCCCTTGGCCGGAGCCGAGATGAGGACCTTCTTGGCGCCGCCGGCGATGTGCTTGGCGGCGTCTTCCTTCTTGGTGAAGATGCCGGTCGACTCGATGACGACGTCGACTCCCAGCTCGCCCCACGGAATGTCGGCCGGGTTGCGCTCCGACAGCACCTTGACGGTGTGACCGTCGACGGTGATCGTGTCGGCGGTGTGGGAGACCTCCTGCTTGAGGCGGCCCAGGATCGTGTCGTACTTGAGCAGGTGCGCGGTGGTCGCGGTGTCACCCAGGTCGTTGACAGCCACGACCTCGATGTCCGCACCCTGCTCCAGCAGCGCGCGGAAGTAGTTACGCCCGATGCGGCCGAAGCCGTTGATGCCTACGCGGATCGTCACGAACCGATCTCCTCGTTGGTACGCCGGCCATGCGGTGCCGGCGAGCTGTATTTGGGATGTCCCCGACCACCCACGACCCTACCCCTCCGGGGACCCTGAGGTGACATCGAGATGCCGCATACACGGGCAGGCGGTCCGTACCCGTCAGTAGGGTACGGACCCTCCCGGATCGACGTTCGCTTCACTCCCATTTATTACGGAATGCGAGTGCCCGCCGGAGCTTTTTTCACTCGTTCGTGAGCGGGTCGGCTCACCTGATGACCAAGCCTCGCCGCACCGTTGAGAGGGGGCTCCGCTCACCTGTCGAGTGCGGCCAGCGCCTTCCTCACCACGGCTGCCCGGTCGGCGGCGGACGGCACCTGTTCCAGACCGAATCCGAGCAGCACCGTGTCGTCCGTGGTGACCGCTCCGTAGGTCTGGAACAGGGTTCCGCTCCGCGTCCAGTCCTTCAGCACCGCCGGACTGCCCGCGGGCGGTCCTGACACCCTCCAGGCACCGAGGGACGACTCGAATCCCTCCGTGTCCTTCGCCGTACCCCCGACGACGAGGGAGGCGTCGTCGGCGAGGACGCCGTGTCCGCCGCTGCCCGGGTCGGTGACGTAGGCGATGGAGACCTCCACCGTCCGCCCTGCGTATGCGCTGAGGTCGAAGCCGGCCTGCCGCCAGCCGCCGGAGCTGCCGGTGAGGCTGTGCCACGAGCCGGTGGTGCCGGTCGCGACGCAGGTGTTGTCCGCGAGCGTCAGGTAGTGCCCGAGCCACGGGTGCTCGCCGATCAGGAAGCCGGCTCCGCACTCGGCCGGTACGGAGTCCGTGGTGGCCCCGCCCGTCTCCGGCAGCGTCGTCCAGTCGTCCGCGCCCAGGGTGTGCGCCTCGATCACCGCGTGGTCGTAGCCGGGTTCGGTGTCCCACAGCAGGCGGGTGGAGAGGGTGGGCCGCTCCGCGGCGGCGACACCGGTGAGGTCGATGGTGCGGGTGAGGCGCTTGTAGGCGTCGTCGGTGTGCACGGCGGCGGCCATGGCGGAGCCGCTGTACGGACCGTACGGGTTGACGGTGCCGGCGAACCGGCCCGCGCCCTCGCTCCTGAACCGCGGGTACGTGGACGGGGGCAGCTCGTCGGAGGTGACGCCGTAGGTGCCGGCCCTGTCCAGCGGGTTGCCGGGCGCGTCGCCGAGGGCGCCGCTGTAGCCGTCGAGGCCGCCGGAGCCGGTGAAGCCGGTGGCCCCCTTGGTCGAGGTACGGCTGTAGGCGCCGAGGTAGTACTGGCTGAAGTCGTTCGAGAGGGTGCCGTCGCCGAGGTCGACGCTGCCGCCGGCCAGCTCGCCGGCCTCGATCAGTTTCCCGCCCTCGTTCAGGTAGGCGCGCAGCTGGAGCTGGGTGGCGTTGCCCGGGCCGCTCGTGCCCGAGTAGTGCACGACGGTGCGGAAGTGCTTCAGCACGCCGAGGGCGTCCGGGGCGCCCCGGCCGGCCACGTCCCACACGATCGCCCGGTGTCCGGCCGCCCGAAGCGCGTCCACGTACTTCTGCGCCTCGGCGGCGGTCGCGCCCTCCTCGGCGACGACGAGGGTGTCCGCGCGGGGCCGCTCGGCGACGGTGTACGTGAAGTGCGGGCCGGTCACCTTCCCGCCCTTGCCGGCCTCGCCGGTGAACCACACCTCGACCCTGTCGCCCGGCCTGCCGTCGCGCACCGTGGCCCGGTACTCGTCGAAGTAGAGGTTGTCCTCACCGCCGTAGGTCCGGCCGCCCTTCCAGGGCCGCAGCGGCCGCTCGTGCGTACGGCCGTTGTTGACGCGGTACTTGAGCTCCTTGTCGCGGACCGCCCTGCGGACGACGGCCGAGACCTCCTGGCCGGCGCCCCGGGAGTCCGACGTGGTGAACGCGGCCGGGGTGATGTCGGCGGCGTCGAGCCCGACCGAGGAGACCGGCCGGTCCGGGTGGGCGGCGGTCTCGGCGACGGAGAGCGCGAAGGGGACGTTCTTGACGAACTCCTGCTGGATCAGCTTCTCGTCGTCGGGGAAGTTGAACACCGACTGGCAGTCCTGGGGCCTCCAGGCGTCGTCCGGATCGACGTCCGAGGCGGTCTGGCAGGTCGACATCTCGGGGGTGAACATCGAGACGCCGTTGACGTTCGAGGCATGGCCGTCCGCCTCGCCGTTGGTGGTGTACAGCTCCGAGGAGAGCTGCGAGCGGTAGCCGGGGACCGCCGGTTTGGCGGGGGTGCCGGCGAGCGCCCGGTAGAGGACGTCGTCGGGGGTGGGCGTGGCCACCTGCCAGCCGACGCCGTACAGCAGGAGTTCGGCCGCGGAGTGGTAGTTGACGGCGTACTTGAACCCGACCCGCTTCTCGAGGGCGTCGAGGGCTCTGGTCTCGGGCTCGGACCCGGGGCTCGCGCCGCGGTAGGTCTGGCTGGTGGGGTTGGGGGACGAACCCTCGTCGTCGTAGCCCCACTTGTAGGCGAAGTTGCGGTTGAGGTCGACGCCGTCGCCGGTGCTGATCGCCCCGTCGCCGTTGACGTCGCGGAGGTTCTTGCGCCACAGGCGGTTGCCGGGGCTCTTGAAGGTGTAGTCGTAGCCGTCGGGGTTGGCCGAGAGGACGAACCACAGCTCGGTCGAGTCGACGATCTTCCTGATCCGCCGGTCGGTCCGGTAGTTGTCCAGGTAGTAGTGCATCAGGCGGCGGGTCGTCTCCGGCGTGATCCACTCGCGCGCGTGCTGGTTGGACATGTACAGCACGGAGGGCTTCGAGCCGTCCTTCGACTTCCTGGCGTCCCTGGTCAGTCTGAGCGCGAGGATGTCCTGGCCGCCGACGGTCCTTCCGATGGACTCGACCTTGGTGAGGCCGGGGTTGGCCCGCGCCGTCCGCAGGATCTCCTCCTTCAGGCCGCCGTCGCCGCTGTACGGGCGGAACACACCCTGGGCGGCGCCCTCCAGGCGGGCCTCGGTCCGGGCCGACAGGGTGTGCTCGGTGAGCCGGACGCCCTGTTGCTCGAGCCTCCTCGCCTGCCGCTCGGTCAGGTAGACCTCGACGGCGGTCCGGCCGCCGGCGGTCACCTGTTCGGACAGCTCCCGGCCGTCCTGGCCGGCCGCGAGGAGCAGGGGTAACTGCTGGCGGGTGACCTGGGCGCGGAAGACCTTCACCTCGTCGGGGTGGGACGGGGCGGAACTCGCTCCCTGCGCCTGGGCGATGGGTGTGAGGCTCGCGGCTCCGGCGAGAAGCGCGCCGACAGCGAGGATCGATCTCGCTCTGTGTCTCATGAACCCCCCTAGGGCCTGACCGCCACAGCGGCGACCAGGCTGCCAGGTTCATGTCACTCCTTGATCGAGTCAAGGGCGCCTCATGGACACGCAAACGCCGGTGCCGGCACCCCAAGCGGGTGCCGGCACCGGCGAGTCGGCGCGGAGCGGGTCAGCCCACCAGGTTGTCCGCCAGCTCCTCCGAGAGGTTGGACTCGGTGCTCGGGATGCCCAGGTCGGAGGCGCGCTTGTCGGCCATCGCCAGCAGCCGACGGATCCGGCCCGCGACCGCGTCCTTGGTGAGCGGCGGGTCGGCGAGCGCGCCCAGCTCCTCCAGCGAGGCCTGCTTGTGCTCCATGCGCAGGCGTCCGGCGGCGGCGAGATGCTCGGGCACCTCCTCACCGAGGATCTCCAGGGCCCGCTGGACCCGGGCGCCGGCGGCCACGGCGGCGCGGGCCGAGCGGCGCAGGTTGGCGTCGTCGAAGTTGGCGAGCCGGTTGGCGGTGGCCCGCACCTCGCGCCGCATCCGGCGCTCCTCCCAGGCCAGCACCGACTCGTGCGCGCCGAGCCGGGTCAGCAGGGCGCCGATCGCGTCACCGTCACGGACGACCACCCGGTCCACCCCGCGCACCTCGCGGGCCTTGGCCGCGATGGACAGCCGGCGGGCCGCACCGACCAGGGCGAGCGCGGCCTCCGGTCCGGGGCAGGTCACCTCCAGGGAGGAGGAGCGGCCCGGCTCGGTCAGCGAGCCGTGCGCCAGGAACGCCCCGCGCCAGGCCGCCTCCGCGTCGCAGGTGGCCCCCGAGACCACCTGCGGGGGCAGGCCTCGGATCGGACGGCCGCGGCCGTCGACGAGGCCGGTCTGGCGGGCCAGCTGGTCGCCGCCCGCCACCACCCGCACGACGTAACGCGAGCCGCGGCGCAGGCCGCCGGGTGCCATCACGATCAGTTCCGAGCTGTGGCCGAAGATCTCCAGGATGTCCCGCTTGAGCCGGCGTGCGGCCATCGCGGTGTCCAGCTCCGCCTCGATCACGATGCGCCCGCTCACCAGGTGAAGGCCGCCGGCGAACCGCAGAATGGCGGAGACCTCCGCCTTCCTGCAGCAGGTCCGGGTGACGGGGAGCCGGGAGATCTCGTCCTTCACCGCTGCCGTCATCGCCATGGGCCGATCCTTCCATGCATCCGAAAAATACGGTCGTACGCGGCGGCCAACAGCTCCGGGTCGTGCCTGGGGCTTCCGTCGGTCCGGGCCACCGGCGCCAGCTCGACCGCGGCTCCGAGCCGCTTGGCGGCCTCGGTGAGCGAGTCGCGGTCGGGCACGGCGGCCTCGTCGGCCAGCACCACGTCCAGGGCGAGTTTAGGGGCGTGTCGCCCCAAAACCTCCAAATGACGCTGCGGGGAGAAGCCCTCGGTTTCTCCGGGTTGCGGGGCGAGGTTCAGCGACAGTACACGGCGCGCCTTGGTCGCGGTGAGGGCGTCCAGCAGCTCGGGGACGAGCAGATGCGGGATGACCGAGGAGAACCAGGAGCCGGGGCCGAGCACCACCCAGTCCGCGTCCAGGACGGCGGCGACGGCCTCCGGGACGGCGGGCGGGTCGTGCGGCACGAGGTGCACCGACTGCACCTCGCCCGGGGTGAGGGCCACCGTCGCCTGGCCGCGGACGGTGTCCACGTCCTCGGGGCGCTCGGGGTCGTGCCCCTTGACCAGGGCCTGCAGCTCCAGCGGCACGGCGGACATGGGCAGCACCCGCCCGTGCGCGCCGAGCAGCTTGCCGACCAGGTCCAGAGCCTGGACGTGGTCGCCGAGCTGCTCCCACAGGGCCACGATCAGCAGGTTGCCGACCGCGTGGTCGTGCAGGTCGCCCTGGGACTGGAAGCGGTACTGGATGACCCGGGCCCAGGTCTGGCCCCAGTCGTCGTCCCCGCACAGCGCGGCCAGCGCCTTGCGCAGGTCGCCGGGCGGCAGCACGCCCAGCTCGTCGCGCAGGCGCCCGCTGGAGCCGCCGTCGTCGGCCACCGTGACGACGGCGGTGAGGTCACCGGTGATCCGGCGCAGCGCGGCGAGCGAGGCGGACAGGCCCATGCCGCCGCCGAGCGCGACGACCTTGGGCTGGGCGCCGCGCCTGCGGGGCCGGCCGCCGCGTGCCTCGGCCGGGCGGACCGCCCCGCCGTCGGCCGTCGCGCGGCCCGAGCGGCTGTCCGGCACCATCCGGCGCAGCCGGCTCAGCCGCCGTGTACGTTCCGTCATTCCCGTCCCATGTCCCGGTGTACGACCACCGTCTCCACGCCCTCGGCCACGAGGCGCGCGGCGAGCTTCTCCGACATCGCCACCGAGCGGTGCTTGCCCCCGGTACAGCCGATGGCGATGGTCACGTACCGCTTGCCCTCGCGCCGGTACCCGGCCGCGATGAGACGCAGCAGCTCGGCGTACCGGTCGAGGAACTCCTTGGCGCCGGGCTGGTTGAAGACGTACGCGGCGACCTCGTCGTTGAGGCCGGTGTACGGGCGCAGCTCCGGGACCCAGTGCGGGTTGGGCAGGAAGCGCATGTCCGCGACCAGGTCGGCGTCGACCGGGAGGCCGTACTTGAAGCCGAAGGACATGACGGTGGCCCGCAGCTCGGGCTCCTCCTCGCCGGCGAACTGGGCGTCCATCTTGGCGCGCAGCTCGTGCACGTTGAGGCTGGAGGTGTCGATCACCAGGTCGGCGTCGCCGCGCAGCTCGCGCAGCAGCTCACGCTCGGCGGCGATGCCGTCGACGATCCGGCCGTCGCCCTGCAGGGGGTGC
Source organism: Streptomyces sp. NPDC058145 (assembly GCF_042884245.1). Taxonomy (NCBI): domain Bacteria; kingdom Bacillati; phylum Actinomycetota; class Actinomycetes; order Kitasatosporales; family Streptomycetaceae; genus Streptomyces; species Streptomyces sp. NPDC058145. The sequence continues at coordinate 198,028 of NZ_JBHVUH010000009.1, read as the reverse complement.
GGGCGGCGCACCGACTCGAAGCGGCGCACCAGGGCGTCGTCGGAGGACTCCAGGAAGACGATCCGCCGGGTGACGTGCTTGGCCTCCAGGTCCGCGAGGGACTCGCGGAGGTTGTCGAAGAAGCGGCGGCCGCGCACGTCGACGACGACCGCGATCCGCGCCACGTTGCCCTGGGAGCGGGCGCCCAGCTCGACCATGGTCGGGATGAGGGCGGGCGGCAGGTTGTCGACGACGAACCAGCCGAGATCCTCCAGACACTTCGCCGCCGTCGACCGGCCCGCTCCGGACATGCCGGAGATGATCACCAGCTCGGGGATGGCCGCCTCGGCGGGGCCGGCCGGTGTGACGTCCGTACTCACCTGTGCTCCGTTGTCCTGAACCGGCTCCTGCGGGTGTGCTCCGGCCGTCTGCCGCGGCTGGTTCGCGCCCGTTTCCCCGTGCGCCTGTTCTCGCTGTGCCGTGGGCTGTGCGTCGTGCTCGGTCATGTCTCCTGCCCCCGTCGTTCGTCCGGGAGGCCCGCGCTCACGGGCTCTCCCGCGGAACCCGCCGTCGTTTCGGGTTCCTCGTCCTCAATGATCTCTCCGGTCGCCGTGTTGACGGCGGGTCCGGCCGGGACCGCCCCGGCGAGGGCCGCGGCGATGGTCTCGGCCGTCTTCCGGCCTATCCCGGGCACTTCCTGGATCTGCTCGATTGTGGCGGACCGCAGCCTCTTCACCGAGCCGAAATGCTTGATGAGCGCCTGTTTGCGGGTGTCGCCGAGGCCGGGCACGTCGTCCAGGGGGCCGGCGCGGAAACGCTTGGCGCGTTTGGCGCGCTGGTAGGTGATCGCGAAACGGTGGGCCTCGTCGCGGACGCGCTGGAGCAGGTAGAGGCCCTCGCTGGTGCGGGGCAGGACCACCGGGTCGCCCTCGCCGGGCACCCAGACCTCCTCCAGGCGCTTGGCGAGGCCGCACACGGCGATGTCGTCGATGCCCAGTTCGTCCAGCGCCCGGCGGGCCGCGGCGACCTGCGGCTGCCCGCCGTCGACGACCACGAGCTGGGGCGGGTAGGCGAACTTCCTGGGGCGGCCCTCGTCGTCCTTGAGGGCGCCGTCGATCACTTCCGTGCCGGTGAGCGGGGCCGCCGTGCCGTCGGCGGGTACGGTCCCGCCGTCGGTGGACGTGGCCCCTTCGGCGGTGAGCGCGGTCCCGCCCTCGACGGGTGCGGCGCCTTCGCCGGTGAACGCGGTCCCGCCCTCGACGGGTGCGGCGCCTTCGCCGGTGAACGCGGTCCCGCCGCCTTCACCGGTGAGCGCGGTCCCGCCATCGGCGGGTGCGGTCCTGCCGTCTCTGAGCGCGACCCCCTCGCCGGTGCGCACGGCCTCGCCGTCGGTGTTCGCCTCCTCGCCGTCGGCCCACTCCCCCGTCCGCTCCTTCTCGGCGAGGTAGCGCCGGAAGCGGCGGCTGATCACCTCGTGCATGGAGCGGACGTCGTCCTGCCCGGCGAAGCCCTTGATCTGGAAGCGGCGGTACTCGCTCTTGCGCTGCAGCCCGTCCTCGAAGACGACCATGGAGGCGACCACGTCGTCGCCCTGGAGATGCGAGATGTCGTAGCACTCGATCCGCAGCGGCGCGCTGTCCAGGTCCAGGGCCTCGGCGATCTCCTCCAGCGCGCGCGAGCGGGTGGTCAGGTCGGAGGCGCGCTTGGTCTTGTGCAGGGCGAGCGACTGCAGGGCGTTGCGCTGCACGGTCTCCATGAGCGCCCTCTTGTCGCCGCGCTGCGGCACACGCAGCGAGACGTTCGCCCCGCGGCGGCCGGCCAGCCACTCCTGGACCGGCTCGACCGGCTCCGGCAGGGCCGGGACCAGGACCTCCTTGGGGACGGCGTCCCCGCTCTCCTCGCCGTAAAGCTGCTGCAGGGCGTGCTCGACGAGGGCGCCGGTGGTGACCTCCTCGACCTTGTCCGTCACCCAGCCGCGCTGGCCGCGCACCCGGCCGCCGCGCACGTGGAAGATCTGCACCGCCGCCTCCAGCTCGTCCTCGGCGACGGCGATGAGGTCCGCGTCGGTCGCGTCGGCGAGCACGACCGCGTTCTTCTCCATCGCCTTCTTCAGGGCCCCGATGTCGTCGCGCAGGCGGGCGGCCCGCTCGTACTCCATCTCCTCCGCGGCCTCCGTCATCCGGCTCTCCAGACGGCGGAGGTAGGTGCCGGTGCGGCCGGCCATGAAGTCGCTGAACTCCTCGGCCAGCTCCCGGTGGTCCTCGGGGGTGATCCGGCCGACACAGGGGGCGGAGCACTTCCCGATGTAGCCGAGCAGGCAGGGCCGACCCGTGCGGGCGGCGTTCTTGAAGACACCGGCCGAGCAGGTGCGCACCGGGAAGACGCGCAGCAGCAGGTCGACGGTGTCCCGGATGGCCCACGCGTGCCCGTACGGGCCGAAGTACCTGACGCCCTTCTTCTTGTGACCGCGCATCACCTGTACGCGCGGGAACTCCTCGTTCATCGTCACCGCGAGGTACGGGTAGCTCTTGTCGTCGCGGTACTTGACGTTGAACCGGGGGTCGTACTCCTTGATCCAGGAGTACTCCAGCTGCAGCGCCTCGACCTCCGTGGACACCACGGTCCACTCCACGGACGCGGCGGTGGTCACCATCGTCCGGGTGCGGGGGTGCAGGCCCGCCAGGTCCTGGAAGTAGTTCGCCAGACGCTGGCGCAGGCTCTTCGCCTTTCCGACGTAGATCACCCGGCGGTGCTCGTCACGGAACCTGTACACCCCGGGAGAGTCCGGGATCTCACCCGGCCTGGGGCGGTAGCTGGAGGGGTCGGCCATGCTTCACACCCTACTGGCGAGCACCGACACCGCGTCGGGCCTGTGGACGGCGCACCCGGGGCGGGCGCTCCCCGGGGAGGCGAGGTCGGCCGGAAATCGCGCGTGCGGGGGCCGTGACCCGGCCAGAGCGGACCGCGACCGGTCCGCGGTGTTGTCGGGGCATGGTCAACACGCTTCAATGCGTGGGAACTCGGGGCCGTGCCCACCGGGCACGGACGCGACGTGCGCGGAGACGGGCGTGCCCGGGCGCCCACGGGGGTGGACCCGCGCCCGCGCCAGCGGTCTGACCAGCCGTCGTGACACCTCACAGAAAGGCCTCTGCCCATGCGGCACGCCACAGAGCACGCGGACGTCCCCATCGCCGAACTCGATACGGCCCTGCGGGGCGGCCCCTTCCATGTGGCGCTGCGCGCCGCGATCGCCGCCCGCGGACTGCCGCTCCAGCGCGTGCAGCACCATCTCTCCCGCCACGGGGTCCGGGTCGGCATCACGAGTCTCAGCTACTGGCAGCAGGGGGCCCGGCGCCCGCAACGCCCCGAGTCGCTGCGCGCCGTACGGGCTCTGGAGGAGATCCTGCGACTGCCGGACGAGTCGTTGATCCGGCTCCTCACCGAGCCCGGCGAGCCCGGGCCGGCCGGCCGCCGCCCGGCCCGCTCCTACCGCTCCCTGGCCGCGGCCTGTGACGCAGGGAACCGGCTCCGGTCCGATCTGGGCTGGTCCCTGGACGGGGGGCTGCACACCCTGGGCCATCACGAGCGCGTCCGGATCGGCGCCCGGCGCGAGCTCGCCGGCCTGGAGTCCCACCACATCGTGCGGGCCCATCGCGACGGCGTCGACCGTTTCGTCGCCGTCCACCACGGCGACCCCGGCTGCAGTCCGGGCGCGATGACGGTGCGTGCCCTGGAGAACTGCCGCACCGGCCGGGTCCGCTGGGACCAGGACACCGGCGTGCTGGTGGCGGAGCTGCTGTTCGGCACCCGGCTGCGCTCCGGCGACACGTTCCTCTTCCGCTACGGCGTCGACGACGGCACCGCGGGGGTCTCTGGCGAGTACGTCCACCGGTTCGGTTTCCCGGGCGGCCAGTACGCGCTCCAGGTGAGCTTCGACGGGGCGGCGCTGCCGGCCCGCTGCCACCGCTTCACCCAGCACACCCCGGCCGCCCCGCGTGGTGGCCGGCAGGAGCTGCGGATCAGCGCGCCGCACCACGGCGTCCATGTGGTCGAGCCCCGGATCCGGCCGGGACTGGTGGGCATCGCGTGGGAGTGGGAGTGAACCCGCTGGGAATGAACCCGCTCAGGCGCCGGGCCCGGCGATGATCCTCCCCTTCGAGGCACGGACCGGGAGTTCGCCGAGCGGCTCGGTGGCCGGGGCCTGCAGCACCTTGCCGGTCACCGCGTCGAACTCGCTGCCGTGGCAGGGGCAGATCAGGGTGGTGCCCTGGAGCTTGTTGATGACGCAGCCGGCGTGGGTGCAGACCGTGCTGTAGGCCTTGAGCGCGCCGCCCGCGTCCCGGCTGACCACCACGTTCCGGTCCCGGTAGAGCTTGGCGCCGCCCTTGGCGACCTCGCTCTCGGCGCCGAGGTCGACCGGCGTGGTCGGGGTCGCGTCGGCCGAGTCGTCGCCCGGGGCCGAGCAGGCGGCGAGTCCCAGCCCGGCGACCGGGGCCACGGCGGCTCCGCGGAGGACGGTACGACGGCTCGCTGACGGTCGGGCGGGCATCAGGATCTCCACTGGTCAGGGGGCATGCAGCCCGACGATACCCGGGGACGGCCGGGGGCCGGGGGCCGGGTCCGGGGCGGCGGCGGACGGGAGGGGAGCCCTGTGGACGGAGGGCGACAGTGGGGCGGGCTGCCAACGCGTAAACGTTTGCGCAAGCGTTTACGCGAGCGGTGCGGATGGGATACCTTCCCGCCGAAGGGTCACCCGCCCGTGGCCCCGGCAGCTCGGACGACTCCGAGGGCTCCGACGGCTGGAGAAGGGATGACGCGATGCCCACCATGGCGGACGTGGCCCGCAGCGCCGGAGTCTCCGTGGCGACCGTCTCCCACGTGCTCAACGGCACGCGTCCGGTGCTGCCCCACACCCGCCAGGCCGTACTGGACGCCGTCGACGCCCTCGCTTACACGCCCAACACCCTGGCCCGCTCCCTGGTGACGTCCCGTACCCGCTCCATCGGTCTCGCGGTGTCGGCGATCAGCAACCCGTACTTCACGGAGATCCTCCAGGGGGTCGAGGCAGCCGCCCTGGAGGCGGGTTACAGCCTCCTCATCGCCGATCCGCACGACGACCCCGCGCACGAGCGCAAGGTCGTCCAACTCCTCCACGAACGCCGGGTGGACGGCGTGATCGTCGCCCCGTCCGCCCACCCGCACGACCTCGTGGCCTACCTCGGGCGTCACGCCGTGCCGGCCGTGTTCCTCGACCGGGTGCTCCCGGCCGGCGACCATGCCGCCGGCGGCCCGGCCCCCGACCGGGCCCCCTTCGATCAGGTGTGCGCCGAGAACACCGGCCCGACGGCGGACCTCGTCGGCCATCTCACGGGGCTGGGCCACCGCCGGATCGGCCTGGTCGCCGGCCTGCCCGGCCTCAGCACCACCGAGGAACGGGTGGCCGGGTACCGGCAGGCCCTCGCCACCGCCGGACTGGCCTTCGACGAGGATCTCGTGGTGTCCGGTCACTCGGAGTCGGCAGGCGCCGAGCGGGCCACGGCCGCGCTGCTCTCCCTGCCCGCTCCGCCCACCGCCCTCGTCACGGCCAACAACGCCATGACCATCGGCGCCCTGCGCACCCTGCGCGAGCGGCGTCTGGCCGTACCGGACGACATCGCCCTGTGCTGCTTCGACGACTTCGCCTGGGCCGACCTGTTCTCGCCCCGGCTCACCGCCATCGCCCAGCCCGGCAGGGAGATCGGCGCCCGGGCCGTCCGCGTGCTCCTTGAACGGCTGGCCGCGCCCGGCCGGCCCACCAGGACCGTCCGGCTGCCCTGCGCCTTCGTCCACCGCACCTCCTGCGGGTGCCCGGAGCGGCGGGACGGGGCCGCGGGCCGCCCGCCGGCCGGGACCGGCGGGACCACCGAACCATCCGCGCCTCTGGAGAAGGGAACCGCCTCGTGATCGTCGTCGCCGGAGAGGCACTGATCGACCTGGTACCGCGCGGCCCGGGCGCCCTGGCCGACCTGAAGCCGGCGCTGGGCGGCGGCCCGTACAACACCGCCGTGGCCCTCGGCCGTCTCGGCTCCCCGACCGCCTTCTGCTCCCGTACCTCCCACGACGCCTTCGGGGAGGCCCTGCTCGACGGGCTGCGGCGGGCCGGGGTGGAGGTGTCGGACGTCCAGCGCGGCCCCGAGCCGACCACCCTGGCCGTCGCCACCGTCGACGCCGGTGGCTCGGCCGCCTACTCCTTCTACGTGGACGGCACCGCCGACCGCCTCTTCACCGCCCCCGCCGCTCTTCCCGCGGGCACGCGCGCGGTGTCCTTCGGCACCTGCTCGCTCGCCCTGGAGCCCGGGGCGAGCGCCTACGAGAAGCTGATGCGCGAAGCGGCCGCACAGGGCCTGTTCACCGCCCTCGACCCAAATATCCGCACCGGGCTGATCCCGGACGCGGACGCCTACCGGACTCGCTTCCGCGGCTGGCTGGCCTCGGTGACCCTGCTGAAGCTGTCCGCGGAGGACGCCGAGTGGCTCGGCGGCACTCCGCGGGAGTGGCTGGCCGCGGGGCCTTCGGCGGTCGTGGTCACCCGGGGCGGCGAGGGCCTCACCGTGCACACCCGGGACGGCGCGGAGTACTCCGTACCGGGCGAGAAGGTCGAGGTCGTGGACACCATCGGCGCCGGTGACACCGTGAACGCGGCCCTGCTGCACGGACTGGCCGCCCAGGACGCGCTGTCGCCCCGTGGGCTCGCGGCCCTGGGGCCGGACGGCTGGCGGCGGCTGCTGCGGTTCGCGGCGCGCGCGGCGGCGATCACCTGCTCCCGGGCGGGGGCGGAGCCGCCGTTCGCGGCCGAACTGGGCGAGCTGTAACCCCCTCAGTACACAGGCGGCGCCCCACGGGGAGTTCCCGCGGGGCGCCGCCTGCTCGATGGCGCGTCCGGAGCGCCGTCGGTGACCTCAGGCCTTGCGGGCCCGCGTCGTCTTCTTCGCCGGTGCCGCCTTCTTAGCGGCGGTGGTGGCCTTCCCGGTGGCCGTGTTGTTGGCCTTGGCCGTCACCGTCTTCCTCGCCGTCGACCGGGCGGCGGCCGTCTTCCTGGCCGCCGTGCCGCGCGGTGCCTTCACCGGTTCCGCGTCGCTGACGCGGTCGGCGCCGAGGATCTCGCGCAGGAACTTGCCGGTGTGGCTGGCCGGGACGCCGGCGACCTCCTCGGGCGTGCCCTCGGCGACCACAAGACCGCCGCCGGCGCCGCCCTCCGGGCCCATGTCGACGAGCCAGTCGGCGGTCTTGATCACATCGAGGTTGTGCTCGATGACGATGACCGTGTTGCCCTTGTCGACCAGGCCGGAGAGGACCTTCAGCAGCTTGCTGATGTCCTCGAAGTGCAGACCGGTGGTCGGCTCGTCCAGGACGTAGACCGTACGGCCGGTGGAGCGCTTCTGCAGCTCGCTGGCGAGCTTCACGCGCTGCGCCTCACCGCCGGACAGGGTGGTCGCGGACTGGCCGAGCCGGACGTAGCCGAGGCCGACGTCCTTCAGTGTGCGCAGGTGCCGGGAGATGGACGGGACGGCCTCGAAGAAGTCGGTCGCCTCCTCGATCGGCATGTTCAGCACCTCGGCGACGGACTTGCCCTTGTAGTGGACCTCCAGGGTCTCCCGGTTGTACCGGGCGCCGTGGCAGACCTCACACGGGACGTAGACGTCCGGAAGGAAGTTCATCTCGATCTTGATCGTGCCGTCGCCCGCGCAGTTCTCGCAGCGGCCGCCCTTGACGTTGAAGGAGAAGCGGCCGGGCAGGTAGCCGCGGACCTTCGCCTCGGTGGTCTCGGCGAACAGCTTGCGGATGTGGTCGAAGACACCGGTGTAGGTCGCCGGGTTGGACCGCGGGGTGCGGCCGATGGGCGACTGGTCGACGTGCACGACCTTGTCGACCAGGTCGTCGCCGTCCACGCGCGTGTGCCGTCCGGGGACGTTGCGCGCGCCGTTCAGCTCACGCGCCAGGTGCGTGTACAGGATGTCGTTGACCAGCGTCGACTTACCGGAGCCGGACACGCCGGTCACGGCCGTGAACACACCCAGCGGGAAGGACACGTCGATGTCCTGCAGGTTGTTCTCCCGCGCGCCGTGCACGGTCAGCTGCCGGGACGGGTCGAGGGGGCGCCGTACGTCGGGCAGCGGGATCGACTTGCGGCCCGAGAGGTACTGCCCGGTCTGTGACTCGGCGTTGGCGAGCAGTTCCTTGAGGGAGCCGCTGTGTACGACCTTGCCGCCGTGCTCGCCGGCGCCGGGGCCGATGTCCACGATCCAGTCGGCGACCTTGATGGTGTCCTCGTCGTGCTCGACGACGATGAGTGTGTTGCCCATGTCGCGCAGCCGGACCAGGGTCTCGATCAGCCGGTGGTTGTCCCGCTGGTGCAGGCCGATGGACGGCTCGTCCAGCACGTACAGGACGCCGACCAGACCGGAGCCGATCTGGGTGGCGAGGCGGATGCGCTGGGCCTCGCCGCCGGAGAGGGTGCCGGCCGCGCGGTTGAGCGAAAGGTAGTCCAGGCCCACGTCGACCAGGAACTTCAGCCGCTCATTGACCTCCTTCAGGACCCGCTCGGCGATCTTCTTGTCGCGGGCGTTCAGCTTCAGCTCGCCCAGGAAGTCCGCACAGTCGCTGATCGACATCCCGGAGACCTCGGCGATGGACTTCTCCATGACCGTCACGGCCAGGACGATCGGCTTCAGGCGCGTGCCCTCGCAGGAGGGGCAGGGCACCTCGCGCATGTAGCCCTCGAAGCGCTCACGGCTGGCGTCGCTCTCGGCCTCGCTGTGCCGGCGCTTGACGAAGGGCACCGCACCCTCGAAGGGGGTGGTGTACACGCGCTCGCGGCCGTACCGGTTGCGGTAACGGACCTCGATCTGGGTCTTGTGGCCGTGCAGCAGGGCCTTCCTCGCCCGCTGGGGCAGGCCCGCGAAGGGGATGTCGGTGCGGAACCCAAGGGCGTCCGCGAGGGCGCCGATCAGACGGCTGAAGTAGTCCTTGGTGTGCCCGTGCGACCAGGGGTGGATGGCACCCTCGTCGAGGGACTTGTCCTCGTCCGGGACGATCAGCTCGGGGTCGACCTCCATGCGCGTGCCGATGCCGGTGCACTCGGGGCAGGCGCCGAAGGGCGAGTTGAAGGAGAAGGAGCGCGGCTCCAGCTCCTCGAAGGACAGGTCGTCGTACGGGCAGTACAGGTGCTCCGAGTACATGCGCTCGCGCTCGGGGTCGTCCTCGGGGAGGTCGACGAAGTCGAGCACGACCATGCCGCCGGACAGGCCGAGCGCGGTCTCGACGGAGTCGGTGAGCCGGCGCTTGGCGGAGTCCTTGACCGTGAGGCGGTCGACGACCACCTCGATGGTGTGCTTCTCCTGCTTCTTCAGCGTGGGCGGTTCGGAGAGCTGCACGGTCTTGCCGTCCACGCGCGCGCGGGAGTAGCCCTTGGTCTGCAGGTCGGCGAAGAGGTCGACGAACTCGCCCTTGCGCTCACGCACCAGCGGCGACAGCACCTGGAAGCGGCTGCCCTCCGGCAGCTCCAGGACCTTGTCGACGATGGCCTGCGGCGACTGGCGCGAGATGGGGCGGCCGCACTCGGGACAGTGCGGCTTGCCGATGCGCGCGAAGAGCAGACGCAGGTAGTCGTAGACCTCGGTGATGGTGCCGACCGTCGAGCGCGGGTTGCGCGAGGTCGACTTCTGGTCGATGGAGACGGCCGGGGACAGACCCTCGATGAAGTCCACGTCCGGCTTGTCCATCTGGCCGAGGAACTGACGGGCGTACGAGGAGAGCGACTCCACGTAGCGCCGCTGTCCCTCGGCGAAGATCGTGTCGAAGGCCAGCGAGGACTTGCCCGACCCCGACAGGCCCGTGAAGACGATGAGCGAGTCGCGCGGGAGGTCGAGCGAGACATTCTTCAGGTTGTGCTCGCGCGCTCCACGGACGATGAGACGGTCGGCCACGCCGGTCCGCACCTTTCTTGAGAGAAGTGACAGGGGCCGGGGCCCCCGTGCTTCTTCGAGACTAGGGGGAGCCACTGACAGCGCCGGTCGGATTCCGGGATGCATAACAATCCCGGGCCCTTCCGCATGCCCGGCGCCACCTTCGACGATATAGCACGCCCTTTCGATTTACGGGCGAGCTTCACCTCCTTCACCCGAAGGGGTGGCGCGGCTAGGGTCAGGGCCATGATTGATCACGCTCATGACCTGGCATGTGTGCAGGACGCGACCGAGCGGCTCCTCACCGCTGTCGCCAAGCTGGACAACGCCTCGATGGCCGAGCCGTCGCGCCTGCCCGGCTGGACGCGCGGACACGTTCTCGCCCACCTCGCCCGCAACGCGGACGCCCTCGTGAACGTCCTCGAGGGCCGGCCCATGTACGAGAGCGCCAAGGCCCGGGACAGCGACATCGAGCGGGACGCCCCGCGCACGCTGGACGCCCAGCTCACCGACGTGCGCGAGAGCGCCGCCCGTTTCCAGCGGGCGGGGGCCGTGCCGGCGGACTGGACGCGCACGGTGGAGCTGCGCAACGGCGTCACCGACTCCGCGGCCCGCCTGCCGTTCCGGCGGTGGGCCGAGGTCGACCTGCACCACGTGGACCTCGGTATCGGATACGAGCTGGAGGACCTTCCGGCGGAGTTCACGGAGCGCGAGACCGGCTTCCTGGTGGACCGCTTCGCCGGGCACCCCGAAGTCCCGGCGACCCAGGTCACCGACGGTACGCGCGCGTGGCGCACCGGGCGCGAGGCGGCCGTGGCCGAGATCACGGTGAGCGGTGCGCCGGCGGACGTGCTGGGCTGGCTCGCCGGGCGTCGCGAGGGGGCCGCGCTGGAGGTGACGGGCGGCGTGCTGCCGAAGCTGCCTCCGCTGTAGCGCCACACCGTCCCCGGGGCGCCGGCCCGCTATAGGCTGATCACCATGACGTACAGCGGAGAGGTCAGGGTCGGCGGACCCGCGGACGTGCACGAGCTGAAAGACCTGATGATCACCAAAATCGCGGTCGGCCCGATGGACAACAACGCCTATCTGCTGCGCTGCCGGGCCACCGACGAGCAGCTGCTGATCGACGCCGCCAACGACGCCGGGGCCCTACTGGGCATGATCGGTGACGACGGCATCGCCTCCGTCGTCACCACCCACCGGCACGGCGACCACTGGCAGGCGCTCGCCCAGGTCGTCGCCGCCACGGGCGCGCGGACCTACGCCGGCCGGGAGGACGCGCCCGGCATCCCGGTGGCCACCGACGTCCTCGTCGACGACGGCGACGTCATCCGGGTCGGTCGCGTGGAACTCACCGCCCGCCACCTCGTCGGGCACACCCCGGGCTCCATCGCCCTGGTCTACGACGACCCGCACGGCCATCCGCACGTCTTCACCGGCGACTGCCTCTTCCCGGGCGGCGTAGGCAACACCCACAAGGATCCCAAGGCGTTCGCCAGCCTGATCCACGACGTCGAGACGAAGATCTTCGAAGCGCTGCCGGACGAGACCTGGGTCTACCCCGGGCACGGCAACGACACCAGCCTGGGCACGGAGCGGCCGCACCTGCCGGAGTGGCACGCGCGCGGGTGGTAGACCGCGAAGGCATCACACACGCCGGGCGCGCGCCGTTGATACGTGCCCGGCGTGCACGCCATGGCGCGCGCCCCGTGTGAACTCTTCGCTCGCGCAGGGTGCGCGTGCGCGCTCCCCTGGCTCCGTGACACGCGGTCAACTGGTAGCAGCCCCGCACAGGACGACGGCTCCTGAGCGGTATGGGCCGCCGGTCTCCAACCCCGCCCTCGACCGGCGGCCCGGGCAGCAGCACGTTCGGCATCGCCCACGCCCTGTGCCCGAGCGGTCGCCCGTGGCCGCGCGATGGGCTACGCCTCGGCCTGAGCCGCTCCCGCCAGCGCGGCGACCCGCTCCACGCCGAACACATAGCCCTGCACCCCGCAGCCCGCGATCACGCCGTCGGCGCGCAACGAGACGTAGCTGTGGTGCCGGAACGACTCGCGCTGGTGGATGTTGGAGATGTGCACCTCCAACACCGGCAGGCCGTCACAGGTGTTGAGCGCGTCCAGGATCGCCACCGACGTGTGGGAGTAGGCGCCGGGGTTGATGACGATGCCGCAGTGGTTCAGCCGCGCCTCGTGGATCCAGTCGACCAGTTCGCCCTCGTGGTTGGACTGCCGGAAGTCCACCGAGCCGCCGTGCGCGGCCGCGGCCTTGGCGCACATCGCCGCCACGTCGGCGAGCGTGTCCTTGCCGTAGATCTCGGGCTGGCGCTGACCGAGGAGGTTCAGGTTGGGCCCGTTGAGAATCATGATCGGGGCGTTGGCCAGGGTGCGGGGCACGGTTCCTCCGGTCCGTTCGGGGCGGTGCGTTCACGACCGCTTCTCGGACCCGGTCTATCACGGCACGAGGAGCGGCCGAGGGACGGCGTACGCCGGTCGGTTCGGCTCACGCCGCGGTCCCCGATCAGCTCCGTGCGCCCCCGTAACCCAAGATCGCTGCGGGTGGTTGACGCGGCATGCAGCCCGTACGCCCCGTGAGGGCACCTTCCATGCCGCGGCTGGCGGCCGCCTCGTTCGCCGGGACCGCGATCGAGTTCTACGACTTCTTCGTCTACGGGACCGCGGCGGCCCTGGTGCTGGGGCCGCTGTTCTTCCCGACGTTCTCGCCGGTGGCCGGGACGCTCGCGGCGTTCGGGACGTTCGGGGTGGGATTCGTGGCCCGGCCGCTCGGCTCGGTGCTGTTCGGGCACCTCGGCGACCGGCGCGGACGGCGGCCGGTGCTGGTCGCCTCCCTGCTGCTGACCGGTGCCTCGACGGTCGCGGTCGGTTGCGTGCCGACGTACGGGACGATCGGAGCGGCCGCCCCCGGCCTGCTGCTCCTGCTGCGCTTCGTGCAGGGGCTGGGGCTCGGCGGTGAGTGGGGCGGGGCGGTGCTGCTGACCGCCGAGCACGCGCCTGCGGGACGGCGTGCCCTGTGGTCGAGCTTTCCCCAAATGGGGCCCGCGGTGGGCTTCGTGCTCGCCAACGGGGTGATGCTCGCACTGTCGGCCGCCCTGCCCGACGACCAATTCGCCCAGTGGGGCTGGCGGGTGCCGTTCTGGGCGGCCGGGGTGCTGGCCCTGGCCGGGCTGTGGCTGCGTGCCTCGCTCACCGAGAGTCCCCGGTTCCTGGAGATCGACGACCACGCGCGTGTGCCGCTCGTGGAGGTCGTACGGAACCACGGGAGGCTGGTGCTGCTGACGGCCGGGGCGCTGGCCGTCGGGTACGCGGTGTTCTACGTGGTGACGACATGGTCGCTGGCGTACGCCACCGGACGGCTCGGGGTGAGCCGAACCGTCATGCTGACCTGCGTCATGGCCGCGGTGGTGGTGAAGGGAGCGCTGACGCCCGTCATGGCGCTGCTCGGCGACCGCTACGGCCGCCGCCCGCTGTGCCTGGCGGGCTGCGCGGGCTGTGCGCTGTGGATGCTGCCGATGGTCGCGCTGCTCGCGACCGGTGAACCGCTGCTGATGTTCCTCGGCATCCTGGGCGCGCTGATCGCCTTCATCACCATGTTCGCGGTGATCGCCGCGTACCTGCCGGAGCTGTACGAGGCGCGGGTGCGCTGCACGGGCGCCGCGGTCGGCTACAACCTCGGCGGCGTCCTGGGCGGCGCCCTCACCCCGATCGTGGCGACGGCGCTGGCGGACCACGGCGGACGCGTCCCGTGGGGTGTGGGCGTCTATCTGACCGGGATCGCCCTGGTGAGCCTGGTCTGCTTCGCCCTGCTGCCGGAGACGCGGCCCGCTTCCGCACCCGTGCTGGAACCGGCCACGGGCTGACCGGGCGGGCCGGCACCGTCCCGAACGAGACCTAGGGGTTGATCGCCAGCTCCAGGTAGGCCGCGAACAGCACCAGGTGCACGCCGCCCTGCAGGGGTGTGGCCCGGCCCGGCACCACCGTCAGGGAGCTGACCACCACGGTCAGCGCGAGCAGCAGCATGTGGGTCGCACCGAGGCCGAGGACGAGCGGTCCGGACAGCCAGACGGATGCCAGGGCGACGGCGGGGATGGTCAGGCCGATGCTGGCCATCGCCGAGCCGAGCGCGAGGTTGAGGCTGGTCTGCACCCGGTCCCGGCGGGCCGCGCGTACCGCCGCGATGGTCTCGGGCAGCAGTACGAGCAGGGCGATGATCACACCGACGACCGCCTGGTGCAGGCCGGCCGCCTCCACCCCGGACTCGATGGTCGGCGACACACCCTTGGCCAGTCCGACCACGCCGATCAGGGCGAGACCGAGCAGACCGAGGCTGATCCATGCCGTACGCGCGGACGGAGGCCCGGCGTGGTCGTCCCCCATGATCACATCGCCCTGCCGGCTGATCGGCAGGAAGTAGTCACGGTGCCGCACGGTCTGGGTGGTCACGAACAGTCCGTACAGGATCAGTGAGGACAGCGCTGCGAAGGTGAGCTGGACGGTGGAGAACTCGGGGCCGGGCTTGCTGGTGGTGAAGGTCGGCAGCACCAGACTGAGCGTGGCGAGGGTCGCCACGGTGGCCAGGGCGGCGCCGGTGCCCTCCGGGTTGAAGACCGCGGTGCCGTGCCGCAGGGAGGCAACGAGGAGACTGAGTCCGACGATGCCGTTACAGGTGATCACCACGGCGGCGAAGACAGTGTCCCGGGCCAGGGTGGCGCTCTTGTCGCCGCCGTCGACCATGAGGGTGACGATCAGGGCCACCTCGATGATCGTGACGGCGATGGCCAGCACCAGGGAGCCGAAGGGTTCGCCCACCCGGTGTGCGACCACCTCGGCGTGGTGCACCGCGGCCAGGACGGACCCGGCGAGGACCAGGGTGACCAGCGCGACGAGCGGGCCGGGGAGGCCGCGGCCCCAGGTAAGGACGAGCAGGACGATCGCGAGTACCGGCACGAGGAACGTCCACTGGGTGGTGAGCGATCTGAGCCGAGCGATCATGCTGCGATCGTGGCAGACCCGTACAGGATTCGCATTACGTTCTTTTCGGATCCCTTGTCATCCTTCCTGCGCGGGGCACCGGTCGTGGTACGACCGTCGCCCCGCGGGTTCGGTGCCGGTTGTCGCGCGCCGGGCCGGTCAGGCGTCGACGCTGCGCTTGGCCGTCTCGTCGCTCCCGGGCGCCGCCGTTTCGGACGCCGCCTGCTTACGGGAGGCGATCAGGCTGGTGGCGGTGGTGACGGCCAGGACCGCGCAGATCACGCCGAGCGACACCGGGATGCTGATCTCGGGGACGTGGACCCCGGACTCGTGCAGGGCGTGCAGCACCAGCTTGACGCCGATGAAGCCCAGGATGATCGACAGGCCGTACGACAGATGGACCAGCTTCCTCAGCAGACCGCCTATGAGGAAGTACAGCTGACGCAGTCCCATCAGGGCGAAGGCGTTGGCGGTGAAGACGATGTACGGGTCCTGGGTCAGGCCGAAGATCGCGGGGATGGAGTCCAGCGCGAACAGTACGTCCGTGGTGCCGATGGCCAGCATCACGACCAGCATCGGGGTCATGACCCGCTTGCCGTTCTGCTGGATCCACAGCTTGGTGCCGTGATACCGGTCCGCCACGCCGAACTTGCGCTCCGCGGCCTTCAGCAGCTTGTTCTCCTCGTACTCCTCTTCCTCCTCGTCGGCCCGCGCGTCCTGGACGAGTTTCCAGGCGGTCCAGATCAGGAAGGCGCCGAAGAGGTAGAACACCCAGGAGAAGCTGGCGATGATCGCGGCTCCGGCGGCTATGAACACGGCGCGCAGCACCAGGGCTATGAGGACACCGACGAGCAGCACCCGCTGCTGGTACTGCGAGGGCACCGCGAACTTCGCCATGATCAGGACGAAGACGAAGAGGTTGTCGACGCTCAGCGACTTCTCGGTGACGAAGCCGGCGAAGAACTCGCCGGCCGGCCCGCCGCCACCGAAAAGGAGCAGGCCGAGGCCGAAGAGCCCGGCCAGGGCGATCCAGACGACCGTCCAGATGCCCGCCTCCTTGATCGACACGTCATGGGGCTTGCGCCCGATGAAGAAGTCGACCGCGATGAGGACGGCGAGGCCCACGATGGTGAGGACCCAAAGGGTCGGGGAGACTTCCACTGCACCTCCGGCATAGGTCATGGCAAACACGTCTGCGTTGTCATTGCCGGAGGTCTCTTCCACCCGCGTGGGCCGGCGCCCCGGGATCCGTAACGGTCCGTACTGACGGGTGCGCCGCAGTCAGGGAGTACTCCCCTCCGCACGGAAAACAGTACCCCAATCACCAAGGAAAGGTAAAGTGATTGGCAAAGAAACCCCCAAAGTGGCTGTTCAGAGGCGCTTTACCTACGCTTGGTGCGGGCCGCTGTCACTTCGGTGAGCACCTGCTGGAGGATCCCGCTGCCGGCTGGTACGAGTGAGGGCTCGTACGTCCAGACGTGACCGACCCAGGGATCCGCGAGGTGGTCGTCGGGGACAGGGGTGAGTCGCATGAGCGAACGCCACAGCGGGTCGAGCAACGGACCGTAGGCCGCCGCGTCCTCGCGGTCCGCGACCATCAGCAGGTGGACGCCGACGGCCGGCCCCTCGTCGGCGAGGTAGCGCAGCTGGGTCACCGCCCGGTCGTCGAAGCCGTGCGGGAAGTCGTTGACGAGCAGCAGCTGCTGGGCGGCGTCGAAGTCGGGCGGCAGTGACTCGGCCGCCCCGCCACGGAGTGCCATCTGCATTAGGTCGACCCGCCGGGTGAGCCGCCCCAGAACGTCGGCCACGCCCGCCGCGCCGGGCAGGGGCGGCACCGTGACGGCCCCCGTCCGGGTCAGCGGCAGGAGTGCCTGGCCCCCCGTACCGGCCGGGTCCAGGACCTGGACGTTGAACTCCCCCACCGGATGGACGGCGAGCAGCCGGACGGCGAGTGCCATCGCGGTATCCATGGCGAGTCGGCGTGTCTCCGCGGAGTCAAGGAAGACGTCGTCGGGTCCTGGCGCGGGGCCGCTGTCGATCCACAGGCCGCGCTCGAGCGGGAGCCTGACCAGCAGCGGTATGTACAGCGGGGCGCTCTCCGGAAGGTGGAGGTCGCCGAGCCGCAGGGCCATCGGCTGTTCGGCCGGCACCCGGTAGCCGTGCCAGACCGGGTTGTCCCAGCGGGCACAGGCCGGAGGGAGCGCGGGCTCGACCACCTCGGACTCGGCGGCGAGCTGCGCGAGGTCGCGGTCGAGCGCGGCCCGGGCCTGGTCGACCAGCTGGGTGTGCCGGGCGTGGGCCGCCTCCCGCGCGGCGTCGCCCGCCGCGCCGAGCCGGGCGCGAGGGTCGGCGAGGACCTGGTCGAGTTCCTTCTCCAGGCGGGAGTCGGAGAAGTCGACGGCGCTGCGGTACGCGGCCGTGGTGCGGGCCAGGTCCTCGAACATGCCCCAGACCTGGTTGTACAGCCGTTCGTCCATCGACCAGCCCACCGCGTCGCCCGCGACGGGTCGCGGCGGCTGCCCGTCGGAGGCGGCGGGAGACGCGGCCTGCGACGGGGTGGGCGGCGGGACGGTGCCGGGACGGCGGCCGGGGTGGGTGTAGTCGATCGGGCCGCCCGGCGGCCGCACACCGGCCGGGTCGTGGGTGTCGTGCGCCCCGGCCGGCCGGGGCTCCGGGGAACCAGAGGCATCCGGGGTGTCGGGGGGCGGCGGTGCCGGTACCGCCCGTGCCAGGCTCCGGGCCACCGCCTCCTGGACGTCCGAGGCGAGTTCGGCGGCCGAGGGCAGACCCTGGTCGGCGAGCAGGGCGGCGAGGCCGCCGGCGTAGCCCTGGCCCACCGCGCGCACCTTCCAGGCGTCCTGTCGCCGGTACAGCTCCAGGGCGACCACGGCCGACTCGGCGTCCAGGCCGGCCAGGACGAAGCGCGCGATCTCGGTGCCGTCGAGACCGGTGACCGCCGCCCTCGGGGCGGCCAGGGAGCCGAACCGGAACGGGCCTCCCGGCCGCTCCGGCAGGGCGAGCAGCACGGTGACGCGGTGCACCGCCTCCGGCAGTGCGGCCAGGTCGACGGCCAGGCGGTGGTCGGCGGCGGCCTGCGGGGACACCCCGATCCCGGGCAGTGTGGGGGCGCCGGGATGGGCCACCCACTCGGCGCCGTGCACGGTGCCGTGCTCGTCGCCGAGCGTGGCACCCGCCAGAACCGGCGATCCGGCCGAGATCCGGATCTCCAGCCGGACCTGCGACAACGGGTGGTTCTGTCCCCGCACCAGCTCGGCCGTCATCGCCGTCGCCCCCTTGTGTCCATGTCGTGCGCGCCGCGTCCGGCGGCGGTCCTACAGGTGCGGCTGGATCGCCGGCATCAAGTCCTGGAAGGTACGGCCCTTGGCCGGCTCGCCCAGGGCGGTCATCGCCCAGCCCGAGCCCGACCGGTGCACCTTCGCCATGATCTGGGCGGTGTACTCGCCGCCGCCCGCCAGCGTGTAGCGGGCGAGTTCCTGGCCGGTGGTCTCGTCGACGAGGCGGCAGAAGGCGTTCTGCACCTCATGGAAGGTCTGACCCGTGAAGGAGTTCACGGTGAAGACGATCTGGTCGACGTGGACCGGGACGCGCTGCAGGTCGACGAGGATCGCCTCGTCGTCGCCGCCCTGGCCCGCACCGCCGACGAGGTTGTCACCGGTGTGCCGCACGGAGCCGTCGTCGCTCACCAGGTGCCGGAAGAAGACGACGTCGACCGGTTGCCTGTCCGCGAACAGCACCGCGGAGGCGTCGAGGTCGATCTCCCGCGTGCGCGAGCCGAAGAGGCCGCGGCGGGGAGCCGCCTGCCAGCCGAGACCCATGCGGACCGCGCTCAGGCTGGCCCCGTCCTTCTTCTCCAGGCTGATGGCCTGACCCTTGGACAAGTTGACGGTCACGGCTGATTCCCCTCTCGGTGTTCCCCAGTTGCCGCGCATTGCGCGGTTGCCAGAACCCTACGCAGGGGCACTGACAGTGCCGCACCCCGGCCCGCGCTTTGTGTCGGTGTTGCAACACTTGGCGCATATGCCGAGGTCCGGCACCACTGGAGGGTCAGGAGGCGGTGGTTGAGGGGCCCCTAGAGCGTGTCTCTTTGATGGGTTGGTCAGTTGATCGGATGTGTCTGTCCGATTAGTGATCACTACGGTCCAGCCGATGTCGTCGACGGCATCCGCTGCGGCGAGGACGGCGGCGAAGATCTTCTCCCACGTGCCGTCGACGGCCCACCTGATCAGCCGCTTGTGGGCCGTCTGGAACGAGCCGAGCTCCTCGGGGAGGTCCCGCCAGGGCGAGTTGGTGCGGTACTTCCACGCGATGGCCTCGAGCGTGCCGCGGTGATCGGCCCAGCGCCGTCCCCGGACCGGATCGGCCGGCATGAGCGGCTCGATCCGGGGGGTTTCCCATTTTTCAGGCGTAGGCGGTGGTGTTCGGGGATCCTGTCGAGGGACCTCTGAAAACCACTGTAAGGAGCCCCCCAGTGCGCCGCCCGACCCGGAAAGCCTTCGCCGCCCTCATCGCCGCAGCCGGCCTCGCCCTCCCCCTCCTCACCCCCACACCCGCCTCGGCTGCCACCGCCACCAGCCGCTTCGCGAACTACCGCTACGGTGACTGCCTGCGCGAGACCTCCGAAACCGGCCTCAAGGGCGACCGCTGCACCACCGGACGCGGCAGCCTCCTGTGGCAGTGGAACGGCCGCCTCAACACCAGCACCACTCTCAAGAACAACTTCTGGGGCCGCTGCCTCGACAGCAATGACCGGGGCGACGTCTACCCCCTGCGCTGTAACGGCGGCTCATACCAGAAGTGGCGCACCGTCCAGCCCGCCGCCCGCAGCGCCATCATGCTCCAAAGCGTCGGCACGGGCCGCTGCCTCTACCAGCAGGACAACGGCTACTACCGCACTGCCCGCTGTGACCGAGGCGCCCAGAACCAGCGCTTCACCATCGGCTGAACGGATCTCTCGACCGCTTCAAGATGCCGCCGGGCGAGCAGCTCTTCTTTTACGCGAGGCCGGAAGACGGTCCGTTGGCCGCGGTGGTGATGACCTTGAACGGGGTGTTCTTCCCGTCGCAGATCAGATGGTGTTTACTGCCCGCCTTTCCGCGGTCGACCGGTGACGGCCGGTCGCCTCGCCCCCCCTTTTTCGCGCGGATGTGGGAGGCATCCACGCAGGCCCGGGTTCAGTCCAGGGCGTCGGCCGCGTGGAACTCGGCGAGCAGGATGCCGTGCAGCGTCTCGAAGGCGCCGGCCTCATGCCACCGACCTCAGGTTCTGTCTCTTTGGTTAGCGTCGTGCCCGGATGAGGATGGCGGCGAAGTGGAGTGCGGCCTGGTAGGCGATGGCGAGTTTGTCGCATCGTGTGGCCAGGCCGCGCCACTGTTTGAGGCGGTTGATGCACCGACGACGGTGTTGCGCTGCTTGTAGGCATCGGCATCGAAGCCGGGCGGACGGCCACCTCGGCGGCCCCGCCGCAGACGGTGCCCTACTTGGTCCGATGGCTGCGGGATGACCACGCTGATCTGCCGACGGCGCAGGTGGCCGCGGATCGCGCGGGATGAGTACGCGCGGTCCGCCAGGACCATTGTGGGGCGAGTCCGGGGCCGGCCGGGGCCCGTCCTGGGCACCCGGATGCGGGCCATGACCGTCTCGAAAGCGGGCGCGTCACCGGCCTGCCCCGCGGTGACGGCCAGAGCCAGGGGCCGTGCATGACTGTCTGCGGCCAGGTGAATCTTTGTGCTCAGCCCGCCGCGGGAGCGTCCGAGTGCGTGATCGGGTGGTTCGTTACGGCCTGCGGCCCCCTTTTGAGTGCTCCCGCGGCGTGCTGGTGGGCCCGGACGACGGTGGAGTCGACCGATACGGTCCAGCCGATGTCGTCGACGGCATCCGCTGCGGCGAGGACGGCGGCGAAGATCTTCTCCCACGTGCCATCGACGGCCCACCTGATCAGCCGCTTGTGGGCCGTCTGGAACGAGCCGAGCTCCTCGGGGAGGTCCCGCCAGGGCGAGTTGGTGCGGTACTTCCACGCGATGGCCTCGAGCGTGCCGCGGTGATCGGCCCAGCGCCGTCCCCGGACCGGATCGGCCGGCATGAGCGGCTCGATCCGGTCCCACATCGCATCAGTGATCACTAATCGGACAGACACATCCGATCAACTGACCAACCCATCAAAGAGACACGCTCTAGGCGAGACCCGCCTCCCGCATCTGCCGCAACTCCTTCTTCATCTCGGACACCTCGTCACGCAGCCGGGCGGCGATCTCGAACTGGAGCTCGGCAGCCGCTGCGCGCATGCGCTCCGTCATCTCCTCGATCTGTCCGGCGAGTTCGGCCGCCGGGCGGTCGGTGGGCACCGCGGCCGCCGCCTTGCCCTTGGCGGACTTCGCGGTCTTTCCCGCCTTCGCGCCCTTGGCCGCCTTGTCGCCGAGCGCGGGGACGGGAGCCTTGGCGCCCTTGCCGTCCTTCAGCTTGCGGTAACCGGAGCCGAGCAGTTGTTCGGTGTCGACCTCCTCGCGGGCGATCTGCGCGACGATGTCGTTGATCTTCTTGCGCAGCGGCTGCGGGTCGACGCCATTGGCCTTGTTGTAGGCGACCTGCTTCTCCCGGCGCCGGTTGGTCTCGTCGATGGCCTTCTCCATCGCCGGGGTGATCTTGTCCGCGTACATGTGGACCTGGCCGGAGACATTGCGCGCCGCGCGACCGATGGTCTGGATCAGCGAGGTACCGGAGCGCAGGAAGCCCTGCTTGTCGGCGTCGAGGATGGCCACGAGGGACACCTCGGGCAGGTCGAGGCCCTCACGCAGCAGGTTGATGCCGACCAGGACGTCGAACTCGCCGGAGCGCAGCTCGCGCAGCAGCTCGACACGGCGCAACGTGTCGACGTCGCTGTGCAGGTAGCGCACCTGGATGCCGAGCTCCAGGAAGTAGTCGGTGAGGTCCTCGGCCATCTTCTTGGTGAGCGTGGTGACCAGGACGCGCTCGTCCTTCTCGGTGCGCTTGCGGATCTCGTGCACCAGGTCGTCGATCTGCCCCTCGGTGGGCTTGACCACGACCTCCGGGTCGACCAGGCCCGTCGGGCGGATGATCTGCTCCACGACCCCGTCCCCGCGGGACAGCTCGTAGGTGCCCGGGGTCGCCGACAGATAGACGGTCTGCCCGATGCGCTCCTGGAACTCCTCCCACTTCAAGGGCCGGTTGTCCAGAGCGGACGGCAGCCGGAAGCCGTGGTCGACCAGGGTGCGCTTGCGAGAGGCGTCGCCCTCGTACATGGCGCCGATCTGGGGAACCGTCACGTGCGACTCGTCGATGACGAGCAGGAAGTCGTCCGGGAAGTAGTCCAGCAGGGTGTTGGGCGGCGAGCCGGGCAAGCGGCCGTCGAAGTGCATCGAGTAGTTCTCCACGCCGGAGCAGGTGCCGATCTGGCGGAGCATCTCGATGTCGTACGTGGTGCGCATACGCAGGCGCTGCGCCTCCAGGAGCTTGCCCTGCTTCTCCAGCTCGGCCAGGCGCTCCCCCAGCTCCTTCTCGATGCCGTTGACGGCCCTCTCCATGCGCTCGGGTCCGGCGACGTAGTGGGAGGCGGGGAAGACGTACAGCTGCTGGTCGTCGCTGATGATCTCGCCGGTGAGCGGGTGGAGCGTGGAGAGCGCCTCGACCTCGTCGCCGAACATCTCGATACGGACGGCCAGCTCCTCGTAGACCGGGAAGATCTCGATGGTGTCGCCGCGGACCCGGAAGGTGCCCCGGGCGAAGGCCATGTCGTTGCGGGTGTACTGGATGTCGACGAAACGGCGCAGCAGATCATCGCGGTCGATCTCGTCACCGACCCTGAGGGGGACCATCCGGTCCACGTACTCCTGCGGGGTGCCCAGGCCGTAGATGCAGGACACCGAGGCGACCACGACGACGTCGCGGCGGGTGAGCAGCGAGTTCGTCGCCGAGTGGCGCAGCCGCTCCACCTCCTCGTTGATCGAGGAGTCCTTCTCGATGTAGGTGTCCGACTGCGGGACGTAGGCCTCGGGCTGGTAGTAGTCGTAGTACGAGACGAAGTACTCGACGGCGTTGTTGGGCAGGAGCTCGCGGAACTCGTTGGCCAACTGCGCGGCCAGCGTCTTGTTCGGCGCCATCACCAGAGTGGGACGCTGGAGCTTCTCGATCATCCAGGCGGTGGTGGCGGACTTGCCGGTGCCGGTCGCGCCGAGCAGGACGACGTCCCTCTCACCGGCCTCGATGCGCTTGGCCAGGTCGGCGATGGCCGCCGGCTGGTCACCGCTGGGCTGGTAGGAGCTGACGACCTCGATGGGCGCCACCGTGCGTTCGATGTGGGAAACGGGCCGCATGCCATCAACCGTACGACCCCCCACTGACAACGGGTCCCGGTCAGCGGTTCTGCGGGGTCCGGGAGGCGTGCTGCAGCGGGTGACCGGCCGGCCGGCGGCCGGGGTGGAGCTGTGAGTGCCGGGCCAGGTGGGAGGCGACGGCGGCGGCCGGGACGCCCGGCTTGTCCTCGACCGGGGCCCGGGCCGGCCGGCCCATGACCATCAGCGGGTCGAACATCATGAGGGCGCCGGCGAGCAGCAGGAAGGCGAGCGGGCCGATCAGCATCGGCACCAGCACCGAAGCCGGCGGGCCGCCCGCGGCGGCCGCGGAGGCGCTGTGCAGGTGCACGTTCAGGGCGGCCATACCGGTGTAGTGCATGCCGGTGACGGCGAGCCCCATCACCAGGCTCGCGCCGACGCTCCACAGCAGGCCCTGGACGCGTCCGGCAGCCCACAGGGCGGCCGTGGCGGCCACGACCGCGATGGCGACGGAGGCGGCCACGGTGGCCGTGCTGTAGGCGAACCGTCCGTCGAAGCGCATGCCCGCCATGCCGAGGTAGTGCATCGAGGCGACGCCCAGGCCGGTGATCGTGCCGCCGGTGAACAGGGCGGTGCCGGTGGCTCCCCGGTAGCCGACGATGAACAGGCCGACGCCCACCATCACGATGGCGAGGCCGAGGCTCGCGTAGGTGATGGGCTGGTCGTAGTGGATGGGCGCCCCCTGGATGCGGAAGCCCATCATCGCGACGAAGTGCATGGTCCAGATGCCGGAGCCGATCGCGGCCGAGCCGAGGGCCAGCCAGGCGGGGCGGCGGGAATGCGTGACCAGCAGGGCGCGGGTGGTGCAGCGCAGGCCGAGGGCGCCGCCGAGACAGGCCATGACATAGGCCACCAGCGGGGTGACGACCCCGTAGCTGAATTCGTCGACCGTGCCCTGCATGCGCGGCAGCCCTTCCGCCCTGTTGCGTCCCGGAATATCCGAACTGCGCCCCCGTCCCAGGACCGCGCGGGCGGTCAGGGTTGACGCAGAGAGTATGACCCGCACCGGAATGGTCGAACGATTTTCCGGCAAAGAAACACGCCCTTGCCCCAGATGTGCGGCACCGGTGAGCGGAGTCGGCCCCCTCCGTTCACGGTGTGGCCGTCTCGCACCCGAGTACCGTTGACTCTCTGCTGTCACTCTTGTGCTGTCGGTGTTTGTTCGACGGGAGGAGTCCGCTCATGCACGCGCGCGCAGTCGCCGCCACGGCCACGGCGATCCTGGGGGCGGCAGTCCTGCTGACCCCCACGTCCGACGCCCGGGCGGGCGAGGTCCGCGGCCCCGTGGTGGTCGCCCACCGCGGCGCCTCGGCCTACGCCCCGGAGAACACCCTGGCGTCCATCGACAAGGCGGCCGGGCTGGGCTTCACCTGGGTCGAGAACGACGTCCAGCGCACCAAGGACGGCGAACTGGTGGTGATCCACGACGACACTCTGCGGCGCACCACGAACGTGGAGGACGTCTTCCCCGGCCGGGCGCCCTGGAAGGTGAAGGACTTCACCGCCGCGGAGATCGCCCGGCTGGACGCGGGCAGCTGGTTCTCCGCCGCGTACGCGGGCACGCGTGTGCCGACCCTGCAGCAGTACATGCGCCGGGTGGAGCACAACCACGAGAAGCTGCTCCTGGAGATCAAGAACCCGGAGCTGTACCCGGGGATCGAACGGCAGACCCTGAAGCTGCTCGGGAACGAGCGCTGGCTGGACAGTGCGCACCTCGGCCGGCTCGTCGTGCAGAGCTTCAGCGCGGACAGCGTGCGCGCCGTGCACGACCTGAAGCCGGCGCTCACCACCGCCTACCTCGGCAGGCCGTCCCTTGCGCAGTTGCAGCGGTACGCGCGCTTCACCGATCTGATCAATCCCTCGTACGGGTCGATCTCCGGAAGCTACGTGGCCGCCCTGCACACCTTCGACGGGCCGCACGGCAGGCCGCTCGGGGTGTGCGCCTGGACGGTGGACGACGCCGCCACCGCACGGAAGGTCGCGCGCTACGGCGTCGACGGCATCATCACCAACAAGCCGGACGTGGTCCGCGCGGCCCTGAACGCGGACTGAGCGGGGACCGTCGCGCGAGGGCGTTGTCAGAGCCGGGTCGTACGGTGGCCGCATGGACAGTCATGGGCAGGACGGGCAGCGGGTCGTGTGGGCCGTCGTGGACACCGGCATCGGTCCGCTGATGCTGGCGGCGACCCGCGAGGGACTGGTCAACGTCGTCTTCCACGCGACGGACGGGGTGCGCGAGCGGGCCCTGGAGCGGCTGGCCGCCCGGATGGGTGCCGAGCCCGTCGAGGACCCGCGGTCGCCGCTGCTGGACGAGGCGATACGGCAGATCGACGCCTATCTCGCCGGTACACGGCATGATTTCGACCTGCCCCTGGACTGGTCGCTGATCTCCGGCTTCAACCGGCAGGTACTGCGCGAACTGGCCTCCTCCGTGCCGTACGGCACGGTGGTCGGCTACGGGGATCTGGCCGGGCGGGTCGGGCAGCCCGGCGGAGCGCAGGCGGTGGGGGCGGCGATGGGTGCCAATCCGCTGCCGGTCGTCGTGCCGTGCCACCGGGTGGTGGAGAGGGACGGGGGCATCGGCGGTTTCGGGGGCGGGCTGGAGACCAAGCGGAAGCTGCTCGCGTTGGAGGGTGTGCTGCCCGAGCCGCTGTTCTGACGGGGCAGGTCGGGCTATCCGTAGTGCCGGACCTCGATGACATTGCCGTCGGGGTCCCGGAAGTAGAAGCTGCGCGTGGCCTCTCCACGGGCGCCGAAGGAGCCGTACGCGATGTCGGTCAGGGGGACGGCCCGCTCGTCCAGACGGGCGCGCAGGGCGTCGAAACCGGCGGACGGCAGGGACAGGCAGACGTGGTTGACGGGGTGGCCGGCGCTGTCGGCGGCACCGGGGAGCATGTTCATGCGCTCCGCGAGCGACCGCGGCGCGAGGTCGAGGATCGTCTCCTCATTGACGCGTACCGAGGGGAACGACACCTCTCCGTCGGTGTACTCGGCGACCCTCAGCGGCTGGAGGCCGACGGCGTTCTCGTAGAAGGCTGCGGCCGCTACGGGGTCGGCGACCCATAGGACGACATGGTCGAGACGCGTGGTGTGGTCGGTCATGCGGCCCAGGCTGGTGGTGTCCCCCACAGACCGCAAGCGTTTATCCGGGTCCGGCGCCCGCCAGGGATGAGAGGGGACCGACGGACAGGAGGCGGGCACGTGGTGCTGGTGGTGTCGGAAGAAGTCCGGGGCGCGCTCGACGCTCGGCGGCCGGTGGTGGCCCTGGAGTCCACGATCATCGCGCACGGGCTGCCGCGTCCGCGCAATCTGCGGGTGGCGCTGGAGCTCGAAGACGTGGTGCGGCAGGCGGGCGCCGTCCCCGCGACCGTCGCCGTGCTGGACGGACGGCCTCATGTCGGCCTGGACAAGGGGCAGCTGGAACGGGTCGCGAACGAGGGCGGCATCCGCAAGCTGGGCCATCGTGACCTGCCCCTGGCCGTGGCCGCGGGGGCGAGCGGGGCGACCACGGTGTCGGCGACGGCGCAGCTCGCGGCGCTGGCGGGTGTCCGGGTGTTCGCCACGGGAGGGCTGGGTGGTGTGCACCGGGAGTGGACGGTGACGCAGGACGAGTCCGCCGACCTGGGGCTGCTGGCCCGGACCCGGATCACTGTGGTGTGCGCGGGTGTGAAGTCGATCCTGGACGTGCCGGCGACCCTGCAACGGCTGGAGACGCTGGGCGTGGCCGTCGCCGGATACCGCACCGACCGGTTCCCCGGCTTCTACCTGTCCGACTCCGGCCATCCGGTCGACTGGACGCTGGAAGGCCCGGAGGAGGTCGCGCGTGTCATGCGGGCGCAGGACGCGCTCGAGGCGCCGGATTCCGCACTGATCGTCGCGAATCCCGTCCCGCAGGACCAGCAGCTCGATCCCGAACTGCACACGCGCGTGCTCGCCGACGCGCTGCGCGCCTGCGAGGAAGAGGGGGTCACCGGGCAGGGGGTGACGCCGTTCCTGCTGGACTACCTGGTGCGGCACACGGACGGGGCCTCACTGAGCGCCAACCTGGCGGCGGTGCGCGGCAACGTCCGGCTGGCGGCACGGATCGCCACGGCGTGGGCCAGGGGGTGAGTTCCGGCGGGGGTGGAGCGCTGCTGGTCGTCGGGGACGTCGTCACCGATGTCGTCGCCCGGCACCGGGGGCCGCTCGCGGCCGGCACCGACACGGCCGCCGCGATCCGGACCCTGCCGGGTGGCGCCGGCGCCAACGTGGCCTGCTGGGCGGCGCGCGCGGGCTGTGCGGACGTGCGGCTGCTGGGGCGGGTGGGCGCGGATGCGGCGCGGTGGCACGAGCGGGAGCTGGTGGCAGCCGGGGTGCGGCCCCGGCTGGTGATCGACGGGGAGGCCGCGACCGGAACGGTGATCTGCCTCGTAGACAACGGTGCCTCGGCCGAGCGCACGTTTCTCACCGACAGCGGGGCGTCGCTGCGGCTGGAACCCGCCGACTGGTCCGACGCACTGCTCGAGGGGGTCGCCCGGCTGCATCTGTCGGGCTATCTGCTGTTCTCGGAGCGGAGCCGGTCGCTCGCCCGGGTGGCCCTCGCCGCGGCACGCGCGCGTGGCGTGCCGGTCAGTCTGGATCCGGCCTCGGCGGGCTTCCTCGTGCGTTTCGGAGTGGACCGCTTCCTGTCCTTCGCGGTGGGTCTCGACGTGCTGCTGCCCAGCCGCGACGAGGCGTGTCTGCTGACGGGGCTGTCCGAACCGGATGACGCGGCCGCCGAGTTGAGCCGGCTGGTCCCGCTGGTGGCCGCCAAGTCGGGTGTGGACGGGGCGCTGGTGGCGCGTTCCGGGACCGTGGTGGCCCGGGTTCCGGCCGTACCGGCCGATCCGGTGGACACGACGGGCGCCGGCGACGCCTTCACCGGCGCGTTCCTGGCCGCCCTGCTGGCGGGCGCGGCCCCTGAGGCGGCGGCGGTGAGAGGCTGCCGGGCGGGCGCGCTGGCGGTGCGGCAGGTGGGCGGCAGACCACCGCACCGGGACATCGGCGGTCCACCAGCACCTCGCTGACCAGGGCCTCTGGTCCGGGTCACGCCGGGCAGGGCACCCGACGCCCCACCTCGTCGCGTCGGTGTCGGTGTCGGTGCTGGTTGCCCCGCACCGCAGGACCTAGCCCTTGCGTCCCCACGCGGAGATCATCGGCGCGGTGGCCAGGTCCATGCCGCCCGCCCGCACGTTGGCCAGGTGACGGTCGATCTCCTCGTCGGTGGCGAGGCCCGCGGCCACCAGCCGGCCCCGGATCTGACGGACCGTGGCGGACTCCAGGGCGGTGCAGGCCGGCGAGGTGACGGGGAAGTAGGCGTCGGCCTCGACCTCGTGCAGTCCGGCCTCACGGAGCAGCCGCGGCAGCCTGCGGCCGTACGACAGGTCGGCACCACGCTCGGCGAGCAGGCTGCGGAAACCGTTCCGCAGGCGGTTGGCGAGCCGTTGTTCGGGGCCGTGCTCATCGGGGCAGAGCAGCGGCTGGAGGGCCGGGTCGGCGTCCTCGATCAGCAGCCGCCCCCCGGGCCGCAGCGCCTCGATCATGGACCGCAAGGCCCTTTCCCGGTCCGGGACATGGACGAGCACCAGCCGGGCGTGCACCAGGTCGAAGCCCTCACCCGGCGGCTCCTGTGTACCCACGTCGTGGACGCGCACCTCGACCGGGGGCCGGGCCGCGGCGGCTAGCCGGGAGGTGTCGATGTCGGTGGCGACGACCTTGCCGGTGGGGCCGACCCGCTCGGCGAGCCACGACACCACGGAGGTACCGCCGGCGCCGACCTCCCAGCATCGCCCACCGGACTCGACTCCGAGGGCTTCGAGGTGCCGGACCGTCGTCGGGTCGAAGAGGGAGGCGAAGGCGTGGAAGCGTTCTTCCGCTTCGTCCTGCTGGTTGTCCAGGAGATATCCATCGGATGGTGTCATGCCGCGAGCATCGCACTCGGCGGGTCGACCTGCGGGAACGGGCGCCGTCCACAGGCGGGAACAAAGCGGAAGTGGCCGTTCCCACAGGGCCGCCCGGACTTTCAGCAGGGCTGGCACACTTGCCGGGCAAGGCGCGAAAGCGTTGTGCGAGGAGATCCACGCGAGGAGATCCAGATGTCCATGGCAGGGAATCTGCGGAAGGTCACAGGACTGGGCAGGGCCGGCGGGCTGCGCAAGGTGGCGCGGCTGGCCCGGCGGCGGCCGCGCGTTGACCTGAGTCACCCCGCCCGGTCACCGCTGGGTTCGTCGGTGGTGAACTGCGTGACGTACCAGGACGGGGCCCGGGTGCCGGGCTGCTCCGATCTGGTGGACGCCGTGGCCAAGGTACGCAAGAGCGGCGAGGGGTTCGTCTGGCTGGGGCTGCACGAGCCGACGGACGATGAGTTCGTTGACGTCGCCCGGCTTTTCGACCTGCATCCGCTGGCGGTGGAGGACGCGGTGGAGGCGCATCAGCGCCCGAAGCTGGAGCGGTACGCGGAGACCCTGTTCACCGTGTTCAAGACCGTCTGCTACGTGGAGCACGAGCAGTTGACGGCGACGAGCGAGGTGGTCGGCACCGGCGAGATCATGGTGTTCGTCGGCGAGGACTTCGTCATCACGGTACGACACGGCCGGCACGGGTCACTGGGGCCGCTGCGCGAGGAGTTGGAGGCGGATCCGGAGCAGCTCGCCAAGGGGCCGGCGGCGGTGCTGCACGCGATCGCCGACCATGTCGTCGACGAGTATCTGAGCGTCACGGACGCCGTGCAGGCCGACATCGAGCAGGTGGAGACGGACGTGTTCTCGGAAGGCGGCGCGCGGGCCGACCCGGGGCGCATCTACCAGCTCAAGCGTGAACTGCTGGAGCTGAAGCGCGCGGTGGTGCCGCTCGGACGTCCGGTGGAGGATCTGGCCACCCGGCCGATAAAAGCGGTCGCCCCGGAGATACAGGCGTACTTCAGGGACGTGTCCGACCACTTGATGCGGGCCAAGGAGCAGATAGCCGCGTTCGACGAACTCCTCAACTCGATTCTGCAGGCACACCTCGCACAGGTGACGGTCGCGCAGAACGAGGACATGCGGAAGATCACGGCCTGGGCGGCGGTGGTCGCCGTCCCGACGATGGTGTGCGGGGTCTACGGCATGAACTTCGACCACATGCCGGAGTTGCACTGGCGGTTCGGATATCCGCTCGTCATGGGTGTGATGGCAATGGCCTGCCTCGCGCTGTACCGGGGTTTCAGGCGCAACGGCTGGCTCTGAACCAGGCGGGCGGAAAGGTCACGGCCTCCATGGAGTAGGCGGCCGGGCCGGCCGGTTCAGCCGTTCCAGGCGGGGTGCCGTGGGTCGTCGGCGCGCACGAGGACGTCGGCGGCGTCGGCGGGAGCGGCCTCGGCCGCGTAGCGCTCGAACGCCGGGAGGGTCCAGTGGTCGGGCTCCGGGGTGCGGCGGCGCAGGGCACCCGGGGAGAGGAGGACGTGGACGGTCAGGTCGAACGGGAACCAGTGGCGCAGCAGGAGGGGGCCGTGCAGCAACAGGATTCCGCCGGGTGGGAGTTGGGCGTACGGGCTGCGGGTGGCGCGGTCGGTGACCGGGTCCCACAGGTCGGGCAGGACGCGGCCGCTTCCGCCGGGGTCGAGCGGGCCGAAGACCTCACGCCACAGGGCGCCGGTGTCGAACCAGCCGCTGTAGTACGACTCGGCGTCCCGTCGGCCGTGCTCCAGCCGGAGGGACGCGGGGCGCAGGAAGCCCTCCGCACCGACGACGAGCGAGGGCCGCCCGCGCACGCGCAGCGCCTGGGCGACGCGGTCGGCGAGGTCGCCCGGGCGGGCGGCCGGTGCTCCGTCGAAGCCGGCACGCGGCCAGGCGCCACCGTCGGCCGGCTCCAGCGCGAGCAGCCGGTCGGCCAGCAGCTCGGCGAGCCGGTCCCAGGTGATCGCTTCGAGTCGCACGGGCCCATGATGCCGGGTGCGGGGCGGGGGTGTGGGAGTGGTGGGCCGGGACGGGGAAGGAACCACCCATGGCGGCATCTGCGACTCCCTGTATTCCGGGTGGGCTTGTCGTGGTCCAGCCCCTGCGGCGCAAACGCTGTGCCGGGTGCCGGCGTGGTCCGCTGTCGCTGCTCGTGCTGGAGGACAGGGTGCCGCGCTGTCTGGGCTGCGCCGATCTCGGTCACCTGGTCTTCCTGCCGCGCGGTGACACGGCACTGACCCGCAGGGCGCGGGAGGAGAGCGCGCTGTGGGCGGTGGTGGTGCGGTTCGACCGGCGCCGTGGCCGGTACGAACGGCGGGGCCTGCTGGTGGAGGAGTCGGCGCTGGCCCGGGCCGAAGCACGCTGCCTGGCGGACGCGGAGGCACGACGCCGGCGGCGGGCCAGGGACGCTCGGCGCAGGGCGGCGGAGGACGAGCGGTTCGCGGCGGCGTTCACGGCGGAGATCGTGCGCCGGTTTCCCGGGTGCCCGGCCGAGCGGGCGCGGGCGATCGCGGCGCACGCGTCGGCGCGGGGCAGCGGACGGGTCGGGCGGAGCGCGGCCGGGCGTGCGCTGACGGAAGGGGCGGTGACCTCGGCGGTCGTGGCCGCCGTACGGCATGTGGACACTCCGTACGACCAGCTGCTGATGAGCGGAGTGCCGAGGTACGAGGCGCGCCGCCGGATCGCGGCGGCCGTGACCGGCGTGCTGCGGGAATGGGCGGAGGCCGCCGACGTCGGCTGAGGTCCGAGGTCGGCCCTCCGCCCGCGCCGGAGGCCGGAAAGAGGCGGCCGGTGCCTTGCTGAGGGAGGCCTCCGAGAAAGCGCTGTCCGCCACTCTGCGGGGGTACGGACGGGGACGTATCGTGGCCGGAAGGGCGCCGCCCGATGACGCACGGCCCGTCGTACACCCAGTACCCCCGGTACACGTACGCGAGGAACACGACCATGGCCGATCCCAAGGGGTTCATGACCACGCCGCGGCAGGAGTGGCCGCGGCGGCCCGTCGAGGAACGGGTCCGGGACTGGGACGAGGTCTACGTCCCCGGAGCGCTGCTGCCCATCATCAGCAAGCAGGCGGACCGCTGCATGGACTGCGGCGTCCCGTTCTGCCACCAGGCCTGTCCGCTGGGCAACCTCATCCCCGAGTGGAACGACCTGGTCTCCCGGGAGGACTGGCGGGCGGCGAGCGAGCGGCTGCACGCGACGAACAACTTCCCCGAGTTCACCGGGCGGCTGTGCCCGGCGCCCTGCGAGGCGGGGTGCGTGCTCGCGATCAACCAGCCGGCGGTCACCATCAAGAACGTCGAGTGCGCGATCGCCGACCGGGCCTGGGAGGACGGATTCACCCCGCCACGGCCTCCGGAACGGCTGTCGGGCAGGACCGTCGCGGTGATCGGGTCGGGGCCGACGGGACTCGCCGCGGCGCAGCAGCTGACCCGGGCCGGCCACACCGTCGCGGTGTACGAGAAGGACGACCGGCTCGGGGGGCTGATGCGCTACGGCATCCCCGAGTTCAAGATGGAGAAGCGGCATCTGGAGCGGCGGCTGGAGCAGATGCGGGCCGAGGGGACGAAGTTCCGCACGTCGACGGCGGCCGGGCGGGACGTCCCGGCGGCCGAGCTGCGCACGCGTTACGACGCGGTGGTGCTCGCCACGGGTGCGACGGCGTGGCGGGAACTGCCGGTGCCGGGCCGGGAGTTGCAGGGGATACATCAGGCGATGGAGTACCTCCCGCTGGCCAACCGGGTGTGCGCGGGGGACCTGGAGGTATCGCCGCTGTCCGCGGCCGGGAAGCACGTGGTGATCGTGGGCGGCGGGGACACGGGCGCCGACTGTCTGGGCACCGCGGTGCGGGAGGGTGCCGCGTCCGTGAGCCAGCTGGACATCTACGCACAGCCGGGTGCCGAGCGCGACGAGGACACCGAGCCGTGGCCGACGTATCCGAAGGTCTACCGGCTGTCCGCCGCGCACGAGGAGGCGCGGGAGCTGCGGACGGCTCCGGCGGCGGACGCCGACGCCCGGCTGTTCGCGGCGGCGACGCTCCGCTTCGCCGGGGACGACGGCGGGCACGTCCGGTCGCTGCACCTGGTCGAGGTCGACGAGCGGCGTCAGCCGGTGCCGGGCACCGGGCGCACCCTGCCCGTCGATCTCGTACTGCTCGCCCTCGGCTTCTCCGGGCCCGACCGGGAGGACGGGCTCGTCGAGCAGCTTGGACTCGCCATGCAGCCGCGCGGCACGATCGCCCGGGACGAGGGCTTCGCCACCAACGTCCCCGGTGTCTTCGCCGCCGGGGACGCGGCGCGCGGACAGTCACTCATTGTGTGGGCGATAGCGGAGGGGCGGGCGGTGGCGGCGGCCGTCGACCACTATCTGACGGGTGATTCACGCCTGCCGGCACCGATATCGGCGTACGACCGGCCGATGACCGCGTAGCCGTAACACCGACCGGCGACCGGCGACCGGCGACCGGCGACCGGCGACCGGCGACCGGCGACCGGCGGGTCTATCGCTTGCGTGCCACCGCGCCGTACCCCGGGATCACTCCGTCGTCCTGGCCGGGTACCGGCTCGCCCAGTTCGGGGTGCCACTTGTGCACGATCTCGACGCCCGGCTCGACCAGGTCGAGGCCGTCGAAGAAGCGGGCGAACTCCTCGCGGGAGCGCAGGGCCAGGGTGACTCCGGCCGCCTTGAGCTTCTCCGTGGCGGCCGCCGACTCCTCCGGGGTGAAGTCGGAGGTGGCGTGGGTCATCGTCAGGTAGCTGCCCGGCGGCAGCTCGGCCAGCAGCCGGCCCACCAGCTCGTGTGCGCCGTCCTCGTCGGAGACGAAGTGCAGCAGGGCGACGAGGGAGAGCCCCACCGGCCGGTCGAAGTCCAGGATCCGCCGGGCGCCCGCGACGATCGCCGCCGGGTCGCGCACGTCGGCCTGCAGGTACTCGGTCGCGCCCTCGGACGTGCTGCGCAGCAGGGCCGTCGCGTGGGCCAGCACGATCGGGTCGTTGTCGCAGTAGACGACGCGGACGTCGGGCGCGACCCGCTGGGCGACCTGGTGCAGGTTCGGCTCGGTGGGTATACCGGTGCCGACGTCCAGGAACTGGCGGACGCCCTGCTGGGCGAGCCAGGTCGTGGCACGGTGCATGAAGGCCCGGTTGACCCTGGCCATCACCGGGACCCGGGGGTCGAGGGCCAGCATCTGCCGGCCCATCTCCTCGTCGACGGGGTAGTTGTCCTTGCCGCCGAGGTACCAGTCGTACATGCGCGCGGGATGCGGCCTGCCGGTGTCGATCTGGACGGCCGTCGGGTCCTGCCCTGTCATGCGGCACTCCGTAAGCGTCTGACGCGTCGAGGAATCAAGTCGAGGTCACAATAAGGAAGTTGAGCGAAAGCAATAATCATCAACGGTTCAGGAAAGCAGGAAGTCGGCCACCCCCGCCTTGGCGCCCTCGATGAAGGCGGTCATCTCGTCCGAGGTGTAGATCAGCGCGGGCCCGTCCGGGTCGGTCGACTGGCGTACGGCGATCCGGCCGTCGGCGAGCTTCATCGCCTCCAGGCAGTTCCCGCCATTGCCGCCGCTCCACGGCTTGTGCCACCCCTCGCTGCCCAACTCCCCCGCGGGCATGCCGTTGTAGACGCGGCTGCGCGGCGTGATGCGATTCATTCACAGCTCCTTGCGGAGATCCCGGAGGATCTCCTTCGTGCGTTGTGCAGTGGCGGCCTGCGCCGCCATACGGTCCATGACCTCCAGGTGGGTCGCCACCTCGGAGCGCGCGTCCAGGTAGACCGCGCCGGTCAGGTACTCGCTGTAGACCATGTCCGGCAGTTCGGGCACGGCGAACCGGAAGAGCACGAAGGGGCCGTACGTCCCCGGGTGCGGCCCGTTGGCGAACGGGGCGACCTGGAGCGTCACATTGGGCAGCTTCGTGGCCTCGAGCAACTTGTCGATCTGCGCGCGCATCACCTCGGGACCGCCGACCCGGCGGCGCAGGGCGGTCTCGTCCATCACCGCCCAGAAACGGGGGGCGTCGGGGCGGGTGAGCAGGTTCTGGCGATGCATGCGCAGCGCGACATGGCGCTCGATGTCGTCGGGGCTGGTCTGCCCGATGGCGCCCGACCGCAGCACGCCGCGCGCGTAGTCCTCGGTCTGCAGCAGGCCCGGGACGAAGTGCGGCTCGTAGGAGCGGATGAGGCCGGCCGCGCCCTCGAGGCTGACGTACATCGAGAACCAGCCCGGCAGGATGTCGTGGAACCGCTGCCACCACCCCGGCCGGTTGGCCTCCTCGGCGAGCTGGACGAAGAGTTCGGCCTCGTCGTCGGGAACTCCGTAGGCCTTCAGCAGCAGTTGCAGGTACGGGATCTTGAGGGCGACCTCGGCCATCTCCATCCGGCGGATGGTGGCGGGGGCGACGCGCAGGACACGAGCGGCCTCCTCGCGCTTCAGCCCGGCGCGTTCCCGCAGGTCCAGCAGGCGCCTGCCGAGGACCACCTGGCCTACGGTCGGCGCGGACCGCGGTTCGCTCACGCTCCACCTCCGACACGATCCGCCATGACAAAAGATTCCCGACAGCCCTGCGGCGCCGTTCGAAGACTCGTTCGAAGATCCGCTGGATCGCCGACGGGTCCCAATTGGCGCCGCGCGAGGTGCTGTTGCGAGCAGTGTGCCACGGCCGCCGACCGAGTCACACAGCACTCTGCATTTTTCAGAGTGACACTTGCCAAGTGTTCCCGCCGGGGAGATAGTGGCAAGCGTGATTCCGTCCCCGCCCTTAGGAACAGACGCCGCCGCAGACCCTCTGCGTCTCGGCGCCGATGGGGGTTCCCCCGCTCGAGCAGGTTCGAGTGCGGTTGAGGCGGCGACCCGTGACGGGAGCGCGACCGGGCGCCGGTTCCGCTTCGAGCTGGCCGCGCACCCGGGTTCCGCCGCGCAGGCGAGACGCCTGGCGCGCGCCCGGCTGACCGGCTGGTCGGTGTGCGAGGACACCTGCGACACCGCGGCCCTGGTCATATCCGAGCTGGTCACCAACGCGATCGTGCACACCGCGAGCAGCCGTGTCGTGTGCGAGCTGCACGACCATGACGACACGGTGCGCATAGCCGTGCACGACGAGGGCTGCGCACCCGGCGAACCCCACCCCTCCCCGCAGCGGCCCGACGAGGAGCACGGGAGGGGATTGCTCCTGGTGGACGTGCTGTGCCGGGCCTGGGGCGCCCAGGAGCACGGGCCCGGGCTGCTGGTCTGGGCCGAGCTGGCCCGCCAGACCGACGCGGCCCACGACACCGCCGAACCGCGCAACGACCTGGGCTGGGGCACCCGACCCAAGCCCGGCGGCCCGCCGCCCGGCCCCGGCGACGAGGAGGAAGCGCAGGCCCGGCACCGGGCGCCTGCGCAGCGGCGCCGGGCGTGGGAGCACCTGTGAGCGGCGCCGACGAGTGCGGCCGGCGGCTCGGCCTGGACACCCTGGTCCGTCTCGGACGCCACCGGCAGATGCCGGCCCAGGTCCGCCGCCCGGCGGTTCCGGAAGGCATGACGGCCCCGCTCGGCTGTGACGCCGTCGCCGTGCCGGACCGCCTCGGACCACTGATCGTGCCGCGACTGCCCCGGGTGGGCTGCGTGTACGCCGACGGGGAGCACTGGTGGTGGATCGTTCCGTCGGACTCCGACTACGCCCTCCCGTGGCCCGCCCCCGCCCACTACGCCCCCGGCGCCCCCGTCCCCGGCACCGCCCGTCTGATCCACCGCCCCGAGGGCACGGTCCCCTACACCCCGCCGATCCCCCTGTACCTGGCCCTGTGCCGGGTGACCGGCACGACCCCGGACTGGTCCCGAGCCGTCTCGGCGTGACGCGGCCGGCCCCCGGACGCGACCAGGGACCTGCCGCGCCCTGCGGCGTGACAAGCCCCACGGCCTGAGCCGGCGCGCAGCCCGGCGCCGGTATCCCGCACCCCCGAGCCGAGTCACCGCTCCCCGCCCGTGCTCCCCGCAGACCCCCCGGCACCCCCGCTCGCGCTCTGCCCCACCGCCGATCCCGGCCGCGACAATGGCCGTGACCGTCCGGCCATGGCCCAGGCGGGCCGCTCGGTGAGCCCGGCGGAGGTTCGCGGTGAGCCGGGAGCGGTTCATGGTGACCCCGGGGGAGGTTCCTGGTGCGGATGAGGCGTGCGGCGGCCGGTCCTGAGGTCTCGGCGTGGGAGCGGATGCTGTTCGGCGGGCCGCTGCGATACGACATGGGGGAACAGGCATTCCTACGCCTGGCGGGCAGCGGTGAGACCGTCGTGCTGATCACCACCGGCCGGCCTCGGTCCGCCACGCCGACCTGGTGCACGTACTGGAACACGGACGGTTGGTGGAGTCCGGCACCCCGGAGGAACCGCTGACCGGGGGCGGTGTCCACCCGGAGCTGTACGCACCGCAGGCCGAGCAGTTCACGGCGGAGGTACCGGCCCCGAAGCCGGCCTGAGGGGCCTCACTCGGCGCCGTCGCCGCCCCGCACGATCACCAGGAACGTGTCCGTCGCCAGGTCCATTACGACCTCGGCGGGCAGGCCTTCGAGACGCCGCGCGTGCGCGAACTCCTCCGCGGGCCACGATCCCCGCGGGCCACCTGCGGAAAAGCGTTCGAGCACGGTTCGCCCGTTCACCATCTCGCACCTCCAGAAAGCGTTGTACTCGTAGGAGTTAACGCTCCGAGGAGGGCGAACGCCTCGCTCAGTGACCCGACTGAGACCATGTTGACACCCGTTCAGCGCGGATCGTGAGGATCCGTTCACCTTGCGACACGAACCGTACGTTCGGCGACGGGTTCGGCGCTTTCCGCGTCAGTCCCTCGCGTCGCGTCGGTCGTCGTGCCGGTCGCGTCCCGGGTCCATGGGTCAGTCCGCGTACTCGTCGTGGTACCGGAGCCGGTCGCTGCCCAGCGGGTTGCGGCCGAGGGCGGTCAGGTCGAGCAGGCCCGCGGTGGTGCCCAGCGTGTCCAGGCCGTCGTCGTGGACCGAGTAGGTGTGGAAGACCCGGTCCCGGTCCCGCAGGAAGCAGCTCAGCCCCGGCCGTTCGACCGGTTCCCCGGCCCGCTCCACGGTCGCCTCGAAGTCGCGGTTGAACTCGTTGTGACAGGAGGAGTACCAGGGCACCGCCCAGCCCATCCGCGCCTTGAACGGCAGGATCCGGGTGAAGGGTGCCCGGGAGACGGCCGCGAACGAGGTGTCGCGTGCGTGCAGATGGGCGAGATGGCCGACCTGGTCGAGGAAGGCCGCGCAGCAGGGGCAGCCGGCCTGCCACTCCGGGGCGAACATGAAATGGTGGACGACAAGTTGGGTCCGGCCCTCGAAGAGGTCGAGGAGGGTGGCCTTGCCGTCGCCGCCCTCGAACACGTACTCCGGGTCGACCTCCACCATCGGCAGCCGCCGCCGCTCGGCGCTCAGCACCTCCCGCGCTCTGCGGACGGCCTCCTCCTTGAGCAGCAACGCCTCCCGTACCGCGCGCCACCGCTCGCGCGAGACGATCTCCGGAAGCGACATGGGCCCTCCTGTCCTACGGCCTGTATCAAGTCGGTTCCGGGTGGTGACCGTCGGCGGATGCGGAACTCATCGGAGCCCGGGAAGATTCTTTTCCGCGGATGGCTGGCCGGGAGGTCCTCGCCTGCCCGCGGCCGGGGGCTATGCGGCGGCGGGAGGCGCGGCCCACGCCTCGCGCCGCTCCAGCTCGTCGAGCAGGTCCCGCAGCAGCCCGGTGTGCCGAGGGGTGAGCCCCCCGGTTTCGTCGAGGTGCACCGCGCAGGCCGTGGTGGTGTCCACGAGGCGTTCCAGGACGACGGCGACGTTGTCCGTGCCCTCGGTGTGCCGGGCCAGGGCGGGCAGCTCGGCGGCGGAGACCGCGATCGCGGTACGGGCCTCGGCGAGGGCGCGGTAGGCCTCGCGGCGCAGCGCCCACCGTTCGGCGCGGTCGCCGGACTCGCTCAGGACGTGCACCAGATAGGCGTGCGCGGCGCTCCCGGCGGTGTCGAGCCGGGCCCGTACCCCGCCGCCCCGCTCACCGGGCATCGGCAGATGCCCGACGATCAGCACGATCGCGCAGGCCAGCAGGGTCTCGCCGATGCGGCTCAGCGATGCCTGCGGCTCGCCGCCGATCATGACCAGGGCGAGGACCAGGGGGGTGATGACGGCGGTCAGCGCGGCGAAGTTCCGGGTGGAGAGGGGGACGAGCGCCCCGCACACCGTCACCAGGACGACCAGCCCCTCCGGCCGGGGCAGCACGGCGGCGAACCCGGCGAACACGAGGGCACCCAGCACGGTCCCGGCGGCTCGGCCCAGCACCCGGGAGGCGAGCGGCCCGAGGTCGGGCTTGACCAGGAAGACGGTCGTGGCGGGCAGCCAGTACCAGTGCTGGTGCTGCCCGTACCAGCGGGCGTCGTGCAGCGCCTGGGCGACGGCCGCGCTCGCCCCGAAGCAGACGGCGACACGCAGTCCGTACTCCCGGCCGCCGGTGCCGAGCGCGGCCCGGACGGCGTCCCTGACGCCCCGCCGCCGGGTGGGCGGCCGGTGCTCGGCATCCCCGGCCCGGTCGAAGGCCTCGGCGGCACGCAACAGGGCGTCGTCGAGGGCGCGCAGAGCGGGCGCCGACCGACTGGGGGCGGGCAGCGGTCCGGTGCCGGTGTTGCCGCGGACGGCGGCGGCGAGCCGCCGGGGTCCTTCGCCCGCCCGGGCGGAGACCGGCTCGCCCGCCCAGGCCAGGGCGGTGACGGCCTCGGCGAGGGGCAGCGCGGCGGTGAACTGGGCGTGCAGCCGGCGCTCGGCGGCGGAACTGGCGCGACGGCGCAGCCGGGGTCCGGCGAGGGCGTCCTGGGCATGGTCGAGGGCGGCGGTGAGCGCGGCCCTCCGGGCCGTGGCACTCCCGCTGCCCGTGGCGTCGAGCAGCGCGGCGATGGCGTCGTACACATCGGCGACCGCCGTCCGCTCACCGTCGAACCGGAAGTCACCGGCGAGCGAGCCCGGCGTGGGCAGGGCGAGGCGCAGCAGAAGCAGCCAGCCCGCTCCGGCGAGGAAGGCCAGCCCCTGCTGCCAGCCGTTCCCGGCCGCCGGTGTCCCGGCGCCGACGGCGGCGGTGACGAGCAGTTGCGTGCCCGCGGCGGAGGCGACGGGCCCGACGGCGCTGACGCCGCCGGCGGCCAGTCCGAGCACGGTGAGGAGCAGGGTCAGCGGCACCGCGGACAGTTGCTGTCCGGCATACGTGCCCACGAGCAGCCCGAGGGTCCCGGCCAGCGCGGGCACCCCGAGCCGCTTCACCGAGGCCCGCCTGCTGCCGGGCCGGTCGTTGATGCCGGCGAGCATCGCGGCGATGGCGGCGAGAACGCCCAGCGGAGTCCGGCCGGCGAGCATTCCGGCGAGCAGCAGCGGCCCGGCGGCGAGCGCGCCCCGGGTCAGCGCGCTCCACGGGACGGGCCCGCGCTGAGTGCGCAGGGCGTGCGCGAGC
This sequence comes from Streptomyces sp. NPDC058145, assembly GCF_042884245.1. NCBI lineage: Bacteria > Bacillati > Actinomycetota > Actinomycetes > Kitasatosporales > Streptomycetaceae > Streptomyces > Streptomyces sp. NPDC058145. The sequence goes on along the minus strand of NZ_JBHVUH010000009.1, from coordinate 157,343 downwards.
CAGGGCGGCAGTGACAGTGCGGCGGGGCGCGACACGGGGCTCCTGTCCATACGAGGGCGGGTTGGGCCTTCGGACGACAGTGGCCGGGCGGTGAGGTGCGGTTCCCAGGATAGAGGCTGTGCCCCGAACGCCTGGGGAGAGGTCGTTTCGGAGAGGTGAAACCTGCCCGGATCAGGCGGTTTCATTATGAACGCAATCCGGCCGTGCGTCGGCCGACGAGAGCTACGGAGCAGGAGACGAAGGCAGGGGCAGAAGGAGAGGGGCAGGGGGCAGGAGAAGAAGGGCTGGGGGCATAAGGCGGGGGCGGACGCGGGCGGTTCGGGGAGCGTGGAGGGCCTGGCGGATTCGGGGAGCGTAGGACGGGGGCCGGGTGCGGGGCGACCCGTTTGCCGGTGGGGCGCTGTCGAAGAGGACATCGCTCGCCGTGCCACGGCCTTCGTGGCGGAAATTCGGGTGCGCGGGGCCGGGTGGCTCTCGGATGATCGGGAGGTTGTCCGCCCACCACCCCAGGAGCCGCCATGATCCGGCGAGTGACCTCCCCCGCGCTCTTCCCGCCGCCCACCTACTCTCATGCCTCCGTCGTCGAGGCCGGCACCAGGCTCGCCTTCCTGGCGGGGGCCGTGCCGCTCGACGAGAAGGGCGAGGTGGTCGGTCCCGGCGATCCGGTGCGGCAGGCCGAGCAGGTGATCGCCAACCTGACGGAACAGCTGCACGCTGTAGGCAGCGGCCTGGAGGACGTGCTGCAGACGGAGGTGTACGTCGTCAGCGGCGAGCCCTCCGTGCTGTCCGCGGTGTGGGAGGTCGTGGAGGCCTCGGGGCTGAGCCGTGGACCGCACTCGTCGACGCTGCTCGGTGTCGCCTGCCTCGGTTACACCGGGCAGCTGGTGGAGATCACGGCGACGGCCGTGGTGCCGGAAGCGGGAGCGGGCCGATGACGTCCGGGGACGGGATCGTGCTGCGGCGGGCGGTGGCGGCGGACGCGGGTGCGGCCGCCGACGTCTGGCTGCGGTCCTTCGCCGCCGCCCTGCCCACGGTCGTCCGGCCCCGCACCGACGACGACGTACGGGGCTACTTCCGCGACGTGGTGGTACCGCTGCGGGAGACCTGGGTCGCCGAGGAGACAGCGGGAGGGAGCGGGATAGTCGGCGTGATGGTCCTGAACGGCGCTCTTCTGTCCCAGCTCTACCTGGATCCCGGGAGGCGGGGGCGCGGTATCGGGGACCGGTTCGTCGCCCTCGCCAAGGAGCGCGGTCCGCAGGGGCTGACACTGTGGACCTTCCAGGTCAACAAGCCCGCGCACCGCTTCTACGAACGGCACGGATTCGTCGCCGTCGAGCACACGGACGGCAGCGGCAACGAGGAACGGGAACCGGACGTGCGATACGTGTGGCGGCCCTGAGACCTGGCCGCCGACGGCCCGTCGAGGACCTTGTCGCGGACGCGTGACGCACGGCCGGGAGCCGGCCGGGAGGAGCGCTTACGGCAGCCCTGCCGTGTCCGCGGCCGTGCGCAGCACTTCGCGCAGCATCTCGGCGGTGAGCCGGCCGGTGAAGGTGTTGCGCTGGCTGACGTGGAAGCAGCCGAAGACGTCCAGGCCGCCCAGGGCGACCCGGGTGCCGTGCGCGAAAGCGGGGCGCGGCCGGGGTACGGGCCAGCCCGCCTCGGCGAACGCGGGCAGCGCGGCCTGCCAGCCGAAGGCGCCGAGCACGACGGCGGCCCTGAGCGTCGGCCGCAGCAACCGCAGTTCCTGGAGCAGCCAGGGGCGGCAGGTGTCGCGCTCGGCGGGGGTGGGCTTGTTGGCGGGCGGGGCGCAGTGCACGGGTGCGGTGACGCGGACTCCGTACAGCTCCAGGCCGTCCCCGGCTCGCACGGAGGTGGGCTGCGAGGCGAGGCCCACGTCGTACAGCGCCTGGTACAGCACGTCGCCGGAGCGGTCACCGGTGAACATACGCCCGGTGCGGTTGCCCCCGTGTGCCGCCGGGGCCAGTCCGATGATCACGAGCCGGGCGTCGGCCGGGCCGAAGCCGGGCACCGGCCGCCCCCAGTACGTCCAGTCGGCGAACGCGGCCCGCTTGGTCCGGGCCACCTCCTCACGCCACTCGACCAGCCTCGGGCAGGCCCGGCACTCCGCGACGCGCCGGTCGAGCCGGGTCAGATCGCTGCTGTCGTCCATGCCGCCACCGTATGCCCGTCCTGTTCACCTGAACCGCGGCGGCGGAACGCGGGCAACTGGACGGCCGCTCTGGGAACCTGCGTACCGTGCCTGGCGGGAGGAGGGAGGCACGTACGTGGTGCGAGCCGCAGCGGAAAAAACCCGCCCGGCTCACCCTGCCCGGGGAGTTAGGGTCGGGGCATGGCTTCCGAGGATGCGGACGAGATCGTGCACCGTGACAGCGGCGGGCCGGGCGAACCGGCCCCCGTCCGGGATGCCGAGGGCTCCGGGGCCGCGGACTCCCAGCCGCTCGATCCCAAGGTCGCCGCCGCGGTGGCCGCAGCCGAGGCGGCCGGTCCGGGGAAGGGTGAGACCGTACGGATCGACAGCTGGATCTGGGCCGTCCGTCTGATCAAGACCCGCTCCCTGGGCGCCACCGCCTGCCGTGGCGGGCACGTGCACGTCAACGGTGAGCGGGTGAAGCCCGCCTACTCCGTACGCGTCGGCGACGAGGTGCGCCTGCGGCACGAGGGCCGGGAACGCGTCGTGATCGTCAAGCGGCTGATCCGCAAACGCGTCGGCGCCCCGGTGGCCGTCCAGTGCTACATCGACAACTCCCCGCCTCCGCCGCCCCGCGAGGCCGTGGCCCCGGCCGGCCTACGCGACCGTGGCACCGGCCGCCCCACCAAGCGGGACCGCCGCGAGCTGGAACGGCTGCGTGGCCTGGGCGGACTCGGCGGGCCCGGTGCACCAGGCGGGTTGGGTGGGCCTGGTGGCCCGGGTGGATCCGGCGGTGCTGGTGGACCCGGTGGTCCGGGACGAGCGCAAGGCACCGGTGGGCGCGGCAGGGCAGGCGGGGCCGGGGGCTCGGGCGGGCGCTCACGGGGACGGTGAGTTCGTCTCCCCCGGGGCCCTCCCCCCACCCCCTCCCCTCCCCCGTTCGTGTTCGGTCCGCCGCCACAGGCCGGCCCGCGTCACGCACATCGCCTCGCAGGGCACGCGCCGCCCCGGCCTTCCGCCGACGTCACCGGCCGTGTCCCGCTCCGGTCACGCCCGGCGTCCCGCACCCCTCAGCAGTGCCAGCAGGTCCCTGTTGCGGGCACGCCGGGTCCAGGCGATCAGCGCGAGCGGCACGATCAGGATCAGCGGGGTCGCCGCGTACTGACCGTCGAAGACGGTGAGCTGGACGATGAACGCGCCCACCATCAGCGCGCTCAACGCCATCGCCGCCACCGACTGCAGGACCGGCACCAACAGCGCGACGGCTCCCGCCAGTTCGAGCGCTCCGATGGCGTACATGCCCGCGCTGCCCCAGCCCATCTTGTCGAAGGACTCGACGGCCGACGGGTGGGCGATCAGCTTGGGCAGCGCGCTCGCGATCCCGTAGAACAGGGCCAGCAGCACCTGCACCGAGCGCAGGGCGACCCGGGCGAGGCGACCGCGGGCGGTCGGGGAGGCACCGGAGGTGACGGGGGTGGCGGTCTCGGACATGGTGGTCTCCTGCGCGAAGCGGTCCCGATTGCTGTCACAGAGGTAGACCGGTCCCGCCCCGGGAACTCAGCGGTCCTACGCCACCGGTATCGCCCTCACCCATATCCGGTCCGGGGTCAGATAGGTGTCCACCGCCAGTCCCGCCTCCGCCAGCGCCTGCTCGAACTGCTCCTGGGTCAGGGGCCGGCTCAGGAACGTCTGCGTCCAGACCGCGTCCGGGAACACGTACTCGGCGCGCACCGAGCGCACTCCGTCGCCGACCGGTTCGTCCGACGCGATCCGCACGGTGAAGCCGCTCGGGTCGACCCGCTCTCTCGGTACGTCGGAGTGGTACTCCTCGCCCTCGCGCTGGATGAGCACGCAGCCGCCCTTCGCCACATGCCGGGCACAGGTGCGCAGCAGGCCCCGGCGCACCTCGATGTCACCGGTGTGCACGAGGAACGACGCGAGCATCACCACGTCGAACTTCTCGCCCAGGTCCAGCTTTTCGATCGGTCCGCATATCGTGCGTGCCCCGCGGACACGGGCGAGCATCTCGGCGGACTCGTCCACCGCCGTGACCGTGAAGCCCCGTTCGAGCAGGGCGTGGGTCACCCGGCCCACTCCGCTGCCCAGTTCGAGGATGTGTGCCCCGCCGGGCACGGCGCTCGCGATGACGTCCGGTTCGCCGCCGACCGGGAGCCGTGTGTAGAGCTCGACCGCGCAGCCGTCCGGGGTGATCGCACCGGGTCCTGTTCCCTCGTATCCCTCACGCATTTCGACCGTCATGCCCGGACAACGGGTGGGGCGGGAGCGGGCGTTCCCGGGGGGCGACGGTTCACTCGTTCGAGTCAGGTACTGGGGAACGGGAACCATCCGTGTCCGACGTACCAGTGGCCTCCGGACCTCAGGTGGTCGCCGACGGCCCGTTCGACGGAGGTGCGCCGTGGCAGGTCGGCGAATGGCAGGTCCGGGTCGCCGAAGACGAACCGGACGGGTTCGGTGTCGGCCGGTTCGGTGTCCTCGTGGGCGGTGCGGAAGCGTTCCTGGAAGCGGACGATGTTGGAGTGCGCGGGCAGGTACCGCTTCAGCTGGGGGTCGAGCAGCCAGGAGTGGCAGACGGCGGCCGGGTGCTTCTCCTCGGGGTAGTGGCGGGCGAAGAACGCGTCGGCCAGTGCCAGTGAGCGGTCGCAGGCGGCTGGTGACAGCGGGCCGGCGAAGTCGGGTATGTGGAGGTTCAGGCAGGGCGTTTGCGGGGTCGCGGCCAGCCCGGCCGCCGCGAGTGCCGCGCCGGTGCGCTGCCCGAGCGGGGCCCGCTGGAACTGCAGGCGTCCCAGCTGGTACAGCTCGCCGCGGAAGTGCAGGGTGAGCCAGCGCGGTGCCTGGAGGCCGGCCAGGCCGTGACGTCCGCGGTGGGTGGTCATGTTCCGGCCGAGGTCGGCGAGGGTGCGCCGGGTGATGTCGGCCGGGATGCCGCGTTCCCGGTGGTGGCGGCGGACGTACGGCAACGCCGCGACGAGGACGTAGACGGGGAAGCAGCGTTGCAGCGCGCCCGGTGGCCAGTCGAGGTCCGGCAGGTCGGCGCCGCCGTGGATCGCTCCCATGTCGCGCACCAGATCCGCGACGGCGTTCTCGAGCGACTGCCGCAGTTCCGGGTCGTCGCGGACGCGGCGGCCCATGCGTACGAGGTCGTTGATGTCCTCGTGGGGTACCGCCAGGTCGAGCAGTTCCTCGGCGAGTTCGTCGGCGTCGGGCAGCAAGCGGTGACCCCCTTGGTTGCGTCCTCTCGGAAGAGTACGTTGCAGTCAGGAGTGGTGATCCGGATGCGTACGGGCAGTGAGCCGGTGACCGCGCGCAGTGCGCTGCGGGCGCGGTTCTGGCTGAGCCTGTGGGGAATCGTCTGGGCGGTCTTCGGTACGGCGGCGTTCTCGCTGGTCGGGCGTCCTGGCTGGGCGGCCGCCTGTGGGGTGCTGTGGCTGGTGGCCACGGTGGACATGGCCGTGATCCTCAGACATCTGCGGCAGGGCCCGCACTATCAGCCGGGGCCGGACGTCCCTCCGTACCGGCCGCCGGAGAGCGGCCCGCGGTATCCCGGGCCGCCGCGGACCCGCCACCCGTGACGGGAGCCACCCGGTTCGGCCGGGGTCAGAAGTCGAAACGGGCGGCCTTGAGGTACTCGGGGTTGGGGTCGAGTGCGGCGGCCAGCCGGAAATGACGTTTCGCCTGGTCGGGGCGGCCCTGGCGTTCGTAGGTGCGGGCGAGCGCGAAGTGCGCGAAGGCGTTGTCCGGTTCCCGCTCCAGCACGATGGTGAACTCCAGCTCGGCGGGCCGCAGTTGCGCGGCCGCGAAGAAGGCACGCGCGCGCAGCAGCCGGGCCGCGGTGTTCTCCGGGTGTGCGGCGACGACGCCGTCGAGTAGTTTCACCGCGCCCCGCGGGTCCCGCGCGTTGAGCAGTTGTTCGGCCGCGCGGAAGTCGATGACATGCGTCTCCGGAGTACGTCCGGTCGAACCACTGGTCTCGGGCACGGCAGAGTCCTTCCCTTGCTGGAGCGGTTCAACGCGCCGGCGTGGTCCGCTATTCCGCGCCGCCCGGCTTCGGCCCGCCGTCCGCGGATGCCGTCCGGGGCCCGCGTGCCCGGCGCACTAGGTCGTCCCAGACCTCCGTCACACGCTTTCTCAGCGCGTCCAGCGGCACGTCGTTGTCGATCACGACGTCGGCGATCTCCCGGCGCTGTTCGCGGGTCGCCTGCGCTGCCATGCGGGCGCGTGCGTCGTCCTCGGTCATGCCGCGCAGCCGTACCAGGCGGTCGAGCTGGGTGGCGGGGCTCGTGTCGACGACGATCACCAGGTCGTACAGGGGTGCCAGCCCGTTCTCGGTGAGCAGCGGGACGTCGTGGACGACCACGGCGTCCTCGGCCGCGGCCGCCTCCAGCTCTCGGGAGCGGGTGCCGACGAGGGGGTGCACGATCGTGTTGAGGACGGCCAGCTTCTCGGGGTCGGCGAAGACGATGGAGCCGAGCCGGGGCCGGTCCAGGCTGCCGTCGGCGGCGAGGACGTCCGCGCCGAAGGCGTCCACCACGGCCGCGAGTCCGGGTGTTCCGGGTGCCACGGCCTCGCGCGCGATGCGGTCGGCGTCGATCAGTACCGCCCCGTGCTCCACGAGCAGCCGCGACACCTCGCTCTTGCCGGCGCCGATCCCGCCGGTCAGGCCCACTTTCAGCATGAGCGGAAGCTTAGGCCCTGCCACTGGCGGGGCCGCTCGGCGGTATGGGCCGCGCGGCGGGGCGGCGGCTTCAGTTCTCGCCCTCGCGCTCCGCCAGGAAGCGTTCGAACTCGCGCCCGATCTCGTCGGCGGAGGGGATGTCCACCGGTTCGGCGAGCATGTTGCCCCGGGACTCGGCGCCCGCGGCCGCGTCGTACTGGTGCTCGAGTCCTTGGACGAGCGCCGTCAGTTCCTCGTCGCCCTCCTGGATCTGCCGGTCGATCTCCGTCTGCGTGCGGTGGGCCTCAGTGCGCAGTGCGTGCGCGACGCCCGGCAGCACCAGGCCCGTGGCGGCCGTGACGGCCTCCAGGACGGTCAGCGCCGCGTCCGGGTACGGGGAGCGGGCGATGTAGTGCGGGACGTGCGCGGCGACACCGAGGACGTCGTGGCCGACTTCCATCAGGCGGTACTCCACCAGCGCTTCGGCGCTGCCGGGCACCTGGGCCTCCTCGAAGGGGCTGCGGTGTCCGGGGACCAGGTCGGTGCGGTTGCCGTGGGGGGTGAGGCCCACGGGGCGGGTGTGCGGGACGCCCATGGGGATGCCGTGGAAGTTCACGGACAGCCGGACTCCGAGCCGTTCCACGATCTGGCGTACGGCTGCCGCGAACCGTTCCCATTCGATGTCCGGTTCGGGACCGGCCAGCAGCAGGAAGGGGGCGCCGGTGGCGTCCTGGACGAGGTGGACCTCGATGGCCGGTACCTCGTAGTCGGACCAGCGGTCCCGGGTGAAGGTCAGCAGCGGCCGGCGGGCCCGGTAGTCCACGAGCCGGTCGTGGTCGAAGCGTGCCACGAGCTGGTGGGGCAGAGAGTCGAGGAGCCGGTCGACGATCTGGTCGCCGGTCTCACCCGCGTCGATGTATCCGTCGAAGTGGTAGAGCATGACAAGTCCGGCCGACTCCTGGGCGAGCGCCATGTCGACCACGGCGAGGCCCTTCGGCTCCCATGCGTACAAACCCTGCGGATCAAGCACTGTGACCGCTCCTCCTCGTGTTCCCCATCGACAACGCGCCCTGGAGCGTGGGCATTCCCGAGTCACAGCGCTGATCAGGCATCTCAGGTCCGTCACCCTTGACGCCCCGTCAGCCGACCGCCTCCGAGGGGCGCGGGGAACTGCGCGAACGGCCACGTCGAGCCCGCGGTGGGAAACCCGCCCACGACGGCCCCGTGGTGGGAAAAACGTCCGACGCGCCCGGAAAACGCTGAGAGACCGCACCTCGAAAGGTGCGGCCCCTCAGCGGTTATCGGCTAAGCCCAGCGGCTGGCGATCAGCTCTGGCCTCCGGCCAGCTTCTCACGCAGCGCGGCCAGGGCCTCGTCCGAGGCCAGGGCACCGGAGGTGTCCGCACCCTCGGAGGAGTACGAACCACCGCCACCCGACGCGGCCGGAGCGGCAGCCTCGCCACCCTCGGCGGCAGCGGCAGCGTCGGCCTCGCGGGACTTGATGACCTGCTGCTGGTGCTGCTCGAAGCGGGACTGCGCCTCGGCGTACTGGCGCTCCCACTCCTCGCGCTGCTTCTCGTAGCCCTCGAGCCAGTCGTTGGTCTCGGGGTCGAAGCCCTCGGGGTAGATGTAGTTGCCCTGGTCGTCGTAGGACGCGGCCATGCCGTACAGGGTCGGGTCGAACTCGACCGAGGCCGGGTCGGCACCGAAGGCCTCGTTGGCCTGCTTCAGCGAGAGGCTGATGCGGCGACGCTCGAGGTCGATGTCGATGACCTTGACGAAGATCTCGTCGTTGACCTGGACGACCTGCTCCGGGATCTCCACGTGGCGCTCGGCCAGCTCGGAGATGTGGACCAGACCCTCGATGCCCTCGTCCACGCGGACGAACGCACCGAACGGCACCAGCTTCGTGACCTTGCCGGGCACGACCTGGCCGATCTGGTGGGTGCGGGCGAACTGCTGCCACGGGTCTTCCTGGGTCGCCTTCAGCGACAGGGAGACGCGCTCGCGGTCCATGTCGACGTCGAGGACCTCGACGGTGACCTCCTGGCCGACCTCGACGACCTCGGACGGGTGGTCGATGTGCTTCCAGGACAGCTCGGAAACGTGGACCAGACCGTCGACGCCACCCAGGTCCACGAAGGCACCGAAGTTGACGATCGAGGAGACCACGCCGGAGCGGACCTGACCCTTCTGCAGGGTCGTGAGGAACGTCTGGCGGACCTCGGACTGGGTCTGCTCGAGCCAGGCACGGCGGGACAGGACCACGTTGTTGCGGTTCTTGTCCAGCTCGATGATCTTCGCCTCGAGCTCCTTGCCGACGTACGGCTGGAGGTCGCGGACGCGGCGCATCTCGACGAGGGAGGCCGGCAGGAAGCCACGGAGGCCGATGTCGAGGATGAGTCCACCCTTGACGACCTCGATGACGGTACCGGTGACGATGCCGTCCTCTTCCTTGATCTTCTCGATGGTGCCCCAGGCACGCTCGTACTGGGCGCGCTTCTTCGAGAGGATCAGGCGGCCTTCCTTGTCCTCCTTCTGGAGAACAAGGGCTTCGATCTCGTCACCGACGGCGACGACCTCGTTGGGGTCGACGTCGTGCTTGATCGAGAGCTCGCGGCTCGGGATGACACCTTCGGTCTTGTAACCGATGTCGAGCAGGACCTCGTCCCGGTCGACCTTCACGATGACGCCGTCGACGATGTCGCCGTCGTTGAAGTACTTGATCGTCTCGTCGATCGCGGCGAGGAAGGCTTCCTCGTTACCGATGTCGTTGACCGCAACCTGCGGGGTGGTGGCGGTGGTCTCGGTGCTGCTCGTCATGTGGGAAAGGGCTCCGGTACGGACATTGAAGTCGTAGGTACTGCTACGCCGGGAGCCCGTATCGCTCTGAAGAAGCCGGACAGCCAAGGAAGCGCCTCACCAATAACTGGTGATGGCGCCTCGACAACCGAGGGGACATACAACAGATGCGAGCGCAGCCTGCTACGTCTGAGGTGCGCAGGCCCGCAGCGCAACTTGTAGCATACGGGGGCAGCCGGGCATGGTCAATGCGCGAAGGCGCCCACCCGGGGCGGATCGCCGCATAACCGGCGCAGGAAACGTCCCGCGAGGCCACACGGGCCTTCGTGTCCCCCGTGTCGCGCCCGGCGGGTTGGACGGAAGAGTACGACGAGGGAGCCGATCATCCAAGAGCCGGAACAGCTCGATCCCGATGGGTTCGAGGCGGAAGCCACCCGGCGTGACGCCGGGGTCGCGGAGAGCAGCAGGGCCAACCGGGGCTGGTGGGACCGCAACGCGGACGAGTACCAGAGCGAGCACGGGACGTTCCTCGGCGACGACCGCTTCGTGTGGGGTCCGGAGGGCCTGGACGAGGTGGAGGCGGAGCTGCTGGGCCCGCCGGAGGAGCTGAAGGACAAGGCGGTCCTGGAGATCGGCGCGGGCGCCGCCCAGTGCTCGCGCTGGCTGGCCGCCCAGGGCGCCCGGCCGGTGGCCCTGGACCTCTCGCACCGCCAGCTCCAGCACTCGCTGCGGATCGGCGGATCGATTCCGCTCGTCTGCGCCGACGCCGGCGCGCTGCCGTTCGCGGACGGCTCCTTCGATCTGGCGTGCTCCGCGTACGGGGCGCTGCCGTTCGTCGCCGATCCGCGGCTGGTGCTGCGCGAGGTGCGCCGGGTGCTGCGGCCGGGCGGCCGGTTCGTCTTCTCGGTGACGCACCCGATCCGCTGGGCCTTCCCGGACGAGCCCGGCCCGGAGGGGCTGTCGGTGTCCGCCTCCTACTTCGACCGCACGCCCTATGTGGAGCAGGACGAGGACGGCCGGGCGGTGTACGTCGAGCACCACAGGACGCTCGGGGACCGGGTCCGGGACGTCGTGGCCTCGGGTCTGCGCCTGGTGGACCTGGTGGAGCCGGAGTGGCCGGCGTGGAACACCTCGGAGTGGGGAGGCTGGTCCCCGTTGCGCGGGAACCTGATCCCGGGCACGGCGATCTTCGTGTGCGAGCGGGACTGAGGACGGCGTTCGTCTCCGTTGTCTCCGTGCGCGTGCGTACCCGTACGCGCACGGGAGGGCGTCGTCCGTGCACGCACGCGCGTGGAGGGCGTTCCCGCCGCCGTACGACACTGGGGGCGTGATCCGTTACGACGCCCTGGACGTGCTGCCCGTGCGGGCCGCCCTGCCCGCTCTGACCGACGCCCTGGACGCGGACGGCACGGCCGTCCTGGTGGCGCCGCCCGGCACCGGTAAGACGACGCTGGTGCCGCTCGTGCTGGCGGGGCTGGTCGGTGACGGGCCCGCGCGGCGTGTCGTGGTGGCCGAGCCGCGGCGGATCGCGGCACGGGCGGCGGCCCGGCGCATGGCGTGGCTGCTCGGCGAGCGGACCGGCGACAGCGTCGGCTACACCGTGCGCGGCGAGCGGGCCGTGGGACGGCACACGCGCGTGGAGGTCGTGACCACGGGTGTGCTGCTGCAGCGGCTGCAGCGGGACCAGGAGCTGGCGGGCGTCGACGTGGTGGTGCTCGACGAGTGCCATGAGCGGCATCTGGACGCCGACACCGTGGCCGCGTTCCTGTGGGACGTGCGGCAGGCGTTGCGTCCGGAGCTGCGTCTTGTGGCCGCGTCGGCGACCACGGACGCCCAGGGGTGGGCGCGGCTGCTGGGCGGGGCGCCGGTGGTCGAGGCGGCGGGCGTCGCGCATCCGGTCGAGGTCGTGTGGGCGCCTGCGGCGCGTCCGGTGCGGCCGCCGCACGGGATGCGGGTGGATCCGGCGCTGCTCGCCCATGTGGCCTCGGTGGTGCGGCGGGCGCTGGCCGAGCGGGAGGGGGACGTGCTGTGCTTCCTGCCCGGGGTGGGCGAGATCGCGCGCGTGGCCGGGCAGCTGGGGGACCTGGGTGCGGTGGACGTGCTCCAGGTGCACGGCCGGGCGCCGGCCGCTGTCCAGGACGCGGTGCTGGTGCCCGGGGAGCGGCGCCGGGTGGTGCTGGCGACGTCGGTGGCGGAGTCGTCGCTGACGGTGCCCGGAGTGCGGGTGGTGGTGGATTCGGGGCTGGCGCGGGAGCCGCGCGTGGATCACGCGCGCGGGCTGAGCGGGCTGGTGACGGTGCGGGCGTCGCGTGCCGCCGGGCGGCAGCGGGCGGGGCGGGCCGGGCGTGAGGCGCCGGGTGTGGTGTACCGGTGCTGGACGGAGGCGGAGGACGGCCGGCTGACGGCTTTCCCGGCGCCGGAGATCAAGGTGGCCGACCTGACGGCGTTCGCTCTGCAGGCGGCCTGCTGGGGTGATCCCGACGCCTCGGGGCTGGCGTTGCTGGATCCGCCGCCGGGTGGCGCGATGGCGGCGGCGCGGGAGGTGCTGACGGCCGTGGGCGCGGTGGATCCGGCCGGGCGGGCCACCGGGCTCGGGGTGCGGCTGGGCCGGCTGGGGGTGCATCCGCGGCTGGGGCGGGCCCTGCTGGACACCGCGGGCAGGGGCGCGGAGGCCGTTGCCCTGCTCTCCGAGGAGGTGCCGCGGGAGTACGGGGACGATCTCGGCGGGGCCCTGCGGCGTGCCCGGCGTGGCGGTGACGCGTACGCGGGGCGGTGGGCCGCGGAGGTGCGGCGGCTGCGGGCCGTCTCGGCGGATTCCTCCCCGCCGGCCGGTTCCTCACCGCCGGCCGCCGGTGATCACGGGGCGCGGACGGGTGCCGGGGCCGCTTCGGGCTCGGGGCTCGGGGCGGACGGGCTGGTCGGGCGGACCGTCGCGCTGGCGTTCCCGGAGCGGGTCGCGAGGCTCGACGGCGGTTCGTATCTCATGGCCTCCGGAACCCGGGCCGAGCTGGGTGACGGGTCGGCGCTGGGTGGTGCGCCGTGGATCGTCGTCGCCGTCGCCGACCGGGCCGCCGGGAGGGGGCACGCGCGCGTGCGGCTCGGCGCGGCCGTCTCCGAGGAGGTGGCCCGGGCCGCCGCCGGCGCGCTCCTCGAGGAGCGGGACGAGGTGCACTGGGCCGGCGGGGATGTCGTGGCCCGGCATGTCGAACGGCTGGGGGCCGTGGAGCTGGCCGTGCGACCGCTGAAGGATGCCGATCCCGCGCTCGTGCGTGCGGCCCTGCTCGAAGGGTTGCGGGAGGAGGGGCTGGGTCTGCTGCGCTGGTCGTCGGACGCGGAGGCGCTGCGGCAGCGGCTGGCGTTCCTGCGGGCGCATGCCGGTGGGCCCTGGCCGGAGGTGTCGGACGAGGCGCTGCACGCGCGCGTGGACGAGTGGCTGGAGCCGGAGCTGAGCCGGGCGCGGCGGCGGGCGGACCTCGGGCGGATCGACGCCGGGCAGGCGCTGGCGCGGCTGCTGCCGTGGGCGAGCGGGGAGGCGGCCAGGCTGGACGAGCTGGCGCCGGAGCGGATCACCGTGCCGAGCGGGTCCAGGATCCGGATCGACTACCGGGATCCGGAGCGGCCGGTTCTCGCCGTGAAGCTGCAGGAGATGTTCGGGCTGCGTGAGACGCCGGCCGTGGCGGGGGTGCCGCTGCTGGTGCACCTGCTCTCGCCGGCCGGGCGGCCCGCCGCCGTCACGGCCGACCTCGCCTCGTTCTGGCGGGACGGCTACCGGGGCGTGCGCGCCGAGTTGCGCGGACGCTATCCGAAGCATCCGTGGCCCGAGGACCCGGCTGCCGCGGAGCCCACCCGGCACACCAACGCGCGGCTCAGGCGCTGACCGGTGGTGCGCCGAGGGCGCCCGTCCGCCGTAGCGGAGGGGCGCCCTCGCCGTCTTCTGCCGGCCGTGCCGGCCGTGTCGTGCGTGCCGTCAGGAGGTGGCGGACGGGCTCGGCGAGGGGCTCGCCGAGGCGTCCGCCGCGGCGACCTTCAGCTCGACGGTGACGGTGCCGCCGCCGGGGGTGGTGACCCGGAGCAGGAAGGTGCCGGTGGTGTCGTCCGCGTACAGCTTGGGCAGCGTGAGCCGGCCCTCGGCGTCGGTCTTGAGGCCGGTGAGGGTGCGGACGGTCTTGCCGTCGGCGTCCTTGAAGTAGGGGCCCTTGTCGTTCTCGGTGGCGTCGTCGGCGGCCTTGATCAGGGTGGCGGTGGCCGCGACCCGGTCCGCGGCGGCGCCCTTGTACGTCGCCTTCACCTGGATCTGCTCGGCGAACTCGCCGCCCGGGGTGCAGGTCATCGCGGTGTCGCCGGTGCGGGTGAGGGTGTCGGCGGCGCGGGCGGTGACGGTGGCGGTGTAGCCGACGCTCTTGACCTGGTGGCCGACGACAGCGGTGGTGATCTTGAAGTCGCCGGTCTTCTCGCCCGCCTGGAGGGCCGGTGCGAGCGCCACTCCCTTGGCGTCGGTGGCGACGGTGGCGACGGTCTCGCCGCCGGCGAAGGTGGCGTCGGTGTTGCCGGTGATGGTGAACCGGACCCTGACCTTGGCGACGGCCGTTCCCGCCCTGGTCTCGGCGCGGGTGCCGATCCGCTGTCCGAACGTGTCACCGGCCATCGCGGTGAGCTGCGCGGTGCCCGCGTCCTCGAGGTGGTCCACGGTGTCGGACGGGGTGGGCTGCTTCGGCGGGACCGGCGGCTTCGGCGGCTGTGGGTCGGGGCTCTCGCTGCCGCCGCCCGGCTGGTGCGGCTTCGGGTCGGGCTTCGGGTCCGGCTTCTGGCCGGGCTTCGTCCCCGGCGGGTCGGACGGTGCCGGGGTGTGGGTGCGCGGGGTGCCGTCGTCGCTGCGGTGGCTGGGCACGCCGCCGGTGCCGTCGGGCACGGAGTGGGCGCCCTCGCGGTAGTACTGCAGCCAGTTCAGGACCAGGTTCAGGTAGTCCTGCGAGTTGTTGTAGCTGAGGATCGCGCTGTGCAGGCCGGGCTCGGTGGACATGTCCCAGTCGTTGCGGCACAGGTAGTGGCCCGCGGCGAGCGCGGCGTCGTAGACGTTGTTCGGGTCCGCCTTGCCGTCGGCGTTGCCGTCGCGGCCGGCCCAGGCCCAGGTGGAGGGGATGAACTGCATCGGGCCGATGGCCTGGTCGTAGTGGCTGTTGCCGTCGTACTCGCCGTGGTCGGTGTCCTTGATGAGTGCGAAGCCGTTGCCGTCGAGCTGGGGGCCGAGGATCCGGCCGAGCGTCGTGCCATCGGCGTCGACGCGGCCGCCGCGGGCCTGACCGGACTCCACCTTGCCGATGGCGGCCAGGAGTTGCCAGGGCAGGTTGCAGCCGGGCTTGGACGAGCGCAGCTCGGCCTCGGCCTTCTTGTAGGCGTCGAGGACGGTCGCGGGGACGCCGGCCTCCGCCTCTCCTCGGGCGACGGGGTCACCGACGGTCGACGAGGGGCTGGGGTTGGGGCTCTTCAGCGGCGGAAGGTCCGTGTAGTACGGCGAGTTGCCGGTCGCGTCGCCGTCGTGGGCGGCATCGGGTGCGGGGCTGCTGGCGCCGGCCGAGGCCGGTCTGCCGTGGTCGTCGCCGGCCGCTCCCGGAGCCTGGGACGCGGACAGTGCCGCGACCGCCGCCGCGGCCACGGCGGTTGTCGCCGCTCCCTTGCGCAGCCGCCTGCCGAAATGCGCCGCCATAGAGTGAACCCCTCCCGTGGACGCGTGCCGCGTCCGTCTCCGTCTGTCTGCCTCGCTCTGGTGTGACGGTTGACCCGGTGCTCTGGTTGCCCCTGTTCCGTCTTTTCGTCCGTGCGACGGGTGTGCGACCGTGCCGCCCGGCACGGCAACCCAGGTGACCCTACGACAACTTGTTTGCCGGGGGCACCCGTTCGCGTCCGCTTTTCACCGGTTGGCCGACACTGTCGGGCCGCGGGACCCGGAACGGCGCCGACGCATACTGGACCGGACGTGATCACCGGTTGCGAATCCGTGCCCGACGACCGCCCGAGGGGGCCCTGTTGCCGTTCACACTCAGCCACGCGGCGGCCGTACTGCCCGCCATCCGCCGGGACGGCGGTGGCCGGGGCCGGCTGGTGCCCTCGGTGCTGGTCGCGGGGTCCTTCGCACCCGACGTGACCTACTACGCGGCGAGCGTCCGGCGGGACGCGATGGAGTTCGGGACGGTCACGCACTCCCTGCCGGGGGTGGCCGGCGTGGACGTCCTGATCACCTGGGCGCTGGTGGGGCTGTGGCTGTTCGTGCGGGAGCCGCTGGTGGCGCTGCTCCCCCGGGCCCGCCAGGGGCCGGGGGCCGCTCTGCTGCGCTGCGGTGCGCCACGCGCGCGCGTACGGGCCCACCGGGTGCTGTGGTGGTACGTCTCGGCGGTGCTCGGCGCGCTGACGCACGTCGTGTGGGACGCGTTCACGCACCACGACCGGTGGGGGTCGCGGCTGGTCCCGGGGCTCGGCCGGGTGGTGGCCGGCCTGCCGCGGTACACGTGGCTGCAGTACGGCTCGTCCGCGGTGGCCGCCGTGGTGATCGCCGTGTTCCTGGTGCGGGCGCTGCGGCGGGCGCCCGCCAGGGAGCCGGCGGGGGTGCCCGCGCTGTCCGTACGGGACCGGTGGTGGGCGACGGCCGTGGTCGGGGGCTGTGCCCTGGCGGGGGCGGCGCAGCGGGCGGCGCGGTGGTGGGCGTACCCGGGTGCGTCCGTGCGGCCGCTGGATCTGGTGCCGACCCTGTGCTTCGGGGTCGGTGCCGGGCTGCTGCTCGGAGTGCTGCTGTACGCGGCCGGGGTCAGGCTGTGGCGTCCGATCCGGGTTCCGGACGGTCCTGGCGGGGTGGCCGGTGCGGGCCGGGACCGGTCGGCGGCTCGGTGAGGGCGGCCACGAAGACGGTGAGGGTGCGTCTGGGCCGGGCTTGGGGGATCGCGGTGAGCAGGAGCGCCAGGTAGGCGCGGGCGAGGTCCGCCCAGGCGCGCCGGTCGGCGGTGCGGCGGAGACGGGCGCCCGGCCGGCGCAGCAGGCCGGCCGCGGCTCTGCGGGCGGCCGCGGCCCGGTCGACGGGGATGCGGGCGGTGCTTGCGCCGGCCGCGAGGGCCGGGACCGGCGCGGCGGCCGTGGCCGGGCCCGAGGCGCTGCCTGCCTCGGCCCGGGTGCCGCCTCGTACCTCGGGCGTCCGGCGGTGGAGCATGCGTATACCCATGCCCGCAGTGTTGCGGCTGCGGGCATAGGGGTGCGTTCTGGCGGGGTCCACGTGAGTGAAGGACCCCGCCGGGGTTCCGCCGGTCAGGGGTGCCGGCGCCGGTGCGGTGCCCGGGGAGGGACGCGGTGCGTGTGTCACCGCGTCCCCGTGCGGGCACCGGGGCCGCTGGGCGCGGCCGGGGCCGGGGTCCCTCTTGCTCGCGGAGGACGCCGGTCGGGCGTCAGTGCGCCGCCGACTCCCAGTCGCGGCCCACGCCCACCGAGACGTCGAGCGGGGCCCGCAGCCGGACGGCGCCGGCCATCTCGCGGCGGACGATCTCTTCCGTGGCCGCACGCTCGCCGGGGGCGATCTCCAGCACGATTTCGTCGTGCACCTGCAGGAGCAGGCGGGACTTCAGGTCCGCCTCGCGCAGGGCCTGGTGGACGTTGAGCATGGCGATCTTGACGATGTCGGCCGCCGTGCCCTGGATGGGGGCGTTGAGGGCCATGCGTTCGGCCGCCTCGCGGCGCTGGCGGTTGTCGCTGTTGAGGTCGGGGAGGTAACGGCGGCGTCCGAAGAGCGTGGCCGTGTAGCCCGTGGCCCGTGCTTCGTCGACGACCCGGCGCAGATATTCGCGGACGCCGCCGAACCGCTCGAAGTAGGTGTCCATCAGGCCGCGGGCCTCGGCCGCCTCGATGTTCAGCTGCTGGGAGAGGCCGAAGGCGGACAGTCCGTAGGCCAGGCCGTACGACATGGCCTTGATCTTGCGGCGCATCTCCGCGTCCACGGCGTCCCGCCCGACGGAGAAGACCTGGGAGGCGACGGTGGTGTGCAGGTCCTCGCCCGTGGTGAACGCCTCGATCAGGCCCGCGTCCTCGGAGAGGTGGGCCATCACGCGCAGCTCGATCTGGCTGTAGTCGGCGGTCATCAGGGACTCGAAGCCCTCGCCGACCACGAAGCCGCGGCGGATCGCCCGGCCCTCGTCGGTGCGGACCGGGATGTTCTGCAGGTTCGGGTCCGTGGACGACAGCCGGCCGGTCGCGGCCACCGTCTGGTTGAACGTGGTGTGGATGCGGCCGTCGGCGGCGATGGTCTTGATCAGGCCCTCGACGGTGACGCGCAGCTTCGCCTGCTCGCGGTGCCGGAGCATGATCACCGGCAGTTCGTTGTCGGTCTGGGTGGCGAGCCAGGCCAGGGCGTCGGCGTCGGTGGTGTAGCCGGTCTTGGTCTTCTTCGTCCTGGGCAGGGCCAGCTCGCCGAAGAGGACTTCCTGGAGCTGCTTGGGGGAGCCGAGGTTGAACTCGCGGCCGGCGGCGGCGTGGGCCTCCTTCACGGCCTGCTGCACGGCGCCCGCGAACGTCTGCTCCATCGCCTCGAGATGGGCGCGGTCGGCCGCGATGCCGTCGCGCTCCATGCGGGCCAGCAGGGTGGAGGTGGGCAGCTCCACGTCCCGCAGCAGGTCGGCGGCGCCGACCTCCTCGAGACGGCCCTCGAAGGCCTCTCCCAGGTCGAGGACGGCGCGGGCCTGGATCATCAGGGCCTCCGCCTCGGCGCCCTCGTCCGTGCCGAACGCGAGCTGGCCGTCTGCCGCGGCGGCGGGGGCCAGCTCGCGGTGCAGGTACTCCAGGGACAGCGCGTCCAGGTCGAAGGAGCGGCGGCCCGGCTTGACCAGGTACGCCGCGAGCGCGGTGTCCATCACGACGCCCTCGACGCGCCAGCCGTGCTCGCTGAGGACGCGCATGGCGCCCTTGGCGTTGTGGAACACCTTCGGGCGGCCGGCGTCGGCGAGCCAGCCGGCGAAGGCGCGCTCGTCGGCCTCGTCCAGCTCGGCCGGGTCGAACCAGGCGGCCGCTCCCCCGGCCGCGGCGAGGGCGACCTCGGCGACCGAACCGGTGCCCAGCGCCCACGTGCCGACCGTGGCGACGCCGAGGGTCCCGGTGCCGTGCCCGGCGAGCCAGCCGGCCAGCTCGCCGGTACGCAGGACGGTGCCGTCCAGTTCCACGCCGTCCACCACGACCGGAGTGGCCTCGGCCTCCTCGGCGCCCGGGTCGACGGCGAAGAGCCGCTCGCGCAGCGACGGGTTGCGGATCTCCAGGGTGTCCAGGACCATCGCGACGGTCTTGCGGTCGTAGGGCGCCCGCTCCAGGTCGGTGACCGCCTTCGGCAGCTCGACCTGGCGCTCCAGCTCGGTGAGCAGCCGGTTGAGCTTGACCGACTCCAGGTGGTCGCGCAGGTTCTGGCCCGCCTTGCCCTTGACCTCCTCGGCGCGCTCGACCAGCTCCGCGAACGAGCCGAACTGGTTGATCCACTTCGCGGCGGTCTTCTCGCCGACGCCGGGGATGCCGGGGAGGTTGTCGGAGGGGTCGCCGCGCAGGGCGGCGAAGTCCGGGTACTGGGCGGGCGTCAAGCCGTACTTCTCGACCACCTTCTCCGGGGTGAACCGGGTCAGCTCCGAGACGCCCTTCGTCGGGTACAGCACGGTCGTGTGCTCGGTGACGAGCTGGAAGGAGTCGCGGTCGCCGGTGACGATCAGCACCTCGAAGCCCTCGGCCTCGGCCTGGGTGGCGAGGGTGGCGATGACGTCGTCCGCCTCGAAGCCCTCGACGGCGAAGCGGTGCGCGTGCATGGCGTCGAGCAGCTCGCCGATCAGCTCGACCTGCCCCTTGAACTCGTCGGGGGTCTTGGAACGGTTGGCCTTGTACTCGGTGAACCGCTCGGAGCGCCAGGTCTTGCGGGAGACGTCGAAGGCCACCGCGAAGTGCGTGGGCGCCTCGTCACGCAGGGTGTTGGCCAGCATCGACGCGAAACCGTAGATCGCGTTCGTCGGCTGGCCCGTCGCGGTGGTGAAGTTCTCCGCGGGCAGCGCGAAGAACGCGCGGTAGGCCAGCGAGTGCCCGTCCATGAGCATCAGCCGGGGACGGCCGCCGGGGTTGCTGTCGGTCTTCTTCGATGCTGTCTCTGCCACGCCCCCGATCCTGCCACGCCCCACTGACAGCCGGGACCGGCCCGCTCCGCGGCGGACGCCGGAGCGGGCCCGCACCGCCGTCGCGGGCGGCCGGCACGCACCTGGAACGCCCGCCCCGGCCGCCTGTCGGTGCCCCGTGGGAGGATCGGCGGCGTACGTCTCACAGGCAGTCGAAGGGGAGCGGGCGATGGCGACGAAGCCGCCCAAGGGTGATCCGGTCCAGGACGCGCCGCAGGTCGCGGAGCCCAAACACGCGGCGGCGGGCCTGCCGGCCATCGGCCACACCCTGCGCATCGCCCAGCAGCAGATGGGCGTGCGGCGCACCGCGCTGACCCTGCTGCGCGTGAACCAGAAGGACGGCTTCGACTGCCCGGGCTGCGCCTGGCCGGAGCCGGACCACCGGCACAAGGCGGAGTTCTGCGAGAACGGCGCCAAGGCGGTGGCCGAGGAGGCCACCCTGCGCCGGGTCACCCCGGAGTTCTTCGCCGCGCACCCGGTCGCCGATCTCGCCGGGCGCAGCGGGTACTGGCTGGGCCAGCAGGGCCGGCTCACCCACCCCATGTATCTCGCCGAGGACGGCACGCACTACGAGCCGGTCGGCTGGGAACGCGCCTTCGACATCATCGCCGAGGAGATCTCCGCCCTCGCCTCCCCCGACGAGGCCGTCTTCTACACCTCCGGCCGCACCAGCAACGAGGCCGCGTTCCTCTACCAGCTCTTCGCACGCGAGCTGGGCACCAACAACCTGCCGGACTGCTCCAACATGTGCCACGAGTCGTCCGGCTCGGCCCTGTCCGAGACGATCGGCATCGGCAAGGGCAGCGTTCTGCTGGAGGACCTCCACCAGGCCGACCTGATCATCGTGGCCGGGCAGAACCCCGGGACGAACCACCCGCGCATGCTCTCCGCGCTGGAGAAGGCCAAGGCGAACGGCGCACGGATCATCAGCGTCAACCCGCTGCCCGAGGCCGGCCTGGAACGGTTCAAGAACCCGCAGACCCCGCAGGGCATGCTGAAGGGCGCCGCGCTCACCGATCTGTTCCTGCAGATCCGCATCGGCGGCGACCAGGCCCTGTTCCGCCTCCTCAACAAGCTGATCCTCGACACCGAGGGCGCCGTCGACGAGGAGTTCGTGCGGGAACACACGCACGGGTACGAGGAGTTCGCCGAGACCGCCCGCGCCGCCGACTGGGACGGGACCCTCGCGGCCACCGGCCTCACGCGCGCGGAGATCGAGCGGGCCCTCGGCATGGTCCTCGCTTCGCGGCGGACCATCGTCTGCTGGGCCATGGGCCTCACCCAGCACAAGCACTCCGTGCCGACCATCCGCGAGGTCGTCAACTTCCTCCTGCTGCGCGGCGACATCGGCCGTCCCGGCGCGGGCGTGTGCCCGGTGCGCGGCCACTCCAACGTGCAGGGCGACCGCACGATGGGCATCTTCGAACGGCCCGCCCCGGCCTTCCTGGACGCGCTGGAGAAGGAGTTCGGGTTCGCGCCTCCGCGCGAGCACGGCTTCGACGTGGTGCGGGCCATCCGCGCGTTGCGCGACGGCGAGGCGAAGGTGTTCTTCGCCATGGGCGGCAACTTCGTCTCCGCCTCCCCCGACACGGAGGTCACCGAGGCGGCCATGCGGCGCGCGCGGCTGACCGTGCACGTGTCGACCAAGCTGAACCGCTCGCACGTGGTCACGGGCGCGCGTGCCCTGATCCTGCCGACCCTGGGCCGCACCGAGCGCGATGTGCGGGACGGCGGCGAGCAGTTCGTCACCGTCGAGGACTCCATGGGCATGGTGCACGCCTCGCGCGGCCGCCTGGAGCCGGCGAGCCGACACCTGCTGTCCGAACCGGCGATCGTGTGCCGGCTGGCGCGCCGGGTGCTCGGCGCGGACAGCAGGGTGCCCTGGGAGGAGTTCGAGAAGGACTACGCGACGATCCGCGACCGCATCGCGCGCGTGATCCCCGGCTTCGAGGACTTCAACGCGCGGGTGGCCCGCCCCGGCGGCTTCGCCCTGCCGCACGCGCCGCGCGACGAGCGCCGCTTCCCGACCGCGACCGGCAAGGCGAACTTCACCGCGGCCCCCGTGGAGTACCCGGAACTCCCCGCCGGGCGGCTGCTGTTGCAGACGCTGCGCTCGCACGACCAGTACAACACCACGATCTACGGCCTGGACGACCGCTACCGGGGCATCACGGGCGGCCGCCGCGTGGTGCTGGTGAACCCCGAGGACGCGCGCGCCCTGGGGGCCGCCGACGGGTCGTACGTCGACCTGGTGAGCGAGTGGCGGGACGGCGTGGAGCGGCGGGCGCCCGGCTTCCGCGTCGTCCACTACCCGACGGCCCGGGGCTGCGCCGCGGCCTACTACCCGGAGACCAACGTACTGGTGCCGCTGGACGCCACGGCCGACACCAGCAACACACCCGCCAGCAAGTCCGTCGTGGTCCGGCTGGAGCACGCCCTCGGGGACGCACCGGGGAGCGACCCGGGCGACCGCCGCCCGGCCCGCCCGGAAGGCCGTCTGGAACAATCGGCGACCGACTGAGCGTTTGCTCAGCCACGTGACAGCTGTACGAGAACGGAGCCGCGCCCATGGGTGAGCAGCAGCAGGTGAAATTCCCGCAGGAGGTCGTCAACGAGTACGCCGCGCTCGGCGTCGACCTGCCCGCACTGTTCTCCGCGGGCCACCTCGGCACCCGCATGGGCGTGCAGATCCTGGAGGCGTCGGCGGAGCGGGTCGTCGGCACCATGCCGGTCGAGGGCAACACCCAGCCGTACGGGCTGCTGCACGGCGGCGCGTCCGCGGTGCTGGCGGAGACGCTGGGCTCGGTCGGCTCCATGCTGCACGGCGGCAGCTCGAAGATCGCGGTCGGCGTCGACCTCAACTGCACCCACCACCGCGGCGCCCGCTCGGGCCTGGTGACCGGCGTGGCCACACCCGTGCACCGGGGGCGCTCCACGGCCACGTACGAGATCGTCATCAGCGACGAGGAGGGGCGCCGGGTGTGCACCGCCCGGCTGACGTGCCTGCTGCGCGACGTCCGCAAGGGCGACGAGGCGCACGTGCCGACCACCGGCGCCTGACCGCTGCCCGGCGGGGCCACCGAGGCCCCGCCGGTCCCCTTCCCCACGGTGACCGCGATGCGAAACCGCGTCACCGTCCCACCGCCGCAGCCGAGTTGACGGCCCGGCAGGTTCACGAGCCCACTCGCCCCGCTCCGGACGGATCCGCGCCCTCGCCGCCGAACGCGTCCGGATGCCGCCGCACCGCGCCGCGCGCCCGCTTCCGGACAAAGGGACGCTCTCCCCGCAAGATCACCACAACCCTCCCCATGGGCGGAATACGGAAAAGCACCGAAGCCGTCGGGCTCCTTTCCTTGCGGTAACTCTATGTAATACGCGCGCAATCCAGATTCCCGGTTTCGGCCACCGCGCCCACCGGCCCCAGGACCACGCGGCAGCCCCGAAAGTCGCCTGCAGCAACAGACTTGTGTAATTACCAAAACCGTCGAGACGCCTGATCGCGCCGTCGCCGTCCTGCGAGTTCTCAGAATGTGGACGGGGCGAATCGACCTGAATTCATGCGTTCCCCCCACGCCGCACCGCTCTGCATTACCTCGTGTCATAACAAGAGCGTCACAGCCTTGGACAAGCACTCCTCCACGTTGTCCACACACGCCTAGAGTCACGGCCAGTCACCGCTCCATCGGGAGTTCGGTACCGGCGCGGCACCCACGGCCCCACCACACGGGGCGAACGTGCCTGCGGAAAGGATCGATTGTGCGACAGCGTTCTCTGGTGATTCTTACCTCCGTTCTGACCACCGGAGCTCTGACCCTCACCGCCTGCGGCTCCCGCAATGACGACAGCAAGGGCGGCGACAGCGGCAACGTGACGGTCACGATCGGCGTCGACGCCCCGCTGACCGGCCAGAACTCCGCGACCGGTCTCGGCATCCAGTACGGCGCCCAGATCGCCGTCGACGACGCCAACAAGAACAAGACCGTCCCCGGCGTCACCTTCAAGATCAAGGCACTGGACGACAAGGCGATCCCCGCCACCGGCCAGCAGAACGCCTCCCAGCTCGTCGCCGAGAAGGACGTCCTCGGCGTCGTCGGCCCGCTCAACTCCGGCGTGGCCACCCAGATGCAGCAGACCCTCGCCTCGGCCAACCTGGTGGAGATCTCCCCCTCCAACACCGCGCCCGAGCTGACCCAGGGCAAGAACTGGCAGACCAGCAAGTCCCGCCCGTTCAAGTCCTACTTCCGCACGGCCACCACCGACGCCCTCCAGGGCGCCTTCGCCGCCGACTACGCGTACAACGGCCTCAAGAAGAAGAAGGCCTTCGTCGTCGACGACAAGCAGACCTACGGCGCCGGCCTCTCCAAGATCTTCAAGGCCCAGTTCGCCAAGCAGGGCGGCAAGATCGTCGGCACCGACCACGTCAACACCGGTGACCGCGACTTCTCCACCCTCGCCACCAAGATCAAGAACTCGGGCGCCGAGATCCTCTACTACGGCGGCCAGTACGACGAGTCCCAGGTGCTGACCAAGCAGCTCAAGGACGCCGGCGCCAAGATCCCGCTGTTCGGCGGCGACGGAATGTTCACCCCGACCTACATCAAGACCGCCGGCAAGGCCGCCGAGGGCGACCTCGTCACCTCCATCGGCGTCCCCGTCGACACCCTGCCCGCCGCCAAGGACTTCGTGGCCGCCTACAAGGCCAAGAAGTACCCCGGCGACTACGGCACCTACGGCTCCTACGCCTACGACGCCACCACCGCCATCATCAAGGCCGTCGGCCAGGTCGTGAAGGACGGCAAGGTGCCCTCCGACGCCCGCCAGCAGGTCGTCGACGCCGTCCAGAAGAGCTCCTTCGACGGCATCTCCGGCAAGATCTCGTTCGACGAGTACGGCGACACCACCAACAAGCAGCTGACCGTCTACCAGGTCACCAAGGGCGAGTGGAAGTCCGCCAAGAGCGGCGTCGCCAACCCGAAGTAACCCAGCCGGACACTCCGCACCACCAGGGCCGCGCGGCGCAGACCACCGTCACCGCGCGGCCCGCCTTCTACGCCCCCCTTGACTCTCCCCACCACATGGAGGCCATGCGGTGAACACCCTGCCGCAGCAGCTGGCCAACGGGCTGTTCCTCGGCTCGATGTACGGGCTGATCGCCATCGGTTACACGATGGTGTACGGCATCGTCCAGCTCATCAACTTCGCCCACGGCGAGATCTTCATGACCGGAGGCTTCGGCGCACTCACGGTCTACCTCGCCCTGCCGGACGGCATATCCATGTGGATAGCCCTGCCGGCGATGCTCATCGGCGGCGCACTGGTCGCCGTGCTCATCGCCGTCGGCGCCGAGCGCTTCGCCTACCGCCCCCTGCGCGGCGCACCACGCCTCGCACCACTCATCACCGCGATCGGCCTGTCACTCGCCCTGCAGCAGGCGGTCTTCAACTGGTACCCCGACGCCAAGTCGGCCCGGGTCTTCCCGCAGCTGCCCTTCGGCCCGCTGCACCTCGGCTCCGTGACCGTACAGAGCGGCGACGTCTTCCTCATCATCGCCGCCCCGCTGTGCATGGCCGTCCTCGCCTTCTTCGTCCGGCTCTCCCGCACCGGCCGCGCCATGCAGGCCACCGCCCAGGACCCGGACACCGCACAGCTCATGGGCATCGACACCAACCGCATCATCGTCATCGCCTTCGCCATCGGCGGCTTCTTCGCCGCCGTCGCCGGCCTCTCCTACGGCCTCAAGTACGGCTCCGTCTCCTACGACATGGGCTTCATCGCCGGCCTCAAGGCATTCACCGCGGCCGTCCTCGGCGGCATCGGCAACATCTACGGCGCCATGCTCGGCGGCCTCGTCCTCGGCCTCGCCGAAGCCATGGCCACCGCCTACATCGCCGACATCCCCGGCATGCAGCAACTCGGCGGAGGCGGCTGGGCCGCCGTCTGGGCCTTCGTCCTCCTCATCCTCGTACTCCTCTTCAGACCACAAGGCCTGCTCGGCGAACGCGTCGCGGACAGGGCGTGAGCACCATGACCGAAACCACCACCACAGCACCGGCCACAGTCGCGCACGGACCCGTCCCGCTGCCGCCCGCCGCCGCCCGCCTGCTCATCGCCATCGGCGCCGTGGGCACCATCGCCAGCACCTTCCTGAGCTGGACCTGGACCCCCGCGTTCCCCGGCGACCTCACCGTCTACGGCTACCCCGCGGGCCTGCAGATCCTCGCCCTCGTCGCCGGCGCCCTCACCCTGCTGTTCGCCCTCACCCTGTGGAACACCAAGGGCCTGCGCTGGCTCAACCCCGCCGGCGCCACCTCCCCCGTCTTCCTCACCGCCCTGTCGGCGTTCACCGTCTGCTGGTTCACCGGCATCGCCATCGCCGTCGACCTGAACGGCCTGGTCAACCTCGACCCCGGCGCCTACGTCGCCATGGCCGCCTCCGCACTCCCCGTCATCGGCGCCCTCGCCCTGCCGCACCCCGCCCCCGGCACCGGCCTGCGCGGCTACCTCACCAAGCCCGCACAGCCCCGCCCCGGCACCCTGTCCCCGCTCATCGAGCGCGGCATCATCACCGCCGGCACCGCCATCGCCCTCATCGCCTTCACCTACGGCATCGGCATCGACAACGACGCGAGCGAAACCTTCATCGGCTTCCTGCTCCTCGTGATCTTCGCCGCCTGGGGCCTGATGCACACCGGCCTCGTCGACCGCTACGCGACCATGGCCGCGCAGCACAAGGGCTTCGCCTCGACGCTCGCCTTCCTCGCCGCCGTCATCTTCCCCTTCACCCAGAGCGACGACCACAACGCCAACGTCGGCGTCAACATCCTCATCTTCGCCACCGTCGCCCTCGGCCTGAACATCGTCGTCGGCCTCACCGGCCTCCTCGACCTCGGCTACGTCGCCTTCCTCGGCGTCGGCGCCTACGCGGCGGCCCTCGTCTCCGGCTCCGAGTACTCCCGCTTCTCCGGAGTCCACTTCCCCTTCTGGGCCGCCGCCCTCACCGGCATGGCAGCCTCGCTCGTCTTCGGCGTCCTCATCGGCGCCCCCACCCTGCGACTGCGCGGCGACTACCTGGCCATCGTCACCCTCGGCTTCGGAGAGATCTTCCGCATCACCGTCAACAACCTCGACGGCGACTCCGGACCCGACATCACCCGCGGCCCCAACGGCATCACCCAGATCCCCGACCTGAACATCCTCGGATTCCAGTTCGGCGAAGCACACGCCATCGGCGGATTCACCCTCGGCCGGTTCGCCAACTACCTGTTCCTCATGCTCATCGTCACGGCCATCGTCGTACTCGTCTTCACCCGCGCCGCCGACTCCCGCATCGGCCGCTCCTGGATCGCCATCCGCGAGGACGAGACCGCCGCCACCGCCATGGGCATCAACGGCTTCCGCGTCAAGCTGATCGCCTTCGCCCTCGGCGCCTCCCTCGCCGGCCTCGCCGGCACCGTGATGGCCCACG
Source organism: Streptomyces sp. NPDC058145 (assembly GCF_042884245.1). NCBI lineage: Bacteria > Bacillati > Actinomycetota > Actinomycetes > Kitasatosporales > Streptomycetaceae > Streptomyces > Streptomyces sp. NPDC058145. The sequence continues at coordinate 130,084 of NZ_JBHVUH010000009.1, read as the reverse complement.
TCAACTACAGCGTCAACCCCCAGCCCTACCAGTTCGCCGGCGCCGCCCCGCCCAACTCGGCCTTCCTCCTCGCCGCCGTCGTCCTCGGCGGCATGGGCACCGTCAGCGGCCCCCTCCTCGGCGCCAGCGTCCTCTACCTGGTCCCCGAGAAGCTCCAGTTCCTGCAGAACTACGAACTGCTCGCCTTCGGCATCGCGCTGGTCCTGCTGATGCGCTTCCGGCCGGAGGGCATCATCGCCAACCGCCGCCGCCAGCTCGAATTCCACGAAATCGGCCAACTCGACGTCCCCGAACAGCGAACGCTCACCGACGAACCGGCCGTCACCAAGGCAGGGGCGTAAAGAACCATGACGACACCCGTACTCGAAGCCCGTGACGTCACCATGCGCTTCGGCGGCCTCACCGCCGTCCGATCCGTCGACTTCACCGTCAACAGCGGCGAGATCGTCGGCCTGATCGGCCCCAACGGCGCCGGCAAGACCACGTTCTTCAACTGCCTCACCGGCCTGTACGTCCCCACCGAAGGCACCGTCGCCTTCAAGGGCAAGGTGCTCCCGCCCAAACCGCACCTGGTCACCCAGGCGGGCATCGCCCGGACCTTCCAGAACATCCGGCTCTTCGCCAACATGACCGTCCTGGAGAACGTCCTCGTCGGCCGCCACACCCGCACCAAGGAAGGCCTCTGGTCCGCACTCCTGCGCGGCCCCGGCTTCCGCAAGGCCGAGAAGGAGTCCGAGGCCAAGGCCATGGAACTCCTCGAGTTCGTCGGCCTGGCCGCCAAGCGCGACCACCTCGCCCGCAACCTGCCCTACGGCGAACAGCGCAAGCTGGAGATCGCCCGGGCACTCGCCAGCGAACCCGGCCTGCTGCTCCTCGACGAGCCGACGGCCGGCATGAACCCGCAGGAGACCCGGACCACCGAGGAACTGGTCTTCGCCATCCGGGACAAGGGCATCGCCGTCCTCGTGATCGAGCACGACATGCGCTTCATCTTCAATCTCTGCGACCGCGTCGCCGTCCTCGTCCAGGGCGAGAAGCTCGTCGAGGGCACCTCCGAGGTCGTCCAGGCCGACGACCGGGTCGTCGCCGCCTACCTCGGCGAACCCTTCGAGGGCGACCCCGGCCAGGCCGAGGCCGCCGAGGTCGAGGCAGCGGAGGCCGCCGCCGACACCGGGACCCAGGCCCCGAAGGCCGACGCCGAACCCGAGCCCGCGCAGGCCGACGCCACCGGCGCCGACGACACCGCACCCGCCGACGCCGACACCGGCGGCGACACGGACGGCGACAGCGCGGAGAGCACCAGCACCACCAAGGGAGAGGCCCAGTGACCGCACTGCTGGAGGTCGAGGACCTCAGGGTCGCCTACGGCAAGATCGAAGCCGTCAAGGGCATCTCGTTCAGCGTCGAGGCCGGACAGGTCGTCACCCTCATCGGCACCAACGGCGCCGGAAAGACGACCACCCTGCGCACCCTCTCCGGACTGCTCAAGCCCAGCTCCGGAAAGATCCTCTTCGACGGCAAACCACTCACCGGCGTCCCGGCACACAAGATCGTCTCCCTCGGACTCGCCCACTCCCCCGAGGGCCGGCACATCTTCCCGCGCCTCACCATCGCCGAGAACCTCCAGCTCGGCGCCTTCCTCCGCAAGGACAAGGACGGCATCGAGAAGGACATCCAGCGCGCCTACGACCTCTTCCCCATTCTCGGGGAACGCAGGAAGCAGGCCGCCGGCACCCTCTCCGGCGGTGAGCAGCAGATGCTCGCCATGGGCCGGGCCCTGATGTCCCAGCCCAAGCTGCTGATGCTCGACGAACCCTCCATGGGCCTGTCGCCGATCATGATGCAGAAGATCATGGCGACCATCATCGAGCTGAAGGCCTCGGGCACGACGATCCTGCTGGTCGAGCAGAACGCCCAGGCGGCGCTCTCGCTCGCCGACCAGGGCCACGTCATGGAGGTCGGCAGCATCGTCCTCTCCGGCAGCGGACAGGACCTGCTGCACGACGAGTCGGTGCGCAAGGCGTACCTCGGCGAGGACTGACCCCGCCGCGGACGCCGGACACGACGAGGCCCGCGCCCCCTTCTCCGGGGCGCGGGCCTCGTCCCGCGTACTGGGGCCGGTCAGCCCTTCTTCGCGGACTTCTTCTCGTCGTTGTCCGCGATGACCGCCTCGGCGACCTGCTGCATCGACAGACGCCGGTCCATCGAGGTCTTCTGGATCCAGCGGAACGCGGCCGGCTCGGTCAGCCCGTACTCCGTCTGCAGGATGGACTTCGCACGGTCCACCAGCTTGCGCGTCTCCAGCCGCAGGGTGAGGTCCGCGACCTCCTTCTCCAGCTCCCGCAGCTCGGTGAACCGGGACACCGCCATCTCGATCGCCGGGACGACGTCGCTCTTGCTGAACGGCTTCACCAGGTAGGCCATGGCACCGGCGTCCCGGGCCCGCTCCACCAGGTCGCGCTGCGAGAACGCGGTCAGCATCAGGACCGGGGCGATGGACTCCTCGGCGATCTTCTCGGCCGCGGAGATGCCGTCGAGCTTGGGCATCTTCACATCGAGGATCACCAGGTCCGGGCGGTGCTCGCGGGCCAGTTCGACGGCCTGCTCGCCGTCCCCGGCCTCGCCGACGACGGTGTACCCCTCCTCCTCCAGCATCTCCTTCAGGTCGAGCCGGATCAGGGCCTCGTCCTCGGCGATGACGACACGGGTCGTCAGCGGAGGCACGTGCGACTTGTCGTCGTCGGGCACGTCTACGGGCTGGGGCGACTCGGGGGCGGTCACTCGGGCTCCTTGGTACGAGGCAGGTCGGTACTGCTGACAAGAGCCTACCTAGCTGCGGTAAGGTGGTCAGGCAGCGGGTCGAAGTAAACCTTCGATTCACTGGGCCCCGGTAGCCCAATTGGCAGCAGGCAATGGATTCAAAACCCATACAGTGTCGGTTCGAGTCCGACCCGGGGCACTTTTCCTTCGATTCGAAGGTCACCATTCAGAAGCGGATTTCCGCATTCTCGTGAACCTTCGCTTTCCACTGCGTGTCGCCACGACCACCTTTGCAGAGTGGCCGCATGTACGACGTCAGCACACGTAAGCAGGCCCTCGCGCTCGTCGCCCAGGGCCGCAGCCTGAATTCGGTGAGCCGTGAGACCGGTATCTCGCGTGCCGCGATCCGTTCCTGGCAGGACCGCCTCGAGCCACTGCCCCGCATGACGACTCCCGACCCCGGTCCGCCTTCCGACGATCGGGCCTACGCGTACCTACTGGGTCTCTACCTCGGCGACGGGTGCATCAGCCCGCACCCACGCAGCGGCTACTACCTCAGGATCGCGTGCGCCGACACATGGCCCGGCCTTGTGCGGTTGTGCCGCGAGGCCATCACACACGTACGCCCCGGCGTCTGCGTCAACACCGTCCAGAAGCAGGGCTGCGCCATGGTGACCAGCTACCACCAGCACTGGCCCGGCCTGTTCCCCCAGCACGGCCCCGGCAAGAAGCACGAACGGCCGATCCTCCTCGCGCCCTGGCAACAGGAGATCGTCGACGCTCACCCCTGGGAGTTCATTCGGGGCCTCGTCCACTCCGACGGCTGCCGCATCACCAACTGGACGACCAGACTCGTCCACGGTGAGCGCAGACGCTACGAATACCCGCGCTACTTCTTCACCAACTTGTCCGAGGACATCGTGCGGCTCTTCACCGATGCCCTGGAGCGGGTCCACGTGGAATGGAAACGGGCGAACAACCGCAACATCTCCGTCGCCCGCAAATCCTCCGTAGCCCTCATGGACGCCCACGTGGGCCCCAAGCACTGAGACACCGCTACTTGGGGCTGTCGTCCTCGCCGACGTGGTGGACGCGGACCATGTTGGTGGTGCCGGGGATGCCGGGGGGCGAGCCGGCGGTGATGACCACGACGTCGCCCTTCTGGCAGCGGCCGTACCGCAGGAGAAGTTCGTCCACCTGGTCGACCATCGCGTCGGTGGAGCCGGCCTCCGGGCCGAGGAAGGTCTCCACGCCCCAGGTGAGGCTGAGCTGGGAGCGGGTGGCCGGCTCCGGGGTGAAGGCCATCAGGGGGATCGGCGAGCGGTAGCGGGAGAGCCGGCGGGCGGTGTCTCCGGACTGGGTGAACGCCACGAGGAACTTCGCGCCGAGGAAGTCGCCCATCTCGGCGGCGGCGCGGGCGACGGCTCCGCCCTGGGTGCGGGGTTTGTTGCGTTCGGTGAGCGGCGGCAGGCCCCTGGCGAGGATGTCCTCCTCGGCGGCGGTGACGATCTTGGCCATGGTCCGCACGGTCTCGATGGGGTATTTGCCGACGCTGGTCTCGCCGGAGAGCATCACGGCGTCGGTGCCGTCGATGACGGCGTTGGCGACGTCGGAGGCCTCGGCGCGGGTGGGGCGGGAGTTTTCGATCATCGAGTCCAGCATCTGGGTGGCGACGATGACGGGTTTGGCGTTGCGCCGGGCGAGTTTGATGGCGCGTTTCTGGACGATGGGGACCTGTTCGAGGGGCATTTCGACGCCGAGGTCGCCGCGGGCGACCATGATGCCGTCGAAGGAGGCGACGATGTCGTCGATGTTGTCGACGGCCTGAGGTTTTTCGACCTTGGCGATGACGGGGAGGCGGCGGCCTTCTTCGTCCATGATGCGGTGGACGTCGTGGGCGTCCTTGCCGCTGCGGACGAAGGAGAGGGCGACGATGTCGAAGCCGGTGCGCAGGGCCCAGCGCAGGTCGTCCTCGTCCTTTTTGGAGAGGGCAGGTACGGAGACGGCGACGCCGGGGAGGTTGAGGCCCTTGTGGTCGGAGATGATGCCGCCTTCGGCCACTCGGGTGTGGACCTTGGGGCCGTCGACGGCGGTGACTTCCAGGCAGACCTTGCCGTCGTCGACGAGGATGCGTTCGCCGGGGGTGACGTCGGTGGCGAGGCCGGCGTAGGTGGTGCCGCAGGTGTGGCGGTCACCTTCGACGCCTTCTTCGACGGTGATGGTGAAGGTGTCGTCGCGTTCAAGGAGTACGGGGCCTTCGCTGAATCGGCCGAGGCGGATCTTCGGGCCTTGAAGGTCGGCGAGGATTCCGATGCTGCGGCCGGTTTCGTCGGCGGCTTTTCGTACGTGCTGGTATCGGACCTCGTGCTCGGTCTGGGTGCCGTGGCTGAGGTTGAATCGGGCGACGTCCATTCCGGCTTCGACGAGTGCTTTGATCTGGTCGTACGAGTCGGTGGCGGGGCCCAGAGTACAGACGATCTTTGCTCGGCGCATAGTTCGAGCCTAGGCCTTACCCGCGGGTAGGAAATCCGGGGTTCATGACTACTCAACAACCGTTGGGTAAAGGGATATTGACAAGTGTTGAATTGTGCGACGGCCCGCTCCTTTGAGCGAAATCTTCACGTCGTGCGTTTTCGGTCTTCAGATCTGTGGTGGCCGCATCGTGAATTGGGCGCTGACCTGGGCGCTGACGTGCAGTCGTGGGGGTTCGAGGTCGAGGGGCTGGGCGGGTTCGTCCGGATGGGCGAGTGCGGTCCGGCGTCCGCCGCGTTCGAAGGGGGCGCGTCCGGGGTGGGTGTGGTCGGCGCCGGTGTCGGCGAGTTCGATGAGTGCGGCGATGGTGGTGCCGAGGGCGTCGGCGTATTCGCGGGCTCGTCGGAGGGCTTCGTGGACGGCCTGCCGGCGGGCCTGGGCGGGCGCGGGTGAGTCGGGGCGCAGGGACCACCAGGGGCCGTCGACCTGGGTGAGTTCCAAGTCGGCCAGTCGGGTGGTGAGTTCGGCGAGGGCGGTGAAGTCGCTGAGTTCGGCGGTGAGGTGGACCCGGCCGTGGTGGCTGCGTACGCGTTCGCCGCGGCCGTGGGGGGTGAGTTCGGGGGTGAGGGTGATGGTGCCGGTGGTGAGGTGTTCGACGGCGTCGGCGTAGGACTTGACGAGGTCGAGGGCGGTGGTGTTGCGGCGGGTCAGGTCGTCGAGGGTGGTGCGGCGGTCGCGGCCGCGGGCGGTGATGGTGACGCTGATCCGGGCGATCTCGGGTTCGGCGTCGATCTCGGCTTCGCCGTGGACGGTGAGGAGGGGGGCCTCGGGGGTGCCGTGGGGTGAGGTCGCCGCTGGGGTCATACGTCCCACTGTGTCATGTGGTTTCCGCTTCCGCGGCCGGAGTTGGGGCTTGAGGTCACCAGATCGAAACCGAATGGACCTGTTGTCGTCGGTCATGCCCGGGTCAGAATCTACGCGCGTTGTTGACCGTTTCCCCGAGGAGACCGAGAGATGCCGTTGAACCGCCGGAAGTTCCTGAAGAAGTCCGCCGTGACCGGGGCGGGGGTGGCGATCGCCGGTGCGGGGGCGGCTCCGGCGGCCGAGGCCGCGGAGGCGAAGGCGCCGGGGAAGCATGTGAAGCGGTACTCCCTGACCGTCATGGGCACCACGGACCTGCACGGTCATGTCTTCAACTGGGACTACTTCAAGGACGCGGAGTACTCCGACAAGGCGGGCAACGCGCAGGGGCTGGCGCGTATCTCGACGCTGGTCGAGGGGATCCGTGAGGAGAGGGGCCGCTGCAACACGCTGCTGCTGGACGCCGGTGACACGATCCAGGGCACCCCGCTGACGTACTACTACGCGAAGGTCGACCCGATCACCGCCAAGGGTGGTCCGGTGCACCCGATGGCGCAGGCGATGAACGCGATCGGGTATGACGCGGCGGCGCTCGGCAACCACGAGTTCAACTACGGCATCGAGACGCTGCGGAAGTTCGAGGACCAGCTGGACTTTCCGCTGCTGGGCGCCAACGCCGTCGACGCGAAGACGCTGAAGCCGGCCTTCCCGCCCTACTTCATGAAGAAGTTCCACGTGCCGGGCGCTCCGCCGGTGAAGGTGGCCGTGCTGGGTCTGACCAACCCGGGTATCGCGATCTGGGACAAGGCGTATGTGCAGGGCAAGCTGGCGTTCCCGGGTCTGGAGGAACAGGCGGCGAAGTGGGTGCCGAAGCTGAGGGCGATGGGCGCGGATGTGGTCGTGGTGTCGGCGCATTCGGGTACGTCGGGCAATTCCTCGTACGGTGACCAGTTGCCGTATGTGGAGGACGCGGCGGCGAATGTGGCGCGGCAGGTGCCGGGGATCGACGCGATCCTGGTGGGGCACGCGCATCTGGAGATTCCGGAGCTGAAGGTCGTCAACGAGGAGAGCGGCCGGACGGTGGTGCTGTCGGAGCCGCTGTGCTACGCGGAGCGGCTGAGTGTCTTCGACATCGAGCTGGTGTTCGGCAAGGGCAGGTGGGAGGTGGAGTCGGTCTCCGCTTCGCTGCGTGACTCGAAGACGGTCGCGGACGACCCGCGGATCACGAGGCTGCTGACGGACGAGCACGACAAGGTCGTGGCGTACGTCAACCAGGTGGTGGGCCGGGCGACCGAGACCCTGACGACGGTCGACGCCCGTTACAAGGACGCCCCGATCATCGACCTGATCACCAAGGTCCAGGAGGACGTGGTGAAGGCGGCGCTGGCGGGCACCGAGTACGCCTCGCTGCCGGTGATCGCGCAGGCGACGCCGTTCTCCCGGACGTCCCAGATCCCGGCCGGCGATGTGACGATCCGGGATCTGTCGGGTCTGTACGTGTACGACAACACGCTGGTCGCGAAGTTGATGACGGGTGCGCAGGTGCGGGCGTACCTGGAGTACTCGGCGGGGTACTACGTGCAGACGGCCGCGGGTGCGGTGGTCGACGTGGACAAGCTGACGAACGCGGGTGGCCGTCCGGACTACAACTACGACTATGTGTCGGGTCTGTCGTACGACATCGACGTCGCGCAGCCGGCGGGTTCGCGGATCAGGAACCTGACGTTCGGTGGTGTGGCGCTGGACGACGCGAGGCAGTTCGTGCTGGCGGTGAACAACTACCGTGCCAATGGTGGTGGTGCCTTCCCGCATGTGGCGTCGGCGAAGGAGCTGTGGGCGGAGTCGACGGAGATCCGTACCCGGATCGCGGAGTGGGTGACCGCGAAGGGTGTGCTGGATCCGAAGGACTTCGCGTCCGTGGACTGGAAGCTGACGCGGGACGGCACTCCGGTCTTCTGATCCTCGGGTGGGGCATGTCGGCGGCGCCGGTGCGGGTTTTCGCACCGGCGCCGTCGGTGTGCGTGCCGGGTCTCATTCGACGAGCGGGGTCAGTTGTCCGGCCCGTCTGGCGTGCGGCATGCGGGCGGCGGGTTGTTGGAGTCCGAAGGTGGTGAAGGCGGTTCGGGTGGGCAGGGGGTACTGCTCCTTGCCGGTGAGGGAGTTGAGGATGGTGGCGCTGCGCCAGGCGGTGAGGCCGAGGTCGGGGGCGCCGACGCCGTGGGTGTGCAGTTCGGCGTTCTGGACGTAGAGGGAGCCGGTGACGGAGGGGTCGAGGACGAGGCGGTGGTCCTCTCCGATGCGTGGGCGTTCGCTGCTGTCGCGGCGCAGGTAGGGGTCGAGTCCGGCGAGGAGGTGGCCGAGGGGGCGTTCGCGGTAGCCGGTGGCGAGGACGACGGCGTCGGTGGTGAGCCGGGAGCGGGCGCCTTGCTGGAGGTGTTCGAGGTGGAGTTCGACCTGGCCGGCGGCGAGGCGGCCGGCGGTGCGGACGCGGACGCCGGGGGTGAGGACGGCGTCGGGCCAGCCGCCGTTCAGGGTGCGCAGGTACAGCTCGTCGTGGATGGCGGCGAGGGTGTTCGCGTCGATGCCCTTGTGCAGTTGCCATTGCGCGGTGGTCAGCCGGTCGCGGACGGGTTCGGCGAGGGCGTGGAAGTAGCGGGTGTAGTCGGGCGTGAAGTGTTCGAGGCCGAGTTTGGAGTACTCCATCGGTGCGAACGCTTCGGTGCGGCCGATCCAGTGCAGTTTCTCGTGGCCGGTGGGGCGGTGGCGCAGCAGGTCGAGGAAGACTTCGGCGCCGGACTGTCCGGAGCCGACGACGGTGATGTGGCCTGCGGTGAGGAGGGTGGCGCGGTGGTCGAGGTAGTCGGCGGCGTGGATGACGGGGACGCCGGGTGCTTCGACGAGTGGCCGCAGGGCGTCGGGTACGCGGGGGGTGGTGCCGATGCCGAGGACGATGTTGCGGGTGTGGGTGCGGCCGAGGGCCGGGGTGTCGCCCTGGGTGTCGAGGCGGGTGTAGTCGACTTCGAAGACGTCGTGTTCGGGGTTCCAGTGGACGGCGTCGACCTGGTGGTGGAAGCGGAGTCCGGGCAGGTGCTGGGAGACCCAGCGGCAGTAGGCGTCGTATTCGGCGCGCTGGATGTGGAAGCGTTCGGCGAAGTAGAAGGGGAAGAGCCGTTCGTGGGTCTTGAGGTAGTTGGGGAAGCTCCAGGGGCTGGTGGGGTCGGCGAGGGTGACCAGGTCGGCGAGGAAGGGGACCTGGATGGTGGCGCCTTCGATGAGCAGGCCGGGGTGCCAGTCGAAGCGGGGGCGTTGTTCGTAGAAGACGGCGTCGAGTTCGGCGAGGGGGTGGGCGAGGGCGGCGAGGGAGAGGTTGCAGGGTCCGATGCCGATGCCGACGAGGTCGCGGGGGGTGTCGGGTTCGTGGTGTGGGGGGTTGGTCATCGGGGGGTGGTTCCTTCGGCGAGTTCGAGGAGTGCGGCCAGTTCGTGGGGCCGGGTGTGGGGGTTGAGGAAGGTGGCCTTGAGCCAGAGTCGTCCGTCGGGGCGGGCCCGTCCGAGGACGGCCCGGCCTTCGCGCAGCAGGCGGCGTCGTACGGCGGCGACGGCGGTGTCGGGGGCGCCGGCGGGCCGGAACAGGACGGTGCTGATGACGGGCCGGTCGTAGAGTTCGTGGCCGGGGTGCCGCTGGACGAGGGCGGCGAACTCGTGGGCGCGGGCGCAGACCTGGTCGACCAGGGTGCCGAGTCCGGTGCGGCCGAGGGTCTTCAGGGTGACGGCGATCTTGAGGATGTCGGGGCGTCGGGTGGTGCGCAGGGAGCGGCCGAGCAGGTCGGGGAGGCCTGCTTCGGTGTCGTCGTCGGCGTTGAGGTAGTCGGCGTGGTGGTGGAGTGCGGTGAGTTCGTGGGGTGCGGCCACGGCGAGGAGTCCGGCGGCGGCCGGTTGCCAGCCGAGTTTGTGCAGGTCGAGGGTGACGGTGTGGGCGGTTTCAAGTCCGGCGAGTTTGTCGCGGTGCCGGTCGCTGAAGGCGAGGCCGGCGCCGTAGGCGGCGTCGATGTGCAGGCGGGCGCCGTGGGTGGTGCACAGGCCGGCGATCTCGGGGAGTGGGTCGATGAGTCCGGCGTCGGTGGTGCCGGCGGTGGCGGCGACGAGCAGTGGGCCGGGGTGGGTGGTGAGGGTGTGGTGGAGGGCGGCCGGGTCGAGGGTGCCGCGTGGGGTGGGGACGACGACCGGGTCGGGCAGGCCGAGCAGCCAGGCGGCGCGGGGCAGGGAGTGGTGGGCGTTGGCGCCGCAGACCAGTCGGACGCTGCCGCCGTGGGTCTCGCGGGCGAGGAGCAGGGCGAGTTGGTTGGATTCGGTGCCGCCGGTGGTGACGAGGGCGTCGGAGAGGCCGATGAGCCGGGCGAGGGCGCGGGTGACCTCGGCTTCCAGGGCGGAGGCGGCGGGGGCCTGGTCCCAGGAGTCCAGTGAGGGGTTGAGGGCGCTGGCGGCGAGGTCGGCGGCGGTGGCGACGGCGAGCGGCGGGCAGTGCAGGTGGGCGGCGCAGAGCGGGTCGGCGGGGTCGGCGGCGCCTTCGGCCAGGGCGTGTACGAGGGTGCGCAGGGCGTCGGGGTCCGGGTCGTCGGGCAGGATGCCGTGTCCGAGGGCCGCGGTCATCCGTGCGGTGACGGTCTCGGGGCCGCCGGCCGGCAGTGGTCCGCCGCGGGCCCGGCGGCCGGTGGCGAGCGCGTCGAGGACGGTGTCCAGGAGGGGGCGCAGGGCTGTGGGTCCGTCGGGTCCTGAGGCGAGGGGCGGCATGCTCATGGGCTCTCCTCCGTGGCGCGGGACGGGCGGGGCCGTGGGAGGGGTCCACCCGTCCGGAAAGCTCAACGATCGGCACCCGGATGTGGGTACTGCCGTACGGGGAAAACGCGTTGGAGTGGTGGAGCGGTGGTGGCGCCGCGGCTACCGTCGTTCGGATGGTTGACGCGTGGATGATCGAGGTGCCGGGTGAGCGGGTGGTGGTGCGTGAGCCCGGTCCGCGGGACGAGGTGCCGCTGCTGACGCTGTTCGAGGAGTGCGAGGACTGGTTCGTGGCGGCGACGGGGCTGCCGTCGGGGCCGGGTGACGTGCAGAGCCTGTTCTACGCGCTGCCGGAGGGCGCGAGCCCGGAGGACAAGGTGCTGCTGGTGCTGGAGCGGGACGGGGTGGTCGCGGGTCTGGTGGACGCGGTGCGGGACCATCCGGAGCCGGGGGCGGTGGCGGTGGGCCTGTTTCTGCTGGCTCCCTGGGCGCGGGGCCGGGGGCTGGGCCGTGCGCTGGCGGAGTCCCTGCTGGCCCGTGCCGGTGCGGTGTCCCTGGTGACGGCGTCGGTGCCGGCCGGCTGGCGCGCCGGCGAGGGTTTTCTGCGGCGGCTCGGTTTCTCCTTGGGCGTCGCCGTTCCGGCGCGCGGCACGGTGGGCAACCGGAGGGCGGGCCCGCGCGAAGGGGGCGTGCGGCGGGCGGAGTTGCGGGTGGGGAACGGCTAGGTGATCCCGCGCCCCGGGCGGCGCGAGGCCCCCACTCCCTCGGTGGTTGGGGGCCTCGCCCTGCCCGGGGTGCCCGGGGCGCTCGGTGCTACTCCCCCCGTACGCGCAGGGCGCGGCTCAGGTCGTCGAGTTCGTCGACGAGTTTGCGGCGCAGGGCGGCGACCGGTTCGGCGTCGCGCAGGCAGGCGTAGCCGAGGGCGAGGTTCTCGGCGTCGACCGCGTGGTACGGGAAGGCCCAGCGTCCTGCGGCGGCGGCGATGGCGGGGCCGCGGCGGGCGGCGAGCGTGACGGCGTCCTGGTAGTAGCGGGGTACGTAGGCGCGGACGAGGTCGGCCTGTTCGGGTTGCCAGAAGCCGCGCGCGGTGGCCGTGAAGAGGTAGTTGGAGAGGTCGTCGGTGGTGAACATCGCGTCCCAGGCGGCGCGTTTGGCCTCCGGGTCGGGGAGTGCGGCGCGGCAGGTGGCGGCGCCCTCCTGGCCGCTGGCGGACGGGTCGCGTTCCAGTTCGGCGGCGACGGCGGCCTCGTCGGTGGCGCCGAGGACGGCGAGCCGGCCGAGGATGCGCCAGCGCAGCTCGGGGTCGAGTTCGGGGCCGCCGGGGACCGTGCCGTCGGCGAGCCAGGCGGCGATGGTGTCGGGGTGGGCGGCGACGTCGATGAAGTGGCGTACGGCGATCAGGCGCAGGCCGGGGTTGTCGCCGTCCTCGGTGCGGCGCAGCAGGTCGCGGCAGAGGGAGCCGAGGGTGGCGAGGGCGGTGGGGCGGTCCTCGGGGCGCAGGTAGCGGTCGGTGATCTGGTGAGCGGCGAAGTCGAGGACGCCCTGTGCGAGGGCGAGGTCGGTTTCGAGCGGCAGGTGGGTGCGGGCCGTCTCGAGGTAGGCCGTCGGCGGGAGTTCGCCGTCGCGGACGGCGTCCCGCAGGGCGTTCCACATCACCGCGCGGGTGAGGGGGTCGGGCAGTCCGGACAGGCCGGTGCGGATCGCTTTGAAGGACTCGTCGTCGAAGCGGATCTTGGCGTAGGTCAGGTCGCCGTCGTTGATGAGGATCAGCGCGGGGCGCTTGCCGATGGGCTGCGGCGCGGTCTGCGGGACGTCGAGGCCGAGGTGCTCGCGCGGGGTGAGGCGGCCCTCGTCGGTGAGGTCGTGGTCGTAGAGGCCGACGGTGATCCGGTGCGGGCGGCTGCCGGCGCGGTCGACGGTGAGGGCGCAGGTGCCGTCGGCGGCGGCGACGCGCGGGCTGAGGGTGTCGACTCCGGTGGTGCGCAGCCAGGCGTCGGCCCAGGCGTGCACGTCGCGGTCGGTGGCCGCGGCGAGGGAGTCGATGAAGTCGGCGAGGGTGGCGTTGGCGAACCGGTGGCGTTCGAAGTGGATGTTGATGCCGGCGAGGAAGTTCTTCTCGCCGAGCCAGGTGACGAGCTGGCGGAGTGCGGAGGCGCCCTTGGCGTAGGAGATGCCGTCGAAGTTGAGCAGGGCGGCGGCGGTGTCGTCGACGGCTTCGGGGGCGACCGGGTGGGTGGAGGGGCGCTGGTCGGCGTCGTAGCCCCAGGCCTTGCGGGTGACGCCGAACTCGACCCACGGCTGGGTGAAGCGGGTGGCCTCGAGGGTGGTCTGGTAGCCCATGTACTCGGCGAAGGACTCGTTGAGCCAGATGTCGTCCCACCACTTGAGGGTGACGAGGTCGCCGAACCACATGTGGGCCATCTCGTGGGCGATGACCATGGCGCGGGTCTGCCGTTCGGTGTCGGTGACGGCGGAGCGGAAGACGTACTCGTCGCGGAAGGTGACCAGGCCGGGGTTCTCCATGGCGGCGGCGTTGAACTCGGGGACGAACGCCTGGTCGTAGGAGTCGAAGGGGTAGGGCTCCTCGAACTTCTCGTGGTAGCGGTCGAAGCAGGCGCGGGTGACGGTGAAGATCTCCTCGGCCTCGGCTTCGAGGTGGGGGGCGAGGGAGCGGCGGCAGTGGATGCCGAAGGGCAGGCCGCGGTGTTCGGTGCGCAGCGAGTGCCAGGGGCCGGCGGCGACGGCGACGAGGTAGGTGGAGATCAGCGGGGTGGGGGCGGCCCGCCAGCGGCCCTGGCCGAGGTGTTCGGTGATGCCGTTGGCGAGGACGCTCCAGCCGTCGGGGGCGGTGACGGTGAGTTCGAAGACGGCCTTGAGGTCGGGCTGGTCGAAGGCGGCGAAGACGCGCTGGACGTCGTCCAGGAACATCTGGGTGTAGACGTATGTCTCGCCGTCGGTGGGGTCGGTGAAGCGGTGCATGCCCTCGCCGGTGCGGGAGTAGCGCATGGCGGCGTCGACGCGCAGTTCGTGCTCGCCTGCGGTGAGGTTCCGCAGCGGCAGCCGGTTGTCGTCGAGGGTCTCCGGGTCGAGGGGCTGTCCGTCGAGGGTGACGGTGCGCAGGCAGGCGGGCTTCAGCTCGATGAACGTGTCCCCGGCGGACCGCGTGGTGAACCTGATCACGGTGCGGGAGTCGAAGGTCTCGTCCCCTTGGGTGAGATCGAGTTCGACCGTGTAGCGGTGGACGTCGAGGAGCTGTGCTCGGAGCTGCGCTTCGTCGCGCGTGATGACGGACATGGACGCCATGCTGCCTGATGGCATCCACAGCGGACAGGGGCGGATCGGTACACGGCATATGTCCGGTGTCGCGCCCCGTGCCGCCGTGTCCGCGCTCCCTGCGCCGGCGTGCCGGTGCGGGGGTCAGCCGGCCGTGGCGGACTGTCCGCCGACCGTGTCCTCGGCGATGGACTCGTGGTGCCGGATCACCTCGGCGATGATGAAGTTGAGGAACTTCTCGGCGAAGGCCGGATCGAGCTTGGCGTTCTCGGCGAGGCGGCGCAGCCGTTCGATCTGCCGGGACTCGCGGGCCGGGTCGGCGGGCGGGAGCTGGTGCCGCGCCTTGAGCCGGCCGACCTGCTGGGTGCACTTGAAGCGCTCGGCGAGCATGTGGACGACGGCCGCGTCGATGTTGTCGATGCTGTCGCGCAGCCGCTCCAGCTCCTGGCGGACCGCGGGGTCGACGTCACCGGTACCGGTGTTGCTGATGGTCATGACGGTCAACCCTACGGGCGGCGCGGCCCCGCGATCACGGGTGACCAGCATGCGATCAGTCCCCGGTGTGTGCGGGCGGGTCGCGGGCGGGGCGGGGCGGCAGGGCGGGTGCCCGCATACAGTGGAAGGGGGTTCCGGGCGTCTTTGGGGGTCGCGCGTGGCGAACGGCGGACCGGTCGAGCACGGTTACCCGCATCTGGAGACGGTGCGGGCCGCCGTCACCGCGCTGTACCGGCGACTGTCGTACGACACCGTCCGGACGTTCTCGGTGAGCGTGCCGCCGGCCGACGTGGCCTTCTGCGACACGGACGATCTGCATCTGGGCGCGCAGCGGGTGGCCCGTGAGATCGTGCGGCACTTCAGGCTGCCGGACGCGCGGCTGGTGGTGGGTTTCCGGGAGATGACGCATGCCGCCAATGTCGAACTGGCGGCGGGCCCCGAGTACTTCGTGGAGCTGAACGACCGGTTCCGTAGCCATCGCGGCGACATCGGGGCGGCGCTCGCCCACGAGGTGACCCATGTCTATCTGCACCGTCTGGATCTCGCGTTCCCGACCACGGCGGAGAACGAGATCCTGACGGACACGGTGGCGGCCTACCTGGGCGCGGGCTGGCTGCTGCTGGACGCGTACCG
Organism: Streptomyces sp. NPDC058145; assembly: GCF_042884245.1. NCBI lineage: Bacteria > Bacillati > Actinomycetota > Actinomycetes > Kitasatosporales > Streptomycetaceae > Streptomyces > Streptomyces sp. NPDC058145. The sequence goes on along the minus strand of NZ_JBHVUH010000009.1, from coordinate 114,815 downwards.
CGAGGACGGGGTGTCCTCGCAGAAGCTGGGCTATCTCACTCCGGAGGAGTTCGGGTACGTCCTCGCCAAGCGGGCTCTGCTGTTCGATGAGGATCCCTCGGTGTGGTTCACCAGCCCGCAGGCGTACTCGGCTTACGTCAAGGGCCGGGAGATGGCTCTGCGGGACGGGCAGCAGCCGCCGCTGACCGGGGCGGGCTGGGCGGGCCGGCGCCGCTACGCCCATGACCGACGCCATCCGTCGGGGGGCCGGCCGGCCGCGGGGTACGCCTTCACCGCCGATCCCGGTTCGGGCGGCGATCTCCGGGTGTCCTTTCCCTGTCCCACGTGTCTGCAGCGGATCCGGTTGCCGGTCAAGGGGCGGGTGCGGGCCCGGTGCGGGCTGTGCCGGACGGTGCTGGAGTGCGACACGTAGGGTGCCGCGTCAAGACGAACGAGGCGGCCCGGCCGGGAGCCGGCCGGGCACGATTCCCGCGGCGTGTGCGGCCGCCAGCCACTGCGGGAACTCGCCGACGAGGTGGTCGTACAGTTCGGCGTCGGGGAACCGGCGTGGGTCCTGGCCGGCGTGGAAGAAGCCGGCGTTGTCCACGGCGCGTCTGGCGGGCACGGCCAGTTCGTCGAGTTTCCGCAGGAACTCGAACTGCCGGCTGCCCGGGTCGCCGAAGCCGACGAACTGCCAGAACAGCGGGAGTCCGGCGGCCTTGCAGAGGTAGCGTTCGGCGGCGGGCTTGCTGATGGGGCCGCCGTCGGTCTGGAAGACGACCAGGGCGGGGGCGGTGGCGCCGCTGTCGAGGTAGTGGTCGATGACGGCGTCCATGGCCAGGTGGTAGCTGGTCTTGCCCATGTGCCCGAGTCCGGCCGCGATCTCCTCGATCCGGCCCTCGTGGCCGTCGAGGGCGATGTCGGTGACCGCGTCGATGTCGGTGGAGAAGAAGACCACCGGCACCCGGCCGTCGTCGTCCAGGTGTGCGGCCAGGCCCAGCACCCGGTCGGCGAGCGCCTGCACGCTGCCGTCCTGGTAGTACGGCCGCATCGAGCCCGAGTGGTCTATCACCAGGTAGACGGCGGCGCGGAGATCGTCCAGGCCGTGCTTGCGCAGGGAGATCCCGGCCGTCCGGTACGGCCCGACGAGCGCGGGCGCGGTCTCCTCGATCTTGCGCAGGCTGATCGCGGCCACGGTGTCCCCCCTCGGCTCCGGCAGGCACCCGAGCCTACGTGATCACGGACCCCTGCTGTCGCTCGCGTCACAGCTGTTCGCTATTTTGTTCGCCGCCGTCCCCACCGGCTCACCCTGTCCCCGTGAACCTCCAAGGAGCCGGCCGTGACCGCCGAGTCCGCCGTGACCACGTGCTTCCGTCATCCCAAGGTGGAGTCGCACGTCCGCTGCACCCGCTGCGACCGCTTCATCTGCCCGTCCTGCATGCGGGAGGCCGCCGTCGGCCACCAGTGCGTGGAGTGCGTGAAGGAGGGGGTGCGCTCGGTCCGGCAGGCGCGGACGGCGTTCGGCGGCCGGATCAGCGCGGTGCCGGTGCTGACGTACGTCCTGATCGGGCTCAACGTGCTCGCCTATCTCGCCGAGCTGGCCCGGCCCTCGGTCGAGAACCGGTTCGACTTGCTGGGCACGGTGCCGCCGGGCTATCTGCCCGAGGGGGTCGCGCACGGCGAGTGGTACCGGCTGCTGACCGGCGCGTTCCTGCATCTGACGCCCGGCGAGGGCGCGTTCGGCATCACGCACATCCTGTTCAACATGCTGGCGCTGTGGAACGTCGGCCGGGTGGTCGAGGCGCAGCTGGGCCGGGTCCGCTACCTCGCCCTGTATCTGCTGTCGGCGCTGGGCGGCTCGGTGCTGGTGCTGCTGCTCGCCCCGGAGACCCGCACGGTCGGCGCGTCCGGCGCCATCTTCGGCCTGGGCGCCGCGTACTACGTCATGGGGCGCCGCCTCGGCTACGACCGGCAGGCGGTCAACCAGTACATGGCGGGTCTGCTGGTGTGGCTGGTGGTCTCCGCCTGGATGACCTCCTGGCAGGGGCATCTCGGCGGCCTGCTGGCCGGTGCGACGGTGACGCTGGCGTACGCCTACGCGCCCCGGGACGGCCGGCGCGTCCTCGTCCAGGCGGGCGTGTGCGTGGCGCTGCTCGTGCTGCTGGTGGTGCTGACCGCGGTCAAGGTGTCGTCGTTCGCGGAACCGGCACTCATGGGAGGGGCGGCCTGATCCGGGCCGTACGGTGACTGCCATGAAGAGACGGGACCTGTCATGAGACGAACCGGAATCCTGCTGTTCGCGGCCGCTCCGGTCGCCGTCACGGCGGTGATCTACGCCCTCGGCCCCGACCCGTCCGGCTCCTCGGACGCGGCGGGCACGCGGGTCTCCGCCGCGCAGCGGGCACGCCAGGACGCCAAGGCCCGGGCCGAGTCGGAGCGGGCGCGGGACGCCGAGGTCATCGCCGACGCCCCGCCGGGCCTGGTGGCGCCGGCCGAGAAGGAGCTGGCGCAGCGGATCGTGGCGAGCGCGGAGAACTCCACGCTCGACTGGCGCAGCTCCTACGGCTACATCGAGGACATCGGCGACGGGCAGGGCTACACCGCCGGCATCATCGGCTTCTGTACCGGCACGCACGACCTGCTGACCCTGGTCGAGCGGTACACCGAGGCCCGTCCCGGCAACGGCCTCGCGCCGTACCTGCCGGCCCTGCGGAAGGTCGACGGCACCGGCTCCCACAAGGGCCTGGACCCGGGGTTCACCGCGGCCTGGAAGGCGGAGGCGAGGCTCCCGGCGTTCCGTGAGGCGCAGGAGAAGGAGCGCGACCGCGTCTACTTCGACCCGGCCGTCCGCCTCGCCAAGCTCGACGGGCTGGGCACCCTGGGTCAGTTCGTCTACTACGACGCGATGGTCTTCCACGGCCCCGGCACCGGGCGCAACAGCTTCTACGGCCTGCGCGAACGCGCCCTGGAGGAGGCCGACACCCCGTCCCAGGGCGGCAGCGAGAAGAACTACCTCGACATCTTCCTGGACGTCCGCCGCGAGGCGATGAGGGCCAGGAAGCCCACCATCGACACCACCCGCATCGACACGGCCCAGCGGCAGTTCCTGTACGACGGCAACCTGGGGCTGCGCACACCGCTGACCTGGCGGGTGTACGGGGAGACGTACAAGGTGCCGTAGCCGGTGCGGCGTCCGGACGTGCGACGGCGCCCGCCCATGAGTCCGGTCGGGGACAGGTGGGCAGGCGCCGTCTGGTGTTCCGTACGCCTTTGTACGGGACGTTTTTCGGTGACCGTCAGACCGCCAGCGCGCGGTCCGTCGGGCGGATCGGGGCCGGCAGCTCGCTGGCGCCGGTCAGGAAGCGGTCCACACCGCGGGCGGCCGAGCGGCCCTCCGCGATCGCCCAGACGATCAGGGACTGGCCGCGGCCCGCGTCACCGGCGACGAACACGCCCGGCACGTTGGTCTGGAAGTCGGCGTCGCGGGCGATGTTGCCGCGCTCGTCCAGCTCCAGGCCGAACTGCTCGACCAGGCCGTTCTCCCGGTCCGTGCCCGTGAAGCCCATCGCGAGGGTCACCAGCTGGGCCGGGATCTTGCGCTCGGTGCCCGGCTTCCGGGTCAGCTTGCCGTCGACGAACTCGACCTCGGCCAGGTGCAGCCACTGGACGTTGCCGTCCTCGTCGCCCTCGAAGTGGGTGGTGGAGGCGGAGTAGATCCGCTCGCCGCCCTCCTCGTGCGCCGAGGTGACCTTGTACAGGATCGGGAAGGTCGGCCAGGGCTGGTTGGTCGCGTGCCGCTCGTCGTTCGGGCGGGGCATGATCTCGAGCTGGGTGACGGAGGCCGCGCCCTGGCGGTGGGCGGTGCCCACGCAGTCGGCGCCGGTGTCGCCGCCGCCGATGACGACGACGTGCTTGCCCTCGGCCGAGATCGGCGTGGTGACGTAGTCGCCCTCCTGGACCTTGTTGGCCAGGGGCAGGTACTCCATCGCCTGGTAGACGCCCTTGAGCTCGCGGCCGGGGGCCGGGAGGTCACGGGCGGTGGTGGCGCCGGCGGCGATGACGATCGCGTCGTACCGCTTCTTGAGGTCGCGGGCGTTGAGGTCGCGGCCGATCTCCACGCCGGTGCGGAAGCGGGTGCCCTCCGCGCGCATCTGTTCGATACGGCGGTTGATGTGCCGCTTCTCCATCTTGAACTCGGGGATGCCGTACCGCAGGAGGCCGCCGACGCGGTCCGCGCGCTCGTAGACGGCGACCGTGTGGCCGGCCCGGGAGAGCTGCTGGGCGGCGGCGAGGCCCGCCGGGCCCGAGCCGATGACCGCGACGGTCTTGCCGGACAGGCGCTCGGGCGACTGCGGGGCGACGTCCCCGGTCTCCCACGCCTTGTCGATGATGGAGACCTCGACGTTCTTGATGGTGACCGGCGGCTGGTTGATGCCGAGCACGCACGCCGACTCGCAGGGGGCCGGGCAGAGGCGACCGGTGAACTCGGGGAAGTTGTTGGTCGCGTGCAGGCGGTCGGAGGCGGCCGCCCAGTCCTCGCGGTAGGCGAAGTCGTTCCACTCGGGGATCAGGTTCCCCAGCGGACAGCCGTTGTGGCAGAACGGGATGCCGCAGTCCATGCACCGGCTGGCCTGCTTGCTGATGATCGGCAGCAGGGAGCCGGGGACGTAGACCTCGTTCCAGTCCTTGACGCGCTCACCGACAGGACGGGTCTCGGCGAGCTCGCGGCCGTGGTTCAGGAAGCCCTTCGGGTCAGCCATTGATCGCCGCCTCCATCATCTTCTCGGTGATCTCGGTCTCGGAGAGACCGGCTCGCTCGGCGGCGTCCTTGGCGGCGAGCACTGCCTTGTACGTGCTGGGGATGATCTTGCTGAACCGCTGCACGGCCGTGTCCCAGTCGGCGAGCAGCTTCCCGGCGACCGTCGAGCCGGTCTCCTCGGCGTGGCGGCGCACCACGTCGTGCAGCCACTGCTTGTCCGTGTCGTCCAGCGCCTCGACCGCTCCGGCGTTGCCGGCGTTGACGTTGTCGCTGTCGAGGTCGATGACGTAGGCGACGCCGCCGGACATGCCCGCCGCGAAGTTGCGGCCGGTCGGGCCGAGGACGACCGCGTGACCGCCGGTCATGTACTCGCAGCCGTGGTCGCCCACGCCCTCGGAGACGACCAGCGCGCCGGAGTTGCGGACGCAGAACCGCTCACCGGTACGGCCGCGCAGGAACAGCTCGCCGCCGGTGGCGCCGTAGCCGATGGTGTTGCCCGCGATGGTCGAGTACTCGGCGAGGTGGTCGGCCGCGCGGTCCGGGCGGACGACGATCCGGCCGCCGGAGAGGCCCTTGCCGACGTAGTCGTTGGCGTCGCCCTCCAGGCGGAGCGTGACACCGCGCGGCAGGAACGCGCCGAAGGACTGGCCGGCGGAGCCGGTGAAGGTGATGTCGACGGTGTCCTCGGGCAGGCCCGCGCCGCCGAACTTCTTCGTCACCTCGTGGCCGAGCATGGTGCCGACCGTGCGGTTGATGTTGCGGATGGCGACCTGGGCGCGCACCGGCTGTGCCTCGGTGGCGTCCGAGGCGGCGAGCGCGTCGGCGGCGAGCTTGATCAGCTCGTTGTCCAGGGCCTTCTCCAGGCCGTGGTCCTGGTCGACGATCTGGTGGCGGACGGCGCCCTCGGGCAGGTCCGGCACGTGGAACAGCGGATCCAGGTTCAGGCCCTGCGCCTTCCAGTGGTCGACGGCCCGGGTGACGTCGAGCGCCTCGGCGTGGCCGACGGCCTCCTCAATGGAGCGGAAGCCCAGCTCGGCGAGGATCTCGCGGACCTCCTCGGCGATGAACCGGAAGAAGTTCACCACGTGCTCGGCCTTGCCGGCGAAGCGGTCGCGCAGCACCGGGTTCTGGGTGGCGATGCCGACCGGGCAGGTGTCCAGGTGGCAGACGCGCATCATGACGCAGCCGGAGACGACGAGCGGCGCGGTCGCGAAACCGAACTCCTCGGCGCCGAGCAGCGCGGCGATGACCACGTCGCGGCCGGTCTTCAGCTGGCCGTCGGTCTGCACGACGATGCGGTCGCGCAGGCCGTTGAGCAGCAGGGTCTGCTGGGTCTCGGCGAGGCCCAGCTCCCAGGGGCCGCCCGCGTGCTTCAGCGAGGTCAGCGGGGAGGCGCCGGTGCCGCCGTCGTGGCCGGAGATCAGCACCACGTCCGCGTGCGCCTTGGAGACACCCGCGGCGACCGTGCCGACGCCGACCTCGGAGACCAGCTTCACGTGGATCCGCGCCTGCGGATTCGCGTTCTTCAGGTCGTGGATCAGCTGGGCCAGGTCCTCGATGGAGTAGATGTCGTGGTGCGGCGGCGGGGAGATGAGGCCCACGCCCGGCGTCGAGTGACGCGTCTTGGCGACCCACGGGTAGACCTTGTGGCCGGGCAGCTGGCCGCCCTCGCCGGGCTTGGCGCCCTGGGCCATCTTGATCTGGATGTCGTCGGCGTTGACCAGGTACTCGGAGGTCACGCCGAAGCGGCCGGAGGCGACCTGCTTGATCGCCGAGCGGCGCGCCGGGTCGTACAGGCGGTCCGGGTCCTCGCCGCCCTCACCGGTGTTGGACTTGCCGCCCAGCTGGTTCATGGCGATGGCGAGGGTCTCGTGCGCCTCCTTGGAGATGGAGCCGTACGACATGGCGCCGGTGGAGAAGCGCTTGACGATCTCGCTCGCCGGCTCGACCTCGTCGATCGAGATCGGGGCACGGCCGGAGGTGAAGCCGAAGAGGCCGCGCAGCGTCATCAGGCGCTCGGACTGCTCGTTCACGCGGTCCGTGTACTTCTTGAAGATGTCGTAGCTGCCGCTGCGGGTGGAGTGCTGCAGCCGGAAGACCGTCTCCGGGTCGAACAGGTGCGGCTCGCCCTCGCGGCGCCACTGGTACTCGCCGCCGATCTCCAGCGCGCGGTGCGCGGGAGCGATGCCGGAGGCCGGGTAGGCCTTGGCGTGGCGGGCGGCGACCTCCTTGGCGATGACGTCGATGCCGACGCCGCCGATCTTGGTGGCGGTGCCGTTGAAGTACTTCTCGACGAAGGCGTCTTCGAGACCGACGGCCTCGAAGACCTGGGCGCCGCGGTAGGAGGCGACGGTGGAGATGCCCATCTTGGACATGACCTTCAGCACGCCCTTGCCGAGGGCGTAGATCAGGTTGCGGATGGCCTTCTCGGCCTCGATGTCCGACAGGAAGGTGCCCGCGCGGACCAGGTCCTCGACCGACTCCATCGCCAGGTACGGGTTGACGGCGGCGGCGCCGTAGCCGATGAGCAGGGCGACGTGGTGAACCTCGCGGACGTCACCGGCCTCGACCAGCAGGCCCACGTGGGTGCGCTGCTTGGTGCGGATGAGGTGGTGGTGGACGGCCGCGGTGAGCAGCAGCGACGGGATCGGGGCGTGCTCGGCGTCGGAGTGCCGGTCCGACAGGACGATCAGGCGGGCGCCGTTGTCGATGGCGGCGTCGGCCTCGGCGCAGATCTCCTCGATGCGCGCGGCGAGCGAGTCGCCGCCGCCGGAGACCCGGTACAGGCCGGAGAGGGTCGCGGCCTTGAAGCCGGGCATGTCGCCGTCGGCGTTGATGTGGATGAGCTTGGCGAGCTCGTCGTTGTCGATGACCGGGAAGGGCAGCAGGACGGACCGGCAGGAGGCGGCGGTCGGGTCGAGCAGGTTGCCCTGCGGGCCCAGCGAGCTGCGCAGGGAGGTGACGAGCTCTTCGCGGATCGCGTCCAGCGGCGGGTTGGTGACCTGCGCGAACAGCTGGGTGAAGTAGTCGAAGAGCAGTCGCGGGCGCTCGGACAGGGCCGCGATCGGGCTGTCGGTGCCCATGGAGCCGATCGGCTCGGCGGCGCTGCGGGCCATCGGGGCGAGGATGACGCGCAGCTCCTCCTCGGTGTAGCCGAAGGTCTGCTGGCGGCGGGTGACCGAGGCGTGGGTGTGCACGATGTGCTCGCGCTCGGGCAGGTCGCCCAGCTCGATCTCGCCGGCCTCCAGCCAGTCGGTGTACGGCTGCGCGGCGGCGAGGGACGCCTTGATCTCGTCGTCCTCGATGATGCGGTGCTCGGCGGTGTCCACGAGGAACATGCGGCCGGGCTGCAGGCGGCCCTTGCGGACGACCTTGGCCGGGTCGATGTCGAGGACGCCGACCTCGGAGCCGAGGACGACGAGGCCGTCGTCGGTGACCCAGTAGCGGCCGGGGCGCAGGCCGTTGCGGTCGAGCACGGCGCCGACCTGGGTGCCGTCGGTGAAGGTGACGCAGGCGGGGCCGTCCCAGGGCTCCATCATCGTGGAGTGGAACTGGTAGAAGGCGCGCCGGGCCGGGTCCATGGAGTCGTGGTTCTCCCACGCCTCCGGGATCATCATCAGCACGGAGTGCGGCAGCGAGCGGCCGCCGAGGTGCAGCAGCTCCAGCACCTCGTCGAAGGAGGCCGAGTCGGAGGCGTCGGGGGTGCACACCGGGAAGATGCGCTCTATGGCCTTGTCGTCCGCGCCGAACAGGTCGGAGAAGAGCTGGGACTCGCGGGCGCGCATCCAGTTGCGGTTGCCCTTGACGGTGTTGATCTCACCGTTGTGCGCGACGAAGCGGTAGGGGTGGGCGAGCGGCCACGACGGGAAGGTGTTGGTGGAGAACCGGGAGTGCACGAGCGCGATCGCGGAGGCGAAGCGGCGGTCGGACAGGTCCGGGAAGAAAGGTTCCAGCTGGCCGGTGGTCAGCATGCCCTTGTAAACGATGGTGCGGGCGGAGAGGGACGGGAAGTAGACACCGACCTCCCGCTCGGCGCGCTTGCGCAGCACGAAGGCCGTGCGGTCGAGCGCGATGCCCTCGGCGGTTCCGGCGGAGACGAAGAGCTGACGGAAGACCGGCATGGTGGACCGGGCGGTGGCGCCGAGCAGTTCGGGGGCGACGGGGACCTCGCGCCAGCCGAGGACGGTCAGGCCCTCGTCGGCCGCGATCGTCTCGATCCGTGAGATGACGTCCTCGGTGCCGTCCTCCGGCAGGAAGGCGATGCCTACCGCGTAGGAGCCCGCCGCGGGAAGGTCGAAACCGGCCACCTCGCGGAAGAAGGCGTCGGGGACCTGGGAGAGGATGCCCGCGCCGTCGCCGGAGTCGGGCTCGGAGCCGGTGGCGCCACGGTGTTCGAGGTTGCGCAGAACAGTCAGCGCCTGCTCGACCAGCGCGTGGCTCGCCTCGCCGGTGAGGGTGGCCACGAAACCGACGCCGCAGGCGTCGCGCTCGTTGCGGGGGTCGTACATACCCTGCGCAGCAGGGCGAGCATCCATGAAGGACCAGTTCTGGCCATTCGCGGAATGCTGGGACGGCTGGCGCGGCGTACGCATCGGCTCTCCCGTCGTCGTCATGTGGCATGTGCTGGTGCCGAGGGACGACGTTGGCCCTCTGCGGAGTTCGAAATTTCGTGCAGGTTACATGATGGGGCGGTTCCCGGGAACCGGATACTCCGTTCCAGCATGCGGACGCCGCAGGTTGCGACAGGGGTGCCGCGGGGTACGGCGGATACCGCGCACGGGCGGCGGAAGTGTGTGGGGACCGAACGGGACAAGATCGATCAGATCGGCGTCCATCGGCCCTGGGGGGACGGAGCGAGCGTCTTCACTCGTCCCGCGGGTGCGCCACAGGCGTCATTGCCCCCAGCGCTTACGGCTCATGCCCGGTGGTTAAGCGTTCGAAACCAGCGAGTAACGGCTACTTATACGGCCCATCGCATAAGTTCCGGTCGCGTCATCCTACGGCCGTTCCGAACAGGCTGCCCAGGGCGTACGTCACACCGGCGGCCGCGCCGCCCAGCGCGAGTTGCCGCAGGCCGCTGTACCACCAGCTGCGCGCGGTCACCCGGGCCACGACCGCGCCGCAGGCGAACAGTCCGGCGAGCGCGAGGAGCACGGCGGGCCAGAGCGCGGTAGCGCCGAGCAGGTACGGCAGGACGGGGAGCAAGGCGCCCAGCGCGAACGCCCCGAAGGACGACACCGCGGCGACCAGCGGCGACGGCAGGTCCCCGGGGTCGATGCCCAGCTCCTCGCGGGCGTGGATCTCCAGGGCCTGCTCGGGGTCCTCGGAGAGCTGCCGGGCGACCTCCCGGGCCAGTTGGGGCTCGACCCCGCGGGCCACGTAGAGTGCCGCCAGTTCGTCTTCCTCGTCCTGCGGGTGCTTGCGCAGCTCGCGGCGCTCGACGTCGAGCTCGGCCTCGACCAGCTCGCGCTGGGAGGCGACGGAGGTGTACTCGCCGGCCGCCATGGAGAAGGCGCCGGCGGCGAGGCCCGCGAGGCCGGTGATGACGATCGTCTGATGGCCGACGGAGCCGCCCGCGACGCCGGTCAGCAGGGCCAGGTTGGAGACCAGACCGTCCATCGCACCGAAGACGGCGGGGCGCAGCCAGCCGCCGTTGACGTCGCGGTGCGTGTGGTTGTCGCGGTGCGCCTCGTGCAGCGCCGCCTCGGTCTCGATGATGGCCATCGCGGGGTCCCCCAGGAAGCTTAGCCAAAGCTAACTTTGGATGAGTTCTACTTTTCGACAACACCGAACGTACGCCGGTAATTTCCTGGGCGCCAGCAAGGAAAGGCTGGGCTTACCTGCGACTTCTCCGAAAAACGCTCATCAGTGATCATGAGCGCTCAGATGCCGAGCGGGTGACAGAGCGGCGTCCCAGGCTCGCGCGCGGCATCACCGTGGGAGACATCCGCAAAGGGCATCCGCGAAGAGGCGTGTCCCCGCGGACGACCCGTGGCCCTGCGGAAGGAGAGGCCGCCCATGGCGTCGATCGCCTGCACTCCCCCGTCCCCGGCGCCCGGGGACGCCCCGGGACCGCGCGAACGGGCCCGCGGTGCGCTGCTCGGCCTGGCCGTCGGTGACGCGCTGGGGGCGCCGGCGGAGAACCTGAAGCCCTCCGAGATCCGCGCCCGCTGGGGCCGGATCACCGGGTACGTGAGCGAGCGGCCGTGCGGCACGGACGACACGGAGTACGCCATCTTCTCGGGCCTGCTGCTGGCCCGGCACGGCTCGGCGCTCACCCCGGCCCATGTGGAGAGCGCCTGGCACGAGTGGATCGCCGACCGGGCCGAGGGCCCGTTCCGGGGCGCGGGCTTCAGTGAGCGCGGCACGCTGGAGAACCTCCGCCGCGGCCTGGCCGCGCCCATCTCCGCCCAGCACCGGCACGCCTGGAGCGACGGCCTCGCGATGCGCGCGGCTCCCTTCGGCGTCTTCGCCGCCGGGCGCCCCGGTGAGGCGGCCAGGCTGGTGGCGATCGACGGCTCGGTCAGTCATGACGGCGAGGGCATCTACGGCGGCCAGGCGGTCGCGGCGGGCGTGGCGGCCGCGATGGCGGGGGCCTCGCCCGCGGTGGTGATCGCCTCGGCGCTCGCCGTCGTCCCCGAGGACTCCTGGACCGCCCGCTCCCTGCGCCGCGCGGTGACCGTGGCCCACCGCGGCGAACGGGCGGTCCGCTCGGCGGTGGTCGTCGGCGGCTACCCCTGGACCGATCTGGCACCCGAGGCCGTCGCCCTCGCCTTCGGCGCGTTCGCGGCGGCCGACGGCGACTTCCGCGCGGCGGTCCTCACGGCGGTCAACATGGGCCGCGACGCGGACACGACGGCGGCGGTGGCGGGCGCCCTCTCCGGCGCCACCCAGGGCATCTCCGCGATCCCGGCCGACTGGGCCGCCGCCATCGGCCCGGCCCGCGGTCGCTGCCTGCCCTCCATGGCCGGCCACCACGTACTGGACGTGGCGGAGCTGCTGGTCCCGGAGGAGGGCGGCAAGTGGGGAGCGGGGGTGGTGCTGCCGGGCGCCCTGCCGAAGGGGGTCCGGGAGGTGGTGCGGGTGCCCGCGACGCAGGGCGCCGGTGACACCACGGCGGCCCTCCCGGTGGGCCCGGCGCAGCCGGCAGGGGGCAGCGCGACGGCGGTGCGAGTGGCTACGCCGCGTGAGACCTGCCGCCCCACGGCGACAGCCCCACAGGGGGATGGAGACACGGCGGCGGCGGCGCCGCGAGAGGGCACGGCGCAGGCGGCCGGAAGCGGTGCGGCGGCCACGCGGGTGGCCGCTGCACAGAAGGCGGGGGTCGGAGACACCGCGACGGCAGCCGTACAAGCGGCCGCGCCTCAAGGAGCTCGGGAGACGGCCGTCGGCGAAGGGGCGGGAGACGCCTCGTCGTCGGTCGAGGCGAAAGAACCTCCGCCTGCCGCGTTGCCCCCCGCCTGCCGGGCCGGCGAGTCGCCCGCGGCGCTTCCGGCCGGGCCGGGAGACCGGGGGGTCCGGGAGCGGAGTCCGCTGGTGGGGGCCGGGAACTCCGGGCAGCAGGACGGCGAGGGCCGGGCATGACCGGGCGCCGTATCGAAGGGCTTCTGCTGGGGCTCGCCGCCGGGGACGCCGCCGGCTGGCCCGCCGCGCGGCACCGGGCGGCGCGTATGCCCGAGTGGACCCGCCGCCTCACCCGCGAGCTGGACACCTTCGCCGAGCAGAACGCCACCACCACCCTGCCCGTGCCAATCGCCCTCAACCAGCCCCCGGAACCCCTCCGCCTCGGCCCCTCCGACGACGCCGAGTGGGCGGCGTTCGCCGCGGAGGCCGTCCTGCGGGCCGGCGACGACGACGTGCTCGGCGACCTCGGCCGGGAGCGCCGGATGCGCGCCGCCATCGACCTCACCTGGACCGCCGTCGCCGCCGAGGTCGCCGCGGCGGCGGAACGCGCCCCCGAGATCGAGTCCGCCGTGCTCCCGTTGCGCGCCCGTATCTCCGTGCGCGCCGGCCTCGGCAACCTCGCCGCCGGGCTGCGCCCGCCCGCCACCGGCCACGACAACCCGCACTACTTCGACGACGCGGCCTGCGTGCGCGCCTGCGTGCTCGCCGTGGCCCACCCCGGCGACCCCGAGCGCGCGGCCGACCTGGCGGAGTTCGACGCCCGCTACACCCAGGACGGCGACGGCGTGCACGGCGCCCGAGCGATGGCGGCGGCCCTCGCGCTCGCCCTCGCCGGAGCGGACACGGACGCCTGCGTCGCGGCCGCGCTCGCCGAACTCCCCGAGGGGACGGAGATCGGCCGCAACGCCCGGCACGCCCTCGCGCTGGCCCGGGACGGCGACGGCGCCTTCGCCCTCGTCCCGCTCCTGGAGCACCAGATCGTCGACCACGTCTACAGCTACGGCATCGCCGCCGCCGAGACCGTCCCCGTCGCGCTCGCCCTCGCCACCGCCGCCCGCGGCCGTATCGCCGAGGCCGTCCCCACCGCCGCCTGTCTGTCCCGGGTCGCCGACTCCGCCCCGGCTCTCGCGGGCGCGCTCACGGGGGCCCTGGGCGGTGGCGAGGCGGTCCCGGCCGCCTGGCGGGAGGCCTGCCGCACCCTGTCCGGCTGCGCCCTGCCCCGCCTCACCGGCACCGATCTGGTGGAACTCGCCGGACTTCTGGAAGCCGCGCACCGAGCCCGACCAGGAGGATGATTCGGACATGACGCCCAAAGGAGAAGAAAGCAGCGGGCCGGGTCCGGCGCGGCTGAGCGGTCTCGACGAACGGATCACCGGGGCCCTGGTCGGCGCGGCCGTCGGCGACGCCCTCGGCGGCCCCGTCGAGGGCTACTCCCCGGACCAGATCACCGACCGCCACGGCGGCCGGGTCCACGGCATCGTCGGCCCCTGGCACGGCGAGGACTGGCGCACCGCTCGCCCCATCGCCCCGTACCACAAGGGCGACGGCCACGTCACCGACGACACCCTGATGACCCACGCGCTGGTCCGGGTCTACGCCCGCGTCCGCGACCACCTCGACGCGTACGCGGTCGCCGACCACCTGGTCCCGGACCTGATGACGAACCCGCGCTGGATCCCGGAGCTGGAGACCGAGACGCTGCCGCTGCACCGCCTCTTCCTCGCGGAGAAGTGGCTGGTGGCCCGGCTGGCGTACGGCCACATGGATCCGCGGGAGGCGGGCGTCGGCAACATCGTCAACTGCGGCGCGGCGATGTACATGGCCCCGGTCGGCCTGGTCAACGCGGCCGACCCGGCCGCCGCGTACGCCGAGGCGCTGGACATCGCGGGCGCGCACCAGTCGTCGTACGGCCGCGAGGCCGCCGGGGTCTTCGCCGCCGCGGTCGCCGCCGCCACCGCACCGGACGCCACCCCGGACTCCGTGGTGACCGCCTGCCTGGACCTGGCGAAGGACGGCACGCGCGCGGCGATCGAGAAGGTCCGCGAAGTGGCGCGCGATCACCGGGACTTCGAGTCGGCGCTGGTCCCGCTGCGGGCGGCGGTGGCCCCGTACGACACGGTCGGCCCCGACTACCGCTCCCCCTCCCTGGGCGCCCGGCGCCCCTCCCGGCTGCACTCGATCGAGGAACTCCCGGTGGCCCTGGGCATGTTGCTGGTCGCCGACGGGGACTACCGCCACGCGGTGCTGGGCTCGGTCAACTACGGACGCGACTGCGACTCGATCGCCACGATGGCCGGCGCGCTCGCGGGCGCCCTGGGCTCGCCGGTCCCCGAGGACTGGGCGAAGACGGTGGCGGAGGCGAGCCGCCTGGACCTGTGGGAGCCGGCCCGCGCGCTCACCGAGGTCACGCGCGAGATCTTCCGGCGGGACGTGGACCGCAGGCGGGCGCACGAGCGGGCGTTCGCGGCACTGGGAGGCACGTCGTGCTCCGACTGACCTGGGTGCAGCCCGAGGACCTGCTGGGCCACGAGTTCGTCCAGGCCCGCCTGGACGGCCGGGAACCGGCGCGGATCGAGGCGCGGTGGCGGGCGGCCGGGGGTCCGGCGGCCCCGGAGCGGGCGGGGGCCTCACCGCAGCGGGCTTCGCGCTATCTGCGCCTGCTCGCGGAGGACCTGCTGGACGAGCTGGCCGACCTGCCGAGCAGGCTGGCGGAGGACGAGCCGACGGACCTGGCCGGCATCAGGGCCGCCTGCCCCGACTGGCCCGCCCCTCGACCCCGCCGGGAGACCACACCCCTCGCCCTGGAGGCGGCCTGGCTGGGCAGGGCCGCCGGCTGCCTCCTCGGCAAGCCCGTCGAGAAACTCCCCCTCGACGGCATCCGGGCCCTCGCGAGGGCCACCGGCAACTGGCCCCTGACCACCTGGTTCACGGCCCGTGGCGTCCCCGGGGACCTCCTCGCCCAGTACCCCTGGAACCGCCGCTCGGCCCCGACGTCCCTCGCCGAGAACATCGACGGCATGCCCGAGGACGACGACCTCGACTACCCGCTGCTGGGCCTCCTCCTGCTCCGCCGCCACGGCAGGGGCTTCCGCACCGCCGACGTCGCGGCGCTCTGGCTGGACGAACTCCCGCCCGGCCGCGCCTTCACCGCCGAGCGCGTCGCCTTCCGCAACCTGCTCTGCGGTATCGAACCCCCGCACACCGCCCGCCACCGCAACCCCTTCCGCGAGTGGATCGGCGCCCTGATCCGCGCCGACGTCCACGGCTGGACCAACCCCGGCGACCCAGCGGCCGCCGCCGAACAGGCCCACCGCGACGCGCTCCTCACCCACACCGCCAACGGCGTGTACGCGGCGATGTTCACGGCCGCCACGCTCGCCGCCGCGGCCGGTGGCGACAAGGACGTGCACGCCTGCCTGCGCACCGGCCGCACGGTGGTCCCGGACCGCTCACGGCTGGCGGGAGCCATCGACCACGCGCTCCGACTGGCCGCGCGGCACGAGGACTTCGACGACGTCGTGGACGAACTGCACGCCACCTACGCCGCCACCCACCACTGGGTCCACGCCATCCCCAACACCGCCCTGACCGTCGCCGCCCTCGCTCACGCGGGCGGCGACTTCGGCGGCTCCGTCTGCCGCGCCGTGTCCGGCGGCTGGGACACGGATTCCAACGGGGCGGCCGCCGGCAGCGTGGCCGGCCTCCTCGCCGGCACCCCGGAGGCGCTCCCCGACCACTGGCGGGCCCCGCTGAAGAACCGGCTCGCCACCACCGTCGCCGACTTCGACGGCACCGGCTTCGACACCCTCGCCCGACTCACGCACCTGGAGGCGACCCGCTCATGACCCACATCGCCGTCCTCGGCAGCACGAACATGGACCTCGTCACCTACGTCGCCCAGGCCCCGCAGCGCGGCGAGACCGTGACGGGCCGGGACTTCCGCACCATCCCCGGCGGCAAGGGGGCCAACCAGGCCATCGCCGCGGCCCGGGCCGGTGCCACGGTCTCGATGATCGGCGCGGTCGGCAACGACGCCTTCGGCGTACGCCTGCGCGACACCCTCGAACACTCGGGCGCGGACACCGACTTCCTGCGCACGGTGGAGGGCCCGTCCGGCACCGCGCACATCGTGGTGGACGACGAGGGCGGCAACTCCATCGTCGTCATCCCCGGCGCGAACGGCACCGTCGACCACCTCGCCGCCGGCGACGAGGGCGTCATCGCCTCCGCCGACGCCCTGCTGCTGCAACTGGAGATCCCGCTGGCCGCGGTGGTCTCGGGGGCGGAGGCGGCACGACGGCACGGGGTCCGTACGGTCCTCACCCCCTCCCCCGCCCAGCCGCTGCCCCCCGATCTCCTGGAGGCCACCGACCTGCTGGTCGCCAACGAGTTCGAGGCCATCACCCTCACCGGCCGCACCGACCCCCGCAAGGCGGCCGCCGCGCTGCTGGAGCTGATCCCCGAGGTCGTCGTCACGCTGGGCGCGACCGGCTGCCTGTACCTGGCCCGGGGCACCGAGCCGCTGGTGGTGCCGGCACCGCAGGTCGAGGCCGTGGACTCCACCGGGGCCGGCGACACCTTCGTCGGAGCGCTCGCGGTGGCCCTCGCCGAGGAGAAACCGGTGCGTGAGGCGCTGTCCTGGGCGGCGGCCGCCGCGGCCCTGTCCGTCCAGCGGGAAGGCGCGTCTGCGTCGATGCCGTACCGCCCGGAGATCGAGGCGCAGTACACCGCATGAGCAAGCACCCCGAGAACAGGCGCCCCGAGAACCCCCGGTCCCTCGACGGTCTGCGGGTCCTGGACCTGGCCACCCTCTTCGCCGGCCCCATGGCCGCCACCCTGCTCGGCGACTTCGGTGCCGAGGTGATCAAGGTGGAGCATCCGGGGCGGCCCGACCCGTCCCGGGGCCACGGCCCGGCGAAGCACGGGGTCGGCCTGTGGTGGAAGGTGCTCGGGCGCAACAAGCGCACGATCACCCTCGATCTGTCCCGGCCCGGCGGCCGCGCGACCCTGCTGCGGCTGGCGGCCACCGCCGACGTGGTGATCGAGAACTTCCGCCCCGGCACCCTGGAGAAGTGGGACCTGGGCTGGCCGGAGCTGTCCGCCGCCAATCCGCGGCTGGTCCTCGCCCGGGTCACGGCCTTCGGCCAGTTCGGCCCGTACGCGCACCGCCCCGGCTTCGGCACGCTCGCGGAGGCGATGAGCGGCTTCGCCGCGCTCACCGGCGAACCGGACGCGCCGCCGACGCTCCCGCCCTTCGGCCTCGCCGACTCGGTCGCGGCGCTGGCGACGGCCTACGCGGTGCTGACGGCGCTGGCCGCCCGGGACCTCACCGGCGAAGGCCAGGTCGTGGACATGGCGATCATCGAGCCGATCCTCGCGGTCCTCGGTCCCCAGCCCACCTGGTACGACCAGCTGGGCTACGTCCAGGAGCGCACCGGCAACCGCTCCGCGAACAACGCCCCGCGCAACACCTACCGCACCGCCGACGGCGCCTGGGTCGCCGTCTCCACCTCCGCCCAGTCGGTGGCGGAGCGGGTGATGCGGCTGGTGGGCCGGCCCGAGCTGATCGAGGAGCCGTGGTTCGCCACGGGCACGCAGCGGGCCGCGCACGCCGACGTGCTGGACGAGGCGGTCGGCACCTGGATCGCGGCCCGCGACCGCGCCGAGGTGCTCGCGGCCTTCGAGAAGGCGGAGGCGGCGGTGGCCCCGGTCCAGGACGTCCGGGACGTCCTGACCGACCCCCAGTACCAGGCCCTGGACACCGTCACCACCGTCGACGACCCGGAGCTGGGCCCGCTGCGCATGCAGAACGTCCTCTTCCGGCTGTCCGGCACGCCCGGGGCGATCCGCTGGGCCGGCCGCCCGCACGGCGCCGACACCGACGCGGTCCTCATCGAGCTGGGCCTCGGCCCGGACGAGCTGCGCGCCCTGCGCGAGGAGGGCGCCCTGTGACACCGTTCCCGCTGACCTGGCTGTACGCCCCCGGCGACCGCCCGCACGTCGTGACCAAGGCGCTGGCCGAGGACTCCGACGTGGTGGTGATCGACCTGGAGGACGCGGTCGCCCCCGACCGCAAGGAGTACGCCCGGGCGGCCACGGCCGAGCGGCTGGTCGAGCCGCAGCGGGTCCCGGTTCACGTCCGGGTCAACGCCCTGGACGGCCCCTGGGCGGCCGCGGATCTCACGGCCCTGGCCACGCTGCCGGGCGTGACCGGGCTGCGGCTGCCGAAGGTGAGCTCCGCCGGCCAGGTCAGACAGGTCGCCGTGGCGACCGCCCGCCCCCTGTACGCCCTGCTGGAGTCGGCCCTCGCCATCGAGCACGCCTACGCCATCGCCGCCGCCCACCCGTCCCTGCGGGGCATCTCCCTCGGCGAGGCCGATCTACGGGCCGACCTCGGTGTACGGGCCGACGCGGGCCTCGACTGGCCGCGTTCCCGGGTGGTGGTCGCCGCCCGTGCCGCCGGGCTTCCCCCGCCTCCGCAGTCCGTCCATCCCGACATCCGCGACCTGGACGGCCTCGCCGCCTCGTGTGCCCGGGGCCGGGCCCTCGGCTTCCTGGGCCGCGCGGCGATCCACCCGCGGCAGCTCCCGGTGATCGAGCGGGCCTACCTCCCGACCCCGGCGGAGCTGGAGCACGCGGAGACGATCATCAAGGCGGCGGCGACGGAGCAGGGCGCCCAGGCCCTGCCCGACGGCCGCTTCGTCGACGCGGCGGTGGTGGCCGCGGCGCGGCGGACGCTGTCGCTGGCGCGCCGGGAGTGACGGCGCGCCGGTCCGGCGGCGCACGCGGTCAGCCACGCCGAAGGGCGCTCCGGAGATCCGGAGCGCCCTTCGGTGCGGTGCCTGCGGCCGTCAGCTCTTCTTCGCCGACTCCGCCTCGTCCTTCGCCGCCACGGCATCAGGCTCGGCGAGGTCCCCGGGCTTGTCCCCGGCCTGGTCCCCGGGCTTGTCCCCGGCCTGGTCCTCGGCCGTGTTCCCGGCCTTGTTCCCGGTGCCGTCGCCCGTCTCGTCCGAGGCCTTGCCCACGGTCCCGTTCCCGGCGTTGGCCGCGGCCGCGGCCTCGGGGTCGACGGTCCCGCCGTCGGAGACGCCAGGTTCGACCACCGCTTCCCGTCCGGGCCGCTTCCTGGCCGACACCACGATGTACGCGACCGCCAGCAGGAACACGATCAGCGCGGTCCAGTCGTTGAGGCGCAACCCCAGGATGTGGTGGGCGTCGTCGACGCGCATGTACTCGATCCAGGCGCGGCCCACGCAGTACGCGGCGACGTACAGGGCGAAGGCCCGGCCGTGGCCCATCTTGAAGCGGCGGTCGACCCAGATGACCAGGACGGCGACGCCGATGCACCACAGGGACTCGTAGAGGAAGGTCGGGTGGTAGTAGCCCGGCACCCGGCCGCCCTCGGAGGAGGTGATGTGCAGCGCCCAGGGAAGGTGCGTCTCGCGCCCGTACAGTTCCTGGTTGAACCAGTTGCCCCAGCGGCCCATGGCCTGCGCGAGGGCGATGCCGGGTGCGACGGCGTCGGCGTAGGCGGGCATCGGGATGCCCCGGCGCCGCGCGCCGATCCACGCACCGAGCCCGCCCAGGGCGATCGCGCCCCAGATGCCCAGGCCGCCCTCCCACACCTTGAAGGCGTCCACCCAGTCACGGCCCTCGCTGAAGTACAGCTCGTAGTCCGTGATCACGTGGTAGAGGCGGCCGCCGACCAGGCCGAAGGGCACGGCCCATACGGCGATGTCGGCAACCGTGCCGGACCGCCCGCCCCGGGCGACCCAGCGCTTGTTGCCGAGCCAGACGGCGATGAAGACGCCGATGATGATGCAGAAGGCGTAGCCGCGCAGCGGGATGGGGCCGAGATAACGCACCCCGTGCGACGGGCTGGGGATGTAGGCAAGTTCCATGGCAGGGTCGACGCTACCGTGCCGGGCCGGGCGGACGGCAAGCGGACGGGCTACGGGTCCATAACGGGGACGTGAGAAACGCTTACCCCTGGTTCTTCTGTTCCACCATCTGCTTCAGCTTCTCCGGGGTCATCGTCTGGTCCTGGTAGATGTTCTTGCCGTCCAGCAGGACGGTGGGCGTGCTGCTGTAACGGCCGGCCTCGAACGCCTGGTGGGACTTGTTCACCCAGCCGTCGTGGGTGCCGTTGTTGACGCACTTGCGGAACGCCGGGGTGTCGAGGCCGCTGACCTTTCCGGCGAGCTGGATCAGCTTGCCGTTGTTCCCGAAGGCGTCGTCGGTCTCCTTGGGCTGGTTCGAGTACAGCACGTCGTGGTAGTCGCGGAACTTCCCGGCGTCCTGGGCGCAGGCCGCGGCGTTCGCCGCGCGCAGGGAGCCGGTGCCGCGGAGGTTGCCGTCGATCAGCCGGACCAGGTGGTAGTCGACTCTGAGCTTGCCCGCGTCGGTCAGCTCGTGCAGCGTCGGCCGGTACCGCGCCTCGAAGGACATACAGGCCGGGCAGCGGAAGTCCTCCCAGACGGTGAGCGTCGATTTGGCACCGTCCTTGCCGACCGGGATCGCGAGGCTGTCCTGGCCCCGGGCGCCCGAGGGCACCACGACCGGGCCCGAACCGGTGCTGCTCTTCTTGCCCTTGCCCGAGTTGGCGGCGATCACGCCGATCACCGCCGCGAGTCCCAGGACGCAGACGACGCTCGCGCCCACGATCAGCGCGCGCCGCCGCCGGTCCGCGGTCCTCTGCTTCTCACGCTCGGCCGCAATCCGCTCACGGGCGGTGCGCTTTCCGTCACGGTTCTTCTCGCTCACACCCCCAGAACGAACCGGGGAGGCGCAGCGCGCCTCCCCGACCCGAGGTCCACTCGTTCGAGTGACCGATTCTTCCGTTGTGAACGACTGACGCCGCCTATGGGGGCTTATGCCTGCCCGCGCACGCCCTTGGCCAGGTCACCGGCGAGCTCGCGCACCGCCGCGAGGCCGGCGGCGTGGTCGGGGGCGTCCAGCATCCGCTTGACGAACGCCGAGCCGACGATGACTCCGTCGGCGAACCCGGCGACCTCGGCGGCCTGGGCCGCGTTGGAGACGCCGAGCCCCACGCACACCGGCAGTCCGGTGCCCGTGGCCCGGGTGCGCTCCACCAGGTTCTGCGCCTGCGCGCCGACGGACGCGCGGGTGCCGGTGACGCCCATCAGCGAGGCCGCGTAGACGAAGCCGCTGCCCGCCTCGGTGATCCGTGCCAGCCGCTCGTCCCTGCTGCTGGGGGCGACGACGAAGACGGTGGCGAGGCCATGCTTCTCGGCGTGCTCCCGCCACAGGGCCGACTCCTGGACCGGCAGGTCGGGCAGGATGCAGCCCGCGCCGCCCGCCTCGGCCAGCTCGGCTGTGAAGCGCTCGACGCCGTAGCGGTCGATGGGGTTCCAGTACGTCATCACGAGCACGGGCTTGCCGGTGGCCTCGTGGGCCTCCCTGACCGTGCGCATGACGTCGGCGATCCTGACCCCGCCGCGCAGGGCGATGTCGTCGGCGGTCTGGATGACCGGGCCGTCGAGGACGGGGTCGCTGTGCGGCAGGCCCACCTCCACGACGTCCGCGCCGCCGTCGAACGCGGCCCTGATCGCCTCGATGCCGCCGTCCACGGTCGGGAACCCGGCCGGGAGGTAGGCGATGAGCGCGGACCGGCCCTCCGCCTTCGCGGCGGCGAGGGTGTCCGTCAACAGCCGGATGTTGCCGCTCACTTGGCGTCCCCCTGGATCTCGGCGGTGTCGGCTTCGTCGGCGGCCACCTCGGCGTCGGTGTCGTAGAGGCCGAAGTAGCGCGCCGCGGTGTCCATGTCCTTGTCGCCGCGGCCGGACAGGTTGACGACGATCAGGCCGTCCGGGCCCAGCTCCCTGCCGACCTCCAGGGCGCCGGCGAGGGCGTGGGCGCTCTCGATGGCCGGGATGATGCCCTCGGCGCGCGACAGGAGGCGCATGGCCTGCATGGCGGCGTCGTCGGTGACCGCGCGGTACTCGCCGCGGCCGGAGTCCTTGAGGTAGGAGTGCTCGGGGCCGATGCCCGGGTAGTCCAGACCGGCCGAGATGGAGTACGGCTCGGTGATCTGGCCCTCGTCGTCCTGCAGGACGTAGGACCGGGAGCCGTGCAGGATGCCGGGCTCGCCGGCGGTGAGGGTGGCCGCGTGCTCGCCGGTCTCGATGCCGTGTCCGGCGGGCTCGCAGCCGATGAGCCGGACACCCTCGTCGGGGATGAAGGCGTGGAAGAGGCCGATGGCGTTGGAGCCGCCGCCGACGCAGGCGACCGCGGCGTCGGGCAGCCGCCCGGCGCGCTCCAGGAGCTGCCGCCGCGCCTCCACGCCGATGACCCGGTGGAAGTCCCGGACCATGGCCGGGAAGGGGTGCGGGCCGGCCACGGTGCCGAACAGGTAGTGGGTGCGGTCGACGTTGGCTACCCAGTCCCGGAACGCCTCGTTGATGGCGTCCTTCAGGGTGCGGCTGCCGGACTTCACGGCCACGACCTCGGCGCCGAGCATGCGCATGCGGGCGACGTTGAGGGCCTGCCGCTGGGTGTCGACCTCGCCCATGTAGATGGTGCAGTCGAGGCCGAAGAGCGCGCAGGCGGTGGCGGTGGCGACACCGTGCTGACCGGCGCCGGTCTCGGCGATGACGCGGGTCTTGCCCATGCGCCTGGTGAGCAGGGCCTGGCCGAGCACGTTGTTGATCTTGTGGGAGCCGGTGTGGTTCAGGTCCTCCCGCTTGAGGAAGACACGGGCGCCACCGGCGTGTTCGGCGAACCTCGGGACCTCGGTCAGTGCGCTGGGCCGGCCGGTGTAGTTCACCAGCAGGTCATCGAGCTCACGGGCGAACTCGGGATCGGCCTTGGCCTTGTCGTACTCGACGGCGACCTCGTCCACGGCGGCGACGAGCGCCTCCGGGATGAACTTGCCGCCGAACGCCCCGAAGTAGCCCTCGGCGCTGGGCACCTGGCCGGTGGGATCGGGAATGAAGAACTCGCTGGGCATACGGATACCTCGCAGGGGCTGGGCCCCGGGTTGCTGGACTTGGGGTACGAGTACGCGTGCGCTGCCCTCGGCGGTGTTCGCCACCCACCCGCCCGCACCCGTCGGCAGGGGCCGGGCGAGGCACTTGTTCAGCGCCCGAGTCGGGTGGTGGGTGGGCGAAGGCCGGGAGATCCGGGGGGCGGAGCCCCCTGGGCGGCCAGGAGAGACCGGAGTGCGGGTGAACCGGCGTTCACAAGGAGACGCGGCTCAGCTCACCGCAGGTGACGCGCACGCGGAGTGACGCCATCGCATGCCGTTCACCTGGCCGGGCTCGTCACCGATCACATAGCGGACCCGCCGCCCGTGCACCCGTCGCGCGGGGGCACGGCAGCCTCGGGGCCGGCAGCCACGGGCGAGGCGGGCATAGGCGTCCCGCGTCGCCGGGGTGATCGGAAGCATCATCGGGGCCAGCTTAGCCGGAGGTCAGCTCCGCCCGTGCCGGAGCGCGGGGTGTTCGCCGGCGGCGACCAGGTCGGACACGGCGGCCTTCGGGTCGCGCCCGGTGACCAGGGACTCGCCGACCAGCACCGCGTCGGCGCCGGCGTTGGCGTAGGCGATCAGGTCGTGCGGCCCGCGCACCCCCGACTCGGCGACCTTGACGAGGTGGTCGGGGATCTCCGGGGCGACCCGCTCGAAGGTGCCGCGGTCGACCCGCAGGGTCTTCAGGTTGCGCGCGTTGACGCCGATGATCCGGGCACCCGCGTCCACCGCCCGCTCGACCTCGTCCTCGTCGTGCACCTCGACGAGCGGGGTGAGGCCGATGGACACGGCACGCTCGATCAGCGACTCCAGGGCCGACTGGTCCAGGGCGGCGACGATCAGCAGCGCGAGGTCGGCGCCGTACGCCCGGGCCTCCCAGAGCTGGTACGACGTGACGATGAAGTCCTTGCGCAGGACGGGGATGTCCACGCGCGCGCGGACCGCCTCCAGGTCGGCCAGCGAGCCGCCGAAACGGCGCTGTTCGGTGAGGACCGAGATGACGGCGGCGCCACCCGCCTCGTAGTCCGCCGCGAGCCCGGCCGGGTCGGCGATCGCGGCCAGCGCGCCCTTGGAGGGGCTGGAGCGCTTGACCTCACAGATGACCTTGACGCCGTCGCCCTTGAGCGCGGCCACCCCGTCCTTGGCGGGGCGGGCCTTCGCCGCGCGCTCCTTGAGCTCGTCGAGGCTGACGCGCGCCTGCCGCTCCGCGAGGTCGGCACGGACTCCGTCGATGATCTCGTCGAGCACACTCACGCGAGCGGCCCCCTTTCAGACGGTCGTTCCTTCAGGTTCCGAAACCTGTGGTCACTGCGATGGTATCCGGAGGACGGCCGAGGCCTCACATCCGGTGGACACCGGTCCCATTACATGGACGTTCACCGTTCGATCAAGGATGCAGCCAGCCGCCGAACGGCAGGTTCCGGACAACGGTGAAGACCAGCAGCAGCGCGCCGACGGCCCACATCTGGACCCGCCCCGGTTCGAACCGCACCGGCCGGCCGCGCACCGCGCGCACCACCCAGACGGTCCACAGCACCGCGAAGCCCAGGTAGGCGGCCACCCCCGCCGCGTTGTCGTGCAGGGCGGCGAGGAGGTCGCCGTGGATGAAGGCGTGGGCGCTGCGCAGTCCGCCGCAGCCGGGGCAGTACAGGCCGGTCAGGCCGTAGAGCGGGCACACCGGGTAGTGGCCGGGCTCGTTGGGGTCGACGGTGCCGACGTACGCGAAGGCCCCGGCGACGGCCGCGAGGACACCGGCCGGGACGGCGAGCCGGTTCCAAGGGGTGGTGGGGGTGGCGCGCGGGGCGGTACCGCTGTCGGGGTTCACGTCGGCATTCTGCCCCGTACGCCCGCGGGACGCGCGCGAGGGGCGGCCCCCACCGGATGTGGTGGGGGCCGCCCCTCGCGGGATGCGGTGGGGCTCAGCCCTCGACGCCGGCCGGCTCGCGGGTCGGGACCTGACCGCTGTGCGGGGTGGCCTGGGTGCGCTTCTGCTGGCCGAGGCCCATGGCGCGCATGGCGACGCCCACGACGCCACCGAGGAGCACGATCACGATGCCCGCCCAGAAGCCGACCGGCTGGGCCATCACCATGAAGGCACCCGCGACGCAGAAACCGATGAAGGCGATGATGACGCCGGTCCAGGCGGCCGGGGTGTGACCGTGGCTGCTGCCCGCCATGACTTGCTCCTCGTTGCTTGTACGTGTCGAAGTACGTGTCCGTACGGTTCCGAGCGCGTCACCGTCCGAGCCGGGCGCTCTTCGTCCATTGTCCCGTACGCACGCGCGTGCGTGACGCGGGGGTGGCGTCTGGTTCGCCACACCCGGCGGGGTGCGGGGGCGGCCTCAGGCGCCGGTGGGGTCCTCGCCACGGTCCAGGGCCTTCCAGATCTCCTCGGGGCGCTCCGGATCGGCCGGCCCGGCCTTGCGGCGCGGGCGGTCCGAGCCGCGCTCGTAGCGCCCGGACATGGCGGGCCACAGGGCGCCGTAGCGCAGCGCCAGCAGCCCGGCGAGCAGGATCAGGACGCCGCCGGCGGCCGCGACGTAGGGCCAGCCGGTGTGCGAGAGGGCGGTGACCGTGGCCGAGGTGTCGCCGGTGGTCCGGGCGGCGTTCTCGTCCAGCGCGGAGCTGTCGGAGGCCCCCGCGAACGAGGCGGCGACGATGCCCGCGCCGCTGAGCGCGAGCAGCGCGGCGACGGCGAGGCGGCCGGCCCGGCGGACGGCGAAGACGGCGACGAGCGCGGCCAGGCCCACTATGGCGAGGGCCGCGGGGACGCCCGTGACGTCGCTGCCCTTGGCGGTCAGCGGGAACGCGCCGCCGGCCACCGTGGCGGTGCCCTCCGACCAGCGCTGCCGGGTCGCGAGCAGGGTCACGGCCGCGCCGAGCGCGCCGCACAGCAGGGCCACGGCGAGGCTCCGCCGACCGGACCGGCTGGGTGCGGCGGCTTCGGAACGAGGGTGAGGTACGGCAGTCACGTACTCCACTATCGCCTGGACCCCGGGTGAACCGACACCCGGGGTTCGGCACAAGCGCTCTACCCGCCCAGCCGGTTGGCCGTGTGCACCGCCCGCAGCACCGCGGCGGCCTTGTTGCGGCACTCCTGGTCCTCGGCGGCCGGGTCGGAGTCGGCGACGATGCCGGCCCCGGCCTGGACGTGGGCGGTGCCGTCCCGGAGCAGGGCCGTGCGGATGGCGATCGCGGTGTCGGAGTCGCCGGCGAAGTCGAGGTAGCCGACGCAGCCGCCGTACAGGCCGCGCCGGGACGGTTCGAGCTCGTCGATGATCTGCATGGCGCGGGGCTTGGGGGCGCCGGAGAGGGTGCCCGCCGGGAAGCACGCGGTCAGCACGTCGAAGGCGGTACGGCCCTCGGCGACCCGGCCGGTGACCGTGGAGACGATGTGCATGACGTGCGAGTAGCGCTCGATCGACATGAAGTCGACGACCTCCACCGAGCCGGGCTCGCAGACCCGGCCGAGGTCGTTGCGGCCGAGATCGACCAGCATCAGGTGCTCGGCGCGTTCCTTGGGGTCGGCGAGCAGCTCGTCGGCGAGGGCCTGGTCCTCCTGCGGGGTGGCGCCGCGGTGCCGGGTGCCGGCGATGGGGTGGACCATCGCGCGCCCGTCCTCGACCTTCACCAGCGCCTCGGGGGACGAGCCGACGACGTCGAACCCGTCGAAGCGGAACAGGTACATGTACGGCGAGGGGTTGGTGGCCCTGAGGACCCGGTAGACGTCCAGCGCGCTCGCCGTGCACGGGGTCTCGAAGCGCTGTGAGGGCACGACCTGGAAGGCCTCGCCCGCGCGGATGCGCTCCTTGACGTCCTCCACGGCCGCCTGGAAGTCGGGGCCGCCCCAGCGGGCGGTGTACTCGGGCAGCTCGGAGGGCGGCAGCACGGCCGGGGGCTGGACGACCGCGCGGCCGAGGTCGGCCTCCATGGCGTCGAGGCGGGCCACCGCGTCGGCGTGGGCCTCGTCCACGCCGGTCTCGAGGTCGTTGTGGTTGATCGCGTTGGCGATCAACAGGACCGAGCCCTCCCAGTGGTCCATGACGGCGAGGTCGCTGGTGAGGAGCATGGTCAGCTCGGGCAGTCCGAGGTCGTCGCGCTCGCCGGGGCCGATCTTCTCCAGGCGGCGGACGATGTCGTAGCCGAGGTAGCCGACCATGCCGCCGGTGAAGGGCGGCATGCCCTCCTGGTGGGGGGTGTGCAGGGTCTGGATGGTGGCGCGCAGGGCGGCGAGCGGGTCGCCCTCGACGGGGACGCCCACGGGCGGGGTGCCGAGCCAGTGCGCCCGGCCGTCCCGGGTGGTGAGGGTGGCCGCGGAGCGCACGCCGACGAAGGAGTAGCGGGACCAGGAGCGCCCGTTCTCCGCGGACTCCAGCAGGAAGGTGCCGGGGCGTTCGGCGGCGAGCTTGCGGTAGAGCGCGACCGGGGTGTCACCGTCGGCGAGGAGCTTGCGGGTGACCGGGATGACACGCCGGTCGGTGGCGAGCTTGCGGAAGGTCTCGAGGTCCATGGCGGCAGACCTTACTGATCAGCGGTCGCCGGGCGGGCCCGCGGGGTGCTCGTGCCGGGATCGTCCTCGAACAGGACGTCCTCGTCGAAGCAGGTGCGAGCGCCGGTGTGGCAGGCGGCGCCGACCTGGTCGACCTTGACCAGCACGGTGTCGGCGTCGCAGTCCAGGGCGACCGACTTCACCCACTGGACGTGGCCGGAGGTGTCTCCCTTGACCCAGTACTCCTGGCGGCTGCGCGACCAGTAGGTGCAGCGGCCGGTGGTCAGCGTGCGGTGCAGCGCCTCGTCGTCCATCCAGCCGAGCATGAGCACCTCTCCGGTGTCGTACTGCTGGGCGATGGCCGGGAGGAGTCCGTCGGCGCTGCGCTTCAGGCGCGCGGCGATCTCGGGGTCGAGAGTGCTGGTCATGGGTGCCATTGTGCCGCGTGGGCCGGACCGTTCCGGGTTCCTGTCCAGGGGATGGGCACTGGGTGGGCGGCACCTGAGACGGGCCCGGGTGGACGGGCGACGGGTGGGCGGACCGGTTACGGAGTCGTAGGCTGACTCCATGTCGACCTTCGCCAAGCGTGAACGGCTCCTGCTCGCCGACCTCTTGGAAACCGTGGGGCCGGACGCCCCGACCCTCTGCGAGGGCTGGCGGACCCGGGACCTGGCCGCGCACGTGGTGGTGCGCGAGCGCCGCCCGGACGCGGCGGGGGGCGCGCTGATCAAGCCGCTGGCCTCGCGTCTGGAGAAGGTGCTCGCCGAGTACGCCGCGAAGCCGTACGAGGAGCTGATCCAGCTCATCAGGACCGGCCCGCCGCGCTTCTCGCCGTTCCAGCTCAAGCAGGTCGACGAGGCCGCCAACACGGTCGAGTTCTACGTGCACACCGAGGACGTCCGCCGAGCCCAGCCGGACTGGGGCCCGCGCGAGCTGGACGCGGTGTTCCAGGACGCGCTGTGGTCGCGTCTGGAGCGCACCGCCCGGCTGCTGGGCCGGGGCGTGCCGACCGGTCTGGTGCTGCGCCGCCCGGACGGCCAGACCTCGGTGGCGCACCGGGGCACTCCGGTGGTGACGGTGACCGGTGAGCCCTCGGAGCTGCTGATGTTCGCCTTCGGCCGGCAGAGCGAGGCGAAGGTGGAGCTGGACGGCGACGAGAACGCGATCGCCACCCTGCACGAGTCGAAGCAGCTCGGCTTCTGAACCCGGGCTTTCCGCAACCGGGCATCCCAGACCGGGCATCCGGGAGGCGCCGCATGATCAAGGTCGCGATGACCAGCGTGTTCGTGGACGACGTGGCGAAGGCGCACGCCTTCTACACGGAGGTCCTGGGGTTCGAGACCCGGCTGCACATGGATCTGGGCGGCGGCACGCTGTTCGTCACGGTCGGGGCGCGCGAGGGGGCCCAGCCGGACCTCCAGTTGCTGCTGGAGCCCGGGCAGGGCCCGATCGCGGAGCCGTACCGCACGGCGCTGTACGAGGCGGGGATCCCGTGCATCGTCTTCTCCGTGGACGACCTGCCGGCGGAGTACGAGCGGCTGCGCGGGCTGGGTGTGCGGTTCCCGCATCCCCCGCGGGTGCAGGGCCCGGTGCTCGCGGCGGTGTTCGACGACTCGGTCGGCAATCTTGTGCAGCTCACTCAGCCGAGGGTGTGAGCGTCAGCGGGGAAGTTCCGCGCGGCGCAGCCCGGGGACGCACAGGGCGACCACCCCGCCGAGCCCGCAGACGGCCGCGCTGGTCACGAACACCGGGCCGAGGCCGAAGGCCCCGATGGCGGCGGCCGCGAACGGCATGCTCAGCGGGGCCAGGCCGAGGCTGACCACACTGGCGACGGCGGTGACCCGGCCGAGGTAGGCGGGGTCGGACAGGGTCTGCAGCATGGCTCCGCACAGCACCCCGCTGAGCCCGGCGAGCAGCCCGATGAGCAGGGCGACGCCGACGGCCCCGACGAGCTGGGGTACGTAGGCCAGGGCGCCGATGGCGACCGAGCCGGCGAGGATCGCCCAGGCGGCGACCAGCCCGGCGCGCGGCACCCGGCCCCGGACGGCGAGCAGCAGCGAGGCGGCGCCCGCTCCGGCGCCGAATCCGGCGAGCACCCAGCCCATGCCGGCGGCGCCCCAGCCGCGCCGGTCGGCGAGCAGGGTCAGGCCGACGTTGAGCGGGCCGACGAAGCCGAAGTCGCCGAGGGCGATGGCGAGCATGAGCGGGGCGAGGACGCGGTGGCCGCGGATGTAGCGCAGGCCGCCGACCAGGTCGGCCCAGGCGGTGGTGCGCGGGGCGCCCGCCCTGTCGTCGCCGGGCAGGGGCCGCAGGCGAAGGGAGATCAGCAGCGGTACGGAGACGGCGATCAGCAGTCCGGCGAGGGCGAAAGCGGCCGGTGCGCCGCCGAGGGCCACGCCGAGTCCGCCGAGCGGGGCGCCGGCCACGCCCGCGCAGCGGACGGCGAGGCCGCGCATGCCCTGCACGCGGGCGAGCTGTCCCTTGCCGGTGATCCTGGCCGGGAGGGCGCCCACGGCGGGCATGAACACGGCGTCGACGGTGCCGAAGAGCAGGGCCAGCAGGGCGAGCGGCCACAGTCCGGGGCCGGTGAGGAACAGCAGCGCGGCCACCGCCAGGACCGCCGCGCAGCGCACGGTGTCGCTGCCGATGACGACGCGGCGCGGGCCGAGCCGGTCGGCGAGGACTCCCCCGCCGAGCATCAGCACGGCCCTGGGCAGCGCGCTGACGGACATCACGACACCGGCCTGCGCGGGGGTGCCGGCCTGGACGGCGGCCCAGGACAGGGCGATGTAGTAGACGCTGTCGCCGAGCATGGAGGCGGTGTAGGCGCCGAGCCAGCGCAGCACGTTGGGGTCGCGGTGGGCGGGGCGGTCCTCGGTATCGGGGGCCGGGGGTATGAGGGTGTCGGTCACGGCGGGGCCCTTCTCAGACACGGAACGGGAATCCGTACACGTGCAGCGCGACGTGCTCGCGCCCTTCGGTCTCGCCGGCGGCTTCGGCGGACCGGCCCTTCTCGTCGTACCTGCGGATCAGGGCGAGCATGTCGTCCTGCAGTTCGCGCAGTTCGGGCGCGGTGAGGCGGAGCAGGGACTCGCTGTCGGGCGCGGCCGCGTTCCACTCGGCGCTCCACGTGGGCCGTTCGTCGAGGTAGCGGCGGTAGAGGTCGGTGCGCTGGTCGTGGAAGAGCCGGGTCGCCGCCAGGTGCGCGGCCGCCTTCTCCGGCGCGTCCCGGAAGTCCTTGTCACGGATGCTCACGCCCTCGGAGGAGGGCTGCCACCAGCGTTCCCGGCCGTCCGCGCTCTGCGGCCGGGCCTCCTCGATGAGGCCGTGCTCGGCGAGCTTGCGCAGGTGGTAGCTGACCAGCGAGACGGCCTCGTCGACCTGGTCGGCGAGGTGCGAGGCGGTCGCCTTGTCGGCCACGCACAGGGCTCGGTACAGCTTCATCCGCAGCGGGTGGGCCAGCGCCTTGAGCGTGCCCACGTCCGTGATGGGACGGCTCCCCTTGGCTGTCATGTCTCCGACTCTAGATGCGAAAGAAAAATTGCACAATGAATGTTGCGCAACTTCTCTTTCGCATCTGCCCGCGAGGGGCCGGGGCCATGAGAAGGCCCCGGCCGCCTCAGCGGGCGACCGGGGCCGAGAGCTCGGGAAGGCGTCACCGCACGGGGTGGCCCGCCTCCCGCAGGGTCTGCTTGACCTCGCCGATGCGCAGGTCACCGAAGTGGAAGACGGAGGCGGCCAGGACCGCGTCCGCGCCCGCGTCGACGGCCGGCGGGAAGTCCGCCAGCCGGCCGGCACCGCCGGAGGCGATCACCGGGACGGTGACGTGCTTGCGGACGGCCGCGATCATCTCCAGGTCGTAGCCGTCCTTGGTGCCGTCGGCGTCCATGGAGTTGAGCAGGATCTCCCCGGCGCCCAGCTCGGCCGCGCGGTGGGCCCACTCGACGGCGTCGATGCCGGTGCCCTTGCGGCCGCCGTGGGTCGTCACCTCGAAGGCGCCGCCCTCGGTGCGGCGCGCGTCCACCGACAGCACGAGGACCTGCCGGCCGAACCGCTCCGCGATCTCCCGGATCAGGTCGGGGCGGGCGATGGCCGCGGTGTTCACGCCCACCTTGTCCGCGCCGGCCCGCAGCAGCCGGTCCACGTCCTCGGCGGTGCGGACACCGCCGCCGACCGTCAGCGGGATGAAGACCTGCTCGGCGGTGCGGCGCACCACGTCGTAGGTGGTCTCCCGGTCGCCGGAGGACGCGGTGATGTCCAGGAACGTCAGCTCGTCGGCGCCCTCGGCGTCGTACACCTTGGCCATCTCGACGGGGTCGCCCGCGTCGCGCAGGTTCTGGAAGTTGACGCCCTTGACGACCCGGCCGTTGTCCACGTCCAGGCAGGGGATGACTCGGACCGCCAGGGTCATGAGGTCACGGCTCCTCTGAATGCCTCTAGTTCCACTTCGACCAGGATGCGCGGGTCGACGAAGCCCTCCACGACCAGCAGGGTCGCGGCCGGGCGGACGGAGTCGAAGAACTCCTTGTGGGCGCGGCCCACCGCGTCCACGTCCCGCACATGGGTCAGGTACATCCGGGTGCGCAGCACGGACCCGATGCCGAGGCCGAACTCACCGATCGCCTCGAGGGCGCCGGTGAAGGCCACCTTGGCCTGTTCGTAGGGGTCGCCCTCCCCGTACAGCACGGTGCCCTTGAAGGACGTCGTGCCGGCCACCAGCACCCGGTCACCCGCCGCGACGGCGCGCGCGAATCCGAAGCTCTCTTCCCAGGGACTTCCGCTCTGCACACGCCGCACGGCCTCGGATGTCATGACGCCACTGCCTCCAGTGCCTCTTCCAGGGTGAACGCCTTCGCGTAGAGGGCCTTCCCGACGATGGAACCCTCGACACCGAGAGGTACCAGCTCGGCGATGGCGCGCAGGTCGTCCAGGGACGACACGCCGCCGGAGGCCACGACCGGGCGGTCGGTGGCGGCGCAGACGTTCCTCAGCAGCTCCAGGTTCGGGCCCTGGAGGGTGCCGTCCTTGGCGATGTCGGTGACGACGTAGCGGGCGCAGCCCTCCTTGTCGAGGCGCGCCAGCGTCTCGTAGAGGTCGCCGCCGTCCCGGGTCCAGCCGCGGCCGCGCAGGGTCGTGCCGCGCACGTCCAGGCCGACCGCGATCTTGTCGCCGTGCTCGGCGATGACCTTGGCCACCCACTCCGGGGTCTCCAGCGCGGCCGTGCCGAGATTGACGCGGGTGCAGCCGGTGGCGAGGGCCGCGGCGAGGGTGTCGTCGTCGCGGATGCCGCCGGACAGCTCCACCTTGATGTCCATCGCCCTGGCGACCTCGGCGATCAGCGCACGGTTGTCGCCGGTGCCGAAGGCGGCGTCGAGGTCGACCAGGTGCAGCCACTCGGCGCCGGAGCGCTGCCAGGCGAGGGCGGCCTCCAGCGGGGAACCGTAAGAGGTCTCGGTCCCGGACTCGCCGTGCACGAGGCGCACGGCCTGGCCGTCGCGGACGTCGACGGCGGGGAGGAGTTCGAGCTTGGCCATGGTCTACAGGGTTCCGATCCAGTTGGTGAGGAGCTGGGCACCGGCGTCGCCGGACTTCTCGGGGTGGAACTGGGTGGCCCACAGGGCGCCGTTCTCCACGGCCGCAACGAAGGGCCTGCCGTGCGTGGACCAGGTGACCTTGGGGGCCGTGATCAACGGGTTGTTCGTCTCCAGGGCCCAGTCGTGGACGGCGTAGGAGTGCACGAAGTAGAAGCGGGCGTCCGCGTCGAGGCCGGCGAACAGCTCGGAGCCCTCCGGGGCGTCGACGGTGTTCCAGCCCATGTGGGGCACGACGTCGGCCTCGAGCGGCGCGACCGTGCCGGGCCACTCGTCCAGGCCCTCGGCCTCCACGCCGTGCTCGATGCCGCGCGCGAAGAGGATCTGCATGCCGACGCAGATGCCCATCACCGGCCGCCCGCCGGACAGCCGGCGGTCGACCACCCAGTCACCACGCGCCGCGCGCAGGCCCTGCATGCAGGCGGCGAACGCGCCGACGCCCGGCACCAGCAGGCCGTCGGCGTTCATCGCCCGGTCGAAGTCGCGGGTGATCTCGACGTCGGCACCCACGCGCGCGAGGGCCCGCTCCGCGGAGCGGACGTTGCCGAAGCCGTAGTCGAAGACGACGACCTTCTTGCCGCTCAATTCCACACCTCCAGCCGCATGACGCCCGCGACCAGGCACATCGCGGCACCGATCGAGAGCAGCACGATGAGGCTGGTGGGCATCTTCTGCTTGGCGAAGGAGATGATGCCGCCGACCAGGAAGAGGCCGACGACGATCAGGACGGTGGACAGACCGGTCATGGGGTTACAGCGCGCCCTTCGTCGACGGGAGGATGCCGGCCGCGCGCGGGTCGCGCTCGGAGGCGTAGCGGAGCGCCCGGGCGAGCGCCTTGAACTGGCACTCCACGATGTGGTGCGCGTTGCGCCCGTAGGGCACGTGCACGTGCAGGGCGATCTGTGCCTGGGCGACGAAGGACTCCAGGATGTGCCGGGTCATCGTGGTGTCGTACTCGCCGATCATCGGCGCCATGTTCTCGGGCTCGGTGTGCACGAGGTAGGGGCGGCCGGACAGGTCGACGGTGACCTGGGCGAGGGACTCGTCCAGCGGGACCGTGCAGTTGCCGAAGCGGTAGATGCCCACCTTGTCGCCGAGGGCCTGCTTGAAGGCGGCGCCGAGCGCGAGGGCGGTGTCCTCGATGGTGTGGTGGGAGTCGATGTGCAGGTCGCCGTCGGTCTTCACGGTCAGGTCGAACAGACCGTGGCGGCCGAGCTGGTCGAGCATGTGGTCGTAGAAGCCGACGCCGGTGGCGATGTCGGTCCTGCCGGTGCCGTCGAGGTCGATCTCGACCAGTACCGAGGTCTCCTTGGTGGTGCGCTCCACGCGTCCGACGCGGCTCATGACTGGGACTCCTTCTGCAACTCACGGACCGCGTCGAGGAACGCGTCGTTCTCCTCCGGGGTGCCGGCGGACACCCGCAGCCACCCCGGCACACCGTTGTCCCGGACCAGTACGCCCCGGTCGAGGATCTTCCGCCACGCCTCGTGGGCGCTGTCGAACCGGCCGAACTGCACGAAGTTCGCGTCGGACTCGATCACCTCGAAGCCGATCGCGCGCAGCTCGGCGACCAGGCGGTCCCGCTCGGACTTGAGCTGCTCGACGTAGCCCAGCAGGGTGTCGGTGTGCTCCAGGGCGGCCAGGGCGGTCGCCTGGGTGATGGCCGACAGGTGGTACGGCAGCCGTACGAGCTGTACGGCGTCGACGACCGCCGGGTCGGCGGCGAGGTAGCCGAGACGCAGTCCCGCGGCGCCGAACGCCTTCGACATGGTGCGCGAGATGACCAGGTGAGGCCGGCCTTCCAGCAGCGGCAGCAGCGAATCGCCGTGGCTGAACTCGACGTAGGCCTCGTCCACGATCACCATGGACGGCTTGGCCGCCTGGGCCGCCTCGTACAGCCCGAGAACCGTCTCCGGCGGAACGGCGTTGCCGGTGGGGTTGTTGGGGGTGGTGACGAACACGACGTCGGGCCGGTGCTCGGCGATCGCGCGCCGGGCGGTGGCGAGGTCGATCGTGAAGTCCTCGCCGCGGGGTCCGGAGATCCAGCCGGTGCCCGTGCCGCGCGCGATGAGCGAGTGCATCGAGTACGACGGCTCGAAGCCGATGGCCGTGCGGCCCGGTCCGCCGAAGGTCTGCAGCAGTTGCTGGATGACCTCGTTGGAGCCGTTGGCCGCCCAGACGTTCTCGATGCCGAGCGGGTGCTTCCCGGTGTTCGTCAGGTACTTGGCCAGCTCGGTGCGGAGCTGGACCGCGTCCCGGTCGGGGTAGCGGTTCAGGTCGCGGGCGGCCTCCCGGACCCGCTCCACGATCCGCTGGACCAGCGGCTCGGGCAGCGGGTAGGGGTTCTCGTTGGTGTTCAGCCGTACGGGGACGTCCAACTGGGGCGCGCCGTAGGGGGACTTGCCGCGCAGCTCGTCCCGTACGGGCAGATCGTCGATGCCGGTCACTTGCTCTCGGGTACCTTCCAGCCGAACCTCGCCTTGATCGCCGCGCCGTGCGCCGGCAGGTCCTCCGCCTCCGCCAGCGTGACCACGTGGTGCGCGACCTCGGCCAGCGCGTCCTTCGTGTAGTCGACGATGTGGATGCCGCGCAGGAAGGACTGGACGGACAGGCCGGAGGAGTGGCAGGCGCAGCCGCCGGTGGGCAGGACGTGGTTGGACCCGGCCGCGTAGTCGCCGAGCGAGACGGGCGCCCAGGGGCCGACGAAGATCGCGCCGGCGTTCTTCACCCGGTCGGCGAGCGCGGTGGCGTCGGCGGTCTGGATCTCCAGGTGCTCGGCGCCGTACGCGTCGACCACCCTCAGGCCCTCCTCGACGCCGTCCACGAGCACGATCGCGGACTGCTTGCCGGCCAGGGCCGGGCGGATGCGGTCCTCGATGTGCCTGGTGGCCGCCACCTGCGGCTCCAGCTCCTTCGCCACCGCGTCGGCCAGCTCGGTGGAGTCGGTGACCAGCACGGCCGCCGCGAGCGGGTCGTGCTCGGCCTGGCTGATCAGGTCCGAGGCGACGTGCGCCGGGTCGGCGGTGTCGTCCGCGAGGATCGCGATCTCGGTGGGACCGGCCTCGGTGTCGATGCCGATCTTGCCGGTGAAGTAGCGCTTGGCCGCGGCCACCCAGATGTTGCCGGGGCCGGTGACCATGTTGGCGGGCGCGCAGGACTCGGTGCCGTACGCGAACATCGCGACGGCGGTGGCGCCGCCGGCCGCGTAGACCTCGTCCACGCCGAGCAGCGCGCACGCGGCGAGGATCGTCGGGTGCGGCAGTCCGCCGGCCGGATCGTTCTCGAAAGCGGGGGCCTGCGCCGGGGAGGCGAGCGCGATCGACTCGACCCCGGCCTCCTGCGCCGGGACCACGTTCATGATCACGGACGAGGGGTAGACGGACCGGCCGCCGGGCGCGTACAGCCCGACCCGCTCGACCGGCACCCACTTCTCGGTCACGGAGCCGCCGGGCACGACCTGGGTCGTGTGTGTCGTACGGCGCTGTGCGCGGTGGACCAGACGGGCCCGGCGGATGGACTCCTCCAGGGCGGCGCGCACGGCCGGGTCGAGGGCCTCGAGCGCGTCGGTCAGCGCCCGCGCCGGAACACGGACGGATTCCAGCCGTACTCCGTCGAACTTCTCGGCGAAGTCGATCAGCGCCGCGTCGCCACGATGATGCACGGCCTCGCAGATCGGACGCACCTTCTCCAGGGCGGCCGAGACGTCGAAGTCGGCTCGGGGCAGCAGGTCGCGCAGGGCGGGGCCCTCGGGGAGGGCGTCGCCGCGCAGATCGATTCGGGAGATCACGTACTCAATTCTCTCAGACCCGCGTCCGTAGCCGTCCGCGCGTATCAATGGCTGATACAGAACGTGGCCGGAACGTGGAAGATCACCTTCACGTCTAGTGTGCCGGGCGTCACTCAGCGGGCATGAACGGGTGTACGAGGCGGACGATTTGTGAGTGGTCGAGGAAGAAGGAAAGAGCGGTGACCGAGGGGGCCGGCAGCAACGCCGGAGATCTGCCGGAGGGCCTGACGGCGGCCGAGGCCGGCATGTGGCAGGCCTTCCGCAACGGCAGCGTGTACGACCTGAGCAGCGGGGACGCAGTGGTGGACGATCCGCACGGCG
This sequence comes from Streptomyces sp. NPDC058145, assembly GCF_042884245.1. Lineage (NCBI taxonomy): Bacteria > Bacillati > Actinomycetota > Actinomycetes > Kitasatosporales > Streptomycetaceae > Streptomyces > Streptomyces sp. NPDC058145. Next base: position 77,498 of record NZ_JBHVUH010000009.1, on the reverse strand, counting down.
GGCATCCCTGGGGCCCGGAGCGGAGTGTCAGGGCGCGCATCGTCTGCTGGCTGCTGCTGGACGGGCCGCCCGCGCTCGCGGGGCGGGTGTCCGCGCTCAAGCTGGCCGGTGTACGGATCACCGGCACGCTGGAGCTGGCGGGCGGGACGGTCACGCCGTACGTGGAGATGCGCGGCTGCCGTTTCGACGACCAGGTCCTGCTTCCCGAGGCCCGCTTCACGACCGTGCGCCTGGTGAACTGCGCGCTGCCCCGGCTGGAGGCGGCCCGGGTCACCACCGAGGGCGACCTCCACCTGCCGCGCTGCCGCTTCCAGAACGGGGTGCGGCTGACCGACGCGCACATCGGGACGGACCTGCTGCTGAACCAGGCGGTCGTCCACCGGGACCGCAGCGGCCGCTCGATCGTCGCGGACGGCATGAGCGTCGGCCAGGATCTGCAGGCGGAGCTGCTGGAGTCGCACGGCGAGCTGAGCCTGCGCGGCGCCCAGGTCGGGGGCTCGCTGAGCCTGCGAGGGGCGAAACTGGCCAATCCGTACACGCGCCTCGCCCTGAACGCCCCCCAGCTGACGGTGGAGCGCACGCTGTACCTGACCCCGGCCGGCGTGGGCAATCCGCTGCTGAGCGGGACGACCCCCGCGCGCGGGACGCGGATCCAGCGCTTCGAGTGCCAGGGCGGGGTACGGCTGGACGACGGCCGGTTCGGGGACGCCGTGGACCTGGAGCGGGCCCGGTTCGTCCTCACCGACGACCAGGATCTGTCGCTGCGCCGGGTGCAGACGCCTGAGCTGCGTTTCCTGGGCGACCGGCCGCAGCGCGGGCAGGTGAAGCTGTCCGGCGCGCGGGTCGTCAACCTGGTGGACCGCGCGGGGAGCTGGCCGGGCCCGGGCAACCTGCACATGGGCGGCTTCACCTACGAGAGCCTGGTCCCGCGCGGCCCGTTCCCGCTGACCCGGCGGCTCGACTGGGTGGCGGCGGCGACCGCCGAGTACAACCCGGAGCCGTACGAGCGGCTGGCCGCGGTGCTGCGCGCGGCCGGGGAGGACGAGGACGCGCGCGAGGTGCTGCTCGCCAAGCAGCGCCGGCGCCGCGAGACGCTGCCGCCTGCGGGCAAGGTCTGGGGCTTCGTGCAGGACTGGGCCGTGGCCTACGGTTACCGACCGGGCCGGGCGGCGGTGTGGATGGCGGTGCTGTGGGCGGCGGGCACGCTCGCCTTCGCGCACGCCGCGCATCCGCCGGTGGACTCCGGCGAGCATCTGTCCTGGAGCCCCGCCCTGTTCACGCTGGACCTGTTGCTGCCGGTGATCGACCTGGGCCAGGTCGGCCAGTGGCAGCTGCGCGGCGGCTGGCAGTGGCTGGCCGCGATGATGATCATCATGGGCTGGATACTCGCGACCACCGTGGCGGCGGGGGCGACCCGGCTGCTGCGGCGGAGCTGAGCTGACTACGGGCGACCGACGGCTCACGGCTCACGGACAGGTACATCACAATAGTTGAAGCGTCACCCTTTGCCCGTCCTTGACCTTATGTCGTACAACCTTTCATGACTTGGCCGGACCCTCTGGCGCTCCCCCGACCTGCGGTCTTTCAATGGTCGACACCATGGCTCTGCTGCCGGCGTTCCTCCGCCCCACCCGGACGACACGACATGCCTCGTACCCCGCCGCCCCGCCCCAGGGCGGCTTCGAGGCCGTCCTCGACGCGCCCGACGACCACCTCTCGCCCGCGCTGGTCGCGGCCGGCCGGGGCGAGTACGGCGCCGCCTCCGCCCTGCTCGCCACCACGCGCGCGGCAGGCCAGTGGGAGGACCGAGACCGCTACACGAGGCGGCTCGCGGCCTTCGCCCGCTCCCGCCCCGAGTGGTTCGAGGCCTGGCGCGCGGCCACCCCCGGCGACCCCGACGTCGCACTGGTCGGGGCCCAGCTCGCGGTGGACCGCGCCTGGCCCTCACCGGCCCGCGCGGAGCTGCTGCGCGAGGTGAGCCCGCTGATCACGGCCGCCGCCCGCGCCGACGACCGCGACCCGGTGCCCTGGCGGATCGCCCTCGACCACGCGCGCGGCTCCCGGGCCGGCCACCGCTACTTCGAGGAGCTGTGGGAGGCGGCGATCCGGCGGGCACCGCACCACTACGGCTGCCATGTGGCCGCCCTGCGGTATCTGGGGACCTTCTGGCACGGCTCGCACCGCGAGTGCTTCGACTTCGCCGACCTGGCCGCGCAGGACGCCCCGGACGGCTCGCTGGTGCAGGCGCTGCCGGCCCGGGCGGCCTTCGGCTATCTGACCGACGACTGCGGGCCCGAGGTGCCGCGCGAGCGGCTGGACGCGGCCACCGACCGGGCGGTGTCGCTCTCCGCCCGCTTCCCGGCCGCCACCCCGGGGCCGGCCCGGATCCGCAACAAGCTGCTGTACCTCCTCGTCCGGCTGGGCCGGTGGGAGGACGCGCGCGCCCAGCTCGGCCTGATCGGCCCGTACGCCACCTCGTTCCCCTGGGAGCGGTTCTCCGACGACCCGCTCGGCCGGTTCCTGCGGCTGCGCGAGGGGCTGCTCGAGCCCACTCCCCCCGCCCTCCTCTCCGGGCTGGTGAAGACGCCGCCGCGGCCGCTGAGCGGGCACCGCGGTCGAGCGCCCGCCGCCGACCATTAGGCTGGGTCGCCGTGACCACCGTCCGTCTGCCCCTGTTCCCGCTGAACTCGGTACTGTTCCCGGGGCTCGTCCTGCCCCTGAACATCTTCGAGGAGCGGTATCGCGCCATGATGCGCGAGCTGTTGAAGACCCCCGAGGACGAGCCGCGCCGGTTCGCCGCGGTGGCGATCCGTGACGGCCACGAGGTGGCACCGAGCGCTCCGGGCATGCCGGATCCGACGGCACAGCCCGAGCGGGGCCCGGCCGCCGGCTTCGGCCCGGACCCCCTCAAGTCGCTCCACGGCGTGGGCTGTGTGGCGGACGCGGCGACCATCCGGGAGCGCGAGAACGGCACGTTCGAGGTGCTCGCGACCGGGACGACCCGGGTGCGGCTGCTCTCCGTGGAGGCGTCGGGCCCGTTCCTGACGGCGGAGCTGGAGGAGCTCACGGAGGAGCCCGGCGACGAGGCGGGCGCGCTGGCCGAGGGTGTCCTGCGCTCGTTCCGCCAGTACCAGAAGCGCCTGGCGGGCGCCCGTGAGCGCTCGCTGGCGGGCACGGAGCTTCCCGACGACCCCTCGGTGGTCTCCTACCTGGTGGCCGCCGCCATGGTGCTGGACACGCCGACGAAGCAGCGGCTGCTCCAGGCCCCGGACACCGCCTCCCGGCTCCGGGACGAGCTGAAACTCCTTCGCTCGGAGGCGGCGATCATCCGTAGTCTGCCGTCCCTGCCCGCGTTCGAGCTGACGCGGACGCCGACCAGCATGAACTGAGCGAACCGATCCGAGGTCCGGCACCCCGATGGCGAAGAAGTCAAAGAAGCAGCAGTCCGGCGGCACACCCGCGACCGTGGCGCTGACCGCGGCGGGCGTGGACCACACCGTCCACGCCTACGACCACGACCCGGCACACCCCTCGTACGGCGAGGAGGCGGCGGAGGCGATGGGTGTCTCACCGGACCGGGTCTTCAAGACGCTGGTGGCCGACGTCGACGGCGCACTCACGGTGGCGGTGGTCCCGGTCTCCGGCACGCTGAACCTGAAGGCGCTGGCGGCGGCGGTGGGCGGCAAGCGGGCGGCCATGGCGGACCCGGCCCTCGCCGAGCGCACCACCGGCTATGTCCGGGGCGGCATCTCCCCGCTGGGCCAGCGCAAGCGGCTCCGCACGGTCCTGGACGACTCGGCCGGAGCCCACGACAGCATCTGCGTCTCGGCGGGCCGCAGGGGCCTGGAGGTCGAACTCGCGCCGGCGGACCTGGCCGCGCTCACGGAAGCGGTGCTGGCACCGATCGGCCGGGACTGATCAGGCCGGGCGGCTCCGGCACGTCGGGCCGGGGTACGGCTCCTCGGGGCTCCGGCACGTCGAGCTGGGGTACGGCTCCTCGGGGCTCCGGCGCATCACGCCGGGAAAGGCCCCACGAGGCTCCGGCGCATCACGCCGGGAGGGGCTCCATGGGGACCCGGCGCATCACAAACCGAAAAACCCTACGAGGCTCCTACGCATCACACCGAGAAAGGCCCCACGAGGCTCCGGCGCATCACACCGGGAAGGCCCCACGGGGGCCCGGCGCATCACGCCGGGTACGGCTCCTCGGGGTCCCGGGGTCCGAACAGTGCCGTGAGCCCCAGGTGGACCAGCAGGGCGGCCAGGGGCCAGGCCAGCAGCGCGCCCTTCGCCCCGAGCCTCAGCGGGGCCGAGAAGGTCACGCCCTTCCCGACCGCCTTGGCGTGGGCTATGACATCGGACTGGGGTCCCAGCCAGACACCGAGCCGCCACGCCAGCAAGGACCCCAGCAGTCCGCCGAGGCCCAGCGCCACCGCGAGCGGCACGCCGCCACGCCGTCGCCACAGGAACACCACGACCGCGCTGACCAGCCCGAAGGCCAGCCCCAGCAGCGTGAACACGCCGTCCACGCCGACCGCCTGCTCGCCCTCGGTGTCCTTGATGTAGACGACCCAGCTCTTGTCCACCTGGTCGGCGATCAGCGGAACGTGCGGCGCCAGCCACCACCACAGCAGTCCGAGCAGCACCCCGCCCAGGGTCACCGCCACGGTGATCACCGCGGCCTCCCGCACTTCGGTCTTCATCCCAGGGCCGTCCTGTTCGTACATGCCCGCGAACGGAGCACCGGCAGGCGGGGCCTGCCGGACCTGGTGCGCGGAGTCGTCGTGCGGCGGCGGAGGCGGAGTCAGCGGTGCGGTCACCCTGACATCGTGCCAGGTCGTGCCGTGAGCCGCGTCACCGGACGGCCGCCCTGCGGTACGCCCAGGTCGCCGCGGCCAGCGAGACCACTCCGACACCCGCGCACACCCCCAGGTCAGCCAGGACGACGGCCCAGTCGGGGTGTGCCCCGAAGGTCCGCGCGTATGCCTCCACGCCGTAGGTGGAGGGCAGCAGATCCCGGGCGAGACGGATGATCTCCGGCATCCGGTCGGCCGGCAGCACGCCCAGCAGCAGGGCCGCGGACATGCCGAGCTGGCCGAGCAGCGCGGCCAGCTCGGGCCGCGGCGCGAGCAGGCCGCAGGCGGCGCCGAGCCCGGCGAGCGCGGCCCCGGCGAGCGGGATCACGGCGACCAGGATCCACAGGTTGGACAGGGGCAGCCCGAACAGCACGCAGCCGAAGACGGCGGTCACCAGCGTTCCCGGGACGGTGAAGGAGGCGTACGCCCCCGCCGCGCCCAGCACCACCGCCGCCGGCGGCACCGGCAGCGTGGCGTAGTGGTCGAGTCCGCCGCTGGCCCGCAGTTGCCCGAAGTACTGCGACAGCAGGTTCAGCGCCACGTACGCGACGACCAGCACCGAGGACCCGGCGACCACGGACTGGGCCTCGCTGCCGCTGTCCACGACGCCCCGCATCATCACGGCGATACCGACGGACTGGAAGGTCGCCACGAACAGCAGCGGGATACGGGCCACCCGGGCCCGGGAGAGCTGCGCCCGGTAGACGGCCACCAGCGACGGCCACAGCCGCGCGGGCGGACCGAGCTCGGCCGCGCCCCGGGCCGCCTCCGGAACGGCCCGGGCGCCGCCGGGCAGAACCTCAGCGGGTACGACACTCACGACGCGCTGCTCCTCTTCCCTACGGCCCTCGCGCACGCCCGTACGCATTCCGCGGCCCGCGTGCTCACGCCTTCACCAGCCCCTGCCGGGCCGCCCCGCCCAGCGCCAGGTACACGTCCTCCAGGCTGGGCGTGGCGAGCGTGAAGTCGTCCAGGGCGGCGAAGGCGGCCCCGCCGGTCACCGTGGCGACCGCGGCCCGGGCCTCCTCGGGCGCGAGCCGGAGCGTCCAGCGCCGGCCGGACTCCGTGGCCCGCTCGCGCAGTACGGCGACCTCCGGCACGTCCAGCGGCGCCCGCTCCCGCCACACCAGCTCCACCCGTACCTCGCCGGAGACCTGTTCCTTCAGCCCGGCGGGGGTGTCGCAGGCGATGACCCGGCCCTGGTCAAGGACGGCGACCCGGTCGAGCACGGTCTCCGCCTCGATGACGTTGTGGGTGACCAGCAGCACGGTCGTGCCGCGCTCGGCCCGCCGCCGGTCCACGGCCGCCCACACCGCGCGCCGGGCCACCGGGTCCATCCCGGTGGTCGGCTCGTCGAGGACGAGCAGCGGCCGTTCCCCGACGAGGGCGGCGGCGAAACAGGCGAGCCGCCGCTGGCCGCCGGACAGCTTCTTCAGCGCCCGGCCCGCGATCGGCGTGAGGCCGAGCTCCTCGAGCACGGCGTCCCGCTCGGCCCGTGCCCGCCGTACGTCCAGGCCGCGCAGGCGTCCGGTGGTCTCGGCGGCCAGCGCCACGGTCAGCTCGTCCAGGGCGGATGACTCCTGCCCCAGGTAGGCGAGGATCCGGGCGGCCAGCCGGGGGTGCCTGACGATGTCGTGGCCGAGGATCTCGACGCTGCCCGCGTCCGGCCGCAGCAGCCCGGTGAGCTGGCGCACGAGGGTGGACTTGCCGGCGCCGTTCGGCCCGAGCAGCCCGAAGATCTCGCCGCGCCGCACCTCGAGTTCCACCCCGTGGGTGGCCCGCACCTCGGGCGTGCCCGGCGTCCCGCGCCGCCCCTTCACGGGCGGATAGGTCTTGGTGAGCCCACGCACGCGTACGGCCTCGTCGTACCGAAGTGCCTGTCCCGCGCGCGTACTCACAAATGACGAGACTACGGGGTCGGGGGCCTTTACTCGTCCTTGGGGGCGGCGACGGGGGTTCAGTCGGCGGCGGGCGCGTGCTGTTCGGTGGCCGCCGGGACGTCGACCTCGCGCCAGAAGCCCGCCCGGATGGCGTAACGGTCGTGCTCGTCGATCTGGTCGTCCTTGTGGGCGAGCAGGCCGAAGCGGGCGGCGTAGCGCAGCAGCTCGCCGTCGATGCGGTGCGGGATGCGCGGGTACATCGTGGACAGCCGCTGCACATGGTTCTGGTCGCCGAGCCGGGAGATCCAGCGGCGCGCGAAGACCTGCCCCACCTCGTACGGGTCGCCGCCGACGGTGGTGATGTCCTCCTCCCGGTCGGCCCACCGCTGCTCGGCGGTGGTGAGCTGGGCGAGGGTCGGCATGGAGGCGACCTCGGGCGGCTCGGCGACCGCTCCCGGCCGGTCCACCCAGCCCTTGTCGGAGGACCATCTGAGGGTCGCGGTCGTCGGGTGCTGCACGGCCTGTACGCCGGGTGCGCGCAGCGCGGCGAGATCCTTGGGGGTGGGCACTCCCTTGGGAGCGGCCGCCCGTCCCTGGGTGCTGTGCTCGGCGGCGGCCGCCGGGTGGGCACCCTCCTCGGCGGGGCGCTCGGCGCCCGCGGTGAGCGCGGATTCCGGCAGCGGTGCGGAGAGGATCGCGGCGATCTCGGGGCGGGGCGCGGGCGGCGGGGCGCAGACGCCGGTCAGCTCCTTGGCGCGGACCGCCTGGGTGATCCAGGCCCGGTCCAGCACCCGCCGCTCGTCGGCCTCGGCGACCAGGTCCTCGGACTGGTTGTAGTCGCCGTCGGCGGCCTGGACGGCCCACAGGTGGACGGCGACGCCGTGCTCCTTGGCGGCCATCATCCCGGGCAGCAGGTCGCCGTCGCCGGTGACGAGGACGATGTCGGAACAGGCGCGGTTGCGCGCCAGCTCGGTCAGCTCGGCGTGCATGGCGGCGTCCACGCCCTTCTGCGCCCAGCGTCCGTCGCTGCGGGTGAGCGCACCCAGCCGGACGGTGACCCGGGGCATCACGCGCAGCCGGCGGTGCTCCGGCTGGGGGACCCGGTCGGGGGCGCCGTCGAACCAGTAGATGCGCAGCAGCGGGCGTTCGGTCTCCGACTCGGCGCGTTCGCGCAGGGCCTGGATCAGCGCGGCGTGGTCGACGGTGATCCGGGACCGCGAGGGCTCACCGGCGAGGAGGCTGGCGGCGGCGCCCAGCAGATACCCGGCGTCCACCAGGACGATGCAACGGTCCACGCGACTCACCCTCTTCCCGGGAGGCTTTGCTTCGGACTTCCTTCGAGTCTGCCCGAACGGACGGGCGTTAACGGCCGGAACTCGATCTTCGGCGTGGCGTTCAGGGAGCCCGCTCGGCCACCTCCCCTGTCACACACGGTAATTATCCGACATGCGGCTGATGTCAGCGTATGTGAATCTGATCCCGGCCCTGGCCCCTAGATCCCCCTCAGGAGGCACACCATGGCCAAGAACAAGAACCGCAAGCAGGGTGGCCCGCAGAACCGCGCTCCGCAGGCCGAGCACACAGCGGAACGCGCTCAGCGTCCGGCGGCGGAGGAACCCGAGTCCTCCATGGCGGGCGTCGCGGGCAGCCCCTCCGAGGTTTCCCGTAAGAAGCAGAAGAGCTTCGGCCACAACTAAAGGGCATTTGAAGCCCAGGCACACACGAGGGGCGCACCCGGTGAGGGTGCGCCCCTTCGTCATCCGCGCCGCGTTCCGGCTCGGCTGCCCGGCGCCGTGGCTCAGCCGGCCAGGCAGGACGGGCCGAGCAGCACCTTCAGGTCGCCGAAGAGCGCCGGATCGGGCTTGACCCGGTGCCGGTCCAGGCGCAGCACGGTGGTCTTGCGCGGACCCTGGAGCTTGATCCGGACCTCGCTGTCGCCCTTGTGGTGGCTGAGGATCTCGCCGAGCCGGCTGACCATGGGCGGAGTGACCCTGGTGGCCGGGATGGTGAGGATCACCGGCGCGTTGGTGCCCGCGTTGGACAGGTCCGGGACCATCAGCTCCATGGCGACGAGCCGGGGCACGTCCTCGCGCTTGTCGAGGCGGCCCTTGACGAACACCACGGCGTCCTCGACCAGTTGGGTCGACACCAGCTGATAGGTGGCCGGGAAGAACATGCACTCGATGGAACCCGCGAGGTCCTCCACCGTGGCGATCGCCCAGGCGTTGCCCTGCTTGGTCATCTTGCGCTGCAGGCCCGAGATGATGCCGCCGATGGTGACGACCGCGCCGTCGGCGTGCTCACCGCCGGTGAGCTGGGAGATGCCCGCGTCGGCCTTGTCGGACAGCACGTGCTCCAGACCGAAGAGCGGGTGGTCGGAGACGTACAGACCGAGCATCTCCCGCTCCTGGGCAAGCAGATAGGTTTTGTCCCACTCGTCCTCGGCGAACTGCACGTCGAGTCCGAAGCCGGGCTCGCTGCTGGTCTCCTCGCCCATGCCGCCGAAGAGGTCGAACTGGCCCTCGGCCTCCTTGCGCTTGACCGCGACCACGTTGTCGATCATCGGCTCGAAGTGCGCGGTGAGGCCCTTGCGGGTGTGCCCCAGGGTGTCGAACGCGCCCGCCTTGATCAGCGACTCCGTGGTGCGCTTGTTGCACGCGACCGCCTCGACCTTGTCGAGATAGTCGGGGAACGAGGCGTACTTGCCCTTGGCCTTGCGGCTCCTGATGATCGACTCCACCACGTTCGTGCCCACGTTGCGCACGGCTTCGAGGCCGAAGAGGATCACGTCGTCGCCCTGGGCGGCGAAGTTGTGCACCGACTCGTTCACGTTCGGCGGGAGCACCTTGATGCCCATGCGCCGGCACTCGTTGAGGTAGACGGCCGACTTGTCCTTGTCGTCCTTGACCGAGGTGAGCAGACCGGCCATGTACTCGGCGGGGTGGTTCGCCTTCAGGTAGGCGGTCCAGTACGAGACCAGGCCGTACGCGGCGGAGTGCGCCTTGTTGAAGGCGTAGCCGGCGAACGGGACCAGCACGTCCCACAGCGCCTGGATCGCCTCGTCGCTGTAGCCGTTCTTCTTGGCGCCGGCCTGGAAGATGGTGAAGTTCTTCGCCAGTTCGTCGGGCTTCTTCTTGCCCATCACGCGGCGGAGGATGTCGGCCTCGCCGAGCGAGTACCCGGCGATGATCTGGGCGGCCTTCTGCACCTGCTCCTGGTAGACGATCAGGCCGTAGGTGACGGCCAGGACCTCTTCGAGCGGCTCCTCGAGCTCCTTGTGGATCGGGGTGATCTCCTGGAGCTTGTTCTTGCGGAGCGCGTAGTTGGTGTGCGAGTCCATGCCCATCGGGCCGGGACGGTAGAGCGCGGAGACGGCGGAGATGTCCTCGAAGTTGTCGGGCTTCATCAGGCGCAGCAGGGAGCGCATGGGGCCGCCGTCGAACTGGAAGACGCCGAGGGTCTCGCCGCGCTGGAGGAGTTCGAAGGTCTTCGGATCGTCGAGCGGCAGGGACAGCAGGTCGAGGTCGATCCCCTTGTTGGACTTCACCATCTTGACGGCGTCGTCCATGATCGTCAGGTTGCGCAGGCCGAGGAAGTCCATCTTCAGCAGGCCGAGCGACTCGCACTGCGGGTAGTCCCACTGCGTGATGGTCACGCCGTCCGTGTGCCGCACCCAGATGGGGGCGTGGTCGACGATGGGCTCGCTGGACATGATCACGCCCGCCGCGTGCACACCCATCTGCCGGACCAGGCCCTCGACGCCCTTGGCGGTGTCGATGACCTTCTTGACGTCCGGCTCGTTCTCGTACATCGAGCGGATCTCGCCCGCCTCGTTGTAGCGCGGGTGCGAGGGGTTGGTGATGCCGTCGAGGTCGATGCCCTTGCCTAGGACGTCGGCGGGCATGGCCTTGGTGAGCCGGTCGCCCATGGCGTACGGGTAACCCAGCACGCGCGCGGAGTCCTTGATGGCGTTCTTCGCCTTGATCTTGCCGTAGGTGCCGATCATGGCGACCTTGTCGGCGCCGTACTTCTCGGTCACGTACCTGATCACCTCGACGCGCCGGCGCTCGTCGAAGTCGATGTCGACATCGGGCATGGAGACGCGCTCGGGGTTGAGGAACCGCTCGAAGATCAGACCGTGCGGGATCGGGTCGAGGTCGGTGATGCCCATGGCGTAGGCGACGATCGAGCCGGCCGCTGAGCCACGCCCGGGACCGACCGCGATGCCGTTCTTCTTCGCCCACATGATGAAGTCGGCGACCACCAGGAAGTAGCCCGGGAACCCCATCTGGATGATGACGTCCATCTCGTACTCGACCTGCTTCTGGCGGTCCTCGGGGATGCCGCCGGGGAAGCGCCGCTCCATGCCGCGGCGGACCTCCTCCTTGAACCAGGTGACCTCGGTGTAGCCGTCCGGGATGTCGAACTTCGGCATGAGGTTCTTCGCCTCGAACATGCCGGTGGTGTCGATCTGCTCGGCCACCAGCAGCGTGTTGCGGCAGCCCTCCTGCCAGGCGTCCGAGGAGTCGATGGCGTACATCTCGTCCGTGGACTTCAGGTAGTAGCCGGTGCCGTCGAACTTGAAGCGGTCCGGGTCGGAGAGGTTCTTGCCGGTCTGGATGCACAGCAGCGCGTCGTGGGCGCCCGCCTCGTGCGCGTACGTGTAGTGCGAGTCGTTGGTGACCAGCGGGGGGATGCCGAGCTTCTTACCGATCTCCAGGAGGCCGTCACGGACCCGGTGCTCGATCTCGATGCCGTGGTCCATCAGCTCCAGGAAGTAGCGGTCCTTGCCGAAGATGTCCTGGTAGTCGGCGGCCGCCTTCAGGGCCTCGTCGAACTGGCCGAGGCGAAGGCGGGTCTGCAGCTCGCCGGAGGGGCAGCCGGTGGAGGCGATCAGCCCCTCGGACCACTGGGAGATCGTCTCCCTGTCCATCCGGGGCCACTTCTGGAGCCAGCCCTCGGCGTACGCGTCCGAGGAGAGCCGGAAGAGGTTGTGCAGACCCGTCGCGTTCGCCGCCCAGATCGTCTTGTGGGTGTAGCCGCCGGAACCGGAGACGTCGTCCCGCTTCTGGTGCGGCTGGCCCCACTGGATCTTGCGCTTGTTGCGCCGGGACTCGGGCGCGACGTATGCCTCGATGCCGATGATCGGGGTGACTCCGGCTTTCTTCGCGGAGTGGAAGAAGTCGTACGCCCCGTGCAGGTTGCCGTGGTCGGACATGGCGATGTGCGTCATGCCCATCTCGTTGCAGGCGTTGAACATGTCCTTGAGCCGCGCGGCACCGTCCAGCAGCGAGTACTGGGTGTGAACGTGCAGGTGCGTGAAGGGCGGCTTTGACACGGTGTGGCCTCCAACAATGGAACGCTGTGGCGCGAGGCGCCTCGATGAGGGGCGGTGGTCGGGTGACGGGTCGGCTCTCGGCGACGGGCCGGCGGACGGTCTGGGGGTCAGCGTCGAAGTCTATGCCCGGGCACTGACACACGCGGGGCATCCCCACGTACCTTCGTCCGGGAACCGGGGCACTCCCGCGTGGCGTCGCCCGTTGAAGACGGCGGGGACGCCGTCGTTCCCCCGCACGCACGTTCACGCACCACCGTCCCGCACCTGGAGGCACTCCGCGATGTCGGTCCCCGAGCTCAACGACGAGCAGCGCGGCGAGGAGATCCTCGCCGTCTTCGACACCGCCTTCGGCCGGCTCCTGGCCGCCGACCCGGCCGCGTTCCGGGTGAAGTTCCGGAAGATGGCGGCCTCGGCCTTCGCGTTCTACCGGGGCACGGCGTGCCTCTTCTACCACGACCTCGACGCCGAGAAGCGCGGCGGCCCATACCTGGACGACCGCACCTCGCGCGTGTGGATCCACGGCGATCTGCACGCGGAGAACTTCGGCACCTACATGGACTCCAACGGGCGCCTGGTCTTCAACGTCAACGACTTCGACGAGGCCTACGTCGGCCCGTTCACCTGGGACCTGAAGCGCTTCTCCGCGTCCATCGCGCTGGTCGGCTACGCGAAGGCGCTCAGCGACGAGCAGATCACCGAGCTGGTGACGATCTACGCCGAGGCCTACCGGGAGCGCATCCACGCCCTGGCCACGGGCGCCAAGAGCGACGAGGTGCCGCCGTTCACACTGGACACCGCGCAGGGTCCGCTGCTGGACGCGCTGCGTGACGCCCGCTCGCTCACCCGCTTCGGGCTGCTGGAGTCGATGACGGAGATCCGTGACTTCGAGCGCCGGTTCGCGCCGGGTGGCGGCTCCATCGAGCTGGACGCCGCCACCCGCTACAAGGTGCTGGCCGCCTTCGACGGCTACCTGGAGACGCTTCCGGAGACCTCGCTGGCCCGCCCGGACTCCTACCGGGTGAAGGACGTCGTGGGCCGCCGGGGCATCGGCATCGGTTCGGCGGGCCTGCCGTCGTACAACATCCTGCTGGAGGGGCACAGCGACGCCCTCGAGAACGATGTCGTGATCTACATCAAGCAGGCCCAGACCCCGGCGGTCTCCCGGCACATCACGGACCCGGCGATCGCGGAGTACTTCCAGCACGAGGGGCACCGCACGGTGATCTCCCAGCGCGCCCTTCAGGCGCACGCCGACCCGTGGCTGGGCTGGACCGAGCTGGACGGCGCGGGGCAGCTGGTCGCCGAGGTCTCGCCGTACGCGGTCGACCTGGACTGGGGCGACATCGACGACCCGGAGGAGATCGCCGCCGTCGCCGCCGACCTGGGCCGGGCCACGGCCACGATGCACGCGGCGGCGGACGACACCTCCGGCGAGTCGCTGGTGCCGTTCTCCACCGAGCGGGCCATCGACGCGGCCCTCGCGGCCGACGAGGAGGGCTTCGCGCCGCTCCTGGTGGACTTCGCGCACGGCTACGGCGCACGCGCGCGTGCCGACCACCAGATCTTCCTCGACCTGTTCCGCAACGGCCGGATCCCGGGGCTGTGACCTTCGGGACTCACAGGCATCTTTTAGGAGCCCCTTACCGGCGCGCGTGACAGACTCTGTGTTCACCATGGACATCTCCGGGACCCAGCTCAGAGCCGTACGCGCGGCGCTGTTCACGGCAGTGGTCGTGACGCTCAGCACCGCGTCGCACGTTCTGCTGTCCAGGGCCCCGCTGCCGGTGGCGACCGTGACCGCGGTCGCCACCGGAGTGTTCGTCACCGCGTACGCGCTGGCGGGCCGCGAGCGCGGCTTCGGCCGGATCGCGGCCCTGCTGATCCCGCTGGAGCTGGCCGCCGACACGGTGTTCACCACCGGCCAGCAGTCCTGTTACGGCAGGGCGGGCGGCCCGGTCGCGGGTCCCCTGCACGCGTTCGGCTTCGACGTGCTGTGCCAGGGCGGCAGCGTGGGCACGCCGCTGGCCCAGGTGACCGGCGCGCCCGGCCGTGGTGCCGGGGTCCCGCTCACGGACGCCGGCCCGGCCGCCGCCTGGCTGCTGCTCGCCGCGCACCTCGGTGTGGGACTGCTGGCCGCCGCCTGGCTGCGCCGGGGCGAGCGGGCCCTGGCCCAGCTGCTGGGCGCGGTCACGGCCACCACCTTCCGTCCGCTGCTGCTGGCGGCGGCAGCGGGCACCGTGCGGCTCCTGCCGGTCCGCCGGCTGCCGCGCCCGGCCCCCTGGCCGGCCGTCGCCGGCGACCGGCTCCTCGTGCACTCCCTGGGACGGCGTGGACCGCCGCGCTCCCGCGCCCTCGCCCTCGTCTGAGCGGCGACCGCTGAGCACGACCAGTCCCCCACACGTATCCCGCGTACGACGTGTGCGCGTCCCATATGGAGATCATCACTATGAGCAAGCGGAACAGCCAGACGGCGAAGACGGCGGCCCGGGAGCGGCTGCGCGAGGAGCGCGAGCGGCAGGCCAAGCGCGACAAGGCCAAGCGGCAGATCATCGTGGCCGGCTCGGTCGTGGCCGTACTGGCCGCGGCGGGCGGCATCGGCTACGCCGTCGTCCAGGCCGGCAAGCCCGGCTACTGGGACGGGCTGAAGGACGCCTCCAGTGTCGTCACCCCGGCCAACACCACGGGCACCAAGGGCACCACGGTCGTCATCGGCAAGGACACCGCCAAGAAGACCCTGAAGGTCTACGAGGACCCGCGCTGCCCGGTGTGCGCCCAGTTCGAGCAGACGGTCGGCTCGACGGTGAAGAAGGACATCGACGGCGGCAAGTACAAGGTCCAGTTCGTCGGTGCCACGTTCCTCGACGGCCACGACAACGGCGTGGGCTCCAAGAACGCGCTGAGCGCGCTCGGCGCCGCGCTCAACGTCAGCCCGGAGGCGTTCATCGAGTACAAGGGCGCGCTCTACTCGGCGAAGTTCCACCCGGACGAGCAGACGGACAAGTTCAAGAGCGACGACTACCTCATCAAGGTCGCCGACACCGTTCCCGCGCTCAAGAACAACGCCAAGTTCCAGAACGCGGTCAAGAAGGGCACGTACGACGCCTGGGCGATGGCGATGTCCAAGACCTTCGACGCCAACAAGGACGGCGTGTCCGGCACGCCGAGCTTCGTCATGGACGGCAAGAAGCTCACCGCCGACAGCCAGGGCACCCCGCCCATGACGGTGGCCGACTACAACCGGGTACTGGACGCGGCCCTCAAGGGCTGACGTTCCGGCAGAACCGGAGCACCGCGTAAAGAGCGGGCGAACTTTCGGAGTTCGCCCGCTCTCGCGCATACCGATCAGTAACCTGATCGGTCGTGACCAGTCGATACAGATCATCCGAGGCACACCAAGGCCTCAACTCCCTCTCGCCCCGCCGCCGTACGGTCGTCAAGGCCGCGGCGGCGACGGCTGTCCTGGCCGGCCCGCTCGCCGCCACCCTTCCGGCACGCGCGGCCGACCAGGCCCCGGCCTTCCTGCACGGCGTCGCCTCCGGCGACCCGCTGCCCGACGGCATCCTGCTGTGGACCCGCGTGACGCCGGTGCCCGAGGCGATACCCGGTTCCGGACTCGGCCCGGACACCGAGGTCGGCTGGGTCGTCGCCACGGACAAGGCGCTGACGAACATCGTCGCCAAGGGCTCGACCACCGCCAGGGCAGCCACCGACCACACCGTCAAGGCCGACATCCGCGGCCTGGCCCCGGCCACCGACTACTGGTTCCGCTTCTCCGCCGGCGGCACCGACTCCCCGGTGGCGCGCACCCGCACCGCGCCGGCGGCGGACGCCGCCGTGTCCTCCCTGCGCTTCGGCGTGGTCTCCTGCGCCAACTGGGAGGCGGGCTACTTCGCCGCCTACCGCCACCTCGCGGCCCGCGGCGACCTGGACGCCTGGCTGCACCTCGGCGACTACATCTACGAGTACAAGTCCGGTGAGTACGCGGCCCGGGGCACGGTCGTACGGCCGCACGCGCCGGCGAACGAGATCCTCACCCTCGCGGACTACCGGATCCGGCACGCCAAGTACAAGACCGACCCCGACCTGCAGGCCCTGCACGTGAAGGCGCCGGTCATCGCGATCTGGGACGACCACGAGTTCGCCGACAACGCCTGGTCCGGCGGCGCGGTGAACCACACCGAGGGCGCCGAGGGCACCTGGTCGGCCCGTCAGGCCGCCGCCAAGCAGGCCTACTTCGAGTGGATGCCGGTCCGCCCGGCCATCGCCGGCACCACCTACCGGCGGCTGCGCTTCGGCAAGCTCGCCGACCTGTCCCTGCTGGACCTGCGCTCCTACCGCTCCCAGCAGGCCTCCACGGCCAGCGGCTCGGTGGACGACCCGGACCGTACGCTCACCGGCCGCGCGCAGCTCGACTGGCTCAAGGCGGGCCTGAAGACCTCCGACACCAAGTGGCGGCTGGTCGGCAACTCCGTGATGATCTCGCCGTTCGCCGTCGGCTCCCTCTCCGCGGACCTGCTCAAGCCGCTCGCGAAGCTGCTGGGCCTGCCGCAGGAGGGCATCGCCGTCAACACCGACCAGTGGGACGGCTACACCGACGACCGGCGCGAACTCCTGGCCCATCTGCGCTCGAACGCGATCGGCAACACCGTCTTCCTGACCGGTGACATCCACATGGCGTGGGCCAACGACGTGCCGGTGGACGCGGGTACCTATCCGCTGTCGGCGTCGGCGGCCACCGAGTTCGTGGTCACGTCGGTCACCTCCGACAATCTGGACGACATCGTGAAGGTGCCCGAGGGCACCGTCTCGGCCGTCGCCTCGCCGGTCATCAGGGCAGCCAACCGGCATGTCCACTGGGTGGACACCGACCGGCACGGCTACGGCGTGCTGGACATCACCGCCGACCGCGCGCAGATGGACTACTACGTCCTGTCCGACCGCACCGACGCCAACGCGACCTCCGCCTGGGTGCGTTCTTACCGCACCCGCAGCGGCACGCAGAAGGTCGAGCGCACCTACGACCCGGTGTAGCCGTCCCTCCGGGCTGGGCTACAGACTGTCGAGGAAGCCGAGCGCCACCCGCCAGGTGGCCTCGGCGGCCTCCTCGTCGTAGTCCGGCAGGCCGGGGTCGGTGTAGACGTGACCGGCTCCGGCGTACCGGTAGACCTCCACGTCCGCGCCCGCCCGGCCCATCTGCAGGTACCAGGCGCTCAGCCAGTCGTCCGTCTCGAACGGGTCCGGCTCGGCCACGTGCAGCTGCACCGGCAGCTCGTCCACCCGCGCGTTCGGGGCGAGGTCCGACGTGCCGTGCAGGAGCAGCAGGCCACGGGCCCTCTCGTCGCCGAGGGCCAGCGTCTGCGCGACGGACGCGCCGAGCGAGAACCCGGCGTACACGAGTCCGCGCTCGGAGTACGGGGCCGCCGCCAGCACGGCCCGCTTCAGCAGCTCCTCCTTGCCGATCCGCTCCTTGAACTCCATGCCCTCCTCGACCGTCCCGAACGTGCGCCCCTCGAAGAGGTCCGGCGTCCACACCTCGTGGCCCGCCGCGCGCAGCCGGTCAGCGGCCTCGCGCACCGCCGGCCTGAGCCCGTAGGTCGAGTGGAAGAGCATGATGTTCATGAGGCCATGGTGCCAGCCGGGCAGGACGTGGCCGGAACCGCCGTACCCAGATGCGCGCCAAACTCACATGTTCATGCCTGCCGACCACCGGTTAGGAGCGCAGGCATGGAGAACGTACTCCGCCCTCTGATCGTATTCGGCAGCTCCGTCGTGCTCACCCTGGCCATCGGCTGGGCCACGGACCTGCTGCTGCGCAAGGCCGACGCCCGTGATTCCGACACCCCGCTGTGGGAGCTGCTGCGGCGCGGCCGCATCCCCTACCAGCTCGTCCTCTGCGCCGCCATGCTCAGAGGCTCCTACGACCAGGCCGAACTGCTGGAGCAGCATCAGGCCGGCATCGGCCGGACGCTGACGCTGGTCCTCATCGGGTCCGCCGCCTGGCTGGTGATCCGGATCGCGGCGGCGATCGTCGAGACCTCGTACAGCCGCTACGCACGCGCCCACCGGGACGCGGCCCGGGTGCGCCGGGTGCGCACCCAGGTGGAGCTGATCATGCGGGTGGTCTCGGCGATCGTCATCGTCGTGGCCGCCGCCTCGATGCTGCTGACGTTCCCGGCGATGCGCGCGGCCGGTGCCTCGCTGCTGGCCTCCGCCGGCATTCTCGGCATCGTCGCCGGTGTAGCCGCCCAGTCGACCCTGTCCAACCTGTTCGCGGGACTGCAGATCGCCTTCGGCGACATGGTGCGCATCGGCGACACGGTCGTCGTGGACGAGGAGTGGGGCACGGTCGAGGAGATCACCCTCACCTTCCTGACGGTACGGACCTGGGACGAGCGGCGGATCACGATGCCGGTGTCGTACTTCACCTCCAACCCGTTCGAGAACTGGTCGCGGGGCACCCCGCAGATGACGGGCATCGTCTACTGGCACCTCGACCACAGCGCGCCCATCGAGGCGATGCGCGAGAAGCTCCGTGACATCCTGCGCCAGTGCCCGGCCTGGGACGGCCGTGCCTACAGCCTGCAGGTGACGGACACCACGGCGAACACCATCCAGGTGCGTGCCCTGGTGACCGCCAAGGACGCGGACGACATCTGGACGGCACGGGTCGCCGTGCGCGAGGAGATGATCACCTGGCTGTCCGCGGAGCACCCCTACGCGCTTCCCCGGGTCAACACCTCGGACGCGGTCCTCGCCCCGAACCGCATTCCGTCGCCCGACCGCGCGACGCTCCGCAAGGCCTACGAATTCCCGCGCACCGGCCGGGGCTGACCCGGCGCCCGGTCGGTGGCCGCGCTCGGCGCCGCCGTCGACCTGGATGATCCGTGAGGTGATGTGGCCGCCACCCCGCCCGGCGATGCAGGCCCGTGCGGGGTGGCGGCCGCATCCCGGGTGTGCCGGCCCGGCCGGTCACGGTGTCGGCGCTGAGCCGCTGCCGCCGCGCCTCGTTGGCGCGATGCCCGTCGGCCCGACCGGGGTCAGCGCAGGCTGCGCACGTCGAGATGGCGCAGCACCCGGTCCACGATCTCCGGATCCGCGCCCGGCTCGCTGCGCGCCGCCAGCACCTCGTGCCGCGCGGCGCTCAGCATCTCGCCCTGGATCCGCCGCACCCGCTTCAGCCGCCGCGCCCGCTGGTGCTGTGCCTCCCGGCGTTCCTCCTCCCCCATGTCCGGGCTGATCCGGATCCCGATGTCGAAGGCCCGCCGCAGCATCTGCTCCGACAGCTCCTCGGGCAGCTCCTCCACCTGCTCGATCTCCCGCAGCCTGCGCTTCGCGGCCTTGGCGGCCCGCACCGCCAGCTCCTTCTCGAACTCCTTCTCCCGCTCTGCGTCGGCCCGCACCCGCAGCCGCTTCACCAGCCAGGGCAGCGTGAGGCCCTGCAGCACCAGCGTGACGATGATCACCCCGAAGGCGATGAACACGAGCTCGTCCCGGTCGGGGAACGGCGACCCGGCGTCGGTCTTCAGCGGGATGGCCAGCACCAGCGCCACCGAGGCCACCCCGCGCATCCCGGACCACCACATCACGACGGTCTCCCGCCAGCTCATGGGGATCTCCTCATCGATGTCCCGCCGGGCGTGCAGCCGCTTGGTCAGCCAGGTGGCGGGCATCAGCCACAGCAGCCGTACGACCACCACCACGCCCGCGATCGCCGCCGCCCAGCCGAGCAGCTCGCCCCACCGCCCGGACGCCGTCCGGATGGCGTTGTGCAGCTCGAGCCCGATCAGCCCGAAGGCGACACCGGTGACGAGCGTGTCGATGATGTCCCAGAAGGTGTGCCCGGCCAGCCGGGTCATCACGTCGTCGGCGTCGGTGGCGTACTCGGAGAGGAAGAGGGCGGTGGTGAGCACGGCGAGCACCCCGGAGCCGTGCAGTTCCTCGGCGAGCACGTAGGAGGCGTAGGGCACCAGCAGGGTCAGCCCGATCTGCAGCGTGGCGTCGCCGAGCAGATCCATCAGCCTGTTCGCGCCCCAGCCGAGCGCCAGCCCGACGGCGACCGCGACCACGGCGGACAGGACCAGGTCGAGCCCGGCGTCCCACGGGGAGAACTCCCCGCTCACGGCGGCCGCGACGGCCACGTGGTACAGCACGATGGCCGTCACGTCGTTGAAGAGCCCCTCGCCCTCCAGGATCGACACCAGCCGGCGCGGCAGTCCGAGCTGCCCGGCGACGGCGGTGGCGGCGACCGGGTCCGGCGGGGCGATCAGCGCGCCCAGCACCACGGCCGCGGCGACGGGCAGCCCGGGCACGATGGTGTGGGCGACGGCGGCCACACAGACCGTCGTCACGAAGACCAGGGCGACGGCCAGCAGGAAGATCGGCCGCTTGTTCGCCGTGAACTGCCGCCAGGAGGTGCGGCGTACGGCGGCGTAGAGCAGCGGCGGCAGCAGCGCGGGCAGGATCAGTTCGGGCGGGAACTCCACGTTGGGCACGAAGTCGGCCACCGCCAGGATCCCGCCGAGCAGGGTCATCAGCACCGGCGCCGGCACCCCGAACCGGTCTCCGACGGGAACGCTCAGCAGGGCCCCGAGCAGCAGCACGAACAACAGGGCCAACTGATCCACGGCCAGCGCTCCGGGAGTCGACGATCACACGGCAGGCCTCCAGCCTGCCACGGCGCCCGCGCGCCGGCCGTTCCGGCGGGTCTACAGGACGCGCCGCATGGCCCGGTGCGGGATCCCCGCGTCCGGGAACTCCGGGCCGTACGTTTCGTACCCGAGACGCTCGTAGAAACCCAGGGCGTGGGTCTGGGCGTGCAGGTCCACCGCCGCCAGGCCACGCGCGCGTGCCGCGTCCTCGACGGCACGCACCAGGGCCGCGCCGACGCCGAGACCGCGTGCCGAACGGGCGACGGCGAGCCGGCCGAGGGAGCCCACCGTGGCGTCCCCGCCGGTCTTCGCCGCGGTGGCCTCGCCGTACAGCAGGCGTCCGGTGCCGAGCGGCTCGCCGTCCTCGCGGACGGCGAGGACATGGACGGCGACGGCGTCGTAGGCGTCGTACTCGATGTCCTGGGCGACGCCCTGCTCGACGACGAACACCTCCTTGCGCACCGCGAAGCAGGCCTCCCGGTCGGCGGGGTCCTCGGCGACGCGGACGGTGTACGGCGTGCTCACGCGTACGTCTCCTCGCGGACCTGGTCGAGGGCCTGCTGCAGGTCCTCGGGGTAGTCGCAGCCGAACTCCACCCACTGCCCGTCACCGGGGTGCTCGAAGCCGAGCCGCACGGCGTGCAGCCACTGGCGGGTCAGGCCCAGCCGCTTGGCGAGGGTCGGGTCGGCGCCGTAGGTCAGGTCGCCGACGCAGGGATGGCGGTGGGCGGACATGTGGACGCGGATCTGGTGGGTGCGGCCGGTCTCCAGCTTCACGTCGAGCAGGGAGGCGGCGCGGAAGGCCTCGATGAGGTCGTAGTGGGTCACGGAGGGCTTGCCCTCGGCCGTCACCGCCCACTTGTAGTCGTGGTTGGGGTGGCGGCCGATCGGGGCGTCGATCGTGCCGCTGGTCGGGTCCGGGTGGCCCTGGACGAGGGCGTGGTAGCGCTTGTCGACCGTGCGCTCCTTGAACTGGCGCTTGAGCGACGTGTACGCGTACTCGGACTTCGCGACCACCATCAGGCCGGACGTACCGACGTCCAGGCGGTGCACGATGCCCTGGCGCTCGGCGGCACCGGAGGTGGAGATCCGGTAGCCGGCGGCGGCGAGACCGCCGATGACGGTCGGGCCGCTCCAGCCCGGCGAGGGGTGCGCCGCCACGCCGACCGGCTTGACGATCACGACCACGTCGTCGTCGTCGTGCACGATCTCCATGCCCTCGACGGGCTCGGCGACCACCTGCACGGGCGCGGGCGCCTGCGGCATCTCGACCTCGAGCCAGGCGCCGCCGCGCACCCGCTCGGACTTGCCGACCACCGAGCCGTCGACCTGCACCTTGCCTGCCGCGGCCAGTTCCGCCGCCTTCGTACGGGAGAAGCCGAACATGCGGGAGATGGCGGCGTCGACGCGCTCGCCCTCCAGGCCGTCGGGCACGGGCAGGGTACGGATCTCGGGAATCGTGCTCACCCGTCGAGTATGCCGGACGGCTCCGGCGGTCCCGAACAAACCTGTGGACAGCGGCCCCGCGCAGGGGCCGGTCTCAGCCCTTGTGGACGGTGCCGTCCGGGTCCAGACCGCGGAACGACAGCAGCACGATCAGGATGCCGCCGCACACGATCGCCGAGTCGGCCAGGTTGAACACCGCGAAGCCCTTCGGCGCGATGAAGTCCACCACCTCGCCCTGGAAGACGCCTGGCGCCCGGAAGACGCGGTCGGTGAGGTTGCCGAGCGCACCGCCGAGCAGCAGGCCGAGCGCGATCGCCCAGGGCAGGCTGTAGAGCTTGCGGGCGAGGCGGACGATCACCACGATCACCGCGGCCGCGATCAGCGTGAAGATGATCGTGAAGGCGGCTCCGAAGCCGAAGGCCGCGCCCGGGTTGCGGATGGCGTGCAGCTCCAGCCAGTCCCCGATCACCTGGATGGGCGCGTGGTGCTCCAGCTTCGCCACCACCAGCATCTTGCTGATCAGGTCGAGGGCGTAGGCGAACACGGCCACCGCGAACAGCACGGCGATCCGGCGCCCGCGTCCGCTCCGCTGCCGCGCCGGCGCCATCTGCTCGCCGGTCCCGGGCGTACCGGACGCGTCGGACCCGGCGGGTGCTTCGGCCGCGGCCGTCCGCTCGCCGCTGTCGTCCGGGGTGTCCGGCGTACCGATGATGCGCTCCGCCTCTGCCACGTGAGTCCCTCAACCTAGGTGCCTGACTGAGGACGAGAGTACGGCACGCCCCCGCCGGCCCCGGCGCTCAGGAGCGGCGTTCCTGTTTCTGCTTGCACTCCACGCACAGGGTGGCCCTCGGGAACGCCTGCATACGCGCCTTGCCGATGGGATTGCCGCAGTTCTCGCACAGTCCGTAGGTGCCCGCGTCCAGCCGTTCGAGGGCGTGCTCGTTCTGGGTCAGCATCTCGCGCGCGTTGGCGGCAAGCGCCATCTCGTGCTCGCGCGTGATGTTCTTGGTGCCGGTGTCGGCCTGGTCGTCGCCGGCACCGTCGCCGGAGTCGCGCATCAGGCCGACGAGGGCGTTCTCGGACGAGCTGATCTCGGTGCGCAGCCGGTCCACCTCGGTCGACAGCTCGGCACGGGCCTCGGCGACCTCCTTGGGGGTCCAGGGGTCCTCGCCCGGGCGTACCGCGAGATCGCCGGGGTCCGCCGCGGCGAGCCGCGCCTTGGGAACGGCGCTCTGCTTCGCCGTGGCCGTGCCAGGAGTCTTCTTCGCAACCACTGTCGTGGCTCCCGTCTGCTTCGCGGTCCGCGCCGCGCCCGCCTTCTTGGCCGTGCTCTTGCCTGCCGCCTCCGAGGAGGGGCCCTCGGTGGCCGTCCGCTCGGTGACGGCCCCTTCCCCGCCCGCCTTTCCGGCGACCACCGCGTGCGCGGCCGCTTTCCCGGCACCCGCCTTCCCGGCGGCCGCGTCCTTACCGGCCGTGCCCTCGACGGCAGATTCCTTCCCTCCCGCGTCCTTCCCGACCACTTTCCCGGCGACCGCCTTCTGCACGGCCGCCTCCTCACCGGCCGTTCCCTTCGGAGCCTTTACTCCGACCGCCGTGCGCTTCCGGGCCGCCTCCCTGCCGGCCGCGTGCTTCCCGGCCGCCTCCTCACCGGCCATGCCCGCCTCAGCCGTGCCCTCGGGAGCCGCCTCCTCGACCGCCGTGTGCTTCCGGGCCGCCCTCCTCCCGGCCACATCCTCGGCCGCCGCCCTCGTAGCCGCCGCCGACCTGGCCGGCTGCTCCACGCTCGTGCTCTCGGTGCCCGTCTTCTTCGCCCTCGTCTTCTTCGCGTCCGTCCTGTCCGCGGCCGCCTTCTTACCGGCCGCTTCTTTGGCAGCGCCGGCCGGCTTCCTGGACGTGGCCTTCTTCGTGGCGGCCCCCTCCGTGGCGGCCAACTCCTTGGCGGGCCCCTCCTTGGCGGCCTTCTCCCTGGAGGCGCCTTGCTTGGCAGTCCCCGTCTTCGCCGCCGTCTTCCTGACCGCCGTTTTCGTGGCGCCGCCCTCGGTGGCCGCGACCTTGGCCGCCGCGTTCCTCGCGGCCGTCTTCCGGGCCGGCGCCTTCTCCGTCACCGTCCCGGCCGATGTCACCTCGGCCGGAGCCTGCCCGGCCGATGCCCGCTTCTCGGTGGCCGCACCGGGCTTCGTGCCGCCGCCGGCCGGCGCAGGACTCCTTCCCGCCTGCGTGGACGCGGGCGTACCGGCGGGCGCCGCCGCGTGGTGCCGCTTCGAGCCCGCCGCCGGTGCCCGGGCCGTCTTCACCGGCCTCGCCCGTCCGGCCGCTACGGAATCCGCGCGCGTGGTCTCCCTGCCGCCGGCTCCCTCGGCCCCGCCGCCGGAGGCGGCCGCGCCAGTGGAGCGGCCGGACACCGGCTGCTGTTCGGCGGTCTTCTTCGCCACCATGGCCGCGGCCCCTTCACATATTGTGATCTTGCTCGCGAATCGTGCTGGGACGATAAATCGACTTGAGTCCCGCGGCAACGGGGCACACCGCCCGATTCGCCCGCCGGCATCCCCCGAGCAGCGGACCTGCAACCGTTGTGCCCAGCTCCCCGCCGGGTAATCCGCGAAGCGGAGCGCGCCACGGCGCGGGCGCCTCCCCCCTCGCCATTCGGGTCATCCCGCCCGCTCCCCTCCCCGCCCGCTCACGCGCGCGGGAAAAGCGGTCGGCCGCTGTCCGCGCGGCGCCGTACACTGGGCGGAGCGAGAAGCATGGATGGGGACGAGTAGCGGCGTACGCAGCGCAGAGCGACCCGGGGACGGTGTGAGCCCGGGGGCGAGCGCGACGTGAAGATCACCCCGGAGCCGCCGGAAGAAAGCCGTGGCAGCCGCCACGGCGAGTAGAACCGGCTTCGCGACCCCAATGAGGGGGCTCACCGGCGTGTACGGCGCGGCGGGGAGCCAAGGAGGGTGGTACCGCGGGAGCGCGCCGCACACGGCGTGGACAGGAAAGAGCTCTCGTCCCTCCGACGGAAGGCAGCAAGTCCGTTGGAGGATGCTCGCAGATGACAGCGCCGACGTACCGCCAGGTGCCCGCCCAGGTCGACCTGCCCGCGCTCGAGCACGCCGTGCTCGACTTCTGGCGTGAGCAGAAGATCTTCGCCAAGAGCCTGGAGCAGTCCGAGGGGCGCCCCGAGTGGGTGTTCTACGAGGGCCCGCCCACCGCGAACGGCATGCCCGGCGCCCACCACATCGAGGCCCGCGTCTTCAAGGACGTCTTCCCGCGCTTCCGCACCATGCGCGGCTACCACGTGGCCCGCAAGGCCGGCTGGGACTGCCACGGCCTCCCGGTGGAGCTGGCCGTCGAGAAGGAGCTCGGCTTCTCCGGCAAGCAGGACATCGAGGCGTACGGCATCGCCGAGTTCAACGCCAGGTGCCGCGAGTCGGTGACCCGGCACACCGACGCCTTCGAAGAGCTCACGACCCGCATGGGTTACTGGGCCGACCTCCAGGACCCGTACCGCACGATGGACCCCGAGTACATCGAGTCCGTCTGGTGGTCGCTGAAGGAGATCTTCGACAAGGGTCTGCTGGTCCAGGACCACCGTGTCGCCCCCTGGTGCCCACGCTGCGGCACCGGCCTGTCCGACCACGAGCTGGCGCAGGGCTACGAGACGGTCGTGGACCCGTCCGTGTACGTCCGCTTCCCGCTCACCTCCGGTCCGCTGGCCGGCGAGGCCGCGCTCCTGGTGTGGACGACGACCCC
This sequence comes from Streptomyces sp. NPDC058145, assembly GCF_042884245.1. Taxonomy (NCBI): domain Bacteria; kingdom Bacillati; phylum Actinomycetota; class Actinomycetes; order Kitasatosporales; family Streptomycetaceae; genus Streptomyces; species Streptomyces sp. NPDC058145. Next base: position 51,593 of record NZ_JBHVUH010000009.1, on the reverse strand, counting down.
CTGGACCCTGGTGTCCAACACCGCGGTCGCCGCGCACCCCGAGGTCACCTACGTCGTCGCCACCGACGGCCAGGAGAAGATCGTCGTCGCCGAGCCGCTCGTCGCCAAGGCGCTCGGCGAGGGCTGGGAGACCACCGGCCAGACCTTCACCGGCGCCGAGATGGAGCGCTGGAGGTACCAGCGCCCCTTCGAGCTGGTCGAGTTCCCGAGCGTCGGCGAGGGAACCGATGGGCACAGCCCGGAGCCGGCGCACTACGTGGTGAACGCCGAGTACGTGACCACCGAGGACGGCACGGGTCTGGTCCACCAGTCCCCCGCGTTCGGTGAGGACGACCTCAAGGTCTGCCGCTCCTACGGCCTGCCCGTGGTCAATCCGGTCCGCCCGGACGGCACCTTCGAGGAGGACGTCCCGCTGGTCGGCGGCGTCTTCTTCAAGAAGGCCGACGAGAAGCTCACCGAGGACCTCCTGCAGCGCGGCCTGCTCTTCCGGCACCTGCCGTACGAGCACAGCTACCCGCACTGCTGGCGCTGCCACACCGCGCTGCTGTACTACGCGCAGCCGTCCTGGTACATCCGCACCACCGCGATCAAGGACCGTCTGCTCCAGGAGAACGAGAAGACGAACTGGTTCCCGGACACGGTCAAGCACGGCCGGTACGGCGACTGGCTGAACAACAACATCGACTGGGCGCTGTCCCGCAACCGCTACTGGGGCACCCCGCTGCCCATCTGGCGCTGCGAGGAGGGCCACCTCACCTGCGTCGGCTCGCGCACGGAGCTGTCCGAGCTGACCGGCACCGACCAGTCGAACCTCGACCCGCACCGGCCGTACATCGACGACGTCACCTTCGTCTGCCGCCACGAGGACTGCGGCCGGACGGCCACGCGCGTGCCGGAGGTCATCGACGCCTGGTACGACTCGGGTTCGATGCCGTTCGCGCAGTGGGGCTACCCGTACAAGAACAAGGAACTGTTCGAGGCCCGCTACCCGGCGCAGTTCATCTGCGAGGCCATCGACCAGACCCGCGGCTGGTTCTACACGCTGATGGCCGTCGGCACGCTGGTGTTCGACAAGTCGTCGTACGAGAACGTCGTCTGCCTGGGCCACATCCTCGCCGAGGACGGCCGCAAGATGTCCAAGCACCTGGGCAACATCCTGCAGCCGATCCCGCTCATGGACCAGCACGGCGCCGACGCGGTGCGCTGGTTCATGGCGGCCGGCGGCTCCCCGTGGGCGGCCCGCCGCGTCGGCCACGGCACCATCCAGGAGGTCGTCCGCAAGACGCTGCTGACGTACTGGAACACGGTCGCCTTCCAGGCCCTGTACGCCCGCACCTCCGACTGGGCGCCGTCCGCGGCCGACCCGGCCCCGGCCGAGCGTCCGCTGCTGGACCGCTGGCTGCTGTCCGAACTCCACGCGCTCACCGACCAGGTGACCCAGTCCCTGGAGGCGTACGACACCCAGCGGGCCGGAAAGCTGCTGTCCGCGTTCGTGGACGACCTGTCGAACTGGTACGTCCGCCGCTCGCGCCGCCGCTTCTGGCAGGGCGACAAGGCGGCGCTGCGCACGCTGCACGAGGTGCTGGAGACGGTCACCAAGCTGATGGCGCCGATCACCCCGTTCATCACCGAGCGGGTGTGGCAGGACCTGGTGGTGCCGGTGAGCCCGGGCGCCCCCGAGTCGGTCCACCTGGCGACCTGGCCCGAGGCGGACCTGTCGGCGATCGACCCGGAGCTGTCGAAGCAGATGGTCCTGGTCCGCCGCCTGGTGGAGCTGGGCCGTGCCACGCGCGCGGAGTCGGGCGTCAAGACCCGCCAGCCGCTGTCCCGGGCGCTGATCGCCGCCACCGGCTTCGCGGCCCTGGACCGGGAGCTGCACGCGCAGATCACGGAGGAGCTGAACGTCTCCTCGCTGGCGTCCCTCTCCGAGGTCGGCGGTTCGCTGGTCGACACGACGGCCAAGGCCAACTTCCGTGCCCTGGGCAAGCGGTTCGGCAAGCGGGTGCAGGACGTGGCCAAGGCGATCGCGAACGCGGACGCGGCCGCGCTGTCCCTCGCCCTGCGCGCGGGCACGGCGTCGGTTGAGGTCGACGGGGAGACGGTCACCCTGGCCCCCGACGAGGTGATCATCACGGAGACCCCGCGCGAGGGCTGGTCGGTGGCCTCCGACTCCGGTGCCACGGTGGCGCTGGACCTGGAGATCACGGAGGAGCTGCGGCAGGCGGGCCTGGCCCGTGACGCGATCCGGCTGATCCAGGAGGCCCGCAAGAACAGCGGCCTGGACGTCGCCGACCGCATCGCGCTGCGCTGGACCTCCACGGACCCGGCGGTCGTCGCGGCTCTCTCGGAGCACGCCGGTCTCATCGCCGAGGAGGTCCTGGCGACCGACTTCGCCCAGGGCGAGGCCGACGCCGGCTACGGCGAGCCGTTCACGGACGAGGGCCTGTCCCTCACCTTCCGGCTCCGCAAGGCGTAGTCGCCGGAGAGTACGAAGGCCCGGTCCCCACTGCGGGGCCGGGCCTTCGGCGTCCCGGAAGGCGGGGCGGAAAGGCGGGACGGAGGGCGGGCTCCCGAGACGGACCCCGGTGCGTCAACACGCGTAAAAAGGGCGGGCCCCCGGACCGAAGTCCGAGGGCCCGCCCTGAACGCTGCCGACGCCGTTGTCGTACTAGTGGCCGCGGCCCGTCAGTTGTCGTCCTCGTCGATCAGGAACCCGCGCATCGGCGAAGGCGCCTGGCCCATCGGGGACGGACCCTGCGGACGGACCGGAGCCATGGGCTGGGTCATCGCGGGGGTCATCTGCTGCTGGCCGCCGTAGGACGGGGCGGACGGCGCCTGAGAACCACCCATCCCCTGGTTGCCTCCGTAGGACGGAGCACTCGCGCCGGCCGGGGCCATGGAGGGCGCCGGGGACGGCGGAAGCGAGGCGGTGGCCGGAGTGCGCGGCGGCGCCAGGGAGTCGTCGGCCTGGGTCTCCAGCTGACGCAGCTGGGACTCGAGGTACGACTTCAGACGCGTGCGGTACTCGCGCTCGAAGCCGCGCAGGTCCTCGACCTTGCGCTCCAGCGTGGCGCGGGCGGACTCCAGGGAGCCCATCGCGACGCGGTGCTTCTCCTGCGCGTCCCGCTCCAGCGCGTCGGCCTTGGCACGGGCGTCACGCTCCAGACCCTCGGCGCGGCTGCGGGCCTCGCCGACGATCTTGTTGGCCTCGGAACGGGCCTCGGCGATCGCCTGGTCGGCGGTCTGCTGGGCCAGCGAGAGGACTCGGGCGGCGCTGTCGCCACCGGGGCCCTGACCGGGGCCGCCCATCGGACCGCCCATGGGGCCGCCCATCGGGCCACCCATCTGCTGCTGCATGGGCGGCTGACCGCCCATGTGGCCCTGACCCATCGGACCCTGGCCCATCGGACCCTGACCCATAGGACCCTGACCCATCGGACCCTGACCCATAGGACCCTGGCCCATCGGACCCTGACCCTGCGGGCCACCCTGACCGCTGGGACCGGCGGGCAGCTGCGGGGCACCGCTCGGCAGCTGGGGCGGACCACCCATGGGGCCACCCATCTGCTGCTGCGGCGGGCCCGATATGCCGGCGGGCACCGGCGCGCCGGGACCTCGCATCCCCTGCTGAGGCATGCCGCCCTGCTGAGGCATCCCACCCTGCTGGGGCATCCCGCCCTGCTGGGGCATTCCGCCCTGCTGCTGGTCCTGCTCCGGAGGCTTGCGCATGTTCTGCTGGTTCTGGGCAGCAGCGCGCGTGGCCGCGGCCAGTTTGGCGCGCAGGTCCTCGTTCTCGCGGAGCAGTCGCGTCAGTTCGGCTTCGACCTCGTCGAGGAAGGCATCGACCTCGTCCTCGTCATAGCCTTCTCGGAGGCGGACGGTCGTGAACTGCTTGTTCCGCACGTCCTCGGGGGTCAACGGCATCTCTTCACCTCAACGTAGTCATCGGCAGTCGGCAAGACCGTATCGTCCATCCTCATCACACAAATCTCTGTGCGACGGAGATGAGGATCCAGACGATGATCATCAGTACGAAGAAGGACAGGTCGAGCGCCACGCCCCCGAGACGCAGCGGCGGGATGAACCGCCGCAGAAGCTTCAGCGGTGGATCGGTGACAGTGTAGGTGGCCTCCAGGACGACCACCATCGCCTTGCCGGGTTGCCACGAGCGGGCGAACTGGAAGACATAGTCCATGACCAGCCGGAAGATGAGCACGACGAGGAACACCATCAGCGCGATGTAGATCACCTGCGCGAACACGCTCATGGCCTGACTTTCCCTCTCCCCTGTTCCATGCTTTTCCCGGTTGTACGTCTCAGCTCTGGTTGAAGAACCCGCCCTCTGCGATGCGGGCCTTGTCCTCCGCCGTGACATCGACGTTAGCAGGAGACAACAGGAACACCTTCTGCGTCACCCGCTCGATGCTGCCGTGAAGACCAAACACCAAACCGGCCGCAAAGTCGACAAGTCGCTTCGCGTCTGTGTCGTCCATCTCAGTCAGATTCATGATCACCGGGGTGCCCTCACGGAAGTGTTCCCCGATGGTACGGGCTTCGTTGTACGTCCGCGGGTGCAGCGTGGTGATCCGGTAAGGCTCCCGCTCGGACACGACCTTGGGCATGATCACGGGTGCGTTCTTCTCCAGGGACTGGCGTTCTTGTGTGATGGATGCCACGGGCGCGATACGCGCCGGGCGCCCGGATTCCGCGGCTAGCGAAGTCGAACGGGCCACCGGCTCGCGCGGCGCGGGCGGTTGCACGATTCGCACCTCTTCGTCCCTTTGGGACTGATGCGCACCGTGCGACTGGTGTGACACCTCATGCCGTCGGTGGTCCCGGTCGAGTTCCGGGTCCAGCTCGGGCTCGAAGTCGTCGTCGGGGTCGAATCCGCGGCCGTCGTACCCATCGTCCTCCACGAGGCCGAGGTAGACCGCCATCTTGCGCATCGCGCCGGCCATTCTCTGAGTCCTCCGCTCTGTGGTGGATCGACTGCGACTGCCAAGTGCCCGCGATCCACGTGGTCTTTGTGCCCGCTTTCACGGACATTGACCATATTTTCTGCTGTGGTCCGACTTCCTGGCGACGTTACCCGAGCCTGGGGCGGACTCCGAGTACCGCAGTGCCGACGCGCACATGTGTCGCTCCGGCCGCCACGGCCTGCTCGAGGTCCGCACTCATCCCTGCCGACACCATGGTTGCAGCCGGATGGGCCCTGCGCAGGTCAGTCGACAAATCCATGAGCCGCTCGAACGCCGCCTGTTCGCGTCCCGCGTACTCCCCGGTGAGCGGTGCGACGGTCATCAGACCTTCGAGCCGCAGGCCCGGTGACCCGGCCACGAGGCCGGCCAACTCCTCGATCCCGCCCGGCGCGACACCGCCACGCCCACCCGTCTCCCACTGCCGCCCCTCCAAGGAGCTTCGCGGCTCTCCCGATTCCCGGCCGCTCTCCCCCGCGTCCAGCGCGACCTGGATGAGGCATCCGACCTCGCGCCCGGCGCGGCCCGCCTCCTTCGACAGTGCGGTGACGAGCCGGGCCCGGTCGATGGACTGCACGAAATCGGCATAACCAACCACGGAACGGACCTTGTTGGTCTGCAACTGGCCGACGAAATGCCATTTCAGCGGCAGATCCGCGCAGGCGGCCGCCTTCGGCGCCGCGTCCTGGTCGCGGTTCTCGGCGACGTGGCGCACACCGAGTTCCGACAGGATGCGCACATCGCTCGCCGGGTAGGTCTTGGTGACCACGATCAGGGTCACCTCCTCCCGCTCGCGCCCGGCCGCCACGCACGCGGCGGTGATGCGCTGCTCCACGTTCGCCAGGTTCGCGGCGAGTTCGGTCTTACGGTCCGTCATGCCCCATCAGTCCAGCCAGACATAGCCCGCGAGCCGCCCGGTGGTGCGGTCGCGACGGTACGAGTAGTGATCGCCCGACTCCAGCGTGCACACCGGGGACTGCGCGCGGTCGCGCACCCCGAGCCGCTCGAGCTGGGCGTGCACTCCGGCGCTCACGTCGACCGCCGGAGTGCCCCAGCCGGTTTCGGCGTGCGCCGCCGGCTCGACCGCGGCCACCTCGGCGCGCATCGCCTCCGGCACCTCGTAGCACCGGCCGCAGACGGCCGGTCCGGTGCGGGCGGTGATCCGCTCCGCCTCGGCGCCGAGCTCGACCATGGCCCGTACGGCGGCGGGGACGACCCCCTTGATCATTCCCGGCCGGCCGGCGTGGGCGGCGGCCACGACCCCGGCGACCGGGTCGGCCAGCAGCACCGGCACGCAGTCGGCGGTGAGGACCGCGAGCGCGAGCCCCCGGCGCGCGGTGACGATCGCGTCGACCTCCGGCACGGCACTCCCCCCCTCTCGGCTTCGCTCGAGCGGGGGGACCTCCATGCCCCAGGGCGCGTCCACGACGGCCACGTCGGCCCCGTGCACCTGGTTCATCCAGACGACCGCGTCGGGGCCCAACCCGAGCGACTTCGCCGCCAGCTCCCGGTTCGCCCGTACTGATCCGGGGTCGTCGCCGACCGCGCCGCCGAGGTTGAGCTCCTCATACGGAGCGGCGCTCACCCCGCCCCACCGGTCGGTGAAGGCGAAGTGCGCGCCGCTCACGCTCTCGCGCTGTCCTATCACTTCAGGAAGTCCGGAACGTCCAGCTCCTCGGCCGCGCTGTCCGCGTAGGTGCGCGGCGCGGGCGGGACCGACGGGGTGACCGGGATCTCGGCCACCGGTTCGGGCGCCGGCTCCGGCTCCTCCTTCGGCGTCACGCTGCCGAGCGAGCCGAAGGACGGGCGGCTCTCCGGCTGCCGCGCCGGAGCGGGCTCGTCGCGACGGGGCGCGGACGAGCCCGAGGCGGAGGTGGAGCCGAGGACGTTGTCCCGGCGGGCCGGCGGCTGACCGCCGTCGAAGCCGGCCGCGATCACGGTGACCCGCACCTCGTCGCCGAGGGCGTCGTCGATGACCGCGCCGAAGATGATGTTGGCCTCGGGGTGTGCGGCCTCGCTGACCAGCTGGGCGGCCTCGTTGATCTCGAACAGACCGAGGTCGGAGCCGCCGGAGATGGAGAGCAGGACGCCCCGGGCGCCGTCGATGGACGCCTCCAGCAGCGGCGAGGAGATCGCCATCTCGGCGGCGGCCACCGCGCGGTCGTCGCCGCGGGCCGAGCCGATGCCCATCAGGGCAGAACCGGCCTCGGACATGACCGACTTGACGTCGGCGAAGTCGAGGTTGATCAGACCGGGGGTGGTGATGAGGTCGGTGATGCCCTGGACACCGGAGAGCAGGACCTGGTCGGCCGACTTGAAGGCGTCGAGGACCGAGACCTGGCGGTCCGAGATGGACAGCAGCCGGTCGTTGGGGATGACGATGAGGGTGTCGACCTCTTCGCGGAGTTCGGCGATGCCGTCCTCGGCCTGGTTGGCGCGGCGCCGGCCCTCGAAGGTGAAGGGGCGGGTGACCACGCCGATGGTGAGGGCGCCGAGGTTGCGTGCGATGTTGGCCACGACGGGCGCGCCGCCGGTGCCGGTGCCGCCTCCCTCTCCGGCCGTCACGAAGACCATGTCGGCCCCCTTGAGGACCTCCTCGATCTCCTCGCGGTGGTCCTCGGCGGCCTTGCGGCCGACGGCCGGGTTGGCTCCGGCGCCGAGTCCTCGGGTGAGTTCGCGGCCGACGTCGAGCTTCACGTCGGCGTCGCTCATCAACAGCGCCTGCGCGTCGGTGTTGATGGCGATGAACTCGACGCCCTTGAGACCGACCTCGATCATCCGGTTGATGGCATTGACACCACCGCCGCCGACACCGATGACCTTGATGACTGCGAGGTAGTTCTGCGGTGCTGCCACGTCGAAGGCCTCTCGCCTCGAATTACGTTGTCGCCGCCGGGCGGTTCCCCGCACCGGGACGACGGATGCCGAATGGGACGGTCCGTAGTGCCGACCCGAACCCTAACCCTGAAGTTTAGGGTTACCAGTGTGCCTGTTCCCTGAAGTCTTCTGAACAGGACACTAAGTCGACAAGTGGCGCCCGTTCAACGAACACGCCGAACCTCCCGTTTTTCTTTTCACCCTATGTGATCAGCCGTAGCAGTGCCCAACCAGGGTGCTGGCCTGCGCCGATACCCGTCAACTCCCCGATGAAGCAGGCGCGGTGGGCACACTCACGTCGAAGTGCCGGGCGCCGGGAGCTGCTTTCATGAGTGCTGTGAGGGCCCGTGCCTTGGCGCGGCCGTTCTCACCGCTACCCCAGGCGACCGTGCGGCCGTCGACCAACTCCACCGAGATGTCGTCGTAGGACCGGACTTGGACGGTCCGGGTCTCCTTCGCGACGGCGGCCGGGAGGACGCCGGCCACCCCCACCGCCTCGCGCACCAGACGGTCGGCGCCGAAGCGCCGGAAGCTCGCGGCGGCCGGGTCCGACCGGGACGCGGTCAGTTCCAGTAGCGGAACACCTTTCGGCGCCTGTGAAACCGTGGCGAAACGGACGCCCTCGTCGTCGACTTCGACGAAGTTCCCGGCTTTAGGGACAAGCAGCACCGGAGTCCGCTCGGTCACCTTCAGGCCGACTCCGTGAGGCCAGGCGCGAACGACCGAAACAGTGTCAATTCGGGGCAGTTTCTGGCGAAGCCGGGCTTCGACGGCACCCGTGTCGACGGAGACAAGCGGTGCCCCGACCGGCACGGAGGCGACCTCCCGCACATCGGCGGGGGTCAGCATCCGCGTGCCGGAGACCGAGACGTGCCGCACGCGCAGCCACGAGGAGCCGTACAACACCCAGGTGGAGCCCGCCCCGAGGAGCACCAGGGCGACGGTAAGAATGACGATCATACGAAGGCGGCGTCGCCTCAGCCGTCGCGCGGGCGGCGGGCCGGACGACTCCTGCTGGCGTTCACCGCGCTCCGCGGTAGTCGATCCGGCCACCCTCACTACCCTTTCGTCATATGGTCCTATCGGCGTGAGGCGATCGCCTCGTACACCATGCCGACGAGCAGCTCGTCGGCGTCCCGGCGGCCGAACTCGCTTGCCGCGCGGGACATCTCGTACAGCCGGTGCGGGTCCGCGAGCACGGGCAGGACGTTCTGCTGCACCCACTCGGGAGTGAGTTCCGCGTCGTCGACGAGGAGACCGCCGCCCGCCTTCACCACCGGCTGGGCGTTCAGCCGCTGTTCGCCGTTGCCGATGGGCAGCGGGACGTAGGCGGCCGGGAGTCCGACGGCGGAGAGTTCGGCGACGGTCATCGCGCCCGCGCGGCAGAGCATCAAGTCGGCCGCGGCGTACGCGAGGTCCATCCGGTCCAGGTAACTTACCGGGATGTAGGGCGGCATTCCCGGCATCTGCTGCACCTGCGGCAGTTCGTTCTTCGGGCCGACCGCGTGCAGGATCTGGATACCGGCCTGCTGCAGCCACGGCGCGACCTGCTGGACCACCTCGTTGAGGCGCCGGGCGCCCTGGGAACCGCCGGAGACGAGCAGGGTGGGCAGGTTCGGGTCCAGACCGAAGCGGGCGCGCGCCTCCGGACGGGCGGCGGCCCGGTCCAGGGTGGCGATGGTGCGGCGCAGCGGGATGCCGATGTAGCGGGCGTCGCGCAGCTTGCTGTCCGGAGTGGAGACGGCGACCCGTGCGGCGTACCGGGAGCCGATCTTGTTGGCCAGGCCCGGGCGGGCGTTGGCCTCGTGGATCACGATGGGCACACCGAGACGCTTGGCGGCCAGGTAGGCGGGCAGCGCGACATAGCCGCCGAAGCCGACCACGGCGTCCGCCTTGGTGCGCTCGAGAATCTGCTCGGCGGCCTTGATCGTGCCGCGCAGCCGCCCCGGGACGGTGATCAGCTCGGGGGTGGGCTTGCGGGGCAGCGGCACCGCGGGGATCAGCGCCAGCTCATAGCCGCGCTCCGGTACGAGCCTGGTCTCCAGGCCGCGCTCCGTGCCCAGGGCCGTGATCCCCACGGTCGGGTCCTGCCTGCGCAGGGCGTCCGCGAGGGCGAGCGCGGGCTCGATGTGGCCCGCGGTACCTCCGCCGGCAAGTACGACATGCACCGAAATTCACCGCTCTCCGGACGAGCGCGCCGCCGAGGCGCGCCGTCGCATCGTGTTCCATCTCCGAGGCCCCCGCTCGGCACCGGAGCCTCCTGCTCGCTTTCTACCAAAGCGAGGTTGCCGCATCGCAAGCGCCGCCCGCGCAGCGGGGTCCTCGCGCGCGAAGGCGATCAGCAACCCGATGGCGAACATGGTCGGCAGCAGGGCGGACCCTCCGTAGGAGAACAGCGGGAGCGGGACGCCGGCGATCGGCAGCAGACCGAGCACCGCACCGATGTTGATCACCGCCTGCGCGGTGATCCAGGTGGTCACGCCTCCCGCGGCGTACCTCACGAAGGGGTCCTCCGTGCGTCCGGCCACGCGGATACCCGCATAGCCTAGAGCCGCGAACAGGGCGAGCACCGACAGCGTCCCCGCCAGACCCAGTTCCTCACCGGTGACGGCGAAGATGAAGTCGGTGTGGGCTTCGGGCAGTTGGCCCCATTTCTCCACACTCGCACCGAGGCCGGAACCGAACAGTCCGCCGGAGGCGAGGGCGTAGATCCCGTGCACGGCCTGCCAGCAGTCGGCCACTCCGGACTTGGGCTCGGTGGCGCCGATGCAGGCCAGCCGGGCCATCCGGTTGGGGCTGGTCTTGATGAGCACGACACCGATCAGGCCGGCGACCGAGAGCACCCCGGCGAACAGCCGGGTCGGCGCCCCCGCGAGCCACAGCAGACCGAACAGGATCGCTGTGAGAATGATCGCGGTGCCCATGTCGCCGCCGAGCATGATCAGGCCCAGCAGCATGAAGGAGGCCGGCACCAGCGGCACCAGCATGTGCTTCCACTGGGTCAGCAGCTTGCGCTCCTGCTTGCGCGCGATCAGGTCGGCGCCCCACAGCACCAGGGCGAGCTTGCCGAACTCGCTGGGCTGGATCTGGAAGGAACCGCCGAGGGAGATCCAGTTCTGGTTGCCGTTGACCGCCATCCCTATCCCGGGCACCTGCACCAGGACCATCAGGAAGACGGCGCCCGCCAGGATCGGGTAGGCCAGCGCCCGGTGCAGCTTCACCGGCATGCGGGAGGCGACGAACATCAGCGCGCCGCCGATGAGCGCGGCGAGGAACTGCTTGCGGAAGAAGTACGAGCCCGGCAGCGACAGCTGCAGCGCGGTGATCTGGGAGGCCGAGTAGACCATCACCAGGCCCAGCACGGTGATCAGCAGGCTGCCGCCGAGGATCAGGTAGTACGCGGTCAGCGGCCGGTCCCAGGCCTTGCGGGCGCGCGTGTAGAGCCCCTGCACGGGATTCTCGCGTGCAGGACCGGGGGGCGCGGGGTGCCGGGACGCCCGCTGTACGGGCGGGCGGCCGGTACGGCTACCGGGCATGGGCGCCTCCACTGAACGTCGACCGTCCCACGCGTCCCTCCCAAGATCCGCCCGGCGGGCGGCCGGGTCAGGCGCCGAGTTCGCGGACCGCCGCCGCGAACGCGTCGCCGCGCTGGTTGTAGTTGGTGAACATGTCCATGGAGGCGCAGGCCGGGGCCAGCAGCACGGTGTCGCCGGGCCGGGCCAGCCGCTTCGCCTCCGTCACCGCCTGGAGCATCGCCCCAGTGTCGGTCCGTTCGAGGTCGACGACGGGTACTTCCGGGGCGTGTCGCGCCAGGGCCTCGCGGATCAGGGCACGATCGGCGCCGATCAGGACGGCCCCGCGCAGCCGCTTCGCCGACCTGGCGACCAGCTCGTCGAAGGTGGCGCCCTTCGCCAGACCGCCCGCGATCCATACGATCGACTCATATGACGCCAACGAGGCTTCCGTGGCGTGGGTGTTGGTGGCCTTGGAGTCGTCCACGTACGCCACCCCGTCGATGTCCGCGACGTGCGCGATGCGGTGGGCGTCCGGGCGGAAGGCCCGCAGGCCGTCGCGTACGGCGGTGGCGGGCACGCCGTACGCGCGCGCGAGGGCGGCGGCGGCAAGGGCGTTGGCGATGTTGTGCGGGGCCGGCGGGTCGACGTCGGAGACCTCGGCCAGCTCCTGCGCGTTCTTCTGCCGGTTCTCAACGAAGGCGCGGTCGACCAGGGTGCCTTCCACGACGCCGAGTTGGGAGGGCCCGGGCGTGCCGAGGGTGAAGCCGATGGCCCGGCAGCCCTCCTCGACGTCGGCCTCGCGCACCAGGTCCTCGGTGAGCTTGTCGGCCACGTTGTAGACGCAGGCGACCCGATTGCCCTCGTAGATACGGCCCTTGTCGGCCGCGTAGGCCTCCATGGAGCCGTGCCAGTCGAGGTGGTCCGGAGCCAGGTTGAGGACGGCCGCGGAGTGGGCGCGCAGCGAGGGCGCCCAGTGGAGCTGGTAGCTGGACAGCTCCACGGCGAGGACGTCGTACTCCTCCTCGCCGAGGACCGCGTCCAGCAGGGAGACGCCGATGTTGCCCACGGCGGCGGTGCGCAGGCCCGCGGCCGCCAGGATGGAGGCGAGCATCTGCACGGTCGTGGTCTTGCCGTTGGTGCCCGTCACGGCCAGCCAGGGCGCCGCGTCGGGTCCCCTGAGGCGCCAGGCCAGCTCCACATCGCCCCAGACCGGCACTCCGGCCTTCCGGGCGGCGAGGAACAGCGGCTTGTCCGGCTTCCAGCCGGGCGCGGTGACGATCAGCTCGGTGCCCTCCGGCAGGGTGGCGCCGTCGCCGAGGCGCACGGTGACGCCGAGCGCCTCCAGCTCCGCGGCCTGCTCACGCGCGCGTGCGTCGTCGCCGTCGTTGACGACCGTGACGACCGCACCGCGCGCGTGCAGCACCTTGGCCGCCGGGACGCCGGAGACGCCGAGCCCGGCGACGGTGACGTGCTTGCCCTGGAATTCAGAAGGCACCGAGGAGGTCACTTGTCCGCTGCCCATCCCGCGTAGAAGAGGCCCAGTCCGACGATCACACAGATGCCCTGGATGATCCAGAAGCGGACCACCACCAGGACCTCGGACCAGCCCTTGAGTTCGAAGTGGTGCTGAAGTGGCGCCATTCGGAAGACGCGCTTTCCGGTGAGCCGGAAGGAGCCGACCTGGATGACGACCGACATGGTGATGAGGACGAACAGGCCACCCATGATGGCCACCAGCAGCTCGGTGCGGGAGAGGATGGCCAGGCCGGTGAGGACACCACCGAGGGCGAGCGAACCGGTGTCGCCCATGAAGATCTTGGCCGGCGAGGTGTTCCACCACAGGAAGCCCAGGCAGGCGCCCATCAGTGCGGAGGCGACCACGGCGAGGTCCAGCGGGTCGCGCACCTCGTAGCAGGCGCCCGGGTTCGTCAGCGTCGTCGCGTTGGCGCAGGACTCCTGGAACTGCCAGACGCCGATGAACGTGTAGGCGCCGAAGACGAGCACGGAGGCGCCGGTGGCGAGGCCGTCCAGACCGTCGGTGAGGTTCACGCCGTTGGACATCGCCAGGATCATGAACAGCGCCCAGACGACGAACAGCACCGGGCCGATGCTCCAGCCGAAGTCGGTGATGAACGACAGCTTCGTGGACGCCGGAGTGTTGCCGCGGGCGTCCGCGAACATCAGCGACAGCACCGCGAAGCCGATGCCGACGATGAGCTGGCCGGCCATCTTGGCCTTGGCCCGCAGACCGAGCGACCGCCGCTTGACGATCTTGATGTAGTCGTCGAGGAAGCCGACCAGGCCCATGCCGAACATCAGGCCGAGGACCAGCAGTCCGGAGTAGGTGGGGGGGTAGCCGGTGATGAGCTTGCTCAGGAAGTACGCGGCGATGGTCGCCAGGATGAAGGCGATACCGCCCATGGTCGGCGTACCGCGCTTGCTGGCGTGCTCGCGCGGGCCGTCGTCACGGATGTACTGGCCGTAGCCCTTGCGGGCGAGGAGCTTGATCAGCAGCGGGGTGCCGACCAGCGTCAGGAAGAGGCCAATGACTCCTGAGAACAGGATCTGCTTCATCATCGGGCGGCAACCTCACCCTCGGCACCGGTCTCGAGCAGCGCCTGGGCGACGCCCTCGAGCCCCACCGAACGGGACGCCTTCACGAGCACGACGTCCCCCGGGCGCAACTCGCTGCGCAACAGGTCGACCGCCGCCTGTGCGTCGGACACGTGCACCGACTCCTCACCCCACGAACCCTCGTTATATGCGCCCAGTTGCAGCCAGGAGGCCTCAATCCCCCCGACCGCGACGAGCTTGCTGACGTTGAGCCGGACGGCGAGCCGTCCGACGGCGTCGTGCTCGGCGAGCGCCTCGTCCCCCAGCTCGGCCATCTTGCCGAGCACCGCCCACGTACGACGCCCCTTGCCCATGGCCGCGAGCGCCCTGAGGGCGGCCCGCATGGACTCGGGGTTGGCGTTGTAGGCGTCGTTGACGATGGTCACGCCGTCCGGGCGCTCCGTGACCTCCATGCGCCAGCGGGAGAGGGAGCCCGCCTCGGAGAGCGCGGTGGCGATCTCTTCCGCGGACATGCCCAGCTCATGGGCGACGGCGGCCGCGGCGAGCGCGTTCGACACGTGATGCTCACCGTACAGGCGCATGGTCACATCGCTTGCACCGGAGGGTGTGTGAAGCCTGAAGGCGGGCTGTCCGCTGTCCGTGAGTCGCACGTTCTCGGCGCGTACGTCCGCTTCGGCCGACTCTCCGAAAAGGACCACCTTCGCCTTGGTACGGGAGGCCATGGCCCGCACCAGCGGGTCGTCGGCGTTGAGGATCGCCGCGCCGTCCTCCGGAAGCGCCTCCACGAGTTCGCCCTTGGCCTGGGCGATCTGCTCGCGGCCGCCGAACTCGCCGATGTGGGCGGTGCCCACGTTGAGCACCAGGCCGATCCGCGGCGGGGTGAGGCCGGCGAGGTAGCGGATGTGCCCGATGCCGCGGGCGCCCATCTCCAGTACGAGGAAACGGGTTTCTGCGGTGGCGCTGAGCGCGGTCAGGGGCAGCCCGATCTCGTTGTTGAGCGAGCCGGGCGTGAACACGGTGGGCGCCTTGCGCCGCAGCACCTGAGCGATGAGGTCCTTGGTGCTGGTCTTGCCGGCGGAGCCGGTCAGCGCCACGAGGGTCGCGCCGAGGCTCCGTACGACGTGGCGGGCGAGGGCGCCGAGGGCGGCCTGGACGTCCTCGACGACGATCGCGGGCACACCTACGGGCCGGGAGGCCAGTACGGCCACGGCACCGGCACCGACGACCGCCCGCGCGTAGTCGTGGCCGTCGGCGCGCTCGCCGACGAAGGCGACGAAGAGGCTGCCAGGCACCACCTCTCGGGAGTCCCGGACGACCGGTCCGGTGACCTGGACGGACGGATCCGGTATGTCGTGCTTCTGCCCGCCGACGACTTCGGCGATCTCGGCGAGGGAGAGGGCGATCACAAGTTCATCCCTGGGTCTTCTGGATAGCTTCGCGAAGCACCTGGCGGTCGTCGAAGGGACGGACCACGCCGGCGATGTCCTGGCCCTGTTCGTGGCCCTTGCCCGCGACCAGCACGGTGTCCCCGGCGCGCGCCCGGGCGACGGTGGCGGCGATCGCGGCGGCCCGGTCCTCGAACAGGAGCACCTCGCCGCGCTCGTGGGACGGTACGGAGGCCGCGCCCCGGAGCATGATCGCCAGGATCGCCAGCGGGTCCTCGGAGCGGGGGTTGTCGGAGGTCAGTACGGCGGTGTCGGCGAGCCGGGCCGCGGCGGCGCCCATCGGGGCGCGCTTGGTCTGGTCACGGTCGCCGCCGCAGCCGAGGACGACGTGCAGACGGCCCTTGGTGACCTTGCGCAGTGCCTTGAGGACCGACTCGACCGCGTCGGTCTTGTGGGCGTAGTCCACGACCGCGAGGTAGGGCTGCCCGGCGTCCACGCGCTCCAGGCGGCCGGGCACCCCCGGTACGGCGGCGATGCCGTCGGCCGCGGTCTGCGGGTCGAGGCCGGCCACCGCGAGGGCGACGATGGCGGCGAGGGTGTTCGCCACGTTGAACGGGCCGGGCAGCGGGGACCTGGCCCGGACCCGCTCGCCGCCCGGGCCGAGGACGGTGAACGTCGAGTCCATGGGCCCGACCTGGACGTCCTCCGCGCGCCAGTCGGCGTCGGGGTGGCCCTCGGCGGAGAAGGTGACGACCGGGACGGTCGCCTCCTGGGCGAGCCGGCGGCCGTACTCGTCGTCGGTGTTGACGACGCCGAGCTTGCTGCGTTCCGGCGTGAAGAGCTGTGCCTTGGCCCGGAAGTAGTCCTCCATGTCGGAGTGGAACTCCATGTGTTCCGGGCTGAGGTTGGTGAAGACGGCGATGTCGAAGACGCAGCCGTCGACCCGGCCGAGGACCAGGGCGTGGCTGGAGACCTCCATGGCGACGGCCTCGACGCCGCGTTCACGCATGACGGCGAACAGGGCCTGCAGATCGGTGGCTTCGGGGGTGGTGCGCTCGGACTTGATGCGCTCCTCGCCGACGCGCATCTCGACGGTGCCGATCAGGCCCACCCGTCGCCCACCGCCCTCGGCCGACGACGCTTCGCTTCGGCCCCCCTCGCCCGTGGTGCGGGCGGTCTTCAGACCGCCCTCGACCAGGTAGGCGGTGGTGGTCTTGCCCGAGGTGCCGGTGATGCCGATCTGGAGCAGATCGCGGCCCGGGTCGCCGTAGATCGTGGTCGCCAGTGCGCCCATCCGCGCGCGCGGGTCGTCGACGACCAGGACCGGCAGGCCGGTCGCGGCGGCGCGTTCGGCACCCGTCGGGTCGGTCAGCACGGCGACGGCGCCGAGGCCGGCGGCCTGGGTGACGAAGTCGGCGCCGTGCAGGCGGGCGCCCGGGAGGGCGGCGTACAGGTCACCGGGGCGGACCGCGCGCGAGTCGTGGGTGATGCCCGTGACCTCGGCGGCGCCCTCGGCGGCGGCACCCAGCTGATCGGCCAGCTCCGCGAGGGGTGTGGCGGAGACCTGAACCGGTCGCGGCGGTCCCGGATATGTCACGGAAGCGCCCTTCTGGGTGATGTGGGACTGATCAGCGTGTGGCACGGCGGTGAGCGTACCGGGCGCACTGGCTCCGGAGCGAAGCGAGGGCTCCTGGGTACCCTGGTTCCCGGGGTCGGGAGTGATCGTTGTCACGAGTGGTTCCTGGTCTTTCCGAGGTGCTGATCAGGGCTTGTAGTCGACGGGCAGGTTCGCGGCCTTCGCGCCGGTCGGCGGGACCTGCAGCGTCTTCAGGGCGAACTCCATCACCTGCTTGTAGACGGGGCCGCAGATCTGGCCGCCGTAGTAGCTGCCGGACGTGGCGTTCTGGATGGCGCAGTACACGGTGATCCGCGGTTTGTCCGCGGGTGCGAATCCGGCGAACGACGAGGTGTATCCGCGGTACCTGCCGGTGGCCGGATCCACTCGGTTCGCCGTGCCGGTCTTGCCCGCCACCCGGTACCCGGGGATGCGGGCCTTGATGCCGGTGCCCTGCTCGTCGTCCACCACGGACTCCAGCATCTGGGCGACGGACTTGGCCGTCTTCGCGCTGACCACACGGGCCTTCCCGGGCTGGGGAGCGGGTGTGAAGCGGCCGTCGGCCCCCCGGGTGCCGCGTACCAGGGTGGGCTCGACGCGGACACCGCCGTTGGCGATCGTCGAGTACACGGAGGCGGCCTGCATGGCGCTCAGGGAGAAACCCTGGCCGAAAGGAATCGTGTACTGCTGCGAGGTCGACCAGTGGCCGGGCGCGGCGAGGATGCCCCTGGTCTCGCCGGGGAAGCCGAGCCCGGTGGGCCGGCCGATGCCGAACTCGCGCAGATAGGAGTAGAGGACCTTGTTGGCCTCGGACTGGGACTTGCCCAGCTGGCCGGTGGCGAGGATCGTGCCGATGTTGCTGGACTTGGCGAGCACGCCGTTGAGGGTGAGGTACCAGGTGGCGTGGTCGACGTCGTCCTGGAACAGCCGGTCGCCCCGGTGCAGCCGGTTGGGGACGACGACGTGGGTGAGCGGGGTGGCCGCGTTCTCCTCCAGCACGGCCGCCATGGACATCACCTTGGCGGTGGAGCCGGGCTCGAAGGCGTCCTGGACGGCCGCGTTGCCCATGGCCTCCGCGTCGGCCTTCGACAGGTCGTTCGGGTCAAAACCGGGCGAGTTGGCCATGGCCAGGATCTGGCCGCTGCGGGTGTCCTGGACGATGACGTAGCCGCGGTCCGCCCTGGACTTCTTCACCTGCTCGGAGATGGCGTTCTGGGCGGCCCACTGGATGTCGCGGTCGATGGTGAGTTCGACGTCGCTGCCGGATACGGCGGGGGTCTCGGTCGAGCCCGCGGTGGGCACCTCGCGGCCGCCGGACTGGGCGTAGCGGATCTTGCCGTCCTTGCCGGACAGCTGCTTGTTCAGCTCCTGCTCGATGCCGCCGCCGCCCCGGCCGTCGGCGTTGACCCAGCCCAGTATCCCGGCGGCGAGGTCGCCGTTGGGGTACACGCGCTGGCTGCTGGGGTCGGCGAAGACGCCGGCGAGCACGTTGGTCGCCTTGCCGTCGGAACCGGTCTTCTTGGTGAGGGCGGCCTTCAGGTCCTTGATCTGCTTCCAGACCTGCGGGGTCTGGCGCACGGCCAGCTTGGCGTAGCGGGACAGCCTGTTCTTGGGCCGCAGCTTCTCGACGACGGTGTCCTGGTCCTGGCCGAGGATCGGCGCGAGCAGGGCGGCGGCCTGCTCGGGGCCGTCGTCGATCTTCAGTTGCTTGCGGCCGAACATCGTGGGGTCGGCCGTGATGTCGTAGGCGTCCTCGCTGATGGCGAGGGCCACGCCGTTGCGGTCGGTGATCCCGCCGCGGTCGGCGGCCAGGGTGTGCACGACGTAGCGGTTCTGCTCGGCCTTGGCGGCGTACGCGTGCGCGTCGACGGCCTGGACCTGGAGCAGCCGTACGACGAAGGCGCTCATCACCAGGGTGAGGGCGAGGCCCACCATGCGCAGCCGTGGCCTGGGCCGGCCGAGCCGGAGCGGTGGCGGGGGCATGGGCCGGGCCCCGCCCGGCCTGCGGGCGGGACGGGCGCCGGGCCCGGGCTGCCGCCGGACGGAGTCCCGCGCCCGGCGGGGCTCGGCCCGGTCCGGACGGGGCCGGGGACTCGGGGAAGGCTTCGCGGGGCCGGGCACGCGGCGGCGCGGCGGTTCCCTGTCGGACACTTCCGTCACCTGCCGGAGGTCGGGGTGGGGGCGGGCTGGAGGGTGGAGAGCGGCGCCACCGCCGCTGCCGGGGCGGTGGTCGCCGGGGCGGGGGCCGCGGGAGTGGGCGTCGGGCTGGGGGTGGGCGTCGTGGCGCCGGGGGTCTGCGCCGGCGAGGACCGCGGGCCGGCGGACGGGATGAGGGTCTCCGGGGCGGCCGGGCCGTTGAGGGCGGCCGGCTCGGGGCTCGCGGCGCCGGGTACGCCCTTGACGGTTCCGCCGGGGTCCAGGAAGGCCGGGTCGCCGCCGGGGACCATGCCGAGTTCACGGGCGCGGCGCTGGAGGGCGTCGGGGGACGAGTAGGCGTCGATGTCCCGCTGGAGCGCCTGTTCCTCGTCGGTGAGGTTCTTCGTCTGCTTGCGCAGGGCGTCGAGCCGGAACGAGCCTTCGCTGAGCGCGGAGTTCAGCACCAGCAGCCCGATGAGGCCGCCGCCGAGCAGCAGCACGACGAGCAGGACGAACGGGGCGCGGGCCGCGCGGGCGCGGCCGGCCGGGAGGAGCCGGGCGAGCCGGGCGGCCCTCCCCCTCAGTTCGGGTTTCCTACTCACTGGGCCTCCGGTGGCTCCGGTGCGACGGGTGAGTCCGGGAACCCAGCCGACCCGTTTCGCTCACTCGGCGTCCTCCCTGATGCGCTCGGCGCCGCGCAGCCGGGCCGGGGCGGCCCGGCGGTTCTCGGCGATCTCTTCCTCGGTGGGAAGTTCGGCACCGCGCGTGAGCAGCTTGAGCCGCGGCTGGTAGCGCTCGGGCACGACGGGCAGTCCGGGTGGCGCGGTGATGGCGGCGCCGGCCGCGAACACCTGTTTCACCAGCCGGTCCTCCAGGGAGTGGTAGGACAGCACGGCGACGCGCCCGCCGACGCCGAGGACCTTGACCGCCGCCGGGATCGCCCGCTCGAGGACGGACAGCTCGCCGTTGACCTCGATGCGCAGGGCCTGGAAGGTGCGCTTGGCCGGGTTGCCGCCGGTGCGCTTGGCGGCCTGCGGCAGCGCGTCCCGGATCAGCTCGACGAGCCGCGCGCTGTTGCCGAACGGCTCCTTCTCGCGTTCCCGGACGATCGCCGAGACGATCCGCTTGGCCTGCTTCTCCTCGCCGTAGGCGCGCAGGATCCGCACCAGTTCGCCCGCCGGATAGGTGTTGAGCACCTCGGCGGCGCTGATGCCGGTCGTCTGGTCCATGCGCATGTCGAGCGGGGCGTCCTGGGCGTAGGCGAAGCCGCGGTCGGCCTCGTCCAGCTGCATGGAGGACACGCCGAGGTCGAACAGGACGCCCTGCACGCGCGCGATGCCGAGCCGGTCCAGGACCTCGGGCAGCTCGTCGTACACCGCGTGCACGAGGGTGGCCCGGTCCCCGTACGGCGCCAGCCGCTCACCCGACAGGCGCAGCGCCTCCTTGTCCCGGTCGAGGCCGATCAGCCGCACCTGGGGGAACCGGCTCAGCAGCGCCTCGCTGTGGCCGCCGAGGCCGAGGGTGCAGTCGACGACCACCGCTCCCGGCCGCTCCAGGGCGGGTGCCAGCAGATCCAGGCACCGCTGGAGCATCACCGGGACGTGTCGACTCTCGCTCAAGGGGGCCTCTCGCTTTCCGGCGGGCCGTACGCACCGCCGGGTCCCCGCCCGCTCCGTGAAGGGGAGGCCCGCCGGCGCCGGAAGCGTCAGCCGGCCGGGAGCGGGAGGAGGCCGAGCCGTACGTACGCGCCGCGCACGTGGGGAGACGGTCCGGGTGAGGGCCGGGGTCTCCGGGGGAATCACCAGCAGGGAGAGCCTCGCCTCCCGCTTCGCGTCACTTTAGTCCACCGTGTCGCGCGGTCAATCAACCGGCCTGCGCGTCGCCCGACCGGGCGCGAATACGGCTCGCGCTGCGTGTGGAGTCGCTCACAACAAGCCACAATGGCGTTCTTTGTCCACTTCGCACAGCAGGACCGGAACAGGGATGACCAGTACGGTCTTGGGTATGACGACTTCTGCAGCAGCTCACACCGGGGCCGATGGAACCATAGCGGGTGACGGCACCGTCACGGACCGTCTCTTCGAGGCCAACGAGCAGTACGCCGCCGAGTTCAGCGACCCCGGGATGGACGCCCGGCCCGTCCTGCGTGTCGCCGTCGTGGCCTGCATGGACGCCCGCCTCGACCTGCACAAGGCCCTCGGCCTGCAGCTCGGCGACTGCCACACCATCCGCAACGCGGGCGGGGTCGTCACCGACGACGTGATCCGGTCCCTGACCATCAGCCAGCGGGCGCTCGGCACCCGCAGCGTGGTGCTGATCCACCACACCGGATGCGGCATGGAGTCCATCACCGAGGACTTCCGGCACGATCTGGAGCTGGAAGTCGGCCAGCGTCCCGCGTGGGCGGTGGAGGCCTTCCGGGACGTCGACCAGGACGTGCGGCAGTCGATGCAGCGCGTGCGCACCTCGCCGTTCCTGCTGCACACCGACGACGTGCGCGGTTTCGTGTTCGACGTCAAGACCGGCCGCCTGCGCGAGATCGACCCCGCCTGACGAAGGCTCACCGGCCCGCCAGCGACGCACCCGCCCGACCCGGGCATTCGCCGCCGCACTTCGAGAACGGCCGTGTAAAAGGCCGTAAGACCGACATAGTGCGGGCAGTTGTCCACAGGCGAGTGACACGAATCGGTAACGGCAGCAAGAATGCGGGATGTGGCGTCGCCCGGAACCCTTCCGGCGCGATGCCCGTGTTTCGGGGTGGGCCGGTTTCGCAGCGCAGAGCGTCGGCCCGAGTAAGAACGGGCCGAGGAGGGCCGGGTGACGACCTATGACGATCGAGCGAGCCACGGGGGTGTTCCCGCGCGAGCGCAGCCGAGCGTGGGGAATGATCTGACCGCCACTGTGGAGCGTGTCCGCAGTTCGGTCGAGGGTGTGATCGAGGGCAAGCCCGAGGTCGTACGGCTTTCGCTGACCGTACTGCTCGCCGAGGGACACCTGCTGATCGAGGATGTCCCCGGCGTGGGCAAGACGATGCTGGCCAAGGCACTGGCGCGGTCCATCGACTGCTCCGTGCGGCGCATCCAGTTCACACCCGACCTGCTGCCCTCGGACATCACGGGTGTGTCCATCTGGGACCAGCAGCGCCGGGACTTCGAGTTCAAACCGGGCGCCATCTTCGCGCAGATCGTGATCGGCGACGAGATCAACCGCGCCTCGCCGAAGACGCAGTCGGCCCTGCTGGAGTCCATGGAGGAACGGCAGGTCACCATCGACGGGCAGAGCTATGAACTGCCCAGCCCGTTCATGGTGGTGGCCACGCAGAACCCGGTCGAGATGGAGGGCACCTACCCGCTGCCCGAGGCCCAGCGCGACCGCTTC
Source organism: Streptomyces sp. NPDC058145 (assembly GCF_042884245.1). Lineage (NCBI taxonomy): Bacteria > Bacillati > Actinomycetota > Actinomycetes > Kitasatosporales > Streptomycetaceae > Streptomyces > Streptomyces sp. NPDC058145. Next base: position 29,137 of record NZ_JBHVUH010000009.1, on the reverse strand, counting down.
ATGGCCCGGGTCTCCGTCGGCTACCCGAGCGTCGAGGCCGAGCTGCAGATGCTCGACGTCCACGGCGGGGCGAGTCCGCTGGAGGACCTGCAGCCGGTGGCGCACGCGCACGAGATCGTGAAGCTGATCGAGGCCGTGCGCGGGGTGCACGTCTCCGAGGCGGTGCGCCGGTACGTGGTGGAGCTGGTGGCGGCCACGCGCACCCACCCCGACCTCAGACTCGGCGCGTCCCCGCGCGCGACCCTGCATCTGCTGCGCGCCGCCAAGGCGTCCGCCGCTCTCGCCGGCCGGGACTACGCGCTGCCGGACGACGTGCAGGAACTCGCCGTCGCGGTCCTCGCCCACCGGCTGCTGCCCACCGCCCAGGCCCAGCTCAACCGGCGTACGGCCGAACAGGTGGTGCTGGAGATCCTGCAGCACACCGCCGTACCCGCGTCGCCGCAGCAGCAGCGCGGCGGCTTCGGCCCGCTGGGCCGGACCATGCCCGCCTACCCCCAGCAGCCCCCTCGGGGTCTTTGATGAGCACCGGGGGGACGGGGCGGGCGGAGGCCGACCGCGGCGACGCGGGCGGCGTCCGTACCGCCCTGGCGGGGCTCACCACGCGCGGGCGCTCCTTCCTCGCGGCCGGGATCGCGGCCGCGGTCTGCGCGTACGTGCTGGGCCAGAGCGATCTGCTGCGGGTCGGCCTGCTGTTGGCGGTGCTGCCGCTGCTCTGCGCGGCCGTGCTGTACCGCACGCGCCACCGGGTGGCCGGCAGCCGCCGGCTCTCCCCCGCGCGTGTGCCCGCCGCCGGCGAGGCGCGCGTGCACCTGCGGATGGACAACGTCTCCCGGCTGCCCACCGGCCTGCTGATGCTCCAGGACCGGGTGCCCTACGTCCTCGGGCCCCGGCCCCGCTTCGTGCTGGACCGGGTGGAGCCGGGCGGACGCCGCGAGGTGTCGTACCGGGTCCGCTCCGACCTGCGCGGCCGCTATCCGCTGGGCCCGCTGCAACTGCGCCTGACCGACCCGTTCGGGATGTGCGAGCTGACGCGGTCCTTCTCGACGTACGACACGCTGACCGTCATACCGCGCACGGAGCCGCTGACAGCGGTCCGGTTCAGCGGCGAGGCCAAGGGGTACGGCGACGGGCGCCGGCGGTCCCTGGCCCTGGCCGGCGAGGACGACGTGATCCCCCGCGGCTACCGGTACGGCGACGACCTGCGCCGGGTGCACTGGCGCTCCACCGCGCGCTACGGCGAGCTGATGGTGCGCCGCGAGGAGCAGCCGCGGCGCTCGCGCTGCACGGTGCTGCTGGACACCCGGGCCATCGGCTACGAGGGCGCGGGCCCCGACTCCGCGTTCGAGTGGGCCGTCTCCGGTACCGCGTCGGTCCTGACCCACCTGCTCGAACAGGGTTTCTCCGTGCGGCTGCTGACGGACGGCGGCACCTCGGTACCCGGCGAGGGCGCCGACGGGTTCGCGGGCAGCGGCCCGGACAGCGCGGACGCGGCCGGGCTGATGATGGACACCCTCGCGGTGATCGACCACTCCGAGGGCACGGGCCTGTCCCGGGCGTACGACTCGCTGCGCGGCGGGAACGAGGGGCTGCTGGTGGCCTTCCTGGGCGACCTGGACGAGGAACAGGCCGCGGTGGTCGCCAGGATGCGCCAGCGCAGCGGCGGAGCGCTGGCCTTCGTGCTGGACCCGGACGCATGGGTGCGGGAGACGACCGGTGTGCCGGCTCCCGGCAGCCGGCACGAGGAGCGGCTGCGCATGCTGCGCGAGGCGGGCTGGACGGCGCTGGGCGTCCCGCGCGGAGCGTCGCTGAACGATCTGTGGCGGCAGGCGGACCGGGAGCGGTCGGGCCTGACCGGCGTCGGCGGGGAGGCACTGTGATGAGCGGACGGGCCCGACTGGCCCTGTGCGCCGCCGCGGCCACGCTGATGACCGCGTGCGCGCTGCTGCCCCTGGTCGACCAGCCGACGTGGCTGTTCACGACGGTACTGCTGGTCGCCGTGCAGACCGGCGTGGGCGCGGCGGCCCGGCGGGTGCCGCTGGCGAGGCCGCTGACCGTGGTGGCGCAGGCCCTGGTCACACTGATGCTGCTGACCCTGGTCTTCGCCCGGCGGCAGGCGGTCGCCGGGCTCGTTCCCGGCCCGGACGCCTTCCGGTACTTCGGCGATCTGCTCCAGCAGGGCTCGGACGACGTCAACCGGTACGCGATACCGGCGCCGCTCACCGACGGCATCGAACTGATGCTGATCGGCGGGGTCCTGGTGATCGGTCTGCTGGTCGACACCCTGGCGGTGACCTTCCGCAGCGCGGCCCCGGCCGGGCTGCCGCTGCTCGCGCTGTACTCGGTGGCGGCCGGGCTGTCCGACAGCGGCACCGACTGGCTGTCCTTCCTGATCGCGGCGGCCGGCTATCTGATGCTGCTGCTCGCCGAGAGCCGGGACCGGCTGGCCCAGTGGGGCCGCGTCTTCGGTGGCGCTCCCCGCGACCCGGGAGAGCCGGAGAGCGGGGCGGTGGCGCCGGTGCGCGCCGGGCGCCGGCTCGGCGCGGTGGCTCTCGGTGTCGCCGTGCTGGTGCCGGCCATTCCCCTGTTCTCGATCCAGGGCGGACTGCTGGACGCCACGGGGACGGGCGTCGGCGCGGGCAACGGCAGGGGTGGCACGATCTCCGCGGTCAACCCGCTGGTGTCGCTGCGCGACAGCCTGAACGTGGAGAACGACCGCCAGGTGCTGTCGCTGAGGACCTCGGCGGGCGATCTGTCGGACATGTACCTGCGGATCGTGTCCCTGGACGATTTCGACGGCACGACCTGGAAGCCGTCCCAACGGCACATCGTCGCGTTGCCGGACGTCCTCCCGACCCCCGCCGGCCTGGGCGCGGACGTCAAGCGCACCACGGTGCGGACCAGGATCACCGCGGCGGACTGGTACGCCCAGGACTGGCTGCCGATGCCGTACCCGCCGAGCAGGGTGAGCATCAGCGGCAACTGGCGCTACGAGCCCGTCGGCATGACGCTCGTCGGCGACCACGGCCAGAACACGCGCGGCGAGGTCTACGAGGTGCGCAGTCTCGAAGTGCAGCCGACCGCCGCCGAGCTGTCCGCCGCGCCGCAGGCGCCCGCGGTCCTGCGGCGCGAGTACACCAAAGTGCCGTCCAAGCTGCCGAAGGTGGTGGCCAGGACCGCCGAGGAGATCACCGCGGGCTCGTCCAGCCACTACGACGAGGCGGTCAAGCTCCAGGACTGGTTCGCGGTGAACGGCGGCTTCCGGTACGACACCGAGGTCGAGGTCGGCCAGGGCCCGGACGCGATCGCGAACTTCCTGCGGAAGAAGCAGGGGTTCTGCGTCCACTTCTCCTTCGCGATGGCCGCGATGGCCCGCACCCTGGGAATCCCGGCCCGGGTCGCGGTGGGCTTCGCGCCCGGCACCCCGCAGGCGGACGGCTCGGTCTCGGTGTCGCTGAAGGACGCGCACGCCTGGCCCGAGCTGTACTTCGAGGGCGTGGGCTGGACCCGCTTCGAGCCGACCCCGACCCGGGGCACGGTGCCCTCGTACACCCAGTCGAACACGCCGGGCACGTCGGAGCCGGACGAGGCCCTGCCGTCGCGCGGGGCGTCCCAGGCGCCCTCGGCCGCGGCCTCGCCGAGCGAGAGCTGCTCGGCGCAACTGCGCAAGCTCGAGGCGTGCGACAGCCCGGCCGCGGCGGTCGCGCGTCCCGGCGGTGGCGGCAGCGGCTGGGACCTGCTGTGGCTCGGGCTGATCGGGCTCGGTGTGCTGGCCGCGCTGGCGGTGCCGTTCCTGCCGCTGCTGTGGCGGGCCCGGCTGCGGGCCGTCCGGCTGGGCGGGCACGCGCGGACGGCGGAGGGCGCCGCCGCCCACGCGCTGCTGGCCTGGCAGGAGCTGACCGACAGCGCCTGGGACCTCGGCATCCTCCCGGACGAGTCGCTGACCCCGCGCAACGCGGCGGCCAGGATCGTGCGGCTGGGCCGGCTCGACGCGGCCGCCGGAGCCGCGGTGAACCGGGTGGCGGACGCGGTGGAGCAGGTGCTGTACGCGCCCCGGCCGCGCCCGGTGGCGGGCCTCGCCGAGGACGTGCGCCGGGTGGTCGCCGCCCTGTTCGGAGGCGTGCGCCGGCGGACGAGGCTGCGGGCGCTGTTCGCGCCGCGGTCGGCCGCGCGGGTGCTGTGGGCGGCGTCGGACCGGTGGGCGGCGCTCAGGGAGCGCGCGGTGGCGGCCCGGCCGTCATGGCGCCGGCCGTCGGGCCAGCGGGGCTGAGGCCGCGGGGCCGCGGTCCGGCGGCTCCCAGGGCACGCGTGAGGGGTGACCACCGGTTGGTGGTCACCCCTCACGGAGGTCCGATGCGTCCGCCGCCGTTCCGGGCCGGGCTCGGTCCGAACGGCGGGCCCTAGTGGCCCTGCTGCTCGTCGCGGCGGCGCTGCCAGCGCTGTTCGATCCGGTCCATCATGGAGCGCTTCTGCCGTACCTGGCGGCGCGGGGCGCCCGCGGGCTGCTCGCCCGGCTTGGGGGCCTTGCGCCAGCCGGTGACGGCGAGCACGGCGCAGCCCAGCATCACGAGGAAGCCCACCACGCTGACCCAGATCTGCTGTGCGACCATTCCGGCCATGAGGAGCGCGATACCCACGAGGAAGCCCACGACCGCCTGGTAGACCCGCCGCCGGGTGTACGTCCGCAGCCCACTTCCCTCAAGCGCCGACGCGAACTTGGGATCTTCGGCGTACAGCGCTCGCTCCATCTGCTCGAGCATGCGCTGCTCGTGCTCCGAGAGCGGCACGGAGTCCTCCTCATCGTGCGGTCGCCGGGGCGACCCGGGGGGTCCCTTCAGGATAGGCAGGGAATCGCCCCCGTGAAACCCGCCCCTCTGCGCCAATTGGCCAACCGGAATCCATCCTGGCCGTCCCGGCTCGCTGAGGCTTCCATTCCCCGGCGGCCGACCCGTCATGCCGGACGGCGTACCTCGATCATACGGCGCAAACCGCTCGATCGGGTGTCTTGTGGCGTACTCCATCCGCCGCCGAGCTCCTGATCAGCGGCGGGTCACCGGGAGCACTCAGGCCTCGGTGGCCGCCCGCGTCTCACCGAGCACATGGAGCTGGGTGGCGACCGAGTGGAACGCGGGCAACTCGGCCGCCGCCGCCTCGAGCTTCAGCAGGGCGTCCATGGCATCGGGCTCGGTGTCCACCAGGACACCGGGCACGAGGTCGGCGAAGACCCGCACGCCGTGCACGGCGGCGACCCGCAGGCCCGCGCCCTCCACCAGCGCGGTGAGCTGCTCCGCGGTGAAGCGGCGCGGCACCGGGTCCCCGGTCCCCCAGCGGCCCTCGGGGTCCTGGAGGGCCTGCTTGGCCTCCTTGAAGTGGCCGGCCAGGGCCCGGGCGAGCACGGCTCCGCCGAGACCGGCGGCGAGCAGGCTGAGGACACCCTCGGAGCGCAGCGCGGCCACAGCGTTGCGCAGGCCCTCGGCCGGGTCGTCCACGTACTCCAGGACGCCGTGGCACAGCACCACGTCGTGGCCGCCGCGCTCGACCACGTCGAACAGGCCGTGGGCGTCGCCCTGGACGCCCCGGACCCGGTCGGCGACACCGGCCTCGGCGGCGCGGCGTTCGAGGGCGAACAGCGCGTTGGGGCTGGGGTCGACGACGGTGACCCGGTGGCCGAGGCCGGCGAGGGGCACGGCGAAGTTGCCGCTGCCGCCCCCGGTGTCGAGAACGTCCAGCGATTCCCGCCCCGTGGCCTTGATCCGGCGGTCGAGGGCGTCCTGGAGGACCTCCCAGACCACTGCGGTACGGAGGGAGGAACGGGGGCGCATCGGGTCCGACACGGCAGTTGACTCCTCGGCGCGGCACCGCCTGTTGCCCGGCGGCGCGAACGGGGTGCCTCCCCGGCCCGGATGCGGGAGGAAGGAAGGCTTCAGGCGTCTCCACCCTATTGCCTCCGCCGCCGTACCCGGTCATCGCGGTGAGGTGGGCCGTGTCCGTCTCGCAGGGCGGACGGCCGAGGTCAGCCCGCGTCCGGGAGGTCGTCGCGGGCGGGTGGGCCCGGTGGCTCCCCGGTGTCGTGGCGGGGCTGGGGCAGGACGGGCTGGAGCACCAGCATCCGCTCGACGATGCGGATGAACATCGCCACGTCGCGTATCAGGTCGTCGGCGTCCCGCCGGCCGGCCGCGCCCTGGATGCCCGCCTCGGCGCGGGCGCGACGGGCGGCGCCGGAGGCGAACAGCGCGCTCCACTCGGTCAGTTCGGGAGCTATTTCGGGCAACACCTCCCAGGCGCTGCGGATGCGGGCCCGGCGGCGCGGGGAGGTCTCGGGACGGCCCCGGGCCGCGAGCACCGCGGCGGCGGTGCGCAGGGCGGCGAGGTGGGCGGTCGCGTAGCGCTCGTTGGACGTCTCCAGGCGGCCGGTCTCCTCGAGTCCGGCGCGGGCCTGGGCGAGCAGGTCGAGGACGGCGGGCGGGGCCGTGGCCCGGCGGAGCACGGGGTGCACATCGCTCGCCGGGCCGGTCAGTGAGGGGGCAGGGCCGGTGGCGCGGCGCCGGTGGGCGGCGGCTGCGGACGGGTTGGCCATGACGAACCTCCTGTCGTCTGGTGACGGCACGGATGCCGTATGTGCCCATCGTGAGGTATGGCACTGACAATCCGTTCTGACCTGCCGCTTTGCCTCGATCAGGGGTTCGGGAGTACTTTTGTACTGACCAGTCAGTGCAAAAACAAACCAGGCAAGGGGGAGGCTTGTGGACGGCGCGCACCTCACCGCCGAGGGCCTCGGGCTCAAGGGACCACGAGGGTGGGTCTTCCGGGACATCACGCTCGACGCGGAGCCCGGCTCGCTGATCGCGATCGAAGGACCGTCCGGCTCCGGCCGCACGTGTCTGCTGCTCGCGCTCACCGGACGGATGAAACCCACCGAGGGAGTGGCCGCGGTGGCCGGCTTCAAACTCCCCCGGCACCTGGCCGCCGTGCGCCGGGTCGGCGCCGTGGCCAACGTGGCCGGTGTCACCGACCTGGAGCCGGCCCTGACCGTCGGGGAGCACCTGCGCGAACGGGCCCTGCTGCAGCACCGGTTCGGCGACTCCGTGCGGGAGGTGCTGCGGCCCCGCCGGGACCGCACCCACGAGGCCCGGCTGCGCGTCGACGCGGCCCTGGCCGCCGCCGGACTCGATCTGGAGACGCTTCCCAAGGGTTCCCGGACGGCCGTGCGGGACCTGGAGCGGCCGGCCGAACTGCGGCTGTCCATCGCTCTGGCCCTGCTCGGCCGGCCGCGGCTGCTCGGCGTGGACGACATCGACATGAAGCTCTCGGACGCCGAGCGCGAGGGGATCTGGGATCTGCTGCGGTCCCTCACGCGCGCGGGCACGACGGTGGTGGCCGTGTGCCGCACCGCACCCGCGGGCTGCCTCACCGTCTCCACCGGGCCGGCCGGGAAGACCGAAGGCGACAGCGGGCCCGGGCCGGCCGGTGACAGCACCCCGACGACCGGGAACGAAAGCCCGGAACCGGGTGACGACGTCACCCCGGGCACCGACGACGACAACGACCGGAAGGAGCAGGCGGATGCGCACGCCCAGGCTGGCCGCGCTTGAGCTGAGGCGCTTCGGACGGGGGAAGCTGCCGCGCGCCGCCCTGGTCGCGCTGCTCGTGCTGCCCCTGCTGTACGGCGCCCTGTACCTGTGGTCCTTCTGGGACCCCTACGGCCGTCTGGACCGTATTCCGGTGGCCCTGGTGAACGACGACAAGGGCGCCACGGCGGGCGGCAAGAAGGTCACCGCCGGCGACGACCTCGTGGCCGGGCTGCGCGACAGCCGGACCTTCGAGTGGCACGAGGTGAGCGACGCCGAGGCCCGCCGGGGCGTCGAGGACGGCACCTACTACCTGTCGCTGACCATGCCCGCCGACTTCAGCGGCCGGATCGCGTCCAGCTCCGGCGACTCCCCCGGGACGAGCGCGCTCAGGGTGCGCACCAACGACGCGAACAACTACATCGTCGGCCAGATCTCCAAAACCGTCTTCAACGAGGTCCGCTCGGCCGCGTCCACCAAGGCGTCCCGGACCTTCCTGGACCGGATCTTCATCTCCTTCTCCGACATCCACGGCAAGACCGTGACGGCCGCCAAGGGCGCCGACCGCCTCAACGGCGGCATCGGCAAGGCGGAGAAGGGCTCCAAGGACCTCGCGGCCGGTCTGAAGGACGCCAAGAGCGGCAGCGGCAAGCTGGCCAAGGGGCTGAAGAAGCTCAACTCGGGCGCGGGCAGGCTGGAGGACGGTTCCCAGGGGGTCGCGGACGGCACCCAGACCCTCGCGAACGACGTCAACGGCGTCTACAAGCAGGCCGGTCCGTTCCTGAAGGACAACGAGAAGACCATCGGGGACACCGCCCGGCTGGTCGCCGACTCGGCCAAGACCGTCCGGCACAACCTGGAGGTCATGGTGAGGCTTGCACCGGGCGCCGCCAAGACGGCCCACGCCTCCTCCGCCGTGCTGGACGAGGTCTACCACGCGCGCTGCGAGAAGGCGGTGATTCCCGACCCGGCCTGCCCGGACCTGAAGAAGGCCAGGCAGGCGGCGGCCGACGTGGCCACCGTCGCCGACGACCTCAACACCCTGATCGCCGACCAGGACGGCGACCTGAAGACGATGCGGGACAACCTCGGCACGCTCCAGAAGCAGGCCCAGGCCCTCGCCGCGCGCGCCCCGCACCTCTACGAGGACGTCGACGACGCCGTCAAGAAGATCAACGAGCTGAACGACGGCGCGGCCGAGGTCGCCGCCGGCGCCAAGAAGCTGCACGCCGGAATCGGTACCGCCGGCACCGGGGCGGCGAAGCTCGACAAGGGCATCGGCACCGCCGAGTCGGGCGCCCAGACCCTCAGCGGCGGCATGTACAAGCTGGTCGACGGCTCCGGCAAGCTGGCCGGCGGTCTGCACGACGGCGCGAAGAAGATCCCCGACTACGACAAGCAGGACCGCGACCAGCGCACCGGCGTGATGGCCGACCCGGTCCAGCTCGCCTCCCACGACCTGCACAAGGCGCCCAACTACGGCACCGGTTTCGCCCCGTACTTCATCCCGCTGTCCCTGTGGGTCGGCGCGATGGTGGCGTACATGCTGATCCCGCCGCTCAACCGGCGTGCCCTGGCGGCCGGTTCGCCGGCCTGGCGGATCGCGCTGGCCGGCTGGCTGCCGGTGGTCGCGGTGGGCGTGCTGCAGACGGCCGCGCTGATGGCCGTGCTGCACTGGGCGATCGGACTGCAGATGGCGCGGGCGGCCGGCACGGTCGGGTTCCTGTTCCTGGTGGCGGCGTGCTTCGCGGCGATCGTGCAGTGGCTGAACGCCCGCTTCGGCGCGGCGGGCCGGATCCTGGTGCTGGCGCTGCTGATGCTCCAGCTCACCTCGGCGGGCGGCACCTACCCCGTCCAGACCAGCCCGGGATTCTTCAACGCCATCCACCCGTTCCTGCCGATGAGCTACATCGTGGAGGCCCTGCGCCGGCTGATCACGGGTGGCGGGCTCGGCCCGGTCTGGCAGGCGTGCGGCGTGCTGACCGCCTTCACCGCGGGCGCCGTCGCGCTGACCGCCCTCGCGGCCCGGCGCCGCCAGGTGTGGACGCTGGACCGGCTGCACCCGGAACTGAGCCTGTGATCCCCGGGGCGTCCCCGCACACGCGCGTACCTGTGACAATCGGGGCCATGGAAAGCAGCAGCGCCACGTCCGGCGGCAGCACGCGCCGCGAGGCCACCCGGCAGAAGCTCTACGAGGCCGCCGTCACGCTCATCGCCGAGCAGGGCTTCTCCGCCACCACCGTGGACGAGATCGCCGAGCGGGCCGGGGTCGCGAAGGGCACGGTCTACTACAACTTCGCGAGCAAGTCGGTCCTCTTCGAGGAGCTGCTGCGGCACGGCGTGGGCCTGCTCACCGCCTCCCTCAGGGAGGCGGCCGAGCGGACCGCGGCGGAGGGCGGCGGCAAGGTGGACGCCCTGGACGCCATGGTCCGCGCGGGCCTGGTCTTCATAGACCGCTACCCGGCCTTCACCCAGCTCTACGTGGCCGAGCTGTGGCGTACCAACCGCGCCTGGCAGTCCACGCTGATGGTGGTCCGGCAGGAGGCCGTCGCCGTCGTGGAGGGGGTGCTGCGCGAGGGCGTGGCGGCCGGTGAGTTCAGCGATGAGATCGACGTCCAGCTGACGGCGGCCGCGCTGGTCGGCATGGTGCTGGTGGCCGCCCTGGACTGGAAGTCCTTCCAGCCGGAGCGCTCCCTGGACGACGTCCACGCGGCCCTGTCCCGGCTGCTCCAGGGACGGGTCAGCGGAAAGGGCTGACGCACCGGGAGCACGGAGAAGGCGCCGGCCCTTGCGGTACCGGCGCCTTCCCACTCCCCCGTACTTCCCGTACTCCCCCGTGCTCCCCCGTACGGTTCTCCCCCGATGGTCCCCGCGGTGGTCCGCCGCGGGTCCCCCGTGCCTCGCTCCCGCCGACGGATCGGCGGAAGGAGCGGCCAGGGCGCGGGCGCCGTTCCGCCGCCCCGTGCCGGCGGTACCGGTCCGCGCCCCCTGCCGTGTCTCCACTCTCCCGTCCCCGACCGTCGCGGCCCATCCGTGCGCGTACTCATCTGACCGTCTGAGTACGGATACTCAATGCCCCGTGCGCGTGCCCGGGACGGCGGCCCGCCGGATGGCTACGATCCCTTGCGTGTCCGTACTCCCTCTGGTCTTCACCAGCGGCTGGGCCAGCGGCATCAACGCCTACGCGGTGGTGCTGCTGCTCGGCCTGTTCGGCGTGACGGGGGTGAGCGACGACGTCCCGCAGACGTTGCAGCGGCCCGAGGTGCTGATCGTGGCGGGCGTGCTGTTCCTGTGCGAGGCGGTCGCCGACAAGATCCCGTACGTCGACTCGGTGTGGGACAGCGCGCACACCGTCGTACGGCCGCTCGCGGGCGCCTGGGTCGGGGCGCTGCTCGCCGGGCAGAGCGGTTCGGTGTCGGACGTGGCGGCCGGGCTGCTCGGCGGCTCGACGGCGCTGGCCAGCCACAGCGTGAAGGCCGGCACCCGGATGGCGGTCAACACCTCACCGGAGCCGTTCAGCAACTTCGTGCTGAGCACCGCCGAGGACCTGGGCGTCGCCGGCATCGTGTCGTTCGCGATGTTCCACCCCGAGGCGGCCGCGATCATCGCGGCGGTGCTGCTGGCCGCCGGGCTGGTCGTGCTGGTGTTCCTCGTCTCCCGCATCCGGCGCTTCCTGCGGCGCCGGGCGCAGCGGCGGGAGGAACGGCGGCTGGCCTCCCGGGTGCCCGGGCCGCCGGGCTGACCCGATCCGGACCGCCCGTCGGCGGGACTGTCGGTGGCGGTGGATAAAGTCACGGTCATGGCACGGATTGCGGTGATCGGCGCCGGGATGGGCGCGATGGCGGCCGCTGCCCGGCTGGCCGTCGCGGGCCACCGGGTGGCGGTGTACGAGCGTACTGAGACGTATGGCGGAGCGGTGCGCCGCTTCGAGCGGGACGGGTTCGCCTTCGACACCGGGCCGGGGCTGCTGCCGCTGCCCGCCGTGTACCGCGATCTGTTCGTCAAGACCGGCAAGGAGTCGCTGGAGGACGTCGTCGAGCTGGTCCAGGTCGACCCGTCCGCGCGGCACGTCTTCGCGGACGGCACCGAGGTGGCCCTGCCGAACGCCTCCCGCGCTGGGGTGGTCGCGGCCCTGGACGAGGCGCTGGGCGCGGGGGCCGGGCAGCGTTGGGGGGACTTCCTGGTGCGGGCCCGGGAGGCCTGGGACCGCACCCGCCGGCCGCTGCTGGAGGAGCCGCTGTGGCCGAACTGGCAGGTGCTGGCCGAGCGTGAGCCCTATCCGTCGGTGCCGCACAAGCGGCTGCTCCGCACCCGCCGGGCGGGCACCCTGGCCGAGATCGGAGCCTGGGAGCTGCGCGACGAGCGTCTGGCGGCCCTCCTGGAGAGCCATGTGCTCGGATACGGCCTCGATCCCCGGACCGCTCCGGCGAGCGCGGCCGTGCTGCCGTACATGGAGCACGCCTTCGGCACCTGGTACGTACGCGGGGGCATCCGGGAGTTGGCGCGCGCGGTGTACGAGCGGTGCCTGCGGCGGAGAGTCGAGTTCAGCTTCGGCGCCGAGGTGACCGGGATCCTGGAGAAGGACGGCCGGGCGGCGGGGGTGGAGCTGGCCGACGGTTCGGTGGCCGAGGCGGACCATGTGGTGGCGAACGTGGACCCGGCGCGGCTGCGGGTCCTGACGGGACATCGGCTGGACGCGGACGGGGACGTGCGGGCCGATGATCCGGTCCTGCCCCGGCCCGGACGCTTCACGGCCATGCTGGCCCTGCGGGGCGGGCGCGAGTCCGGAGCCGTCCACCGCACGATCGTCCACGCACCGGACGCCGAGAGCGAGCTGGACTTCCTGGCCTCGCCCGGCGGCGACCGGCCGGTGTGTCCCACGGTGACCGTGCTGCGCCCGGACGACCCCGCGCTCGGACCGGACGGCGCGCACGAGTCCGTGGTGGTGTCCGCCGTGGTGTCGGCCGAGGCCGCCTGGACGGACGAGGGCACGGTCCGGTGCTACACGGACTTCCTGGTCGAAGCCGCCGAGCGCGTGGTGCCCGGGCTGCGGGAGCGCCTGCTGTGGCACGAGGTACGCACACCCGTGCACACGGAGGAGGAGACGGGCGCCCGGTTCGGGGCCGTGCCCGCTCCCGCACTCGCCGCGGGCCGGGGCCGTTTCCTGTACCCGGCGAACACCACGCGTCTGCCCGGGCTGTACCGAGTGGGCGGCTGGTCCCACCCCGGCGGCGGGCTGCCGCACGCCGGCATGTCGGGGGCGCTGGTGGCCGGGCTGATCGTGGAGGGGCCCGGGTTCCGCGGCTCCCAGTGAGCCGGGAGCCGGGCGTCAGAAGCGGTACTGCTCGTCGTACCCGGCTCCGGGCTGCTGCTGCCCGTTGTCCTGGTACGGGTACGGCTGCTCCTGCGGGAGTTCGCCGCCGTAGCTGTCGTCGCTGCGCTGCTGCGGGACCCAGACCCCGCCGGCCGGGGTCTCGCCGTAGCCGCCGGTGGCATACGGCTCCTGGCCGTAGCCCTGCTGGCCGTACTGCTGCTGGCCGTAGCCGGCGTCGTAGGCGGTGCCGCCGTAGCCCTGGCTGCCGACGTACGGGTCGGAGTAGTTGGCGTAGCCCTGCTGGCCGCCGGTGTCGTAGCCGTAGTTCTGCTGACCGTAGCCCGAGTAGTCGTAGGCGTAGTTCTGGTCGGCGCCCTGGGGCTGGGCCGCGGCCGCGTAGGCGGTGTCGCCGTAGACGCCGTAGGAGCCGGTGTCGTCCGGGAGCGGCTGGGGCTCGTAGACGGCGGTGGCCTCGGCGGCGGACGGCTCGGCGGAGCGGGCCGGGGTGAAGACGTCGTCGCGGTCGTAGTCGTCGCCGTAGCCGGCGTCGTCATGGCCCTCGCCGGCCTCCAGGTCGGAGACCTCCAGCGTCGAGTCATGGCGCTCCGCCCTGCCGCGACGGCGCTTGCTGCCGTCGCTCTCCGCCTCGTCCTCGGGACGCTTGACCGCCCAGCCGGCGGCGAAGCCGCGGCGGAAGGACAGCGTGACGTAGGTCTGGCCGAGCGCGAAGGCGATCGCGCCCGCGCCGATGACGACGACCGAAGGCATCAGCACACCGACGACGACGCCGAGGAAGCCGGCGAAGGCGAGCAGCCGCCAGCGCAACCGCGCCTTGTACTGCAGCAGCACCTCGCCGAGCAACCACAGTGCGACGACGCCGAACGCGATGTAGAGGACCGTCCAGCCCATGTACGCCCCTCTCCCAGTGGCCGCTACGCAGTGTGTCGTATCGCGGTGCGGCCGGTCTAGGCCTGCGGGGGGTGGTGCAGGCCCAGGTTCTCGTAGATTTCCAGAGTCGCCGTGGAGTTGTTGAGCGTGATGAAGTGCAGTCCGGGCACTCCTTCGGCCAGCAGCCGTGCGCAGAACTCCGTGGCGAACTCGATACCGATGGAGCGTACCGCCGCCGGATCGTCCTTCGCTGTGAGGATGCGCTCTTTCAGGGCGCCCGGGAACAGCGCGGTGCTGAGCTTGGGCACCCGCTCCAGCATCTTCACGCTGGTGACCGGCAGGATCTCGGGGATCACGGGTGTCTCGCAACCCGCGGCCTCGACCCGGTCGCGCAGCCGCAGATACGACTCCGGCTGGAAGAACATCTGTGTGATGGCGTAGTCGGCGCCCGCGCGGCACTTGTCGACGAAGTGCCGGACGTCGGCGTCCCAGTCGGCGGAGCGCGGATGCATCTCGGGGAACGCGGCGACGCCCACGCAGAAGTCGCCCGACTCCTTGATGAGTCGCACGAGTTCGGCCGCGTACTCCAGACCCTGGGGGTGCGGGACCCACTCGCCCATCGGATCGCCGGGCGGGTCGCCGCGCACGGCGAGCATGTTGCGGATGCCGGCGTCCGCGTACTGGCCGATGATGTTGCGCAGCTCGGCGATGGAGTGGTCGACCGCGGTGAGGTGGGCGACCGGTGTGAGCGTCGTGTCGACGACGATCTGCTCGGTCTCCCGGACCGTGGTCGTGCGGGTGGTGCCGCCGGCACCGTAGGTGACGGACACGAAGTCCGGCGCCATCGCCTCGACCCTGCGCAGCGCGTTCCACAGGTTCCGCTCGCCCTGGGGCGTCTTCGGCGCGTAGAACTCGAACGAGTACGTCGTCTTGCCGGTGGCGAGGATGTCGCGCACGGTGCGTGCGCGATCAGTCCTGGTGGATGCGGTTCCGAGGGCCATACCCGCAGGTTAGTCAGGGGTGGGCGGTACCCCAACCGAACGCCGGTCATTTGCCCGATTTGCCGCTTCCTCGTCCACTCCTTGGACAGAAATCCGGACAGGGCCCGCCCCGGGCCGTACCCGTCCGCGGCGCCCCTACCGCTGCCGCAGCCGCTTTGCGAACCGCGCCGCGGCGTCACCAGGGTCGTCGGCCTCGGTGATCGCGCGGACCACGACCACCCGGCGGGCGCCCGCGTCCAGCACCTGCTCCAGGTTGCCGTGGTCGATGCCGCCGATGGCGAACCAGGGGCGCTCGGTGCCCAGGCCCGCGGTGTACCGCACCAGGCCGAGGCCCGGGGCGGGCCGGCCGGGCTTGGTCGGGGTGGGCCAGCACGGGCCGGTGCAGAAGTAGTCCACGCCCTGCTGGACGGCGGCCGCCGCGGCCTCGGACTCGGTGTGCGTGGAGCGGCCGATCAGCACGCCGTCACCGAGGACGGCGCGGGCGGCGGGCACGGGGAGATCGCCCTGCCCCAGGTGGAGCACGTCGGCGCGGGCGGCGTGGGCGACGTCGGCCCGGTCGTTGACCGCGAGCAGCTTGCCGTGCCGGGCGCAGGCGTCGGCGAGAACCTGGAGGTGCTCCAGCTCCTCGGCGGCCTCCATGCCCTTGTCGCGCAGCTGCACGATGTCGACACCGCCCGCCAGGACCGCGTCCAGGAACTCGGCGAGGTCGCCCTGCCGTCCGCGGGCGTCCGTGCAGAGGTACAGGCGGGCGTCGGCGAGTCGGTCGCGGGCGGTGTCGGACATGAGTGGGGTCCCCCCGGGTCGGCGTCCATGGGCGTGCGAGCGGGTGGCGTACGGACCGGGGCCGGTACGCCACCGCGCGGTGCGGGTCGGTTCAGAAGGCGAGCGCCTGGGCGCGCCGCTTCACCTCCGTGCCGCGATTCTCGCTCAGGGCCTGCGCGGGGGTGCCGGGCAGGGTCGGGTCGGGGGTGAAGAGCCACTCGATCATTTCTTCGACCGTGAAGCCGTCGTCACGCAGGAGCGTCAGGGTCCCGGACAGGCCCTTGACGACCTTGTCCCCGTCGATGAAGGCGGCGGGAACGTGCAGCGCCCGGTTCTCACCTCGGCGTACGGCGATGAGCTGGCCCTCCTTGATCAGCTGCCGCACACGCGTCACCTCGACATCGAACTGTTCGGCGATGTCGGGGAGGGTGAGCCAGCCGGGGACGAGTGCATCGATCTTTGCGTCAATCTCGGTCACGGGATCTAGCCTGCCATCCGCCACTGACAGTCGGAAGCCAGGCCGGTCCGCGTGGGGGGACACCCCGCTAGTCGAGGGTGGCGTTCTTCAGGGGCCTCGCCGGGTCGGCCAGGGCCTCGGGGTCCATGCGGCGGCCCGCCTCGATCAGCCGCCGGCCCTGGGCCAGGTCGCGGGGCCGGCCCACGGCCAGCAGGGCCACCAGCCGGTCCTCGCGCAGCCAGCAGACGGACCAGGCCGGGCCCTCCGGCCGGCCGCGCCACACCATGCGGTCGGCGGCGGCGTGGTGACCCGCGTACTGGACGAACCGGCCGAACTGCTCCGACCAGAAGTACGGCACCGGGTCGTAGACCGCGGGGATCTCGCCGAGGATGTTCGCGGCGACCGTGCGCGGCCCCTGCAGGGCGTTGTCCCAGTGGTGGACCAGCAGCCGGGCGCCGTAGCGGGCGGACGGGAAGGAGGCGCAGTCGCCGACGGCGTACACGTCCTCGGCGGAGGCGCGCAACCGGTCGTCGGCCAGGACCTCGCCGTGCGCGCCCAGCTCGATACCGGAGCCGGCCAGCCAGGCGGTGGCGGGGCGGGCGCCGATGCCGACCACGACGGCGTCCGCGGGCAGCCGGGTGCCGTCGTCGAGCAGCACCGCGCCGGGCTCCACGCGCTCCACGCGCGCGTCGGTGCGCAGTTCGGCGCCGCTGTCGGCGTACCAGGAGGTCATGGGTGCGGCGACCTCGGCGGGCAGCGCGCCGGCGAGCGGCCGGCCGGCGGCCTCCACGACGGTCACGGCGCAGCCGGCCTCGCGGGCGGCGGTGGCGAACTCGGCGCCGATCCAGCCGGCGCCGACGACCACGATGTCGTGCTGCCGGGCCAGCACCGGCCGCAGCCGTTCGGCGTCGTCCAGGGTGCGCAGCAGATGCACGCCGGGCACGCCCTCGGTGCCGGGCAGCGTGATCGGTTCGGCGCCGGTGGCGAGGACCAGGACGTCGTACGGCACGGGACCGGCCTCGGTGTCCAGCTCGTGGTCGGCGGGGCGCACGCCCAGCGCCTCGCAGCCGAGCCTGAGTTCGATGCCGAGGGACTCGAAGTCCACGTCGAAGGCGGAGCCCTCGGCCGTGCCGAGGAGTACGGCCTTGGACAGCGGCGGCCGGTCGTAGGGCTGGTGGGGCTCGGCGCCGATCAGGGTGACGGTGCCCGTGAAGCCCTGTTCCCGCAGGGCCACCGCGGTCTGCACCCCGGCCATGCCCGCGCCGGCGACCACCACGCGCCGCCGCGGCGTGCCCTGCTGTGCTGTCTGCTCGCTCACCCGATCACCTTAGACAACTGACGGAACGTCAGTCAGTGGGCGTGCTCGGTGACCTGCTCCACAACGCTGGTCCCGGCGCCCGCTTGCGACTCCCACTCCCAGGTCTCCTCCAGCCGCACCCGCCCGTCGGGCAGTTCCACGACCGCCGACACGCAGTGTCCCGAGGAGGTGGTCCCGTCCCGCTTGAGCTGCACGTACCGGAAGTCCAGCCGGTCACCCTCCCGGGTGCCGACCAGGTGGCCGCGCACCACGTCGCCGCCCGCGTACTCGGCCCAGATCTCGCCGTCCTGCTCGTGGTAGGCGAAGCGGGTGCGCGTACCCACCTGACCCGGGGCCTGGTCCGCCACCGGGGCGAGGACGAGCCCGTCGAGAGATCTGCAGGGCGGGGCGCAGCCCCTCCCTCGAGGTCGGTGGGGGGAGACGGGCGGGCGGGCCATGGGGCGGGGCTCCTTACGAGGTCGGGGCGCCGAGGGCTAGGGTGGCCACGGTACAAGCACTCGCGGGAGCCCGGACGCACCGGGCTGAGAGGGAGGCTGGCGGCCTCCGACCGTACGAACCTGATCCGGGTCATGCCGGCGAAGGGAGGGGCTGGACGCCCATGCCGTCACGTACGTCCGACGTCCTCGTCATCGGGGGCGGGATCATCGGCCTGGTCACGGCCTGGCGCGCCGCGCAGCGCGGGCTCGCCACGGCCGTGGTGGACCCCGAGCCCGGCGGCGGGGCCGCGCGGGTCGCGGCGGGAATGCTGGCCGCGGTCACCGAACTGCACTACGGCGAGGAGAGGCTGCTCGCCCTCAACCTGGAATCGGCCCGCCGCTACCCGGACTTCGCGGCCGAGCTGACCGAACTGACGGGTCGTGACCTGGGTTACCGGCGCTGCGGCACGCTCGCCGTGGCGCTCGACTCGGACGACCGCGCCCATCTGCGGGAGCTGCACGCCCTGCAGCGGCGCTCGGGGCTCGACTCCGTGTGGCTGTCGGGGCGGGAGTGCCGGCGCCTCGAACCCATGCTCGCGCCCGGGGTGCGGGGCGGGCTGCGGGTCGACGGCGACCACCAGATCGACCCACGACGGCTGGCGTCCGCCCTGGTGGAGGCGTGCGAACGGGCCGGGGTGGTGTTCCACCGCTGCTGGGCCGAGCGGCTCGACGTCGCCGGGGGCCGGGCCGCCGGGGTCACCGCCGCGGACGGCACCCGGCTGGGCGCGGGACGGGTGGTGCTCGCCGGGGGCAGCCTCAGCGGGCGTCTCGCGGGCGTCCCGGACGATCTGCTGCCCCCGGTGCGGCCGGTGAAGGGGCAGGTGCTGCGGCTGACCGTGCCCCGGCGGTACGCGCCGTTCCTGAGCCGCACCGTGCGGGCCGTGGTGCGCGGCAGCCAGGTCTACCTGGTGCCCCGGGAGAACGGCGAGCTGGTCGTCGGCGCGACCAGCGAGGAGCTGGGCTGGGACACCACGGTGACCGCGGGGGGCGTGTACGAGCTGCTGCGCGACGCCCATGAGCTGGTGCCCGGGATCACCGAGCTGCCCCTCACCGAGACCCGGGCCGGTCTGCGCCCCGGCTCCCCCGACAACGCCCCGCTGCTCGGCCCGTCCGGGCTCGACGGGCTGCTGCTGGCCACCGGGCACTACCGCAACGGTGTGCTGCTCACGCCGGTCACCGGGGACGTCATGGCCGAGCTGCTGGCCGGCGGCGAGCTGCCGGAGGCGGCCCGTCCGTTCACCCCGGAGCGCTTCGGCGCCGTACTCGTGGAGCAGCCCGCATGAGCATCTGTGTCTCGGTCAACGGCGAACGCCGGGAGATCGCCCCGGGCACCGCGCTGGACGCGCTGGTGAAGACCCTGACCGCGGCGCCCTCCGGGGTGGCCGCGGCCGTCAACGAGACCGTCGTACCGCGCGCGCGGTGGGCGGCCACCGCGCTCCTCGACGGCGACCGTGTCGAGGTACTCACCGCCGTCCAGGGAGGCTGACCATGACCGACGATCCCTTCGTGGTGGGCGGGGTGCCCTTCGGGTCCCGGCTGATCATGGGCACCGGCGGCGCGCCCAGCCTGGACGTGCTGGAGCGCGCGCTGGTCGCCTCCGGCACTGAGCTGACCACGGTGGCGATGCGGCGGGTCGATCCCGGGGTGCACGGCTCGGTGCTGTCGGTGCTGGAGAAGCTGGGCATCCGGGTGCTGCCGAACACCGCGGGCTGCTTCACCGCCGGGGAGGCCGTGCTGACGGCCCGGATGGCACGCGAGGCGCTGGGCACCGACCTGGTGAAGCTGGAGGTCATCGCCGACGAGCGCACCCTGCTGCCGGACCCGGTGGAGCTGCTGGACGCGGCGGAGACGCTGGTGGACGACGGGTTCACGGTGCTGCCGTACACCAACGACGATCCCGTGCTGGCGCGGAAGCTGGAGGACGTGGGCTGTGCGGCGGTGATGCCGCTGGGCTCCCCGATCGGCTCCGGGCTCGGGATCCGCAACCCGCACAACTTCCAGCTCATCGTGGAACACGCGCGCGTGCCGGTGATCCTGGACGCGGGCGCCGGTACGGCCTCGGACGTCGCCCTGGCGATGGAGCTGGGCTGCGCCGGTGTGATGCTCGCCTCCGCCGTGACCCGGGCCCAGCGGCCCGAGACGATGGCCGCGGCGATGAGGCACGCGGTGGAGGCGGGGCGGCTGGCCCGGCTGGCGGGCCGGATCCCGCGCCGGCACTTCGCCGAGGCCTCCTCCCCCACCGGGGGCCGCGCCGACCTGGACCCCGAGCGGCCCGCGTTCCGGGCCGGTCGTCAAACTCCCGTCGACCGCCCGTAGGGCGTGGTTCCCCCCGGGGACAGTCACAGGTCTGCTGCAGTCCGTCACCGGAACGGCGCAGCGTGCGGCGGTGTCCGTCGGTCCTCGTACACTCGCCTGCGTGGATACGACCCTTCAGGACCCGCTCGTCGGGCAGGTGCTCGACGGACGCTATCGCGTCGACGCGCGGATCGCCGTCGGCGGGATGGCCACGGTCTACCGGGCCCTGGACACCCGCCTGGACCGCGTGCTCGCGCTCAAGGTGATGCACCCGGCCCTGGCGGCCGACGGGGCGTTCGTGGACCGGTTCATCCGCGAGGCCAAGTCGGTCGCCCGGCTCGCCCACCCCAACGTGGTGCAGGTCTTCGACCAGGGCACCGACGCGTCGTACGTGTATCTGGCGATGGAGTACGTCGCCGGGTGCACGCTGCGGGACGTGCTGCGCGAGCGGGGGGCGCTGCAGCCCCGGGCGGCGCTGGACATCCTGGAGCCGGTGCTGGCCGCGCTCGGCGCCGCGCACCGGGCCGGGTTCGTGCACCGGGACATGAAGCCCGAGAACGTGCTGATAGGCGACGACGGGCGGGTCAAGGTCGCCGACTTCGGGCTGGTGCGGTCGGTGGACACGGTGACCAGCACCACCGGCGCCGTCCTCGGGACCGTGTCGTATCTCGCCCCCGAGCAGATGGAGCAGGGCACCGCCGACCCGCGCGTCGACGTGTACGCCTGCGGTGTCGTCCTCTACGAGATGCTGACCGGCGGCAAGCCGCACTCCGGGGACTCCCCCGCGCAGATTCTGTACAAGCACATCCACGAGGACGTGCCGCCGCCCTCCGCGCTCGTGCCGGGGCTGCCGCCGGACCTGGACGTGCTGGTCGCCTCGGCCACCGCGCGCACCCCGGACCTCCGGCCGGACGACGCCGCGGCGCTGCTCGGCCAGGTGCTGCGGGCCCGTGCCGGGCTCAGCGCCGGTCAGCTGGACGCCGTGCCGCCGCAGGCGCTGTCCGCGGAGCACGACAACGCCGGGGACCGTACGAGCGTGATCCCGCGCTCGCTGACCGTGCCCCGGCCGCTGCCCGTCAACGAGGACGAGGGTCCGATGGACGTCCAGCACACCAGCCGGCTGCAGAGCCCGCCGGTGCCCGAACGGCGGGCGCCGCTCCGGCCGGGACGCCGGCTCGCCGCCCTCGTCGCCGCCGTGCTGGTGGTCCTCGGCGTGGGCGCGGGGGTCTGGTACATCAACTCCGGGCAGTTCACCAAGGTCCCGCCGCTGCTGGCCAAGACCGAGGAGCAGGCGACGGCGCGGCTGAAGTCGTCCGGGCTCCACGTCAAGGAGATCAAGCGCGAGTACAACGACACGGTCGGCAGCGGCACGGTCATCAGCTCCGATCCGACGGCCGGGTCCCGCATCCGGGGCAACGGCTCCGTGAGCCTCGTCATCTCCCGGGGCCCGGAGATCGTGAAGGTGCCCGACCTGCGCGGGGTGCCGCTGGCCGAGGCGCGCTCGCGGCTGAGGTCGGCCGGGCTGGAGCCGGGCATGGTCAACCGTGCCTTCAGCGACGGCGTGGATCGGGGCTCGGTGATCAGCACCGACCCGGAGCCGGGCATCAAGCGGCACGCGGGCTCGGCGATCGCGCTCCTGGTCAGCAAGGGCAACCCGGTCGACGTGCCGGACGTCTCCGGCGAGGACCCGGACAGCGCCCGGCAGGACCTGGAGGACGCGGGGCTGAAGGTGAGGATCTCCGCGCAGCAGGTCAACTCCGAGTACGACAAGGGCCAGGTGGCCCGGCAGACCCCGAAGGCCGACAGCCAGGCCGCCGAGGGCGACACGGTGACGCTGACCCTGTCCAAGGGCCCGGAGATGGTGAGGGTGCCGGACGTGGTCGGGTCGAGTGTGGACGACGCCACGCAGCGTCTGGAGGCCGCCGGTTTCCAGGTGAGCAAGGACCGGGGCCTGCTCGGGCTGTTCGGCGACACCGTGAAGGAGCAGTCGGTGGACGCGGGCGAGAAGGCGCCCAAGGGGTCGACGATCACGATCACCATCCGCTGACCCGGTGAGCGGGGTCACCGGGGACCGCGGCCCGGCGGCGGCGGACGTCATGACACCCTGAACGGGTGACATCTCAGCCGTCCCGTGCCGCCGCCCCGCCCCTCTCCGGCCCCGCCCGCAACCCGATCGGCGGTCACGTTCCGGTGGCCGGCGGTCTGCACTCGGTGGGGCTGTCCTACGCCCGCGAACTGAAGGCCGAGACCGTGCAGGTCTTCGTCGCCAACCCGCGCGGCTGGGCCACACCGGCCGGGAACCCGCGGCAGGACGAGGCGTTCCGCGAGGCGTGCGCCGCGCAGTCGGTCCCGGCGTATGTGCACGCCCCCTATCTGATCAACTTCGGCTCGCACACCGAGGCGACCGTGGAGCGCTCGGCGGAGTCGCTCAGGCACTCGCTGCGGCGCGGGCGTGAGATAGGGGCGCTGGGCGTGGTGGTGCACACCGGCAGCGCGACCGGCGGGCGGACGCGCGAGGTGGCGCTGAAGCAGGTACGCGCCCACCTGCTGCCGCTGCTGGACGAGCTGACCCACGACGACGACCCGTTCCTGCTGCTGGAGTCGACCGCTGGGCAGGGCGCCTCGCTGTGCTCGCGCACCTGGGACTTCGGGCCGTACTTCGAGGCGCTGGACGCCCATCCGAAGCTCGGCGTCTGCCTGGACACCTGTCACATCTTCGCCGCCGGGCACGACCTGACCGGCCCCAGCGGCATGCACCAGACCCTCGATCTGCTGGTCGGCACCGTCGGCGAGGGCCGGCTGAAGCTGATCCACGCCAACGACTCCAAGGACGTGGCCGGCGCGCACAAGGACCGGCACGAGAACATCGGCGCCGGTCACATCGGCGAGGACCCGTTCCGCGCGCTGATGAACCACCCGGCGACGGCGGGCGTGCCGCTCGTCATCGAGACTCCCGGCGGCAAGGAAGGGCACTCGGCGGACGTGGAGAGGCTGAAGAAACTCCGGGATTCCTGAGCCTGAGCGGAATACCCCTAGGGGGTATGTGGTTCTCCTGGTCGCAGGAACCGTCCGTTCGGCATTGGGGGACCCCATGGAGCACACGGCACACACCGGGCACCGCCAGCAGCACGGCCAGGGCCACGACCACGAATCCGGGCACGACCACGGATCCGTCCACGGCCACGGCCCGGCAAGCTGGACGATGGCCGCGCAGGCCACCCTGCACTGCCTCACCGGCTGCGCCATCGGCGAGGTGCTCGGCATGGTCATCGGTACCGCGGCCGGCTGGGGGAACCTGCCGACCACGCTGCTGGCGATCGTCCTGGCCTTCTTCTTCGGCTACTCGCTCACCATGCGCGGGGTTCTCCGGGCCGGTGTCGACCTGCGGACCGCGATCCGCGTGGCCCTGGCCGCCGACACCCTGTCCATCGCCGTGATGGAGCTGATCGACAACGGGGTGATCCTGGTCTGGCCGGCCGCGATGGACGCCACGCTCGCCGACTCGCTGTTCTGGATCTCGCTGGCCGCCTCGCTGGTGATCGCCTTCGTCGTGACCACCCCGGTCAACAAGTGGACGATCGGGCGGGGCAAGGGGCACGCCGTGGTGCACCAGTACCACCACTGACCCGGCACGGACGCCAGGATCAGAGCTCGGGACCCTCCCCGGGCTCCTCCTGGTAGGAGTAGCGCTGCTCCTTCCAGGGATCGCCGATGTTGTGGTAGCCGCGCTCCTCCCAGAAGCCGCGGCGGTCGGCGGTCATGTACTCCACGCCCCGGACCCACTTGGGGCCCTTCCAGGCGTAGAGGTGAGGGACGATCAGGCGGACCGGGAAGCCGTGTTCGGCGGTGAGGAGTTCGCCGTCCTTGTGGGTGGCGAAGATCGTGCGGTCGGAGGCGAAGTCCGCGAGCCGCAGGTTGGAGCTGAACCCGTACTCCGCCCACACCATCACATGGGTGACGTCCGCGGCGGGCGGGGCGAGGTCCAGCACCGCGCGGGCCGGGACGCCGCCCCACTCCGCGCCGGTCATGCTGTACTTCGTCACGCAGTGCAGATCGGCCACCACGGTGGTGTAGGGCAGCGCGGTGAACTCCTCGTGGTCCCAGGTGCGCTTGTCGCCGTCGGCGGTGGCGCCGAAGACCCGGAACTCCCAGCGCTCGGGCCGGAACTTCGGCACCGGACCGTAGTGCGTGACCGGCCAGCCACGCTGCGGCCGCTGCCCCGGCGGAAGCTCGGACCCTGCCGCTTCTCCAGACGCTCGCTCCACCGGATGACCCATGTATCCATCCTGACAGACCTCGGGCAGTGCCCTTGACCACCCGCCCTCAGGTCGGACAAATGCTCTCAAAACGCCACTTACATAATTAGTACGCACTTACTGGACGATCTTCTCGGCCGGTGAAATCATGCGGCGCTAGGTCGTGTCCGCGAAGTCGCGTCGTTCGCCCGCAGGGCGGGGGTCGCGGCGTGACTGTGCGGACACGACCTAGCGCCTGTCGTCACGTTCCCGTCGCCCGAAGGAGCGGACGGGAACGTGACGACGGGCCCTGGCGACCTGGTTCGACCATCTGAAGGAGTCCATCGCGATGCAGGGCGACCCCGAGGTCATCGAACTGCTCAACGAGCAGCTGACCGCCGAGCTGACCGCGATCAACCAGTACTTCCTGCACGCCAAGCTGCAGGACCACAAGGGATGGACGAAGCTCGCCCAGTACACCCGGGCCGAGTCGTTCGACGAGATGCGGCACGCGGAGGTCCTCACCGACCGCATCCTGCTGCTGGACGGCCTGCCGAACTACCAGCGGCTCTTCCATGTGCAGGTCGGGCAGACGGTTGCCGAGATGCTCCGGGCCGACCGGCAGATCGAGGTCGAGGCCATCGACCGGCTGCGCCGCGGCGTCCAGCTCATGCGCGAGAAGGACGACATCACGTCGGCGAACATCTTCGAGGCGATCCTGGCCGACGAGGAGCACCACATCGACTACCTGGACACCCAGCTGGAACTCGTGGACAAGCTCGGTGAGGCGCTGTACCTGTCGACCGTGATCGAGCAGAGCCAGCCCGACCCGTCCGGACCGGGCACCGGCGGCTTCTCCACGCGCTGAGCCGCCGCGGAGGGCGGCACCGGGCGGGGTGTCAGGCGGCGTCGTCCAGCCGGTCGAGGGCCGGGGCGCGCCGGTCGATCAGTTCCCGGCGGGGGCAGGCGCCCCGGCCGAGCAGCGCCTGGATGCGCCGTACGCAGCCGCCGCAGTCCGTGCCCGCCTTGCAGGCGGAGGCTATCTGGCGGGGGGTGCCGGCACCGTCCTCCGCGTGCTGCTTGACCTGGGCCTCGGTGACGCCGAAGCAGCTGCAGACATACACGCGGATTCACCTCCAGACGGGATCGCCGTTGTCATGCCATCCCGTTTCCCGGTGAGGCAAACCTAACCTTACCCATCGCGTGGAGAGCGCAAAAGTACGTGGGGCGCGGATCCGGTGTGATCCGCGCCCCAGATCACTCACTGGTCCCGGTACATCTCCGCGACGAGGAACGCCAGGTCGAGGGACTGGCTGCGGTTCAGGCGCGGGTCGCAGGCCGTCTCGTAGCGCTGGTGCAGGTCGTCGACGAAGATCTCGTCGCCGCCGCCCACGCACTCGGTGACGTCGTCGCCGGTCAGCTCCACGTGAATGCCGCCCGGGTGGGTGCCGAGCCCCTTGTGGACCTCGAAGAAGCCCTTCACCTCGTCGAGCACGTCGTCGAAGCGGCGGGTCTTGTGGCCGGAGGCCGCCTCGAAGGTGTTGCCGTGCATCGGGTCGGTCACCC
Organism: Streptomyces sp. NPDC058145; assembly: GCF_042884245.1. Taxonomy (NCBI): domain Bacteria; kingdom Bacillati; phylum Actinomycetota; class Actinomycetes; order Kitasatosporales; family Streptomycetaceae; genus Streptomyces; species Streptomyces sp. NPDC058145. The sequence goes on along the minus strand of NZ_JBHVUH010000009.1, from coordinate 3,260 downwards.
AGGCCACCGTGGCGCCGGACGCCGTGACCTTCTCGACCAGCTCGGGGAGCCGGTCGCGGACCTTGTCGGCGCCCATGCGGACGATGAAGGTCAGCCGCCCCGGCTCCCGCTCGGGGTCGAGGCGGTCGATGTACCGCAGCGCCTCCTCGGCCGTGGTGGTCGGGCCGAGCTTGATGCCGATCGGGTTGCGGATGCGCGAGGCGAACTCGATGTGCGCGCCGTCCAGCTGCCGGGTGCGCTCACCGATCCACACCATGTGCCCGGAGACGTCGTACAGCCTGCCGGTGCGGGAGTCGACCCGGGTCAGGGCGGACTCGTAGTCCAGCAGCAGCGCCTCGTGCGAGGAGAAGAACTCGACGGTCTTGAACTCCTCCGGGTCGGTGCCGCAGGCCCGCATGAAGTTCAGCGCGCTGTCGATCTCCCGCGCCAGCTGCTCGTAGCGCTGCCCGGACGGGGAGGACTTCACGAAGTCCTGGTTCCAGGCGTGCACCTGGCGCAGGTCGGCGTAGCCGCCGGTGGTGAAGGCGCGCACCAGGTTCAGCGTGGAGGCCGAAGCGTTGTACATGCGCTTCAGCCGCTCGGGGTCCGGGACGCGGGCTTCCTCGGTGAAGTCGAAGCCGTTGACGGAGTCGCCGCGGTAGGTCGGCAGCGTCAGGCCGTCCCGGGTCTCGGTCGGCTTGGAGCGCGGCTTGGAGTACTGGCCGGCGATCCGGCCCACCTTGACCACCGGCACGGAGGCCGCGTAGGTCAGGACGGCACCCATCTGGAGCAGCGTCTTGAGCTTGTTGCGGATGTGGTCGGCGGACACCGCGTCGAAGGCCTCGGCGCAGTCGCCGCCCTGGAGGAGGAACGCCTCTCCCTTGGCGACGGCCGCCATCCGGGCGCGCAGCTGGTCGCACTCGCCCGCGAAGACGAGCGGCGGATACGACTCGAGGTCCGCGATCACTGCGCGCAGAGCCTCGGTGTCGGGGTACTCGGGCTGCTGCGCCGCGGGCAGGTCTCGCCAGGTGTTGCCAGCGCTCGCGCTGGTCTTAGCGTTCACGGTCACCCCTCAAACATTACGGGGTCGTGTCGCATCCTCTTCGTCCGGCTCGAAGGATGAGACGGACTGATTGCCCCGTGGACACCGGGCCGGTGCGGTAGGGTTCCCGGCATGTTCGCGCTTTCGATCCAGAACTGGTGGTGGACCGCTCATCCGGCGGCCCACTGACTGCGCGTACGCAAGACTTCGCGAAGGCCGCCCGAGGGGCGGCCTTCGGCGTTTCCCGGGGCCGTTCCTCTCCGTCGGACAGACGACCGAGAAGGAGCCCCACCCGTGAACCTGCAGGACCTGTTGTCCGATCCCCGTCCCTTCGCCCTGCTCCGCCGGCGCACCCCGGGCCGGGACGAGCACCCGGTGGAGCTGCTGCTCGGCCCCGTCACGGCCCGGGACAAGCTGGCCGACCTGCCCGACGAGGGCCTGGCGCTCGTCCCGTTCCGGCAGATCCGCGAGCGCGGCTTCGACGTCCGGGACGACGGCACCCCGCTGCTGGTGCTGACCCCCGAGGAGTCGTACGAGATCCCGCTCACCGAGGCCCTGCGATCGCTGCCCGGCCATGAGGTGCGGGTCGAGGGCGGGGGCTTCGACATCGGCGACGAGGAGTACGGCGAGATCGTCGGGCGGGTGCTGCGCGAGGAGATCGGCCGGGGCGAGGGCGCGAACTTCGTGATCCGGCGGACGTACGAGGGCGATATCCCCGGCTTCGGGCGGGCGGACGCGCTGGCGTTGTTCCGGCGCCTGCTGGAGGGCGAGCGGGGCGCGTACTGGACGTTCCTGGTGCACACCCCGGAGCGCACGCTGGTCGGTGCCAGTCCCGAGGTGCACGTACGGATGTCGGGTGGAAGGGACGAACGCGAAGCGCCCTCGGCCGAGGGCGGTGGTGGGAGACGGGTGGGCACCGTCGTGATGAACCCGATCAGCGGGACGTACCGCTATCCGGCCGGGGGGCCGACGCCGGAGCATCTGCTGGCCTTCCTCGCCGACGGCAAGGAGATCGAGGAGCTGTCCATGGTCGTCGACGAGGAACTGAAGATGATGTGCACCGTCGGCGACATGGGCGGGGTGGTCGTCGGGCCGCGCCTGAAGGAGATGGCGCACCTCGCGCACACCGAGTACGAGCTGCGCGGGAAGTCCTCCCTGGACGCGCGGGAGGTGCTGCGGGAGACCATGTTCGCGGCCACGGTCACCGGGTCGCCGGTGCAGAACGCGTGCCGGGTGATCGAACGGCACGAGGCCGGCGGGCGCGGCTACTACGCGGGCGCGCTGGCCCTGCTCGGGCGGGACTCCGGCGGCGCCCAGACGCTGGACTCCCCCATCCTGATCCGCACCGCCGACATCGCCGCCGGCGGCCGGCTGCGCGTCCCGGTCGGCGCGACGCTGGTACGCGGCTCGGATCCGGCCGGCGAGGTGGCGGAGACGCACGCGAAGGCGGCGGGAGTGCTCGCGGCCCTCGGGGTACGGCCGTCCGCGCCGCGCACGGAGCACAGGCGCCCCCGGCTGGCCGACGACCCCCGGGTGCGGGCCGCGCTGGACGGGCGCCGGGCCTCCCTCGCCCCGTTCTGGCTGCGGATGCAGGAGCGTTCCGAGGCCCTCGCGGGGCATGCGCTCGTCGTCGACGGCGAGGACACCTTCACGGCGATGCTGGCGCACGTGCTGCGCTCCGGCGGGCTGGAGGTGACCGTCCGGCGCTACGACGAGCCGGGGCTGCGGCAGGCCGTGCTCGCGCACCGGGGTCCGGTGGTGCTGGGGCCGGGTCCGGGCGACCCGTCCGACCCGGCCGACCCGAAGATGCGCCTCCTGCGGGACCTGGCCGCCGCCGTGCTCGGGGAGCACCGGTACGGCGTGCTCGGGGTCTGCCTGGGCCATGAGCTGATCGCGGCGGAGCTGGGTCTTGAGATCGTCCGCAAGGAGGTCCCGTACCAGGGGGCGCAGACCACGATCGACCTGTTCGGGCGGCCGGAGACGGTCGGCTTCTACAACAGCTTCACGGCCCGCTGCGACGACGAGGCCGCCCGGAAGCTGGCCGCGCACCACGTGGAGGTGAGCCGGGCGGAGAACGGGGAGGTGCACGCGGTACGGGGCCCGGGGTTCGCCGGGGTGCAGTTCCACCCGGAGTCGGTGCTGACCCTGAACGGGGCGGCGGTCGTGCGGGAGCTGATCGGCGAGCTGCGCGGGGCGTAAGGGACCGTGGCAGGGGCCCGGGGACCGCGGTCCCCGGGCC